>JBNPEE010000026.1:0-194412 GCA_051117475.1 Anaerolineae bacterium | reverse complement strand
GATCCCATGTTCTTTGCCGATAGTCTCTTCCTCAAGAAGCCTGCTCGCATCATGGCTTTGCTGATGGTTATGGGCTTGAGTTTGCTCATTTATGCACTGGCTGAACATCAAGTGCGAACTCAACTCGCTGAGCGTGATGAAACACTGCCTGATCAGACTGGCAAACCCAACTCAGCACCGACCATTCGGCGCGTTTTTCAAATGATGGAGGGCATTGATGTTCTCATCATTGAGGAAACGGGATTCCGACGACGATTGTTGCTCAATATGACCGAGATACGATGGCAGATTATCAACCTCTTCAGTGTCCATGTCCAGAAATTATACAATCTCCAACTTTAGGCTGCGGAATGTGCGTTCATAGCCTGTGCTCGAACACAAAATTGTTGTGAGCAATTCTGATTTTCGAGTGGCTAAAATTCATCCAATTTGTGGGGGCACGTCATTGTCAATTGGGAATCATGTAGCCGTTTTCACGCATCACAAACCGCGTTCATCGATGAGACAAAACAGTTTCAGAATAGGTGAAAGTCGCTTCACCTGTCCCTATTTTCATGGGGTTGATCCGCATTCATGATACGCCGATTATTCTTCGAAATTGCGAGGACAACTTTTGCCTGAGAAGGGGTGCGGGGGAGTGTGTGATCAGCTCATCAATTACTCGCGATAAGTTAAAAAAGAACAGGTCACACCTCACATAAGCTATGATAGAATGTCCGAGCGCAACCATAGCGAGCGACAGAAAGAAAGCGGGAGAATGAGAACACAACTAAGAACAATCGCAGTGATACTAGCGATTGCTGTGCTGGCATTGGTGAGCATCAGCCCATTTTTAGCAGATGGCATGATCCTGACCGATGACGGCAACCTGCATTTATATCGCGCGATCGTACTCGATGATGCCATTCGCACCGATGGCACGCTCTATCCCCGCTATGCGAGTGCGCTGGCATATGGCTATGGCGCATCGCTCTTTAACTACTTCCCACCAACCAGCTATTACCCGACCGTCATCGCGCACGCGCTCGGTGCCGATTGGGTGCGGGCGTGGGAACTGACCATCATCTTCTATGTGTTGCTTGCCGGTCTGGGGATGTATCTATGGGCACGTCAATGGGTGGATACCAGCGGCGCATGGATCGCCACAGCCGGCTATTTGTACGCCCCCTACACACTCTTTGATACCGTCACGCGGGGGTCAAGCAATGAGTTTGCTGGCATGGCTTTGTTGCCTTTCGCGCTATGGGGCTTCACCCGTCTGGCACGCACCGGAGCGCGTCGCGATTATCTGCTAGCAGTGTTCACCTATGCGCTTTTCATCATCGCCCATAATGTGATGACGCTCTACGGTTCACTGTTGCTGGTAGCCTATTGTGGTCTGTTGCTGTTCAGTGCCCATGATCGCCAACGGGTATTCTGGCATCTCAGCAGTGCAGGTGTGTTCGCCGTACTGATGACTGCTTTCTTCTGGTTGCCCGCGTTGACTGAAACCAATTTTGTCAAGATCAACGGTGTGCTGGATAACTTACCCTTCGTCGATGTGACCTTGACGCTGCGGACGCTCGCTGATGTCTTTGCATTACCACGCACAGCTGACCCAAGCCAGTTACAAGCCAACGTACCGATCAGCTTTAGCTGGGTGTTGCTCGTACCGGCGCTGGTGGGCTTCTTCTTGCCACAACCCAGACCACCTGCCGATCAACCGCGCCCGATTCTTGGCTTGCATCTATTGTTGTTCGGGACACTGGCAATCGTGATCATATCGCAATTGCGCCTCTCGGAGAGTTTATGGCAGTCCGTGCGTTTGTTACAATATTCACAATTTGCATGGAGACCGATGAGCATCGGTTCGCTAGTGCTGGCGTTACTAGCAGGAATCGGTGGTAGTTATGCGCTTCGCCTGCTAGCAAATCGCCGATTCCGTCACACTATGCTAGCATTATATATAACACTTATCATAGCTTATAGTATACCCTGGCTCTATCGCCCACAGATTGACCTCGCCGCTGGCAACTTGCGCGACGCGCAAGACTATGAGGTGCAATCACAACAACCGGTACTCTCATCGTATGGAGAATACCTGCCCGTACAAACTGAACTCGAAGCGCTCAATCCCACCTACTACACTCGCGATGTAACCCGCATTCGTCCGGATGAGGCGTATCAGATCACACGCATTGATGAACAGGGCACGCGCCTGAATGCGGAAGTGATCGTCACACAAACGAGTATATTGATCATCGATTGGTTGTACGTGCCCGGCTGGCGGGCACAGGTCAATGGTGAGCGCGTCGAGGTGTTTGCCACCGGTGAAGCCGGCGTGCTAGGGTTGGAGCTACCTGCCGGAACACATCAGGTGACGGTGTGGTATGGTCAGACTACCACCCAGCGCGTCGCCAACTTATTGAGCATCAGTGCGCTGGTGCTGGTGCTGGCGTTCGCGTGGCGTTTACACTCACAACGCCCAGCGTCAGCTTTGGCAGGGGATCGACGCGCTGAGTGGTTGCCACTGCTAGTGATTGTTATCGTAGGCTGTGCGAGTTTTGCCCTCAAAACGATCTGGATTGATCGTACCAATACCCCTCTGCGAACGGTGCGTTTAGTCGATGGCGCATTACAGGGGCTTGCGCATCCATTAGCAGTCAACTTTGGCGATGCCCTGCGCCTGATCGGCGCGGATGCCCCCACTACCGCACAATCCGGCGGGGATTATACGCTGACGCTATACTGGCGCTTGCAGGATGCCCCGCTCGATGCCGATTATTCGGTGCTGGCACAGATCGTTGATGCCCGTGATGTTATCATCAGCGAAACCACCCAATTTTATCCGGGCAGATTAGCAACACGTAACTGGTTAACGGATTACTATCTGACCGATAAGCTCACGCTGAGCATCCCGGAACACACGCCACCAACAAACCACCACCTACAAATCGGCGTGTTTGATTCGGCAAGTGGGGAACGGCTTGATGTGCTCAACACACAGGGCAACCCCATCGGGCAAGATGCGCTTATCACGGATATAACGATCACGCGCCCCTCTGCCCCACCCGCACTGGAGCACCTACCTTTACCTGAATTGACGGTGAGCGGTTTCGATCTACTAGAGGTGGATGCCCTACCGGATCAGGCACAAGTTGGGGAACCTTTTACGCTATCATGGGTGTGGCGTGCTAATGATCCACAGAGAGAATTACAACCGCAATTATTGTGGCAATCTGCAGGAGAAATTACTGTACCGGTATTGGTCAATGGCTTGTCCATCGATGATTGGCAAGCGGGTGACGTGTGGCGCGGTCAGCACCGCTTATACATCCCGCCTGATTTGCCTGCCGATAACTATCAACTATTTGTGCGGGTGGGCAATCGTAGCATCGCGCTAAATCAGACCATGCAAATCACCGTACCTGAGCGCAATTTTGATCCCCCGCAACCACAGGTTGAACGCCCTACACGCTGGCAAAATGGCATTCAACTGCTCGGCTATGATCGCACCGAGGAGGGTCTAAGGCTCTACTGGCAAACCGAACAGCTGATCGCGCAGGAGTTGCGCTTGTTCGTACAAATTTTCGACGAAGACGGGGGGATGCGTGCAATCAGTGACGGCGTACCGGCGAACGGCGAACGCGCTACAACTGGCTGGCTGAGTGGGGAAATCATTGTTACCGAACACGCGCTCATCATCCCGGAGGACATCGACACACGTTGGCTGGTGGGATGGTACAACCCGCTCACAGGCGAGCGGGTTTCATTAGCCGATGAAACAGACGATGCGCTGATACTCAACGCCCAACCTTAGTCCCAAATTTTGGCGCGGGTCTCAAAGATCGCTAGCAAGGTCGAAAGATGCGGTAGCATTTCTGAGAGTTGTTCGATTTGTGCATCGTTAATCGGCTTGAGCGTAAAACCGATTAGCACAAATCCCTCACCGGTGATGAAGCGTGTTCCGGCTGCCATAACCGATTTGATGTGATAGGCCTGCACGAACTCCTCTTGATCAGTGATGTAATTGCTGACGCTCACATCCGGCACATGAAAAGAACGCACCATCGACATACTTGCGACAGTATCGCTGGTGAATTCTATTTCCTGTGCACCAATCCAATCAAAACCCAATTCCTGAAACACACCCTGAAACATCGGAGACATATCATTACTGATATGAATCGCCTGACGAGTTTTCGATTTACTACGATCTCGCCATTCTTCTTCTAAACCATACGTGCCCATCAGCGTCAGATATTGTCCGGTATCCGAAGGTACACTAGCACGCAATTCCGGAGGCAACTGACTGAAAGACGTCGTACGAAAGATACGAATCAACGCAAATTCGGGTTCGCCCTCAGGAGATTGAAAAGTCTGATATAAATGTTCAGTGATGCGTTGCGCGGCATCAGCAAACGATGTACAGTCATCACGGTACTGCTTCAAAATATCTTTGCCCAATTGCCGAACTTGTGCGTTGTCCATCTTAGTAAGTTGCATAATCGGGTTCCTTCTCTCCTCAATTAAACTATCTACTCTGACTATTGTATGGTTTTTCATCCGAATCTGGCGTATAGATTTGAGCAAGCCAGCCTGATGCTTGTCACCCGTGCGTAATAATTCCCCGCTAGCCTCATCTAGTATAATGAAGATAACCTGATAGGCTGAGGAGGTAAACCCGATGAGCAAAGCACAGACGATACTTGTCGTCGATGATGAGCGCACTATCCGCGAAGTTGTTCGGCGGTATTTAGAACTCGACGGTTTCACTGTGATCGAAGCCGATACCGGGCCCTTGGCACTGGATATCCTCGCCCATGAGCGCCCCGACTTGATCGTGTTAGATATCATGTTGCCGGGAATTGATGGACTAGCCATCACGCGCAAGTTACGCGCCCAGGCAGAGCGCGCCACCACACCACAGAGCGAAACCCCGATCATCTTCTTGACCGCACGCAGTGAAGAATTTGACCGCATCACCGGCTTTGAAGCCGGCGGCGATGATTACATCGTCAAACCCTTCAGCCCGCGTGAACTCGTTGCCCGTGTAAAAGCTGTCTTGCGACGCAGTACCAGCGCTAGTGATCAGAGTGAAATGCCTCTCATATTCGATTGTCTCGAAGTTGACCCGCGCAGTCGTACTGTGTGCGTCAATGATGAGGAGATCACATTGACAGCCAAAGAGTTCGATCTGCTGTGGTTCCTGGCACGGCATCCTAAACAGGTGTTCAGTCGCTCACAATTATTGGATAATGTCTGGGGCTATGAGTTTTACGGGGATGAGAGTACCGTCACCGTGCATGTACGCCGCCTGCGCGAAAAGATCGAACCCGATCCTGCCAAGCCGACCTATATTCAAACAGTTTGGGGCATCGGCTACAAGTTCGATGCACCCGAGCATTGACACTTATCATGATAAAAAACCTGTTTCAATTAGTCGGGTTCCTCAGCATGACCACATTTGTAGGAATATGGTGGCGTAAACGTCAGGTTCAACGTATGCGTCAGCCTGCCCCGAGCGCATCGAGCTTGATCCATCCACCAATTGAAACCATACAAAACGGATCCGATCATACCAAGCAACGCCTGATCCCACTTACCAGCGTGCCCAATTTTCGGGATATTGGAGGATACCCTACTGCTGATGGACAGACGGTGCGCTATGAGCGCATCTATCGTTCGTCAGCGTTCGATCAAGTCACACCGACTGATGTAGCAACATTGCACGAGATGGGCATTCGCGCCGTGTGTGACGTTCGCACACAGGAAGAACAAAATACCAACCCCAACCAGTTGCCCGATGTCATCACTGTGCATCGCATCCCGCCCCACTCAGATGACAATCGTTGGATCGTGCTGATGCGTTTGCTCTTTCAGACCGGTTTTCTGGAGCACACCTTTCTGCGTGATTTGTACATGCGCGTGATGATTGACGAGAACCCACAAGTATTCGCCCGAATTTTCAGCTTACTGGCAGATTCAGATAATCTGCCTCTGGTGATTCATTGTGCACTGGGCAAAGATCGTACCGGCATCAGCATTGCGCTCTTGCTGGCTGTACTGGGTGTGCCCGATACCATGATCGTCGCCGATTATGCACTCAGCAATCAGCACTATGATTTCTTCAAGCGTACTACACAGCAGACACGCGCTCAGTTCCGGCAGATCGGCTTCGCCGATCATGATTTCGATCACCTATTGATTGCCGATGGTGCACTGATACAAGAAACGCTCGACTATATACAGAAACGGTACGGCTCAGTGAGGCAGTACCTGATCGACCATGCCGGCATTGACCCTACTATGCTCGATGCACTCCATCAGCACCTGCTCATTTGACCGTTCGATGATTGCCTGCGAGAAATACCATGTCTCACTTTTTATCAATTCGCCACACTACACAACCTTTCTTGATCTTAGCGCTATGTTTGCTCACGTTGATTGGGGGCATCTATGCTAGCCTGACGGTCTTCCTGCCGATACAGGGCAATGTCGCCCCGCCATTGATCAGCCTGATGACGATCATCGGCATTTTATTGACTGTGATCTCTTTCATCTTATATAAGTCTGGTACATTACAATATTTGACCAGCTTACGCTTATTAATGCTCTTGATGGTGGTGGTAATCGTCAGTGTAGTGTTGTTATATCTGTGGATCATCTCAGAAGTGCTATTCGCCAATTCGATCTACATCTCGTTCATGTCAATTGCGATGTTCTTCGCGGGTATGTCGGCGATCTCGTTCGGTTACTTTGTCTCACGGGCGATGACACAACGTCTGTTTGCACTCGCCGATGCTGCCGGCAAAGTGGCACAGGGGGATTTCAGCACGCGCCTTGACGTTCACGGTAACGATGAAATTGCCTATTTAGCAGATAGTTTCAACTCGATGGCAGCAGATTTGCAAGCGATTGAGGCGCAAAAACAACAACTCGAACAAACGCGCCGTGATCTGGTGGCGTGGGTCTCGCACGATTTGCGTACACCTCTAACCTCCATGCGCGTAATGCTCGAAGCCCTAGCCGATGGGGTGGTCACTGATAACGATACACGCCAGCGCTACGTTCAGACGACCCTCAAGGAGATTCAACATCTCAGCCACATGATTACCGATCTGTTTGAGATGGCAAAGTTAGACGTGGGCTATCTGGAACTGGAACGCTACCCGACACCCATTGCTGATCTCATCAGCGATACCGTCGGTAGTTTGACCGCCAAAGCCGATAAAAAGCAGATCAGGCTCATCGGGCACATTGATGACGGAATAGATCTGGTGTACGTCGCGCCAGATAAAATCCAGCGTGTTCTCAAAAACCTGCTCGATAACGCCATCAAATACACCCCTGTCGGCGAACAGGTGACAATCAGCGCCCGCCATTGTGATGCGCGTTCGGTGCGAGTGGATATACACAACACGGGCGTTCACATCGCGCCGGAATCCTTACCGAACTTGTTCGATAGCTTCTATCGGGGCGAAAAATCCCGTGCAAACACCGATGACGAACGTGGGACAGGTCTGGGCCTGGCGATTGCGCGGGGCTTCGTACAGGCACACGGTGGGCGTATCTGGGCAGAGAGCGATCCGCAAACAGGGACAGTCTTCAGCTTCACCATTCCGAATCAAGCAAATGGGGTATCCGACAAAAACTCGTCTGATAGGGTACAATAGCAACACCTTATCAATCGAGGACTGTTTTATGGATGTGACCACAATCGAACGCCGTCGGCTTGACCTGCTCGAACGACTGATTGACGAAGCGCACCCACTCGCGATTTTTTATGATCTCGATATCATCGATAATATTATCTTTACCTTGAGCGATTCGGTACGCGCGACACTACAACATGCCATTCAGCAAGGCGCACGACGCACGCGAGAGAGCAGTGCACTGGCCACAGTGAAAGTTGCCGCGCTCACGCCGGATAAAAAACAGGGTGTATATCAGGTGACGGATTTTGTCTTTGAGACCATCGGCACCACCGATCACGTCTTATCCGCCGAACGCGAACGGCTCGGTGCAGGCGAGATCGAAGTCCATACACACTTACCACAAACGCCCGATTATCTTGGCTATACCGATGTCGGCGATTTGATCGCGGCGGTTGAAGGTCCTGCATGGGTACATCCCACAACCAACACGATGATCCCCGCCCTGCGTATTTATAGCATCCTCTCCATCTATAATGCCCATCTGGCTTATTTGCACTTTTACAACCATGACCTGCGTGATGCGCTCGACGCGGATAACAATTACGGACTTAAACGCCTCGGTCAGCCGGTCATCATTAGCGATAAAACCTGAGCCATCGTGTGTTTTTGCTCCCAAACGCGCTCACATGGTATCCTTGAGTCAGCAATCATGATGGATACGACACTCATTTCATAACACATAATGAAGATCCGAGTTCATTTTATAGCAGAGATCGTACATAACACCTGCGCGGATATAGATTGATCGATTGAATGAATAAATGAATGACAAGAGGACAACATACAATGAAACAAAAGCCTTTCGGGGATAGTGGATTACAGCTAACAGTGATGGGACTGGGTCTGGCGGCGCTAGGTCGTCCCGCGTATATCAATCTCGATCACGCGCATGACCTCAATCAAGAATACGATGTCCATGCCATGCGCGAACATGCGTATCAGGTACTGGATGCCGCCTATGATGCCGGTATCCGTTATTTTGATGTGGCGCGTTCATATGGCAAAGCGGAAGCCTTTCTCGCGTCGTGGTTACAGGAACGGAACCTCACCTGTGATGAGGTGGTCGTCGGTAGCAAATGGGGCTACACCTACACCGCAGGGTGGCAGATCAACGCCATCACGCACGAAATCAAAGAACATTCCTTGCCTGTCCTCAAACGTCAATGGCAAGAAACCCACGAAATACTTGGCAAGTATATTCGGCTTTACCAGATTCACAGCGCCACGCTCGAATCCGGCGTGTTGCAAAACAAAGATGTCCTGCTGGAATTAGCCCGCATGAAAAGCGACGGTATCAAAATTGGCTTGAGTGCCAGTGGCGAAAATCAAGCGGCAGTCATCAGCAAGGCGATCAATATCCGTGTCGATGGCGTGCGTCTGTTCGATTCGGTACAGGCCACCTGGAATGTGCTGGAGCAATCCGCAGGGGATGCGCTATACGCCGCACACATTGCCGGCATGGGGGTCATTATCAAAGAGGCGCTCGCCAATGGTCGCCTGACACAGAAGAACACCAACCCTGATTTCATCCTCAACCTCGCTTCACTCAATGTCGAAGCCAACCGACTCCACACGACGGTGGATGCGCTGGCGCTGGCGGCAGTGCTTTCCTTAGACTGGATCAACATCGTGCTGAGTGGTGCCGCAACAGTGGATCATTTGCAATCTAATGTCAAAGCGCTGGATGTGAAGTGGGATCATCTAGCGGCGGCAGCACTTTCGCGCATGGCAGAACACCCCAAAAAATATTGGCAAACGCGCAGTCAGTTAGAGTGGAACTGAGCGCGTCTTAATTGAGAGACTTAAAAGGACAAGATCCACCATGCAACTTCAACTGATCCGTAACGCTACTCTGCGCCTGAGCTACCACAATCAGACGCTGTTAATTGACCCCTTCTTCGCGCCAAAAGACGCCGGTGATCCGCTCGTCGGCAACGCCCGAAACCCGATGGTAGATTTACCTTTATCAATTGAGGATATTCTGCACGATGTTGATCTCGTCATTATCTCGCACCTGCACTTCGATCATTTTGACCCAGTCGCCCAGGCGCACTTGCCCAAAGATTTGCCGATCCTCTGCCAACCGGGCGACGAAGACAAAATCCGCGAGCATGGTTTCTCGCAAGTGACCCCGCTCACAGAGGCGCACTCATGGCAGGGTATCACCATCACACGCACAGCGGGTGAACATGGAAGCGGTAAATGGGGCGAGCGTATGGGGCGCGTGATGGGCTTCGTGCTACAAGCCGACGACGAACCCACACTCTACTGGACAGGCGATACCATCTGGGTCGATGCAGTTGCCGAACGTATCCAACGCCATCAACCTCGGGTGATCGTCACCCATTCTTGTGGCGCAGCGTTTGAGGCCGGTTCACCCATTGTGATGGATGCCGCTGACACCCTGCGTACCTGTCAAACTGCTCCCGATGCAACCGTGATTGCCACCCACATGGAAGCACTCGATCATGCTACTGTTGACCGCGCCACGCTACGCGCCGCTGCCAATGATGCCGGCATCCCCCCTGAACGCCTGCGCATCCCACAGGACGGTGACACCCTGATACTTTAATGTTCTCGCTTTCTCACAGGTTGATTGCACAAGCGCTACAATTTGTTAAACTTAACGTAACAGGGTACACACTCTGTCGATATACCCTTTAAAAATACTATTTGTGATGAGGAGCTTTGCATGAAACACTGGCGTTTATTACTTACTCTGTGTCTCGTTGGCTTGCTAGCGACGGTGTCATTTGCTCAAGATGATGAGGAAATGATGGATGAAGCGATGATGGGCGATTACGAGACTTGCCCGACCCCTGAAAACCTGCCCGAAACGGTGACCATCGGCGCGATCTTTGGCTTGAGTGGCGATATTTCCGTTTATGGTGGCGTCCAACAACAGGGCGTTGATCTTGCTTTGGAAGAAATTAACGAAGCCGGTTACCTCGGTGAGGGCGTGACACTCGCCGTACAATATGAAGATGCGGTCTCGGCGGATGATGCCATCAACGCCATGACACGCCTCGTCGAAGAAGCAGGCGTGCCGGCTGTTCTAGGCCCTACACTCTCCACCCATGCCTTCGCCGCAGATCCCATCGCACAAGAGAACAGCGTGCCGGTGATGGGTGTCAGCAATACCGCCAGTGGCATCACTGAAATGGGCGATTACGTCTTCCGTAATAGCTTGCCAGAGAGTTCTGTGATCCCCGGCACCATCGCACAATCGTCTGAAATCCTCGGTTACGAAGCAGTCGGTGTGCTCTACGGTGACGATGACGACTTCACGCTCAGTGGTTACGAAGTGTTCATCGAAGCACTGGACGAACTCGGCATTGAGATTCTCGGCGAAGAAACCTTCGCTCGTGGCGATGTGGACTTCAACGCACAATTGAGCAACCTACTCGCCGCCAATCCAGAAGCCTTGATCGTCTCGGCCTTGGCGGCAGAAGGTGTACAGATCATCGTGCAAGCGCGTGATCTCGGCTACGAAGGGCCCATCATCGGTGGTAACGGCTTGAATTCCCCTGCGATCATCGAAAACTCCGGTGAAGCCGCCGAAGGTGTGATCGTCGGTGCGGCATGGAACAGTGTCTCCGATAACCCACTCAGTCAAGCGTTCGTCACTAACTTCCAGGATGCCTACGACGGCAATCCTGATCAGTTCGCAGCACAGGCTTATAGTGGTGCATGGTTGATGGCACAGGCTATCCGTTGTGCGGATTCTGTCGAACCCGATGCCATCCGCGATGCACTGGCAACGATCACCGACTTTGAAACACCACTCGGCACCTTCAGCTTCTCCGAAGACCGAAACCCGATCCATGATCCAGTGGTACAGATTGTCGTCGATGGCGCCTTCGGGGTACTCGGCGCGGAGATGGACGACATGGGCGAGATGGAGATGGACGAATCAGAGGAAGAATCCGACGAATAACCTGCGCTAAGCGATAGCGCGTCATGTGGAAAGTAACAGGGATGAGGGTTATAATGCCCTCATCTTTTATTATGAGTGAATTGATACCCTATGGACTTATTTTTACAGCAAAATATCAATGCCATTTCACTCGGCGCAATCTATGCGCTGTTCGCATTGGGCTATGCACTGGTCTTCAGCATCTTAGGTGTGCTGAACCTCGCACACAGCGCCATCTTCATGTGGGGAGCATTTGTGGGCTTGCTCGCGCTTGATCCCGCCAAAGCGCCGATCCTCATCAGTTTCTTGAGTGCCGCCATACCCTTAACCGCGCTCGGCATGCTGGTGGAATATCGCGCCTTACAACCGTTGATGCTCCGCGCCCGCCAATACATGCCGGAAGCTGTTCAGCGTTTGCTGGCGTTGATCGTGCGCGTGATCTGGATCACCATCCTGACGCTAATCGGTCAGGCGATCTACGCGCAAATCTTGCCCCAACTGCCCGAAACACTGGTAATCCCTCCTCTGCTGGCGCTGGTGCTGGCAAGCGTTGCCGGTGGCGTGTTGAGCATCGCGCTGGAGTTCACAGCATTTCGCCCATTGCGCGAGCGCAACGCCGGACGACTGGCACAGCTCATCAGCAGTATTGGCGCGGCGCTCGTGTTGGTCAACGTGGCGCAATTTGCCTTTCAGGGCGTGTACGGGCGCACCGAAGCTTATTACCCGCGTGATGTAGCGATCTTTGGCATCGGCACGGAACCGCTCATCTTCGGTGAGCTACGCATCATCCCCATTCGCCTGCTGATCCTGGTGATTGCGCTGGTGCTGATGATCGTCCTGCAATATCTGGTACAACGCACCCCCACCGGTCAACAGATGCGTGCCGTTGCCTTTAATGAACGCATCGCCAGCTTACTAGGGGTGGATGTCTCGCGCATTTACGTGCTGACCTTCTTCCTCGCGGGCGCGTTCGGTGGGATTGCTGGCATGTTATTCGGGATTGCCTTTCTGGCGGTCACGCCCTTCATCGGAGATAGCATCGCGCTGGTGGGCTTAACGGCGATTGTTCTGGGTGGGCTAGGCAGTATTCAGGGGGCGTTAGTGGGCGGGTTCGTCGTCGCCCTCATCCAGACTTACAGCGTCGCCTTCGGTGGCAGTAGCTATCGCGATGCAGTGGTCTTCTTCCTCTTATTCCTGATGTTGCTGATTCGTCCGCAGGGCTTATTTGGTCAACCTGAGCAAAAGAGAGCGTGAGCATAATGGCTGAACTATACGACGCATTCTTGAACCTCACCCGCATGATTAACATCACCGAGCCAGTCTTGCAGGGGATGTTAATCGCCGCCATCCTCGCCATCAGCATCTATCTAACATTGTATACGGGCATGTTTGCGCTGGCGAATGCCGGCTTTATGGCGATTGGCGCATACGTGGCGGTCTTGCTGACGCAACAAGCTGGCTGGAGTTTATTTCCGGCGATGCTGGTCGCGATGCTGGTCGCCGGCGTGATTGCCATCCCGATAGGCTTACCCGTGCTGAGGCTATCTGATATTTATCTGGCGATTGCCACGCTAGGCTTCGCTGAGGTGGTGCGCGTGATGTTGCTGAACTTCGATAACATCGCAGTATCGATCATCGAGTGGATGCTCGCCAGTGGCAATCAAGCGTGGGTGGATGCCATCATGACCTTCTCGGAAAATTCCGAGATACTCGAAATCCGCCAATTGACCACACGCACGCGCATCAGCTTTGAACTGATCGAAGGCGCACGCGGGGTCAAAGGCATTCCAGTTTTAGCCGAAACATGGATGCTAGCCCTGTTCATCCTGCTCTTGATCGTCTTCCTCATTCGCTTGCACCGTTCGCGCTTCGGGCGGGCGATGGCAGCCATCCGTCAAGACGAAACTGCCGCCGCCAACATGGGGATCAATGTGGTCTACATCAAGAACGTGGTCTTTGTGATGAGCGCGATGATCGCCGCCGCCGCAGGAGGCTTCGAGGGGCATCTCAACCGCATCATCGAGCCGGGCGCGTTCGGCTTCAGTCGCAATGTTGATATTCTGGCATATGCCGTACTCGGTGGCACGCAGAGCATCGCGGGGCCGATCATTGGCGGGATGACGCTCAAGGGTTTACCAGAGGTTTTGCGTCAGGTGCAAGAGTATCGCGGGTTGCTGACCGGCATTGTCTTGCTGGGGGCGATTGTCTACCTGCCCAACGGCTTGGTCGATCCAGAAGGTTTCAAGGGATTATGGCGCAGTCTGCTGGAATGGCGTTCTCCCGCTCAACAAGCCGAGGACTCTATAGAGGAGAGGAGCGACACGCCATGAGCTTACTGGCATTACAAGCCGTCTCGCGTAATTTCGGCGGGTTAGCGGCACTCAGTGAGGTGGATTTGCTGGTTGAGCCGGGGCAAATTGTCGGCTTGATCGGCCCCAACGGCGCGGGCAAAACTACCTCGATCAACAATATCACCGGCTTGGATCACCCCACATCAGGCACGATCCACTTTGACGGGCACGCCATCCATCAGGCACCCCCGCACCACATCGCACGCCTGGGGATCGCCCGTACTTATCAGAATATTCGGCTCTTTGGCGAGATGACCGCTTACGAGAACCTGCTGATCGGGCAACACGGGCAGGGTCACGCCACACTGCTCGAATCGATGTTCATGTTACCGCGTCACTTCGCGCAGGAATCCGCGCTCAAGCGTCGGGCACAAGCCTTGCTCGAGCGTTTCAACTTACAAGCCGTGGCACAGGTCAGGGCGAATAACTTGCCTTATGGTGATCAGCGCCGTCTCGAGATCGCCCGCGCACTCGCCACCCAACCCGAGCTGATCTTACTCGATGAACCCACCGCCGGCATGAACCCCACCGAAACCCGTGGTGTCGGTGAAGAAATCCTGCGCCTGCGCGAGGAAGGCGTAACCGTGCTGGTCATCGAACATGATATGTCGCTCATTCATCAGGTGTGTGATGTGGTCTACGTGCTGAACTTCGGCAGGATCATCGCGCACGACACACCCGATGCCATCCGTCAGAATCCGCTCGTCATCGAAGCCTATCTCGGCACAGAAACTGTCAGTTAATCGCCCTAGATATAAAGAGAGAGCATCCGTATGGCACACGACCCCACCACCCAACGCCCCCTGCTCGAAGTCACTGACTTACATACCCGCTATGGCGCGATTAAAGCGCTCAAGGGTATTAGTTTCAAGATCATGCCGGGGCAGGTTGTCAGCTTAATTGGCGCCAATGGCGCGGGCAAAAGCACCACCCTGAATACACTCAGCGGTCTGCTCAAACCCACACAGGGGCGTGTGATCTTCGAAGGCGAAGATATTACCGCCATGCCCCCGCACCGCATCACGCGCAAGCACCTGTTACAGGTGCCGGAAGGACGACAGATCATCGCGAATATGTCCGTACTGGAAAACCTGATGATTGGCACCCACATTCGACACGAAAAAGTTGATGCCGACTTAGATGATATATTTCGGCGCTTCCCACGTCTTGCCGAACGGCGCAAGCAGAAAGCCGGTTCACTCAGTGGCGGTGAACAACAGATGCTCGCTGTAGGGCGAGCGCTGATGATGCGTCCGCGCCTGCTGATGCTCGATGAGCCGAGCATGGGCTTAGCACCTCTGCTGGTCAACGAAATTTTTGAGTTAATCGCCGAGATCAAATCACAGAATATTCCGATCCTCTTGGTGGAACAGAACGCACGCAAAGCCTTACAAATTGCGGATTACGCATACGTGCTTGAACGGGGTATGATTGTGCAAGAAGGACAGGCACAAGCCCTGCGCGAAGATCAACGGATCATTTCAGCTTATCTAGGATAATTCATGCACCGTATTATCATCATTATTTACCTGTTTGCGCTGATGTTCAGTATTACCCACGCACAAGACGCACCGCCCACCGTCCCCGATGTAATCGGGCAAACAGTGCCCCGGGCCGAAGCCACACTGAACGCCGAAGGCTATCGGCTCAATCCACTTATACGCATAGTAACTGCCACAGAAGGTCTCACACCTGATACCGTGCAGGCAGTCAGCACGCCCGATGCAGAGAATCGCGTGCAGGTGACGGTCGCCCGCGTGCCCAATGTCGAACTCATCTGGGATAATAGCGATAGCTTCGCCGAAACAAACTTCTTAGCTAACCGTGATCCCAACGACCTGTTCACGCTAGTGAACCTATCCGACGAAATCTTGAGCTTACGCAACGTGCAAATCGGTAATTTGAGCGCCAGCGCGTGGGGCACCGAACTGCGGGCGCTGAACTGCGTGCAAATCTGGACATTCAACGAGAGCAACGGCTTCACCTTGCCAGAATGTGGTTCGATTCAGGGCGGAGGCATACTGAATCGACTCAACCGTGCCGATCAATTCTGGCTCGAACCACAGTTCGATGTGTATCAGAACGGCATCCATCGCGGGCGCTGTGAGCGCGATGCGGGACGCTGTTCGGTGTGGCTGTCACCCGCGCCTATTGCCCAAGACCTCACGCCGTATCTATATTTAATCTACGACACAAACGAGTTCATCATCTTCAATAATAGCGATGCACAATGGATGGACTTTGCCAGTGTAACTCTGCCAGATGTCCCACCCCTGAGCGATGCCAGCTTCTGGGACGGGGCGCGTATCCCTGACCTCCAGCGCCTCGCGCCGGGGCAATGTGTACGCCTCGCCCTTGCCCCTGATGCCGATGAGCTGATCACATGCGATGCCATTGCCACCGTGTCCATTGTCGCGCTGGACATCTTCTGGCGAGAGCGCTTCACAATCAACGATATGCTCAATGGCGAGCGCCAGCATGAATGCCCGCCGGCACTCAGTGGACGCACGCTGTGCCTGTTCGAGCGATGAAGAAAAACAGGGTCAACACAGGCTATTGATAACATGAGTGCTGTCATGAGGTATGTTACACTTTAACAAACGGATAAATTGCAGACAGGGAACAAGATGAATCGTGAACAAAAGTTAGAGAGCTTAACCCAAAACTCAGATGTGGATGTACTGGTCATCGGTGGTGGTATCAATGGGGTAGGCACATTTCGTGATCTTGCCTTACAAGGCGTGCGTGTGGTCTTAGCTGAAAAAGGCGATTATTGCAGTGGTGCCAGTGCTGCTAGCTCACACATGTTGCACGGGGGCATTCGCTATCTGGAAAATGCCGAATTCCGTCTAGTCAAAGAAGCCCTGCGCGAACGCAACCGGCTGTTCCGCAATGCGCCCCATTACGCCAAACCACTGCCCACCACCATCCCGATGTTTCGCTGGTTCAGTGGGATGCTCAACGCACCGCTCAAGTTCCTTGGCGTGATGGACAAACCCGCCGAGCGAGGCGCAACGGTCATCAAACTCGGGTTGATGATGTATGACTTTTACACCCGTGATGATGATGTCACGCCTAATCATGATTTTAAGATGAAATCCGCGTCACTCAACGATTACCCTAAACTCAACGATGAGATCGTCTGCACCGCCACTTATTATGACGGTTGGATGCCGTACCCTGAACGCATCGTGATTGATCTGATCCGCGATGCCGAAGCGGTCAACGACAATGCCTTCGCACTCAATTACTTACGCGCCAGTGACGGTGCAAGCGATCACGTCACGCTCACCGATGAGCTGACCGGCACAAGCTATACCATCACGCCCAAGGTGGTTATCAACGCCGCCGGTCCCTGGATTGATTTCGTCAACCGCGCCATCGGCAAACCGACCACTTTCATCGGGGGCACCAAAGGCTCACATCTGATGCTCGATCATCCTGAATTGCACGAAGCCTGTGGCGGGCATGAGTTCTTCTTCGAGAATGACGACGGACGCATTGTGTTGATCTTTCCCTTCCATAATCGGGTGATGATCGGCACGACGGATATTCGCATTGATGACCCTGAAGAAGCTGTCTGCACCGATGATGAGATCGATTACATACTCGGCATGATCCCGAAAGTATTCCCGACGATCACTGTCAACCGCTCGCACATTGTCTATACCTTCTCTGGTGTGCGCCCTCTACCATCCAGTGAAGATAGTACCACCGGCACCATCAGTCGAGATCACAGCGTACGCTCGATTGCCAGAGGCGCAAACGGCTTCCAATATCCCATTCATTCGCTGATCGGCGGCAAGTGGACATCATGGCGTGCCTTCAGCGAACAGGCCACCGATATCACACTCAAAGACTTGAAGGTCAAACGACAGGTCAGCACGCGCTATCTGGCGATTGGAGGTGGACTAGCCTATCCTCGCGACGAAGCAGGGCAGGCGCTGTGGTTAGAGCAACTCCAGCAACAGACCGAATTACCGATGCCACAGCTCGAACGCCTCTTTGAGCGTTACGGCACCTATGCGCGGGCGGTGGCACAATTCATCAGCGCCGGCAACGATCAAGACCTGACGCATACCCCCGATTATACGCGCCGTGAAGTGACCTTCATCGCGCAGAACGAAGCGGTTGAGCATCTCGATGATTTCTTACAACGGCGTTCAGCCTTGGCGATTCTCGGCTATGGCACAGAACCTGCCATGCAGGAACTCGCAGAAATCCTCGGCGAGACATGTGGTTGGGATGCTGACCGAATCGCCGAGGAAGTCGCCCGCACGCGCCAGCTATTCATCGACAAGCACCGCATAGATCTGGTGCAAGCCGTCCAAGCCTAGAGCGCACGACATGTTCGCCCTCACAGCTAGTCAGTTCTAACACGCTGTGCTAGGGTGGGGGCGTTTTTAATGGGACGTGCGATCACTTGCAACCCAAGGTGCAAGAATAGTCTGGAATGCGTTATAATTCGCCGAATTACACCCTAAACAACTACTACTTTATCCGATGGAGTCCATTGTGAATGATGAAATTCCGGTCTTAGAGGTGCGCGGGATTACCAAACGTTTCCCCGGTGTTCTCGCAAACGATCACATTGACCTAAAACTATATAAAGGGCGGGTGCTGGGTCTGCTCGGCGAAAATGGCGCGGGCAAGAGTACCCTCATGAATTTGATCTACGGGTTATATCAGCCCGACGAGGGTGAGATTCTCATCAATGGTCAATCGGTACAAATCGATAGCCCCAAAGATGCCATCGCCCGCGGAATTGGCATGGTGCATCAGCACTTTCAATTAGTCGATATCCTCACCGTGACCGAAAACGTGATGCTCGGAACAGAGAGCGTCAAAGGGCTCTTCCTTGATCGTCAATCCGCCCGCGAACGCATCCTCGATATTTCCAATAACTACGGCTTAAACGTTGATCCCGATGCGCTGGTTGCAGATTTGCCGGTGGGCATTCAGCAACGGGTGGAGATCATCAAGGCGCTCTATCGTCAGGCAGATATTTTGATCCTCGACGAACCGACTGCTGTGCTCACCCCGCAGGAGATCGACGGGCTTTTCCGTATTATAGGTACGCTCTTAGCCGATGGGGTCAGCATCATCTTCATCAACCATAAGCTGAAAGAGGTGCTGGAGATCTGCGACGATATTACCGTGCTCCGACGCGGAAAAGTCGCCGGTCATGCCGATCCCAAGCAGAGCACCGAGCAATCATTGGCTTCGTTGATGGTCGGGCGTGAAGTGGTCTTGCGCATTGAGAAAGACCGAGGCGAGCAAGCCGAGCGCGTGATGGAAATTGATCAGCTGAACGTCGTCGATGAGCGCGGGGTGATGGTTGTCAGAGATGTCTCACTCGATGTATACGCGGGCGAGATTCTGGGGATTGCCGGCGTACAGGGCAACGGGCAAACCGAGCTAATCGAGGCACTGACCGGCTTACGCAATATCGACAGTGGTACAGTGATGCTTTTAGGAGAAGACATCACCAAAGCCACCCCGCGTCAAATCACCATGTTGGGTAGCGCCCATGTGCCGGAAGATCGTCAGCGTATGGGGATGGTCAAACCGTTTCAGGTGATGCACAACATGGTACTGAACACCTATCATCAATCTCCATATTCACAGGGGATCATCGTCAACGATGAGGCCATCGCCAACAATGCCGAAACACTTGTGCAAGAGTATGACGTGCGCCCGCCCCTGATTCACAACAACATCGGCAGTTTATCCGGTGGCAACCAACAGAAGGTGATCATCGCCCGTGAGTTCAGCCGTCCTGTGAAATTACTGATCGCCGCACAACCCACACGCGGTCTGGATGTTGGCTCAATCGAATTCATCCACCAGCAAATTATCCGTATGCGCGATGAAGGCACAGCCGTGATCCTTGTCTCAACGGAGTTAGACGAAATCCTCAGCTTGAGTGACCGCATCGCGGTGATGTTCGCGGGTGAAGTAATCGATATTCTGCCCATTGAAGATGCAAACCGCGATATTATCGGCTTACGCATGGCAGGCAGTCTCGATAAGCCTGATAGGAGCGACTCATGAGCGAGACACAACCTCAGAAGAACAACGAACAATCAGCGTTCAACTTGCCCGCACCCGTGATGGCCTTTATACAGCTCTGGAATAACATTTCGAGCAGTCTGGTGCCGTTCTTAGCTGTGATTACTGCGTTTATCTTCGGCATTCCGCTGATTATGATTACCGCTGGCTTGGATAACCCCGCACGCGGGTTAGCTGTATCGGGACAAGCCTATTCGGCATTGGTGGAAGGCTTGAGCGGTCTGGCAGTCAGTGATGTGGCAGACTATGACGACTTTCGTCACTTGCGCGCACTCAACGAAGCCGTTGAGATCGGCCCCTATGACCGCCAACAATTGGCTATCGAACGCATCAACACCATCGGCTTGACCACGATTGAAGGTTATCAGCAAGAGTTGATACCCTACCCGACGTTGAGCAGTGGCGAAGCCAGCGAAATCATAAATATCGTGCCTAATATCAACCGCATGGCACGGGATATGGACGAAGCTGAGATTCTCAACACACTCGACACGCTGACACAATTCATGGATGGCGCGTTCATCACCGAACTTGCCGGCGCACCCGATGAAATCCTGCGTGGACGCAGTGCACGTGATCGTGCCGATGCTTTTGATGCGCTGATTGCGCTTGGTGCCGGAGAAGATCAACTCAGTGAAGAAGCCCTTGAAGAAGCCAGCGATCTGCTACCGCTCATCGCTGAGATGGATGCGGCACAACTGAGCGAATTGCTCGCTTATCTGGCTATCTTCGATGAGTACGGCTTTGAGCTAGAAGCCTTGCGTGGTGCACGGATCATCAGCACAGAGAATGTCGATCCCTTCGATGAAGGCTTAATCAGCGTGTTGACTGCCCTCAACACCGATAACGGTATGGCAGCTGTCACCGCCTATACCCAACTAGAAACAGCTAATCTGATCAACCATCGGAGAGCGATCGCCGCAAACTTCCGCCTGATGAACAACCTGTACAGCGCCGGTCTGCTCACTGCCGCAACCATCGATGAGGCGCTCGAAACAGAGCTACAAGACGTGCTCGAAGAGAACACTATCCTGCGCCGCCCCAGCGAAAATATCCTGATCGTGCCTGCTAGCAACAACGCGCTCTGGGGGCAACTAAGTGACGATCAAGGACGCCCGATCTATTACCTCAAATTTGGGGGCAACGCCCTGTTATTCCTGCCCTTCCAGCTAGAAAACACTATCGTCAAGTCGATCCCTTATATCATCGCTGGTTTGGCGGTGGCACTAGGCTTCAAAGCCGGTTTGTTCAACATCGGGGCAGAGGGGCAGTTGTTCCTCGGTGGTACGCTGGCGGTGTGGATTGGTGTCAGCGTGACCGGCGTAAACCCGATCTTACATATCCTGCTAGTGATTATCTTCGGCGTGTTAGGCGGGATGATCTGGGGGGGCATCCCCGGCATTCTCAAAGCCTATACAGGCGCACATGAGGTCATCACGACTATTATGCTGAACTTCGTGGCGCTATTTTTAGTTGACTTCTTGATCAAAGCAGAAGCGCCTGTTCTGCTCGGCGATCCCAACTCCAGCGCACCCAAGACCGCCGACATCATGCCAAGCGCGATGTTGCCCACCTTCGATGAACTCTCGTGGTTGTGGTTCATCGTGTTTGGTGTGGTAGTCTTTGGTTTAGCCGCATGGTCAAGCGGTAAGAAACTCACCACACAAAATATGATCCGTCCGGCCGTGTACGGTGTGGTGACAGTCGTCATGAGCTTCTTCATCAAGGCGATCACCGTACAGGGTAACTTACACATCGGCTTCTTGATGATGCTGGTTGCCATCTGGTTAACTGATTGGTTCCTGGAGCGCACCACGCCCGGCTTTGAACTGCGCACCGTCGGCTTAAACCAGAAAGCCGCACAATACGCCGGCATGAACGTGCCGTTCAATGTCGTCATTGCGATGGCACTCAGTGGGGGTTTGGCGGGCTTAGCCGGCGCAATTGAGATCAGTGGTAACGCGCATGTGATGTTCCCGCTCTTATTCGCCAACTATGGCTTCGACGCCATCGCCGTCGCGTTGCTGGCACGTACTAACCCGCGTCATATGCTCTGGGCGGGCTTGCTGTGGGGCGGTCTGCTCGATGCGTCCAACGTGATGCAAGTGCGCACCATTGTTTCACTGGATTTAATCCGTATTCTACAAGCCCTGATTATCATGTTTGTTGCAGCGGATCAAATCATCCGCTTCCTCTGGCGTGTGCAAGGGACATCTAATAACGAAGACATGCAATTCACCACTGGTTGGGGAGGTTAGCCCATATGAATCGTTTAAGTATAGCAAGCACCATAGCACTGATTGCAACGATTGTTCTGGGCCTGGCTTTCCTGACTATGCCACTGCTCAACGCACCGCTCATCAGTGAGGGTGAACTGGTGCGCTCGGCAGAAGATGCCATTCAATATGAGCCGATCAGCGCGTTGAATGTCGCATTAGGGCAAGCGCCGGAACTCGGTTACCGCATTCCGGTTGTCAATACGCTCAGCCTCGCGGTGATTGCGGCAGTGGTCGCTATGGCAGGAGCTTTCGTGCAAGCCATCACGCGTACAGCCCGTTATGCACTGTTATTCATCGGTGTCGTGGCAATATTTGGTTATATCAGTGTGCCTCTGCAGGCTATCGATACCGAACTCACCGCTTACGCGCAGATGCTCGGTTATGGTTTCTGGATTGGTTTGCTGGCGAGTATCTTGCTGGTATTTCAGGGGTTCATCGGGCGCGAATCCGATGCCATCACCGAAACCGTCTCTGATACGCTCAAAGATATACGCATCAACCGCGTGCAACTGTTATCTGCTATCCTCATATTGATGGGTCTGTTGAGTCTCTATCTAGGCCTCACTGGCTTTAATCCTGATGACATCATCATTGATGGTGAGCCTATTGCTGGCGATACTGTCACCACCACGCTCAACTTTGCACCACATGGCTTCGGCAACCCGGACAATAGCCCGCGTTCGCTTAATATGCAGGTACCCACAGCGACGTTCATCACGGCATCCGGCGTGTACTTCTTGATTGTGGGCGTACTAGGTATGATGAATCTGCCACAGCTCAAGCGCATCATGCCAATCCTGTTCATCTTGTCAGCAGTGGTAATCTTCCTCGCCTTACTAGTTGGATCGGCTGCAGGGGGAAGCACTAACGCCACCACTATGCTCACAGAAAGCCTACGCACCGCCACACCAATTGCTATCGGCGCAATGGCTGGTTTGTGGTGTGAGCGATCTGGTGTGATCAATATCGCCATCGAAGGTATGATGCTTTTCGGCGCGGCGATTGGCTTCACCGTCGTTTTCCTATTGCAAGCCTGGTATCCCAACCCCGATATGCGCCTGACTTATCTCGTGTTAGGCGTGCTGGCGGCGGTCTTATCCGGCGGACTGGCTTCGCTCTTACATGCGTGGCTATCCATCACCTTCGCCACCGATCAGATCGTGAGCGGTACCGTGATTAATATATTAGCATTAGGCAGTACCAGTTACATCCGCGCTGAAGTATTGCTTTCCAGCGAAGCCGGTTTAACACGCTTACCAACCATCGAAATCCCTATTCTGGCACAATTGCCGATTGTGGGACCGATCTTCAACTCACAGCCGATTTTCTATATGATGATCATCGTAATTATCCTGACACACGTCGTGCTATATCACACGCGCTGGGGCTTACGAACAATCGCTGTCGGTGAGAACCCACACGCCGCCGACACACTCGGCATCAACGTCAACCGCGTGCGCTGGATTAACGTCTTCATCGGTGGTATGATCGCCGGTTTAGCCGGTGCATGGTTCTCACTCGAAGCCACAGGACGCTTCACCGATGGCATGACTAACGGCAAAGGCTTCATCTCACTAGCTGCGATGATCTTCGGCAAGTGGACACCCTCCGGATCATTCGGCGGATCCTTACTGTTTGGTTTCTCAGAAGCACTCGGTTTCCGTTTTCAGATCGTCAATGTGCCACTACCACCACAATTCCTACAAATGGTGCCGTATATTGTGACACTAATCGTGCTTGCTGGCTTAGTTGGACGAGCTATACCACCTAAAGCAGTCGGGCAACCCTACAAAAAAGAAGATTAACTCCATAGATAGGGCGTATAAGGGTCAAAAACTAATCAATTATGCGCCCCGTAGGGATAACAATATCATCTGCACCGATCCAAGATCACTACATAAACTACAAACACGCTGAAAACCAGAAACACTCAGTCAGGACGCGGAACACCTCCTAATTCAACCGCAAGTTGTATCAAAGGATCATCCAACAAATCACGCTCTCGCCGTGCATATGTGACCTGCTCAGAAACAGCACGCATATAACGCTTACCCTCACGACGAATACGAGCATTGAATAAGATCATACCTGCGAAGACCTGACGCTCAGCACGATAACGCTCAGCACGAGCATCACCTTTACCCAGCGCAGATTCAAACACTTGCTCTAACTCAGGTAAAGTGAGCTTAACCGGATACCAACCCCCATCCAAACGCCGAACAAGATCATGATCCTGCAATTTACGCAAAGCATAATTCACCTGATTGACAGAAACACCTATAGAGTCTGCAATCTCAGAAGGCATCATCGACTCAGACAAGGTACGCATAAACTCATAAATGAAAGTAACCGAATGACCTAACGCCTCAGATTCTACTAAATCTGAATTGAAAACAAACTCACTATAGCTTAACCAGTGGGGGGGAATGCTTAGTGTGTCGCTATTCAATTCTATTTGCTTTGCTATGCTGATAATGCGATCATCGAAGCGCCATAGGCTTGCTTGGCTGATTTTGTCATATCCACATTTTTGTATGATTTTTTCTTCTGTCAGTCGTTTTAATCCATTTTGTACAGTGGTAGTGCCTAGTGTTGCTAGTTCGCTCAATTCGCGTATACTCGCCCGAAACACGTCATTCTCATTGCTGCTGACCCGTGCTCGCTCTACCAGTGCTAGGAACAGCGCCCGATCACTGCTGGCAGTACGACTGTTCCACTGGTGCTTAATTCCCCATAGCAGGGCATAGCGCCATGTCATGATTGTGATAGTACGCTCCTGAGGGCGGCTAGGTGTGCGTGGGCGGCTATATGCACTCTGGATGGTTGCTTGTATCTCTGGCATCGGTAGACCACTCATTGCGGCAATGGGAGTGAGGATGCTTTCGGCTTCGCTGTGGTTGTACTGGTTGCCATTGAGATCACAGGCGGCTTTGAACAGGCGATTGTTGCGTGTGCCTTCTGGTAGGCGTGTGCCGTTTGTGAGGTAGTCGCGTGTCGTTTGGCTGAGGTTGGATGCGGGTGAGATTGGCCCAATAGTCCATTTACCACGATTTCTTGTTGGTGGTGGGTCGTAGCTTAGTGTGATCGCTTCCCCATGGCGATCGCGTAGCCAACTAATTTGTTTGACATTTACTGTTGGGATGTTGTCACCTTCCTGACAAAGCCATTGATAGGGCACACCACTGGGATGAATGGAGGGTGGGGCAAGCACATAACCATGTTGTCCTTTGATCTCAGTGTCGCGCAAGATGCCGGGTTCAACGTTATGTACTTCGCCATTCTTGGCACGGAGATAGATATGGCCACCACGGCTACTTGCTACCGCCCAGATCGGAATCTTGCGTTTGCGCATCTGGCTGAGGTGATAGGTGAAGCTTGTCTGTGATTCGCAATCAATCACGAACAGATTACCACTGGTCGCGCCACACATCACCGCAAGGTTGGCTTCCCCTGCGAATAGGTTGCGCACGCCGTAATTATCATCATCACGGTGCAGGCGCGTATATTGCAGACGCTTCCACGGATACCCACCTTTTTGTGCGATGGGCTGAGGCATAATGTTCAAGCCAAGATCGTATAATGCATAGGCTTGATGCTGTAAATCGGACAAACCAATCGTTAGAATTTGATTTGTATTACAGATTGTTTGTATTTCGTCAGTATTTTTGGGGATACTGACTTGTACATTTATAGGGTTATGGGGTATAATATACATAAGTTAGTGGGTATTGGTAGTTCTGCTGGCAGACGAAATTGTTTAGCGACGTTCGGAGCTAGGTGGACACCAAACCTCAAGGAAAGGCTATCCAAGCTCAACGGGGTGCAGTTTGGATGCCTTTTTCTTTTTTAATGAATCAGGCGATTTTTTCCAATACTGCCAACTTGCCTCGCATCTTTTATCTACGCTTCCGTCTGCCAGTTCCAGGATGACCAATACCATTTCCATCCTTTCTTACTCGTTCCTTCGACGGTATACGATTGTTAAATATAGTTCTTCATGGGTCGGTTGGGGTTTACCGATGACCATGCATTAAAAATACCACATTAATGGCTATTCAAGCAAGCGGAGTCATAACCTTTTCTGAATCAAAATGAATCAGGGTATCTCAGGATGAGTCATGAGGGGTTAATGCGGTAGGGTGTGGGTAGAGCAGTAAAGGTTAGGAACTATGTTGCTAATTGTTAATAGCTCGATAGGGGGTGGTAGGTATCATGTAAAAAGGGTAAATGATAGATGCGTGTTTACAATCTATCTACAACGCACCTCTCATCCCTCTTTCTATTGCAGCCTCCCGCTAATCAGAGTACGCTAAGTATATGACGAATGGTTACTGTAAAAGGTGTTTCAATGCGGATGCATAGTTTAGAGCAGGTGACGTTATCCGGTATCGGATCACATACAGTTTATCTGGTAGGTGATCGTGGCGAGCAGGTACAGATATCGGTACTCAATCATGATTTAGTGCGCGTACAGATGCGCCCGGATGGCATGTATCGTTTAGATCGTACCTGGTCGTTGGTGGATGCATCTGGTGATACCCCGCGTGAGGGGCGTAAACGCGCTAACATCACGCATTTTCCTTGCCCAGCCTGGCAGGTGGAGCAGGGTACGGATCAATTGACGATCGAGACAGAAGAACTTACGATCTCGATCACTTTCAATGAGTTGATGTTACGCTGGTATGATCGTGAGCAGCACCTATTTGCTTCTGATGCAACCGTCGCCGCGTATAGTTATAATCCATCGGGGCGCGATGTATATCACCATCTGCAACATCACCCTGATGAGCTGTATTATGGCTTCGGTGAAAAAGCCGGTATGCTCAATAAAAATAATCTGCGTCTAGAAATGCGCAATATGGATGCAATTGGTTATGATGCCCGTACTAGTGATCCCCTTTATAAACACTGGTCATTTTATATTACGCTCAATCCTGAGACCAACATAGCCTATGGTATCTTTTATGATAATCTCGCAACAACAGTTTTCAACTTAGGGCGTGAACGTCACGCGATGTACGGTGCATATCGCCAATATCATGCTTATGATGGCGACATTGACTATTACCTGATTTATGGGCCAACTGTTGCTGAGGTGGTGCAGAAGTTTTCGCGCTTGATCGGTACGATGCCTCTACCGCCACGGTGGTCATTGGGCTATCTCGGTTCTACGATGACCTATACCGAAATGCCTGACGCACAGGATCAGTTGATGCAGTTCATCGAGAAATGTCGTCAGCACGATATTCGCTGTGACCTCTTTCATCTATCTTCAGGTTATAGTACGGATCCTGAAGATGGGCGACGTTATACCTTCAACTGGAATCGCCAACGTATCCCACAACCACAAGATATGATCGAACAATTCCACCAGGCCGGCATCCGCTTGGCGACGAATATCAAGCCGTATATGATGTGTTCACACCCACATTATGAGACGGTGCGCGCCTTCAACGGTTTCATTCAAGAAGCAGAGCGTGATTACCCGGCATTGGATTATGTGTGGGGGAGTGGTTTTAACTTCTCTAAAGAAGGTAGCCACCTTGATTTCACGCATCCTGAAACCTATAGTTGGTGGCAGAAGATGGCTACCAAAACTTTGCTTGCATATGGTGTAGATGCGTTATGGAATGATAACAATGAATTTGCGTTATGGGATGATGATGCACGCTGTCATGGCTTCGGTGAGCCAATCCCGCTAGGGCTGGCGCGTCCCTTGCAAACCTTGCTCATGACCCGCGCCAGTACAGAAGCCCAACTTGCCCAGCGCCCTGACGAACGCCCCTTCGTGCTATCACGGGCGGGTGCCCCGGGCGTTCAGCGTTATGCACAGACGTGGTCGGGGGATAATGTCACTAGCTGGGAGACACTTCAGTATAATATCTCGATGGGACTGGGTCTCTCTTTATCCGGTATGGCAAACTTCGGGCACGATGTCGGCGGGTTTGCTGGCGATGCCCCCTCACCCGAATTGCTGGTGCGCTGGGTGCAAAATGGTATCTTTCATCCGAGGTTTTGCATGCATTCGCTCAATAATGGCACAGAAGCTACCGAGCCGTGGATGTATCCTGACGTGTTGCCGATGATCCAACAAGCGATTGCTTTCCGCTATCGCATCCAACCTTATCTTTATTCACTGTGTTACGAGAGCCACGAAACCGGTGCGCCTATCGTGCGTCCACTGGTTTATCACTATCAAGATGACCCAAACACCCATCAGCAATCATTTGATTTCATGCTGGGATCACAATTGTTGATTGCTTCCGTTTATGAAGAAGGTAGTGTCATGCGGGATGTGTATTTACCACAGAACACGCGCTGGCTTGATATGTCTACAGACCACTGGCACAATGGCGGGCAATTTGTCACCCTTTATGCGCCCCTTGAGCGCTTTCCGGTGCTGATGCGTGCGAATGCTATCTTGCCGTTACAATTGCAAGATAGTGGGCGTTTCATCGCATTGGCTCCGGTGCAAGGCACAGCTGAAAATAGTTTTACATTATTTGAAGATGATGGTATATCGTTTGCTTATCAGGATGGGGCAGTCACACGGTTGCAGTTCACACTCAAGACAACACCATGGTCACTTGACCTATACCTTGAGGTGACGGGTGATTATGAATTGCCATATCATCAACTGGAGTTCGGCTTGCCCGATAACGAGAAACGTCAGTTGACCGTGCATTATGGTGGACAATCGATAATGAGCCGACATCTTCAACTCGGGTGAATTTAGGTGACACCATGATGCACAAGACGGGTATCCTGATAAAGCGGATACCCGTTTTTGCTATGGTGAGGGTAGATGCTCAGGCGCGTTGCTGAAACGCCTGAATAGTGGCTTGGATGGCATCGCGCAGGGGTGTTTCGTAGATCGCTGTGAAGGCGTTACGCAGTGCGCTATCGTCGAAACCATCGGGGAAGGGCACGCTCCCCTCACCAACCGTGATTTGTACATCCGGCACGATTTCCATGATAATTTCAGTGACTGTCTCCACAGCAACTGGCGGTGTGCCAAGATTGAACCCATAGGCACCGTCTAAAGCTTGTTCGGATGCATCGATGAATTGTAAGGCAACATCCGAAGCATAGTGAAATTGCATCTTGCCTCCGAACGAGATGTGATAATCCTCGCCCCGTGCTGAAGCAAACATCGCTTTAGTGGGTTCGCTGGTCAAACCTTGATCGCGCCCCAGGCCATAGACAGTATACGGGCGTAAAGCGGTACTGCTGATGCCCTGATCATGCCAGTAGACCTGTGCCAGTTGTTCATTTGCGACTTTATACACGCCGTAGAGCGTGCGCGGGAGCATCGGCGCGTCATCTGATAAGAGCGTGTTCTCGTATAGCTCACGCGGGCCATAGACCGCGATAGACGACGCATAGCTGAGGTGTTGTAACCCCGCATGGCGTACTGCTTCAAATACGTTGACTGTGCCGGTTACGTTGACCTGTGCGCCCATGATCGGATCGGCTTTGCACATCGGCACTTGTAGCGCCCCCAGATGAATCACATGCGTGATGTCGTGATCTTCGACCACAGTGCGTACCTGTTGCGCGTCGGTCAAATCCCCCTGAACGAAGGTAATTGTGTCCTGTTCTTCTGCGCTCAATAACAGATCAAGACGTTGGCGATTGGCGCTGAGATCAAAGCTGACCGCTTGCTTGCCCTGTTGCCGTAAGTGATAGAGTGTCCATGCGCCGATGCAACCCATCGCGCCGGTGACGAGATAACGTTCGCTCATGCGTGCACCGCCGTTTCGCTCACCATGCGGTTACGAAGTCTGCCTAAACCGTCGATAGCCACTTCGTAGACATCGCCCGCTTGCAACCAGAGCCGATCTTCCGGTGCTTGACCGAATATCACGCCTTCAGGCGTGCCAGTAGAGATGATGTCACCGGCTTCTAGCGTCATATAGCGTGAGGCATACGCGATCACCTGTGCCACACTGAAGATCATATCGGCAGTGGTGCTATCCTGACGCAGTTCGCCATTGAGCCAGCCTTGAATCCGTAAGGCTTGGGGATCGGGTATCTCATCGGCGGTTACCAGATAGGGACCAAGCGGCAGAAAACGATCTGATGTTTTGCCGAGTAACCATTGCCCACTGCGGAACTGCAATTCGCGCTCGCTGAGATCGTTGCCGTTGGTGTAGCCCAGCACATAATCGAGCGCCTGATCTTCGCTGACATAGCGCGCCCGTTTGCCCATCACCACCACCAGTTCGGATTCATAATCCACCTGTTGCCATGCCGACGCGAGCGAAACCTCATCGCCATGAGCGGCAATGGTATTGTTGAACTTGCTGAATAAGACCGGTTGTGTCGGCGGTTCCATACCACTTTCTAGCGCATGTTGACGATAGTTGAGACCAACGCACAATATCTTGCCCGGATTGGGCACGCTTGGCGCAATATCTAAGTTACTTTCAGGGACGGTTATCAGTGTGTCATCGTTGCAGGCTTCTGCGAGCTGTGATAACCTTGATGTGCCTGTTTGTAACAGCGCATCAGCCAGCAGGTGTGTCTTGCGCACGCCATCTCCTTCTTTGATCCCAACATAAATTTGATCGTTCTCGTAGTACATCAATAATTTCATATTACGTATCCTTTGTGTGAATGTGCCACTTGATGCAGATTGCTAGCCAGACAAGCATCAGGGCGCTATGATAAAAGCACTTCGTTATGGGGGCTAGCGTCGCTCTTGCTTACATGATACATGGCAACCGTTCGTTTTGAAAAATACTTGGTATGCGGATCGGTTATAGCATGCTCTCTGTGACGTTCGGTTTTGCGTTCAGTAAATTTTGGTTGAACTACTATTAGGAAGGTAAACAGATGCTTGAACAGATGACAAATACCCCCATCATGGATAACAGCCTGGCGTTGTGGGGTTTGGGGCAGATGGGTTTTGCGGTTAAGGGGCCAGATGCCATGATCTATATTGACCCCTGCTTGAGTGATCATGTCGCTGAGATAGCCGGTGATTGGTGGTATCGTGCTTACCCGCCACCGATTGTGCCGGAAGCGGTCACCAATGCCGATTATTACTTCATCAGCCACGAACACGGCGATCATCTCGATCCGTTGACGGTAGCCGGCATTGCTCAAGCCTCTCCGCAAGCGCGTTTTGTCACCAATGGCTGGTCTCGGGATATTCTGCTGGAGATGGGCTACGATGCTGAACGCATTATCACGCTGATAAGCGGTGAGCGCGTACAGATTGATGATACCTCAATGTTTGTCACGGCGGTTCCGGGTGCGCATTATGAGGTGCTTCACGAAGTGGGGAAGGGGTATCGCTGGATTGGATTTTTGATTGAGTGGAATGGCGTGACGCTCTATCACGCCGGTGATACCATCATTTACCCTGACTATATCGCACAGTTACAAGCCTTTCCCCCGATTGATCTGGCGATCATGCCCGTGAATGGACGCGATTATTACCGCGAGACGGTAGCCAATGCAATCGGTAATCTTTTGCCGGCAGAGGTGGCACAATTAGCGCGAGATATGGATTGGGATATGCTGATTCCCGGTCACAATGACTTATATCCCAACAATGCCATCCCTGATAGTGAGATCGTCAGTGCGCTATCGCACTATGCCCCCCAGCAAAAGTACAAGCTGATGAAGCCCGCTGAATTGTACTATTACGTCAAATCCTGAGTACCTAAAAAAGCAAATCCCCTGAACCACTGTTCAGGGGAAAGTAGTGCTTATTCATGGCGATTGCGCGAGGGCAATCAGTTGATGCTTAGTTCTCGACAGCTTCCATCGCCAGTTCGAGTTCTTCGTTAGCGAACTCGTTCAGCTCAGCGAGGACTTCTTCTACTGGACGATCATCCAAACCGGTGAAGATGGCAGCCATTGTTTCGGCAGCTGCTGCACGAACAGGATCGTAACCGGGAACTTGTGGCTCGGTTGCGCCGAATTGCAATAACTCGAAAGCGGTACCATAAGCTGCATTTTCAGCGAAGTAATCTTCGAGGTTCTCAGCAACGCTTGCACGAACCGGGAAGTAATTGCTGGCGCGTGCCCAGTCGTTTTGAACTTCCGGTGTGGTGTAGTATTGCATGAAGATCCACGCGGCTAGTTCAGCTTCTGGTGTGCTAGCAGGGATGGAGACGCTTGCACCATAGATGTTCATGACCGGTTCTTCGGTCACATATGGGACAGCGGCAACGCTCCAGTCGAAGTTTGCGCCACTCTCAACAGCGGTCGCGTAGAAGGGCAAGCCGGAGCTTGAACCGACGGTGAACAGGGTCGCGCCGTTGCCGAAGTTGGCTTGATCGCCAAATCGTTCGAAGATTTCACCGGCACAGCCTTCAACGCCCAGATCGCGCAGGAAGGTCATGGCTTCTACGGTAGCTTCGCCGTCGAAGTTGTATTCGCCAGCTTCGTAGTCGAAGATATCGCCACCGAAGGCAAATGTCCAGCTCGCGAGGCGTGACGCATCATAGCTCAGTTGGTAGCCGATGGGGGCGGTATCGGTGGTTGCACCACTGAACGCATTGGCGGTAGCGGCACAGGCGGCTTCACGGAATTGTTCAGGTGTGGTGGGTGGGCCGTCAAAGCTGATCGCGCCAGCTTCGCTCAGTTCGGCGAGCCAATCGGCGTTGTAGTACATCACTTCCATCGAACGGTTGGGCGGGAAGCCGAGCAGTTCGTTGTTGGAGGTCGCGATCACATCAGCAGCGAGGAAGCTGGCGAAGAAGTCGTTCAGCTCTTCTTCACTTAAACCCCAGGTTGGGCTTTCAACAAATAGTGAAATGTCAACCAGATCACCGACGAGATCATAGGTAGCGGATTGGTTGCCGTAAGCTACGACCAGTTCTGGCAGAGCTTCCTGGTCACCGGCGGCGATATTGGTGGTCACACGCTCGAAAATTTCGTCGTAGCCACCCTGATTGATTGCTTCTACGGTAATGCCGAACTCGTTGGTTTCGTTGAAGGTTTCGATGATACGCATCAGCTCTTCTTCACGGGCACCGCTGTGTTGATGCCAGAAGACGATGGTTTGACCACTGGGGTCAACGTCTGCGTAGGGGTCATCTTGAGCGGCGGTAGGCAGTGCCATGCCGATCAGGACGAGCAAAAGAACTGACAAAAGACCGAACTTTCTTACCATAGTGTTGTGCTCCTCATAATGTATATATGTATTTTAAATATCCTGATGAGCAGAATGCCCATCCAGGTTATTTATAAAGTTAGATCATCCCTTGAGACCGGTTGTGGCAATGCCTTCAGTGAAGGTCTTTTGCGCCATGAAGTACAGGATCAAGATTGGGATGATGGTGATAAACGCACCCGCCATCAATAAGTGGGTGCTGGTGCCGGCTTCGTCTTGAAAGCGTTGTAAGCCGACTGTGATGGGTCGCCAACGTGCATCATTGGTGACAATCAACGGCCACAAGAACGCATTCCATGAGCCAATGAATGCCAGCAGTGAAACTGTCGTAATTGCCGGACGGCTGATCGGTAATACAATCAACAGTAGAAAGCGCAGATGCCCGGCACCGTCGATGCGCGATGCTTCCCACAATTCGTTGGGAATCTGTGCGAAGAACTGGCGCAACAAGAAGATGCTGAAGGCACTCCCCATGAAGGGAACCGATAGGGCAGGTAGGCTATCAAACCATGTGTTACCCATCGCTATTGAGAAAAATGGGAAGGTCGAGCTTGTTTCCGGTAAGGGCACAATCTGACCATTGATTGTTAGGAAGTTAGGGATAAGCGTCACGGCTTCGGGAACCATCAAGGTGGCGAGCAAGAGTGTGAAGATTGTGTTACGTCCCCAGAACTTGATGCGTGCGAAGGCATATGCCGATAACACCGAGACCACCAGCAAACCCGTTAATGTGACGGCTGTGATGATGATGCTGTTCATGAAGTATACGCTGAATTGCGCCTCTTGCCATGCTTCGGTGTAATTTCCAAACTGCGGTTCAGCAGGTAACCAACGACGCACCTGTGTTTCGCCCAATGTCATCAGCGAGTTCGAGATCATCCAGAAGAACGGTACCATCGCAATCACCGAAAAGATAATCAGATTGACATATAAGAATAGCTTGCCAAAACTGAATGGCTCGGCGGGGGTCACTTTTGCCTTGGTTGTCGATTCAACCGGGTTCTTTTGCTCTAATATATCAACCATAGAACACTCGCTTTTCAAAGACACTGCGTTGAATTTGGGTCATCACAAGGATGATCAGGAACAAGACAATCGCCTGTGCCGCGGCTTCACCCCAGCGGTTCTGCGATCGGAAGGTATCAAAGATCACCAGCGCCGAGGTATTCAAGGTGCCCTGTGCGGCGGGTGTTCGCATGATGAATAAGGTGTTGAAGGCGGTGAAAGTGCCGATGAAGCCGAGAATCGAGAGATAGAAGGTGATCGGGGAGAGTAGGGGGAGCGTGATATGGCGGAAAAGATGCCATTCTGTGGCTCCGTCAACCCGTGCGGCTTCGTACAGATCATTCGGGATGTTGCCCAAACCCGCCAGGAAGATCACCGCGTTATAGCCGGTATACGTCCAGACGCCGAGGATAATAACAGTCACTAGTGCCATACTGGGTCCCGCGAGGAACCCGCTCAAATCCCAACCAAACACCACGTTCACAAAAGGACGCGGTTCAGAAATCCAGCGTTGTGCTTCGCCACCTAGCCCTACCAGAACTTGATTCATCAGCGACGTATCACGCCCGCTGAACACCACCCCGAAGACCACAGCGGCGGCAACTGTCGGCGTGATATAGGGCAAGAAGAATAACATGCGAAATAGCTCTTTGCCCTTGATGTTCTGGAACAATACATACGCCAATACCAGACCGAGAATCAACTGAAGCGGAATACTGCCCACGGCATAGAAGAATGTGATCTCTAGCCCGCGTAGAAAATCTTGATTGCGCGACGACAAGTTACCGGTCATCATACTGTAACCCTGCGTGATGATCGCCAGACTACCGGCTAGCGTGATAACTGCCAGACCAACCCGCATGGCAAACTCGCTGTTGTTCTCAGCTTTCCAGAAATTGTTCCAGAATCGGAATGAGATGAACAGCACGGCAAAGCCTATGATGAAAACCGCCGCACCTTGCCAGCTACCGATGATGCTATCTTCATAATGGCGCAGGCAATCGCGCAGGACAGCCACAGCTATGCCCAGCATACCTGTGACTTCACTGGCATAATCGCCACTGGTGCAGAAGAAACTCCCCTGGCGAATGTTCCAGCGATGGATGCTCATGTAAAAGGCATAACCAATCGGGAAAATACCAAATAGGAAAATCAAGAATACTGCCGGCGTAATGAATAGGTAGCCAGCTATATTCTCTCTAACTTGTGTGACTGAAGGTGGAGACCATTTTTTCATGTGTTTGCACTGACCATGATGTATTAGGATGATCGGCACTCAATTTACCGAACAAAAGTTGTAAAGAGATAGTAATAGTGTTAACAACTGTTTAAGAAGTGATATGCTTTGTGTGGATACATATCATCTGCACCGTGTTAACGAATTGCGTTATTCTAGCGTGCTGTTGAGGGGTTTGCAAAAATCAACATCATGCATTCTATGGAGGGGGATAATTGCGTAGCTCTGTGCGAGTCAAGCCGTGATAGAGGAACAGGTCTGCTGTTTTGATAAGGGCACAAGGTCTGCTGCCCTTATCGTCTGTTTTCTATTTTAAATGAGCAAACTCACTCATACCTGAAGCCCACGATACCGACTGCGAATAATGCCCCCGCAATCGCTAACAGAATACCGACTTCCGGCAGAACAGATAGCGTGCCTTGATCGTACCAGATCAACTTCTGGAAACCGTCCATCGCCCAGGCTATGGGTGAGATATGTCCGATCACGCGCATGAAATCTGGTACAATATCTAAGGGCCACCACGCACCGCCAAGCGCCGCCAACGAGAGCGCCAGCAGGGTGGTCAGTTGCCCGGCTTGACCTTCGGTGCGCATGAACACAGCAACGGTGAATGTCAGCGCGGTGGCGGTCAGCGAGAAGGCACTGGCAATCAACAGCAAACCCAACACACTACTGCCGAAGTTCATGCCGAACACGTAACCGATAGCAAAGACCACCGCATATTGGATCATCCCCAGTGTGAAATACGCGACGATCTTCCCGCCGATGATCTGTGCACGGCTGACAGGCATCATCACCAACCGTTGCAGTGTCCATTGTTGGCGCTCACGCACCAGCACCGCCATCCCGCCTAAGATGGTGAACATCACAAACATCGTGCCCATGCCCGGCACCGATTGCTCGAAGCCAGTACCGTTGGTGCTGTCAGTCTCGGTCATTTGAAAGTTGATTGAGATCGGCTCTTGCGCAAGGATGTCGCTGGCTGTCTCACCGATAGCTTGCGGGTCAACTGTCGCGCCGACAGTCTCAGCGACGGATGTGCCCACGCGCTCAGCGATCAAGCGCGTGTTGAACTGCCCGATCACGGCTTGCAAGCCCGGCTCGATGATGCTTGGTGATGTCGGGTCTTCGTTGCTGTAGTAGGTCAGGTTTAAAGGTGTGTAATCGCTCAATGCCTCGCTGAAACCTGATGGAATCACCAGCAGGGCATCGAACTCGCCATCTGCCACGCGCTGACGGGCACTGGCTTCGTCGGTCTCATCCAGTTGATAAACCGCGAAACGCGCGTTGACTTCTGCCACACGCTCGATCAATTGGTCGGATGGGGCGCTCTGGTCTTCGTCAATCAGCGCAATATCGATGCTCGGCGCACTGCCACCGCCCACGAATCCTAGCACCACCGTTAACACGGTAGGGATCAGTAGCAACCCCACGAGATTTTCACGGCTTGATAAGAAGATGCGTAAATCAGTCCAGCCGATTGCTAATATCTTTTGCATAGGGTCACGCTCCTAAATTTCCACACGGCGATTGAACAGCCACGAACCAATGATGAACAACACGCCGCCGACCACCAGCAGAACCAGCAAGTTTTGCGCGATATCCGCATTGCCAGCCGATAATTTGTTGTAGCCATCCACGCCCCAATAAATGATGGAGAGTTGCTCGAAATTTTCGATGCGGAAGCCAAATGCCCCGCCTAACATCGCCATGCCCAGCGCAGTCAATGAGCCGAAGATCTGTGATTGCTCTGGTGTACGTGCCAGCCCAATCACGAATACGCCCAAGCCTGATACCGACAGACCGACAGCGAAGGTCAGCACGAGCAGGCGCGGTAGGTCCGTGCCCCAGATGAACAGCAGTTCACCCATGACGGCACTTGCGATGAGTGTCATCGTCAGCATGAGCAATCCCACCTGCACGAAAACTAGCGCCACCGACCCTAAAATTTTGCCGGCGATGATCGACAGACGGGGCGTAGGGGTCACTAACAAGCGTTGTAAAATCCAGTTGCGCTTATCTTCATAGATCGATGCCAGTGAGTTGTTCATAGTGAAGATGGCGAAGAACACCGCCTGTGCTGAACCCATCGCCACCATGATCTGCACGAAACTGCTCTGCGCTTGTACCGCATCAAGCGGAAGGCGTGTCAGTTGAATGGTGTTGAGATCAGGTTGAAACGCACAGCCAAAATCAGCAAAGTCATTATCCTCGGCGCGGGTCATCGCCACCACATTGAGCGGATCGGATAAGATGGTGCGCAGGGTGGCGTTGATCGTTGTGCTTCCGGTTGTGATTTGCCCTGCGATTTGTTCGGTGATGCTCTTGACCACCTGACTGCTGAGCGGTGCGCCTCCGTTGCCGTAAACCTCAACTGATGTAGGGGTGATGCTCACTGGCTCACCACTGCCAAGTGTGCCGAAATCGGTATCCGGTGCGAGCGATGCGCTGAAATCCGCCGGAATGATGACAGCTACCGCATAGGTGCCATCATCAACACCCGCACGCGCTTGTGCCGGATCGCTCAATGCAGTTGCGTTCAGCAGTTCATCGAGCGATTGCGCTTGTGTGTCGGTGCTGTTGCTGTCGGTGCCTGGTGTGTTGAGGGAACAGGCCGCGGTATCCTCTGTAGCATCGCCGGCAGGTTCCGAGAGTAAGATGTTGGCGATGGTATCGCCGTGACGGGTGTCGCCGTCGCCCTCGTCGAGATTGACGACCGCTAGTGAGATCTCGTTGAGGGTGATCGTTCCGCCACTACCGCCGAATGCTAGACCCATGATTGTCGCGAGGGCAACAGGCGTAATCAGCATGAACAGCAATAAGCCACGATCTGCATAGACAAATTGTAGTTGTTTCCAGGCAAAAGTCAGTATTTTTTGCATGAGTGATTGTCCTAATCGCGCAATGCGCGTCCGGTTAAGTGCAAGAATACGGCTTCTAAATCCGGCTCGCGCACAGTGACCGAATGTATCTCAATATCTGCGTCGTGGGCTTCGATCACGCTCAGGATACGAGGAAGGGCTTTGCGTCCCATCTGTACATAAACAGTGAGGCGATATTCGGCGAGTGGTTTATCGCCGTCAATGGGATGCTCGTCGGCATTGTTGATCTCAACGCGGGTGACGCTGGTGATCTCACGCTGGAGCGTCTCGGCGAGGTCTTTCGGGACAGGTGTATGACCGAAGTTGATGATGAGACGATCCTCTTCCCCGACCTGTTGCGTCAGTTCGCCCTGTGTGCCGATGGCAATCACGCGCCCATGATCCATGATGGCGACACGATCACTCAGTTCTTGCGCCTCTTCCATCATGTGTGTGGTGTAGAGTACGGTCATGTCATATTCATCGCGCAGACGGAAGACTGTATCGAGGATGCGTCGGCGATTTTGTGGATCAATGCCGACTGTTGGTTCATCCATATAAACCAATTTGGGGCGATGGATCAAGCCTACGCCGATGTTGACACGGCGCTTCATGCCACCGCTAAAGGTGCTGATGCGATCATGCTGGCGTTCGCGCAGGTCGATAAAGTCGAGCACCTCATCGGCGCGTTGGTTCAGCTCTTTACCACTCAAGCCATACATCCGCCCGAAAAAAGTCAGGTTCTGGCGGGCAGTCAGCTCTGGATATAGTGCAATCTCTTGTGGAACAACCCCCAATAGACGCTTGGCTTGCATCGGTTGCTGGACGATGCTGTGTCCGTCAATAGTGGCATCGCCTTCAGTGGGAGCGATCAACCCGCTAATCATCGAAATAGTGGTGGTTTTGCCCGCACCATTGGGGCCTAATAAGCTGAAAATTTCTCCCTGTTCGACGCGCAAATCGACGCCGGTCACCGCTTCGATCACTTTGCCGTCATTTAGTTTGTAGCGTTTTTTGAGACCTTTTGCCTCTAACATGTATATTCCTTCTCTCTGGTCAGGCTTCAAAGTTTTTACGTAGATACATCATGGAAAGTTGCACCTGCCTTAAAACAAAAATAGGAAAGCACCTGATCGATATGCTTTCCTATCGGGTTTCGTTGAAGGGGCACTCAGCTTTTATTACGTCGTGTGTACCATACCAAAAAGAGGATGAAACTCAAACCACCGGTGAGTGTCACACCCAGCGCGATGATGTTGCCTTGTTCGCCCAAACCCTGAAAGGCACCTGTGTTCTGTGATTGCTCTGTGCCAATGTCACCGGGCAGATCTGGTGCAGTCCCGTTCGAGTGATCAGGTCGTGTGTCCGGGTTGTTGCCGTTGTTACTACCACCACTATTGTTGCCTGTGCTGGAAGAGTTGTTGGTGTCGCCACTGGTTGAACTGCCGTTGCTATTGTTTCCACCGTCTCCACTACTGCCTGTACTGGAAGGATTGACCGTGGTGCCGGTACTCGTACCCCCGTCATCATTGTTACCACTCCCGTTACCGTTTGTGTTGATGCCGATTGTGCCGGTACTAGTGTTATTGTTGTTATTGACGTTGGCTGGCGATACAGCCGGAACCAATGGGGCAATGTTAACGGTGCCCGGCTCGCTGGGTGCGGGCACAGACGGTGCACCCGATGGACGTAAATCCACGCTAATAGGGATCGAACTTTGTTGCCCGCGCTCGATCACCTGCTCACCTTCTTCGGTGGTGACTGTTGCCTGACCTTGCACCACGTTGACCGACATCCCGCTGAGGGGGTTTGCCTGAATCAAGGCGGTACCGCCTTCGTTTTCTCCGGCTTCGTTGCGCCCCCCTAATAATTCGATGCTAACTTCGTTAATCAGGAGCGAGACGCGGGCGGTGCCTTCCGGCGTTTGAATTAACAAACCATCGGATTCCACCGTATCACAGCCGATATTGCTCTGACCGTTTTCAAAATAGAAGGCTTGCATCGCGCCGAAATAAGGTGTGCTGGCATCTTGTATGGGTAATATGCCGAGACTCAGCGCCTCGTCACTTAACACGAAACCGTTATTTTCGATCCAGCCAATCACCCGTGTTTGTGGGTTTTCGACACGAATCCACGAGTTATCTTCAAGACGGGCAACAGCTGTCAGGATGGTGTTGGAAGGTACGCGGTCAATCTCCGCGGAGCTGAGGAGTGGCTCACGGTAGATCGCCATCTGCATAGTGATGACACGCAGTTCAAGCTGGCTAGTAGCTGACACAGCGTTCTCAATCTCAAAATCGCCGAAGAGTAACATGTTGATATCGCGTGCACCACTCTCTGAGCCCAGCAATAAGCGCATTTGTGCCACGCCCCAATTATCTTCAGAGGTATCGATAGCATCAACGACTAATGAGCGAATGTTGGATAAGCCGACACGATCCCCCGGTGCATCGAATACGAAATCAATCGTGTTGATGCGTGGGACAGCATTTACGTTGCGGTTACCATAGCATACTTCATTCTCGCCGATGTTGGTGCAGGCATCGGTCACACGCTGTATGATGCGATCTACATCAATATCACAAGCGTTCTGTGCCTGCGTTGACCACACGCTGAAGATCAGCAATAAAGTGGCATATAAGAACGTACCCAATTTGTTCATTCGGTTTCCAGAACTGTTGGTTTTCAATCTCTGTGCGCCCTCAATGACAACGCACTCAATTCCATTATACTCATAGAATCTGTCAGGAACACGAGTGATCTGTCTTATGACTATCATTCTCTGATATTTTTGCCATAATGAGTGCATACTGTTTGAAAATAGTTTGTTGTGTATAGGTCAAGCGTGCTATGGATACCAACGATGATCCCATGCATGATGAGCGTGGTCACAGTGTGGAGGAGAACCTATCGTGAATAATCAGGATGCACTGATTGGTCAGGAGATTGAGGGCTATTATGTGGATGCCTTGCTGGGGCAGGGCGGGATGGGGCGTGTGTATCGGGCGCTTGATCGTAAGCTAAACCGCTATGCGGCGCTCAAGGTGATGTCCCAACCTAAACACAAAAATCAGGATGAATACAGAAAACGCTTTGATCGCGAAGCACAGGCGATTGCACGTTTCAAACACCCGAACATTGTCGCAATCTATCGCTTTAACGAAGTACGTGATTTGTATTACATGGCGATGGAATACGTCGATGGGGCAGATTTGCGCTGGATTCTGCATCATTATGCGACAAATGGCGATTTACTCGATTATGATTCGCTCTTACGCATCATGACGCAAATCAGCAGTGCGCTGGATTACACGCATCAGCACGGCGTGATTCACCGCGACATCAAGCCCTCGAACATCATGATTGCGCGTAACGGAGACGCGATCTTGACTGATTTCGGCTTGGCGCTGGATGTGCAAGAGGGTACAGTCGGCGAGATTTTCGGCTCACCGCATTATATCGCGCCGGAGCAAGCTATGAATTCGGCACAGGCCGTACCCCGCACTGATTTCTACTCGCTCGGCGTGATCCTCTATGAGATGCTGACCGGTGCGGTGCCCTATGGCGAAGGGTCTGCCATGCAAATTGCGATGGCGCACGTTGGCGATACCCTGCCCGATCCGCATCAGATTAACCCGAATCTACATCCGGCATTTTTGCCAATACTGAGTAAAGCCCTACAAAAGCGTCCTGATGATCGCTATGCAGATGGGGCGCAGCTCATCACCGCGCTGAAATCGGCAGTACGCACTGCACAGGATAGCGGAAGTTCGCCGACTATCAGTCAATTCGGTAAGCCACAAGAGCGTATCCTGCGCGATATCATGCCTCTGCCGAATCCAGTCAATGTGGATACCAAGCCCCCCACACGACTCTCACGGGAACCCGACGCGAACACCATGCTAGATTCTTCGCTTGAACTGCAAAGGGACACGCGCACGATGCTCGATCCACTGGCGAACCCCAAAGCGCGACGGGCACGCTCTGGTTGGCGTGCCGTGCTGGTAATCGCCATGATTGCCGTGTTGTTGGGTGTGGGGTGGGTGTTGTATCCGAATCGCGATGGCGTGCTAGCGCGTCTGCCATTGTGGTTGCCTGTCGGACAATCGGAGCAGGTCAACGCGTTGATTGATGGCACTGTCTCGCAGATTGCGCGTGCTGGCGAGTATCTGACGCTGACCATTTATGGTGTAGACGTGCAGATTGCCCGCACGCATCCCGCTGTCACTGAGATCGTTGTGGGTGATACACTCCATCTTGAGGGGCGCTATGTTATGATGGATGCAACCTTGCGTTTCACCCATATTAGCTATGCCGAGCGTAACGGTAACGCCATCGCGCTGGATATGCCGGAGTGAGTGGCGGTCTAGCCACCTTGATCCTACCTGAAGAAAGATAAGAAGAGATCATGTCTGTTGATAGTCAACCGCTTGCTGAACAACTGCGCCCACAATCGCTCGCTGATTTTGTCGGGCAATCGCACTTGATTGGTGCGGATAAACCGCTACGCATCGCCATTGAGAACAATCGCGTGCCTTCGATGATTTTATGGGGGCCACCGGGCGTGGGCAAAACCACGCTAGCGCGGATTATCGCACATCATACACAACGTCCTTATGTGGCGCTTTCTGCTGTATCGGCAGGCAAGGCAGATTTGCGCCGTGTGGTGGAAGAAGCCGGCGCATCGAGCCAAGCGACGCTCTTTGATGATGCCTCAACAGGTGAAGGGGTGATCTTATTCCTCGATGAGATTCACCGCTTCAACAAAGCGCAACAAGATTTTCTTCTGCCGTATGTGGAAGATGGTACGATCACGTTGATCGGTGCAACCACCGAGAACCCTAGTTTTGAGGTTATCAGTGCCTTGCTCTCGCGCATGCAAGTCTTTGTGCTAAACGCGCTCACGCCCGACGAAGTGAGTGCTATCGTGCGTCGGGGGATTGCTCATCTTGGCGTGAGTGTCGATGACGCGGGTGTGGATTTCCTCTCGCAATATGCCAACGGCGATGCCCGCACCGCGCTCAACCTGCTGAACAATGCGGTTAGCTTATACGGCACACAGATCGAACTCTCGCACATCAAAGAGACACTTCAATCCAAACATCTGCGCTACGATAAGACGGGCGAAGAACATTACAACACCATCAGCGCCTTCATCAAGAGTATGCGTGCCAGCGATGTTGATGCTGCGCTCTATTATCTGGCGCGGATGATCGACGCGGGCGAAGATGCCAAGTTCATCGCGCGACGCATGGTGATCTTCGCCAGTGAGGATATTGGCATGGCCTTGCCGACGGCGCTGGTTGTGGCCAATGAGGTCTTTCGTGCGGTGGAGACGGTCGGTTTGCCAGAAGCGCAGATAAACCTCGCACACGGGGTGGCTTATCTCGCCAGTGCGCCCAAGAGCCGGGCATCGTATGAGGCGTACTTCAAGGCGCTGGATGATGTCAAACGGCATGGTAATCTCGCGGTGCCGATGCACCTGCGCAACGCCCCCACTGACCTGATGAAAGAATTGGGCTACGGTAAGCGCGATCAAGAGAGCAATTTACCGCAAGCGCTGGCGAAGAAACGTTACTATCAAGCCGATTGAGTGGGTAGTGATAAATGGGTTTGACAGCCTGTTTTGCCCTCATCCTCCAGCCCCTCCTCCGAAGTAACACACAAGAGGAGGAGGGGCTGGCACAATCAGCGCACGATATTGCCGTAGCGGTGCGTGGTCTGTGTGATGCTCTGCTCTTTGAGATAATGTCGCAACTCCAAGCGCCCGTTGCTGACCACTGGCGCATCAGCGATCATCACATGCGCTTCAATTGTTGCCTGACGCACCGCATCCGATACGGGCGCGAGTGCGCGTACGCGCTGATTGTAGCGATAGGGTGTGCTGTGAATCTGACTGATGAAGGCTTCTTCTTTTTCGACAACGACGGTTACATGTCGCCACGAATCCAGATTAAGTATCGCTGGCGGTGTCATGTCTGTACTGACGCTGATATACAGGGGCACGTTACAATATTGCGTGGCGATCAGCACCCGTTGCAGATCAAGCTCGGCACAGTCGGCAGTCAGTCGGAGCAAGATCCGCTCTAGCTTACGATAACGGAACACGTTCGATTCACCCAAAATCTGGCTCGGATCATGCTCGATGGCATAGTGTGTCGTCCACGCTGCGCTGTATGACTTGTGTGCCTGTGCCAGCAAGGCTCGTTCGTCGTCGTCTTTGTCGCGCCAGCGCGAGAGCGCGTAGGTGTAGTTGGGACCGCCGGCTTTGGCATAGCCGAACGCCGATTTCTTCCAACCGCCGAAAGGTTGCCGTTGCACAATCGCGCCAGTGGTTCCCCGATTGATATAGGCGTTGCCGACTTGCACACGCTCGCGCCAGATGGCCATCTCGCGGTCATCAAGGGTGTGCAGACCGCCGGTTAAGCCGTAGTCCACATCGTTGGCGAGCGTCAGCGCGTGATCGAGATCATCGGCGCGCATCACACCGAGAACCGGCCCGAAGCATTCGGTCTGATGGAAGAATGTCCCTTGCTTCACGCCAAGTTTGATGCCGGGTGTCCACAGGTTTGGATTGCCTCCGACCATGTTTGGTTTGAGTAACCAGTTCTCGCTTTCTTCCAGCGTGGTCAATCCGCGCTTGAGTTTGTGATCTGGCTCGCGGATGACGGTACTCATGCGGGCATGTAATTCGCGCGCCGGGGCGATGTGCAAGCTCTTGACCGCGTCTTTCAGTTGTCGAAGGAAAGCGGGGTCATCGTAGACTTCTGCTTCCAGAATTGCCAGACTGCTCGCCGAGCATTTTTGCCCTGCGTGCCCGAATGCTGATTTTACGAGGTCTTTGATCGCTTGATCGCGGTCTGCCATCGCTGTGATGATCATCGCATTTTTGCCACTAGTTTCAGCGAATAGGCGCAGGCTTGGCTTCCAACCGAGGAACATGCGAGCAGTCTCATAGGCGCCGGTCAGGATCACCGCGCTGACGCGCTCATCGGTCACCAGACCTTTACCGACTTCGTCATCGGTGGTTGGCACGAACTGCAACACATCCCGCGGGATGCCGGCATCCCACATCGCGTTGACCATCTGCCAGGCGATCAACACGGCTTCTGGCGCTGGCTTAATAATCACGCTGTTGCCAGCGATCAGTGCCGATAACACGCCCCCTGCTGGAATCGCCAACGGGAAGTTCCATGGCGGGGTGACCAGCACCACACCGAGCGCCTCATGTTGCACATCGGCAAACTCACTGTCGAGCGTGTCGAAGGTGCGGGCGTAGTAATTGGCGAAGTCAATCGCCTCTGAAATTTCAGGATCGGCTTCTTCGATAAGCTTACCACCATCGCGCATCATCACGCCGATAAATTCCCCGCGACGTTCTGCTAATTTCTCAGCAACAGCGATCAAGAGCGCACGACGCTCTACCATCGGGCGCTGTGCCCATGCACTTTGAGCGCGGGTGGCGGTCTCTAATGCTTGATTGATCTGCTCAGGACTAGCGAGCGCGTATTGATAGGCGAGGCGATCCGGTTGAGCAGGATCATGACCATCTCCTAATTGCTTGGTGACGATGGTCTGCCCGTTAATCTGTAGCGGGACAGTCTCGAATAGTTGATCGCGCCATGTGCTGATGATTTCTGCCACCCATGCTTGATTGGGGCGCAGTGAGAAATCGGTGTCGGGCACGTTCTCGAAGTCGGCTTCGGGATCAAAGTGGATATGTTCGGTCTGGCGGTTTTGTGTACGGCGCGGTTGATCGCTGACCGTGTGCATCGCGTCGAAGGCGCTCAGGAACAGATCGCGCTGTTGCTTCCATTCGGGGCTATCGACGCGCATTGCGAATAAATCATGCAGGAAGTTCTCTTCGGCGGTGTTCTCATCAAGGCGACGCACCAGATAGGCAATCGCGCTGTGAAAGTCATCGCGTGAGACAATTGGCGCGTAGAGTAACAGTCCGCCGGCTTCTTCCTGCACGGTACGCGCTTGATGGTTCGCCATGCCTTCGAGCATTTCGAAATTGACATGATCTTGCAAACCGTATTTCTCGCGCAGGATCAGCGCATAACTGACATCAAACAGGTTATGGCTGGCGATGCCGAGATTGACCGCCCGCGCCCGTTCGGGTGTCATGCCATAGGTGACCATGCGCTTGTAGTTGGCATCGACATCGGCTTTGGTGGGGTAGGGCGCTTGTTGCCAGCCATGCCATGCGGCTTCCACCTGTTCCATTGCCAGATTGGCACCTTTGACGATGCGTAGTTTGATCGGTGCGCCCCCATCGGCGACGCGCTTCATCGCCCATGTGGTGAGATCACGCTGAACTTGCGCTGAATCCGGCAGATAGGCTTGTAACACGATGCCTGCGCGGTACGGCTGGAATTCCGCTTCATCCAGCACATCGATGAAGGCTTCAACAGTCAGGTGTAGATCGCGATATTCTTCCATATCGAGGTTGATGAACTTATGCACGGTGCGTCCATCGGGAAAGGTATACGGGTAGCGCATCGCCTGCCGATAGAGTTTGCGCAAAATCTCTTTGATGCGTTCCACTGTGTAATCGAAGGCGACAAGGTGAATTTGACTGAAGATCGAAGAAATCTTGACCGAGATATATTCCACATCGGGGTTTGCCAGCAGATCCATATATTTTTCTAGGCGACGACTGGCTTCCCCTTCGCCGAGGATGGCTTCGCCCAACTGGTTGATGTTGAGGCGCGTGCCACTTTGACGGCGTTTGTGCAAATACTGCTTGAATGGCTTCTCTTCGGCGGGCAGTATGACGTTAGTTGTCTCTTGACGGATGCGCTCAACAATCAAGGGGATTACTAGCGCGGGCAAGTATTTTGCCACTTGCGAGCCTAAAGCCAGCGCCAGTTGTTCCCAACGGGCGAAATAGCGTGGGATGCCGTATTGATCGAGCAAATAGGCGATCTGATCGGCGACGCGGGCGGGGTCATCACTGCGGAAGGCTTGATCGGAGAGTTGTATGGTCAGGGTCTTGCCGTTGCGATCGTGCATCATGCGGGCGAGCTTGGCGCTCTGTTGCGCTTCCGGCGCGGTCTGCACGCGGTCGGCACGCCGTAGTAAATCGGCGGCGAGTGTTACCGCTTCTTGTGCGAGTGCCGGATCAAGTTCCGGCGTGGTATCGGGTGATTGTTGAATATCGAGTGCCATGAGATTAACCTCACTAAATCTATGATTTGTGCTAATACGATTGGCGGTATCCCAATTGATGCGAGATGTCGGCGGCGTGCTGGCAGACCAGCGCGGCGAGTGCGGGCACGTCATTGCGCTTGATACGCACACTGGGCCCCGTCAAACTGATGGCGGCTTGCACCGTCTGATTGGCGTCGAAGATCGGCGCACCGATTGCCACCAAGCCGGCTTCTAGCTCACCATAAGCGAGTGCGAAACCCTGTTCGGCGATGGTGTTCAGTTCTTGCAGGATGTCGCTGTTGCGGATGCGCGTGTCATCGGTGAATTGGGCGCGTTGTGCGGCGAGCAATCGGGCGCGGGTGTCTGCATCGCTGAAGGCTAAGATCACTTTGCCGGTGGAGGTGGCGTGTAAGGGCAGGCGACTGCCGATATACTGCGTGATGCCGACAATATAACGCCCCAGTACCTCATCAATCACCAGCATTGACCACGTTTGATCGTTCTCGATGCGCATGACTTCCAGCGTAGTCGTCTCGCCGGATTGCGCGGTCAGGTGCTTGAGCCGTGCATGACTGACCGCCCGTAAGTTGTTGACACGCGCCGCTCGTCCACCGAGCGCGATCATCTCCGAGCCGAGCGTATAGCGTCCCTCGTCGGTCTTTTCGAGCAAGCCTTCGTATTCCAGCGCCCCTAAGATGCGAAACAAAGTGGTTTTGTTCAGTTGTGATGCGTCGGTGAGTTCCTGTAAATCCCAGCTTGGATTCACATCGTCAAACATCTTGAGGATGCTCAGGGCGCGGATAATCGATTGTGTGCCATCCGGTGCTGTGTTCATAAGCGTTTCACAAAGTAAAATAGTATTTCATTATGTGAAATTATTATAGCAAGTTGTGCGTGGGCTTGTCAATTGATCCGTAGGTCAAACGCCCGTGACTGCCTTGTTTGCAATCCGCTATACTTGACTGTAAGGCGCTATTACGGATGAGGATGGTTTTCATATGAATTATCAAGCATGTCAAGAATAGTTTTGAGGTTTTCTGTTTGGTTTGCTAGAGCGTAGGAGTAACTCTTACTCCGAAAAAGTGGGGGTAGACCAAGGTTCGAGGATGTACAGGAGAGGGACTTTTGTTTGTGAAGTTAATCTATATCTTCTTGTAAGGATGCAATCAATTCTGCCATTACTAACGATAGTGAATAAAGTGCTTCGTCAATTGTTTCTATTGCATCCAAAGATTTAGTTTGCGCCTGTGATATTAATCTTTCTTGTTTTTGTTGAGATTTTTTAATAGCATCCTCCATTTCTTTTCCTTTTTTGTCGTCCTCAGCCAAAATTATTTTGGCATTTTTTATGAGTTCATGTGACTTCTGAATATCTTGTTTCAAGATATTAATTGTTTCTGTCGAAATTTCTTTTTCAGTATTAAATATGTCAAAAACTTTTTCTCCATAGCGTAGATATTCTTGACCTTGATCTAAGTTGCTACTAGCATTAGTGGTTAGTTCATGTAACTTCTGAATATCTTGTTTCAAGATATTCTTTTCTTCTGTTAAAGCTGCTTCTTCAGTATTGGATATATCAATAAATTCTTCTGCATCCTGTAAATATTTTTCAACTTGATCAACGAAAAAAATAGCCTGATTGACTATCACTTTGTTGCTCTGTAAAGAGACTAAAATTATTTGAATTCGTTTAATTACAGACAATAGTTCTGTCACAGAAAAACCTGTAGTGTTTTGGTTTTTATAGTGATGAGAAACGTTTTCCCATTTGCTCATCTGATCATCTAGTTTTTGTTGCTCAGATTGTAAGAGTTTGAGTTTTTCTAATTTATTCTGGCGTTCAATGTTTATACGATTGTTTCGGAGAGCTATGTATGATGGAATACTTATAGTCAGTGCTGTAACTAATGCGGAGATTGGTATCGTTGATGTAAACTCTATTAGATTGATCAGGAATAATAGTAATTCTTTCATCAAAGACTACTTTCTGAGGATTTTTTATAAGATTAGAGGATATATTCAATTTTATCATGTTATAGAAAACATATTTCCCCTAATCATTAGGGGATAACACCTCACTGTGACTAGAGGGAAGTTTTATTGGGTGGTGATGATAATGCGTGTTATTTGGCGCGACGATCACACACGATACCAGCGCCCCGGATGACCACATTTTCCGTGTGGCGGATGGCGTATCACTCACGCTAGAGAATCTTACACTCAACGGGCGCGATCCGATTGACAACGCGGGCACAGTCAGGTTGCGGACGGTTACACTGACGGGGGAGTGAAGATATCAGGTTTGGTCATGTGATTTTTAATATGCCTACAATGTGCTTGTGGTATGGTAGAAATAGTATTCTACGGATAAAGGCAAGGAGTTCACATGACAAAATTTCAAATTGACAAAGAACAGAATCCCTTATTGGTGATCGCGTCCAATCGGGGGCCGTATGCCTTTCAGCGTGATGAGACGGGGGATTTCAACGCCAATCGTGGCTCCGGCGGCTTGGTGACCGCGCTTGCGGCACTCGCCGAACAGCTCGATGTGCTGTGGGTGGCTTCGGCGCTCAGTGAGGATGACCGCGCATGGGCACAGCAACAGCAAGACCGCGTGACCGAGGTTAGCGGGATTCAACTGCGCTTGATTGTTAGCGATGAAGACGCCTACTATCAGTTCTACAACATGATCGCCAACCCGCTACTGTGGTTCATTCAGCATGGTTTGTGGGATATGGTGCGTAATCCCATCCTCGATAAATCCATGTGGGAAGCGTGGGAGCAGGGCTATCGGCATATCAACCAGCAATTCGCCGATGTGATCGCCGATAGCATCGCGCAGTTACTCGCTGACAATCCGGATCGTCCGGTGATTGTGATGCCTCAAGATTATCACCTGTACTTCGTGCCGATGTATCTGCGCCAACAAGTGGCAGAACAGGTGCAGATTCAACCTTTCGTGCATATTCCGTGGCCCGGCCCTGATGGTTGGCGCACACTACCAAGTGAGATGCGCAATGACCTGTTAGTGAGTTTGCTATCCAGTGACCGTATTGGTTTCCAGACCCGTCGCGATGCCTTCAACTTCGTGCAGACCGCGCGTTTTTATATCGAAGGGGCACATTCTTACGGCTCACGCGATTCCATTACCTATCAGAATAAGCGAATTGGTGCGTATGATTACCCCATCTCGATTGATGTTGATAAAGTCGAAGAACTGGTCAACGAACCCCAAGCCAAGCTCCACAAAGAACAGCTCATCAGTCAGGTTGGTGATCGTAAACTGATCTTGCGTGTGGATCGCGTCGAACCGAGCAAGAACATCCTACGTGGTCTACAAGCCTACCGTACCTTGCTGGAAGAACATCCTGAACATCACGGTAACGTCACCTTCTGGATGTTGCTGGTTCCCTCGCGCATGGAAGTGGACGAGTACAAGTCCTATCTGCGCGATATTATGGCAGAAGCCGGCATGATCAATGCCTCGTTCAGTGATGAGTTCTGGCAACCGGTAAACGTGATCCTCGGCAACAATTACCCGCGTGCGCTGGCGGCGATGCAACTGTATGATGTGTTGCTGGTCAACCCGATTGCCGATGGTATGAACCTCGTCGCTAAAGAGGGCGCACTGGTCAACTCGCGCGATGGCGTGCTGGTGCTATCCGAGCATGCTGGCGTGTTTTATGAATTGGGCGATCACGCGCTGACGGTCTCGCCTTTTGATATTTACAGTACCGCTAAGGCGATGCATCAGGCACTGATTATGCCCCGCAGTGAACGCGAGCAACGCGCACAGGCGATGAAAACCGTGGTGCGCGAAGCGGGCGTGCGCGAATGGTTCTACAATCAAGTTCAGGATGCGCTGACCGCACTGTCTAGCCATGACAAGAACGATTCAACACCGGATACGCCATCGACAAGCACATCCGATGAAGCGGTCACCACGTCAGGCGTTTCGTCTGATTGAACGCCCACAGCGAGCGCGTAGCATGTCCCGTTCTGGCGTAGAGTTTGCGCCATGCGGAGCGCGTCGGCGTCGGTGGTATCATCGCCAATATACAAGGCACTATCTAGCTGATATTCGTCAATCAGTTGCTTGAAGATCGTGCCTTTATCCACATCAAGCGGGGGGCGTAACTCAAAGATCATGCGCCCCTGAAACAGACGCAGGTCATTCTCCTGCGCGATCTGCTCTAAGTGCGGGGTGTACTCCGTCACCGTTTTGGCAGGGTTCGCTGTATCGCGATAATGCACCGAGAGTGTGGCGCGTTTATCCTCAACCCACATGCCATCCGGTTTAATCACATTGATGCGATCACGGGCACGTTCGAGGTTGGGGCGGTAGGGTTTCGCCTGTGGCGCAAGCACCACCTGATTGTCCTGCCAGCGCTCTAACCCGTGATTGCCGGCATAGGTCAATTGAGGCAGGTTGACGCGCTGGCGCACGTCATCCACCGCACGCCCACTGACTACCGCCACCAGTGCCAGGCGTTGGTGTAAGCGGTCGAGCAAGTCGCGGTTGCGGTCTGTTGGCTGGGCATCGGCTGGCACTGGCACAATTGGACTGATCGTGCCATCCATATCCGTGATGAGTCCGATACGCGGGTAAGTACAGAGTTTTTCGAGCAAGGGTAGCTGATCGCGCCAATTGGGCATAAGTCAATCCTTTTGTGATCTGAACAAGTCGGCTATAACTATAGCAGATTTACTGGATGGAATTTTTAAACGATGTCACAGACAAAATTGGTTTTATTGGGAACCGGCACGCCAAACATCTTACCAACACGTTATCAGACTAGCGCCGGTGTGCTGGTGGATGATGTGCCGTATCTGGTGGATTGTGGCGGTGGGACGCTTCAGCGTATCGCACAAGCGCACCATGAGAAGGGCATCACAGGGTTCGCTTTTGAGAACCTATCGCGGATTTTCTTGACGCATTTGCATCCTGATCATGTCACTGGCTTAGCGGATTTGATCATCGCGCCCTGGGTGCTAGACCGTACTGACCCTCTGCAAATCTGGGGGCCGACAGGCACACGGGCGATGATCGCGCATCTGTTGCAGGCATATGAGATCGGCATTGGCGAACACCGCGACGGTCTCGCGCCGATCAATCACCCGCTTGATGTGTTAGTGACCGAGATCAGCGCCGGGCAAGTCTACCATGATGAGCGCGTGACCGTGACCGCTTTCCCCGTGCAACATGGCGGATTAGAGGCATATGGCTATCAGTTTATCAGTGATGACCGCGTGATCGTATTCTCAGGAGATACCACACCGTCGCAGGCACTGGTTGATCATGCGCGGGAGTGCGATGTGCTGGTGCATGAGGTCTATTCGGCTCAGGGTTTCGCGCAACGCTCACCAGAATGGCAAGCCTATCACCATAACGCGCACACATCCACACGAGAATTAGCTGAAATAGCACGAGAGGTTCAGCCAAAATTATTGGTGCTGGTGCATCAATTGTTCTGGGGGCAATCCGAGGAGGATCTGCTGGCAGAAATCCGCGAACAATATCACGGCGAGGTGATTTCCGGACAGGATCTGGACGTGTTCTGAGCGCAACCACAGCGACGCATCTGCGTAGCACAACTATATGATATGAATGAATCTGAGAAGGTGTGCCAATGGCAAAGAAACGGGTACTAATCATGACATCGAAGTTGGGGTTCGGTCATATGAGCGCCGCGAATGCGATAGCTGCTGCGCTGGATACCGAGCATCCTGATGTCGAGGTCACGATCACCAATCCCGCTCAACGTGAAGACAGTTCTGACTTGCTCAAGGACATTCACGGTTTGTATGATGAGAGTTCCAAGCGCGAAGGCTTATACGAGTTCCTCTATAAGCTCAGTGATACAGGCATTGCGGCAGCAGCAACCAACAGCGCGGTAGCAGTGATGTTGCGTGATGCAGTTTATAAGACCATCGAAGAATATCAACCGGATGTGATCGTGGTGGTGCATGAAGATTATCTCGCACCGCTCAAGAGCATTTATGAGATGGGTGGGTTCAAAATCCCGATTGTGACCGTCATCACCGATCTGACAACTATTCACCGTCGTTGGTTCAGTCAGGTCTCGAAGGTGACAGTTGTCCCTACTGAACAGGGCGCGAAGCTGGCATCCGATCACGGCTTGCTCAAATCTAAAATGCGCCAGATTGGTGTGCCAGTCACGCCGGCTATTGTGCAGGAGACACGCTCCACTGCTGAAATTCGTCAGGAACTTGGTTGGGATGCCGATAAGACCGTTGCGCTAGTAGTTGGCAGTAAGCGCGTGAGTAACCTGGTTGAGAATCTGCACGCGGTCAATCATTCTGGCCTGGATGTGCAATTGGCACTGGTTGCTGGTGGCGATGACAAGCTGTATTGGAAATTTCAACAAACGGACTGGCATCTGCCGGTGAGCATCTATAATTATGTCGATAACATTCCCGCGATGATTAAAGCATCTGATCTGGTCATCAGCAAGGCAGGCGGGTTGATTGTGTCCGAGAGCTTAGCCGCCGGTAAGCCCATACTCATCACGGATGTGATCGAAGGACAGGAAACGGGTAACGCCAACTATGTGATCGAGAAGGGGGTAGGGGATAAGGCGCTCAATGCCCTCGATGTGCTGGAGACGCTCTATCATTGGTTGCAGGATGATCGGCGTATTCTCACCATTCGCGCCGAGAAAGCTCGTGCTATCGGTCAACCCCGTGCTGCCTTCGAGATTGCTGAGTTGGTGCTGGAATTAGCGGATGCGTAGAGAGTAGGGGCAGTGCGTCACACACTGCCCCGAATGGCTTAGTGGTAGGTGGGCAGATAGTCGCCGTGTGCTTCGATCAGTTCATCCACCATTGACCAGATCTGGTCGAGCGTGAGTTCGGCGGCGGTGTGCGGGTCAAGCATCGCGGCGTGGTAGATATGCTCGCGCTTGCCACTGATCGCCGCTTCGACAGTCAGGGCTTGCACGTTGATATTGGTCTGCATCAGTGCGGCGAGTTGTGGTGGTATCGCACCGATTTGTGTCGGTTGCACGCCATTTTGATCGACTAAACAGGGCACTTCCACGATACAATCATCCGGCAAGTTGCTGATGATCCCGCGATTGGGTACGTTGCCGTAAATCTTGCGCGGTGTGTGTGTTGCCATGCTGTGGATGATCAGCGAACCATACTCCACACTGCGTTCCACTTTGTCGAAGTTCATGATACTGCGTACTGTGCCCTCAAGCATGGTGGGCATCAGTTGAATATCAGCGAGTGCGTCGCGGATGGCGTTCGCGGATGGCGCTTCGCCTTGTTGACGTGCTTTCTGTGCCATATCCCACCCGATAATTTGCGCCTGACAACGGGCGATGTATTCATCAAGCGGGATGTTGAACTGCTCGATTAACTGCGGGTGGTGGCGCTTGATGAACCACGGCACATATTCGCTCAAATGCTCACTGCTCTCGGTGACGAAGTAGCCCACTCGCTTGAACAACTCATAGCGGGTACGGTTCCAATCCGGCACGCGCCCTTCATCTAGCACCTGCTGAATGCGCGGATAGAGGTCTTCGCCGGTTTGGCGATGCTCAAAAGTGAGGTAAAACGCCATATGATTGATGCCAGCTACCCGATAGTTGATGTCCTCATAGGACACGCCGATGTCGTTAGCGAGTTCATGTGCGGTGTGAGGTACGCTGTGACACAAGCCGACGGTCTTGATTGATGTGGCACGGCTCAGCGCCCATTGGTTGATCGCCATCGGATTGACATAGTTCAAGAACAGCGCATCGGGGCATAGGTCTTCCATATCACGGGCAATATCCAGCAAGACGGGGATGGTGCGTAAGCCCCGCATGATACCCCCGATGCCGAGTGTATCGCCGATGGTCTGGCGTAGACCGTATTGCTTCGGTATCTCAAAGTCAGTGACGGTTGCGGGTTGATAGCCCCCCACCTGAATCATGCAGATCACGTAATCCGCGCCTGTGAGCGCCTGACGGCGGTTGGTGGTGGCTTCGATGCGGGCGCGTGTGCCGAGCGCCTCGTTGACCGTGTGCGCCACTTGCACCGAGGTATCCAGACGCGCCTGATCAATGTCCATCAGCGCGAAGGTGCAATCGGCAAATTCAGGAAAGCTGAGAATATCGCCCATCAGGTTTTTGGCGAAGACTGTGCTACCCGCTCCGATGAATGTGATTTTAGTCATAGTAGGATGTCCTTATCTGTATGAGGTAAAGCGTATTAGTCAACGAATAAAAAAAGATCATGTCGGGCATATTCAGGGCGTTTACTGTTGCTGATACCCGCATGATTGACGTATGATGAGTTCGGGCGTTAACACAATATGATCGGATGCCAGCGCCTTTCCCTGAATCAGATCGCGCAACATCTCGCCGGCGATGCGCCCTTGCTGAACCGTTGGCGCTTGCACAGTGGTCAGGGCGGGGGTGGTGTAGCGTGCCAGATGGATACCATCATACCCGACGACGGCAATATCCTGTGGCACGCGCAAGCCATGTTCGTGGACAGCGGTCATCGCGCCAAAAGCCATCACATCGTTGAGCGCATAGACGGCGGTGGGCGGTTGCGCCAGCGCCAGCAATTCGCACATAGCTTGATAACCACTCTCTGGACTGAATGCCCCGTAACACACGTAATCTTCATGATAGGGCAGGTTGTGTTGATGCAAAAAATCGCGATAAACTGCCAACCGATCAGCCGGTAAGCTGGCCAGATCACGCGGGGCATAGCTGATTGCCCCGATGCGTTGATGTCCGAGTTGATGCAGATGGGCTAACAGTTGACGAATCCCGCCGAGATGATCAATCGCAACGGATCGAATGCGGTCATCCATGTGCGCCAGTGAGATGATCGGGAAGCCTTCTTCACTCAGGTTAATCATGGTGTCGATGTCACTGGATGAGGCTTTGTAGGGGATCACGATCAAGCCCACAGCTTCTTTGCCATGTGCCAGATTGAGATACGTATCGGCTTGATTGCCCTCGTTGACGAACTCAACTAAAATGCGGAACGACTCTTTGCGAAAAACCTGCGCGATGCCGGTCAGCACATAAGAGACATATTCATCCGATAGCACAGCGTCGTGTGGGCGCGTCAATACTAGCGCCACGTTATTGCTCACGCCCCGTGCCAACATGCGGGCGGTGGCATCGGGGACATAGCCCAATTCACGGGCGGCAGTCAACACGCGCTCGGTAGTTTCAGGGCTAATATGTTGCCCTTTGACTTTGTTCAACACAAATGAGACTGTTGTCTGTGATACGCCAGCACGCTGAGCCACCATCTTGCTTGTGACGCGCTTTTTGCCCATGTTTTACCCACACAACTAATGCGCTTTAGTAATTCACTATAGCGGATGTCTGAGGGGGTGTCAAATGATATTTTTGATATCTTAACGCATCTCGTATTCATTTGGGCAAATGTACGTTATACTATTTGCATATGCATAGAGTAATTTGCAGGATGTCTGATGTTAAACCTCCCTATCAGCGGTGTAGAAGCGGTGTTGTTCAGCCTATATCTAGGATTATGGGCAGGTTTTCTGGTCGGTGGGTTTATCTTTGGCAAGCCTGATGATGAGCGCACGCGCCGGATGCCCCGCAGCACACGTTTGCTCTCATCCTTCATGTTGGTGCTGGGCGCGTGGACGTGGTTTGCTGTCTCGCAGGGGACATCTGTTGCGATGTTTGCAGCTTGGGTGGCGGTTGGGATGACACTCGGTTTCATCGGCGATGTGTTCATGGCGCAGGTGGTCGACATCCAACCGCATATCTTATATGGCATGGGCGCGTTCGGTCTGGGGCACATTGCCTACATCACGGGTATGATGCTACCGATTAACGCACATGACAGTGCATTGAGTGCCTTAGTGCTGACGGTCGCTAGTTGGTGGGCGATTGCAGTGTTTTTATGGTATCTGGTGGTGTACCGGCGCAGTAAACCGACAATGTTAGTCTATGCGGCTCTCCCATATACGCTTCTATTAGCGACAACCGTCGGCGTGGCGATGCATCTCACTACATTGGATGTGACCTATTCTCTGGTGGTCGTCGGTGCGGTGTTGTTCTTACTCAGTGATCTGTTGCTGGCAGCACAATTGTTCAGCCGTTTGCACTTCCGCTTGATTAGTGACGTGGTCTGGTTCCTCTATGGGCCGGGGCAAATGTTGATCGTCTTCGGCGTGATCCTCTACACTGTGATTGATAGCCTGCATATTCTGCCTTAAAATGCCATTGTTGACGGGGGACGTGCCCTCGTTTTAGGGTTATATCATTGAACAACACAACATCACACTGAGAAAGGCTATACTATGGCAAAGAAACCGGTCATGCTCGTGATCCTCGATGGCTGGGGTATCCGCGAAATGGAAGAAGGTAATGCCGTTTTGCTGGGCAACACGCCCAATTATGATCACTGGTATCGCACACAAGAACGTGCTGTGATCGATGCGTCTGAAGGGGCGGTCGGGTTAGTACGCGGGCAGATGGGCAACTCGGAAGTCGGGCATCTGAATCTGGGGGCGGGGCGCGTGGTCTATCAAGACATCACACGCATTTACAACGCCATCGAGGACGACACACTCAAAGAACAAGCTGAGATTCAGCACGCGCTAAAACGCGCTCAGAGTGGGGGCAAATTGCACCTGATCGGCTTGGTGAGCGATGGCGGTGTACATAGCCACATTGATCACCTGATGGCATTGCTTGATATTTGCCGTGATGCCGACGTGACACCGGTACTGCATATCATCACCGATGGGCGCGACACGCCTACACAGAGCGGAATCGGCTTCGTGCATCAGCTTGAAGCGCGCATTGCCGGGCAACACGACGCAGTGATTGCCAGCGTCAGCGGGCGTTATTATGCGATGGATCGAGATAAACGCTGGCAACGTACCTACAGCGCCTATCAGGCAATGGTTGCTCATCAAGCCGCTCATCAAGCCGGATCCGCCAGCGAGGCACTCCAAGCATCATATGATGCGGACGTGACCGATGAATTCATCTTACCGACAATTATTGGTGATGCGGACGGTAAGACCATTGACGCGGGCGATGCGGTGCTGTTCTATAATTTCCGTGCGGATCGTATGCGCCAGATTGTGCAGATGTTCACCTTGCCGGAGAACGTGAGCGGTGTCGATTATCAACCGATTGATGATCTGTACATCGCCTCGATGACCAGCTATATGGATGAGTTGCCGGTTGATGTGCTGTTCCGTAAAGATAACTTGGAGAACACGCTCGCCGAGACACTCAGCAACGCCGGCAAACAGCAATATCATACCGCTGAAACGGAGAAATATCCGCACGTCACTTTCTTCTTCAATGGTGGACGCGAGAAACCCTTCACGGGCGAGACGCATACGGTCATTCAATCGCCCAAAGATGTGGCAACCTACGACGAAAAACCGGAGATGAGCGCCTACGAACTGACCGAAACCACGCTCAAGCGCATCGAAGAAGCCGATGATGATTTTATCCTGATTAACTTCGCCAATCCGGATATGGTCGGGCATACTGGCTCGCTGGAAGCGGCGATCAAAGCGGTGGAAACGGTCGATGAATGTGCCGGTAAACTGGTCGATGCGATCACCGCTAAAGGGGGCGTGGCGATTGTCACCGCCGATCATGGCAACTGTGAGCGCATGGTCGAACTCAGCACCGGCGCGGCGCACACCTATCACACCACCAATCCGGTATCTCTGTTCGTGATTGGTGCGGGATACTATCTGCTGAGTCCACGTGGTAAGCTCGCTGATGTTGCGCCAACTGTGCTGGATTTACTCGATATTCCTCAACCCGCAGAGATGACCGGCATCAGCCTGATTGATCTCTGGGTGGAGTAATCGCTCATAAGACAACTTGCAACTGCTGAAAGTGCGGGTCTTCCGCGCCGACAATCGCCGTCCCCTGACTTTGCAGATGGCGCACATAGCTGAGATGCTCGGTGGTCAGCACTTCGCCGGGCACCAGTAAAGGAATGCCAGGCGGATACGGGATGATGTTCTCGGCGATGACTGCCCCGATAGCTTCTGTGATGGGTACAGGGCGCGAGGGCGCGAAGTAAGCCTCTCGCGGGGTTAAGCGGACTTCAGGCAAGGGCATCGTGCCCGTTGAAGCGGGTGCTGCGCTGATCGGGGGGCGCGGATGACCTGCCAGTTCGCCGAGCGCATCCAACAGGCGCGAGATTGTCTTGTCCGTATCAGCAATGCTGATCGAGAAAATCATCTGGCGCAAATCGGCAAATTCACCATCTACATCTGTATGATCGCGCAGGTGCTGGTAGGCTTCAAAGCCCGTATAACCGAGATCGGTCACGCGCACGATGAGCTTCGTCGGATCATAGGCGTGGATAGCATCCTGTCTGCATAATTCTGTGCCGTAACAGTACAAGCCATCGAGCGCATTAATGGCAGTGCGTGCTTGCTGACACAGATCAAGCACACGGGTGAGTTGTTCGCGTCCGCTGGTCGCCATCTGCATCCGCGCCACATCGAGCGACGCCATTAGCAAGGCGCTGGGTGATGAACTTTGCAAGAGCGACAAAATTTGCCCGATTCGCGCTAGATTGACCAGACCGTGATCGTTGATGTGGAGCATCGAGGCTTGTGTGAGTGCACCTTGCGTCTTGTGCGTGCTCTGGATGACACAATCTGCGCCCGACTGTGTCGCAGAAGCGGGCAAGGCATCATGAAAGTGTAAGTGACCGCCATGTGCTTCATCAACAATCAAGGGAATGCCATGTTGATGTGCAAGTTCAGCGATTGCGCGGGTATTCGATAGCACGCCATAATAATTGGGCGAGGTAATGTGTATAGCGGCGATGTCGTCGTGCTGGTTCAGCAAGTCGCGGATTTCAGCGACACTGACCGCGAGCGGAAAGCCAATTTCAGGATGATCATCCCCGCGCAGATAAAGGGGCATCACCCCTGCCAGTACCACCCCACCATAGACCGAGCGGTGCGAGGCACGCGCCATGATGATCTTCTGACCGGCACGGGCAACGCTCATGATAGCGGCCTGATTCGCAACCGTTGAGCCGTTAACGGAGAAGAACGTATAATCCGCGCCATATGCCTCTGCCGCGAGGACTTGCGCCGCTTTGAGTGCGCCTTTGGGCGCGTGCAAATAGTCGATTTTGCCGTTGACCTCCACAAGATCTGCTGGATAAAGATTGCCGCCGAGATAGTCAGCGAGCAGGGGGTTCATCGGTAAGGATTGCTTGTGCCCCGGCATATGAAAAGAGAGCGCGGCGCGTTGTTTCTCGGTACGCAGGCTCTCTAAGAAGGGCATCTGTGTTTGGTCGTGCATCAATTGTCCTCTGTGGTCTGTGACCGATCGTCTGCCGAGTATAACAAAGCGATCACGATCGGTCACGGGGCGGTGCGCTTGCTTACAATTGTGCCGGCACGGAGTGACGTCCGTTGGCGTTGACAGGCTGTTCGGTCTCCTCGCTTGCATCTGCCCGATGGCGTAGGGCGCTCTGTGCGGCGGCGAGTCGGGCAATCGGGATGCGGTAGGGCGAGCAACTGACGTAATCTAAGCCGATGCGATGACAGAAATCTACGCTCTTGGGATCGCCACCGTGTTCACCACAGATACCCACCTTGAGATCAGGGCGTGTCTGCTTGCCCTTTTCCATGCCAAGCTTGACCAGTGCGCCGACACCTTCTTGATCGAGTACTTGAAACGGATCATCGGGCAGGATGCCACGCTTGACATAGGTAGGTAAGAAGCGCCCGCTATCATCCCGGCTGATGCCGAAGGTGGTCTGCGTCAGGTCATTGGTGCCGAAGCTGAAGAAATCGGCATGATGGGCGATGCTGTCAGCAGTCAGTGCAGCGCGGGGTAATTCGATCATGGTGCCAATCTTATAAACCATGTCGATGCCGTTCACGTCAATAATGCGTTCGGCAACCTGTTGTACAATCTCGCGCTGATGGGCTAATTCATGATCGACAGCAACTAGCGGGATCATGACCTCGGGTATAACAGTCACGCCCTCCATATGCGCTTCGTAAGCGGCTTCAAAGATTGCCTGTGCTTGCATCTTTGTAATTTCAGGGAAGGTTGCCCCCAGACGACACCCGCGATAGCCCAGCATTGGGTTTACTTCGCGCAAGCGGTCAATTTGACGCAAGAGTTCTTCTTTTTCCCATATTTCACGGAGTAGTGCATCAATCGCCTTGAAATTCTGCGCGTCTTTGACTTGCAATTTCAGTTCGTACAGCTCGGTCTGGATGGCGTTGTAATCCGGCAAGAACTCATGTAGTGGCGGATCAATCAGACGAATAGTGACGGGCAAACCGTCCATCACACGGAATAACTCGATAAAATCTTGGCGTTGTACCGGCAAGAGCTTATCAAGCGCCGCCTGTCGTCCGGCGAGATCATCGGCGAGGATCATCTCGCGCATGAGTTCGAGGCGATCTTCCGTGAAGAACATGTGCTCGGTACGGCATAAGCCAATGCCCTGTGCGCCAAACTGACGGGCAATTGCTGCGTCGTGTGCGTTATCTGCATTGGCACGCACCCCTAAACGGCGGGTTTCATCTGCCCAGCGCATCAACGTTTGGAAGTCACCACTGAGATCTGGCTCGACGGTTGGTACTTGCCCGTTGATCACCCGCCCGGTGGAGCCATCGACCGTGATCCAATCACCACGGCGCAAGGTCACATCACCGACGGACATCACGCCCTGTTCCATGCTGAGAGTAATATCACCCGCCCCGACAATACACGGCGTGCCCATACCCCGCGCCACAACTGCCGCGTGAGAGGTCATGCCACCGCGCACGGTCAAGATAGCCTGTGCGGCTACCATCCCATGGAAATCTTCCGGACTGGTTTCGTTGCGCACGAGGATCACTTGCTCACCTTCTTCAGTGTATTTTTCAGCTTCATCAGGATCAAATACAATGCGTCCGGTAGCGGCTCCGGGGCTGGCGGGCAATCCTATTGTCAGTTCTTGGACTGCGTGGGAAGGGTCAATCATGGGATGTAGAAGTTGATCGAGCAAGCCGGTATCGACGCGCAAGAGGGCCTCATCACGGGTGATCATGTTCTCTTCTACCATGCGCACCGCGATATGCACTGCCGCCGAACCGGTGCGCTTGCCGTTGCGCGTCTGGAGCAACCACAATTTGCCATCTTCGATAGTAAACTCAATGTCTTGCATATCGCGGTAATGTTGTTCAAGCTTGTGCGTGATCTCTTGCAGTTGTGCATAGACGAGTGGCATCTCGCGTGCTAATTCGTCGATGCTCTTGGGAGTACGTATGCCGGCGACAACATCTTCGCCCTGTGCGTTGAGCAGGTACTCGCCATAGATCATCTTCTCGCCGGTGGAGGGGTTACGCGTGAAGGCGACACCCGTGCCGCTGTTCCATCCTAAATTGCCGAAAACCATGGTTTGAATGTTGACTGCTGTACCGAGATCTTCTGGAATATGATTGATACGGCGATAATCGATAGCTCGACGGCGCATCCAGGAGTCAAAGACTGCCGCAATTGCCATACGCAACTGATCGTGTGGATCTTGCGGGAACTCTGTACCGTGTAATTCGGCGAAGATTGTGCGCTTATAAGTTTTGATGATCTCTTCCAACTGGGCTTCGGTGAGGTCAGTCACCTGTAAGTTGCGCCCGTGGTTGAGATATCGATCAAGGATGCGGTCAAAGTTTTCAGTGCCAACATTCATGACAATGTGCCCGAACATGCTGATAAAACGACGGTAGGCATCCAGCGCGAAGCGCCGCTCACCAGTCAGGCGGGCTAGACCTTCAACTGTCTCATCATTCAAACCGAGATTGAGTACGGTATCCATCATGCCCGGCATCGAGATCGACGCGCCGGAACGCACCGAGAGCAAGAGCGGGTTCTCGACATCACCGAAGCGCTTGCCAGATTGTGCTTCAACGTCGAGCAGGGCTTCTTGTGTTTGTGTCCACATCCCTTCTGGGAATTGTCGACTATAATCGTAGTAGGCGTTGCAGGCTTCGGTGGTGATAGTTAATCCGGGCGGCACAGGTAAGCCGATATTCGACATCTCCGCAACATTTGCCCCTTTACCCCCTAATAAGTGCTTCATCGAGGTGTTGCCTTCGTTGAATAAATACACCCATTTGTGATTGCGTTGTTCGTATAGCATAAAATCTCCTCAATAAGAACGATCACATCGCCCATGAGAACGATGCGTACGAAAAATATTTGCCATAATTAAGATGATGCGCAAAACGGCACATCTTAAACTATACACCGTTTTTGTCAACAAACGTTAGCACAGGGCTGTGAAAACTTTCACAGGTTTTTCGTACAGATTGTGTGATGTTTAGAAGAAATAACCTATTAAAAGCTTCATGAGTTGTGCAAAATGACTAATAAGGGATCGTCAAACTGTGGGAATATGCTATGATGAGCAACAATATGCACTCATATCGGGTGTATAGTCTGTTTTAAGGGTCATCAAAGAGTGAAAGAGGGCATAATGACGCATATACAAAATCGCTGGTTGAATTACGCGCTGTTGTTGGTCGGTGGTGCAGGCATTTTGTTCAATGGGGTACAGATTATCATCATCTTGGCAGGGGGGTATAATCGCAATCCGGCGATTGAACCCGATTGGTTACAGAGCCTAGATGCCATCGCGCTGACGGGTTTATGGCTATTGGCATCCAGCATATTAACAGCGTTTGCATTTAATCGGTTACAAAGTCAACGATGATCCCATGCGCCCTTACAGAGCTGTGAGGGCGCACAGGATTGTGCTCAGGTTTCCTGTAATTTACGTACCTGAGGCAACAAGATACGTTTAGGAATGTAGGGCGCTAACCACATGAAGATTCGCTGGGCAGCTGTCACACCCGTGATGACATTCAAGCGCCCTGCCAGCATCGCTTGATACCCATCCTCAGCCACTGAACGCGCACTATGCGCCTGAGTGAACAAGCTGGTTTGATCCATGCCGGACGTGCTGGCAAATTCTGATTCAGTGGGGCCCGGCAAGAGCGCCGTCACGGTCACCTGTGTATCATGTAGTTCTTCAGCAAGCGCATTGCTGAATGACGTTACATAGGCTTTGGTGGCATAGTAAACGGCTTGTAAGGGGCCGGGCATCAGGGCTGCTGTGGATGAGATATTCAAGATTTTGCCTGCATCCCGCGTTACAAAATCCGGCAAGAAGAGGCGTGTGAGGGCAGTCAAGGCCACGATGTTCAGGTTAATCATCGCAAGGTCTTTTGACCAATCGCGCTCATGGAATTTGCCACGACCACCAAAACCTGCATTATTGATCAGATAATCAACCGTGATGCCGGCATCTTTGACCCGTTGATAAATGTCGTGCGGTGTATCGGGCAAAGTTAGGTCTTTGGCGATCACCAACACCTGCACACCATATTGTGCTTCTAGTTCGGTCTTGATCGCCTGTAGTTTCTCCTCTCGACGGGCAACAATGACTAGATCACCGCCTTTTTCAGCATGAATTTGTGCAAATGCTTTGCCGATTCCACTGGATGCACCTGTTATCAACGCGACATGTTGAAACATTCTCTCACTCACAATCATACCTCCTTATTTGATGTATTATGAAGGCAGGGTATCACAATAGGTATCAATGGCATGTTAGAATCACCGGTGCAGTTACTCACGCGCCGTTTGAGAAGACGATTCTGGACGCTCCCGTCAGATCGACAACAGCACGCCCAGCACAATCAACCCGCCGCCGATCCAGACGGTGAGCGTCAACGCCTGACCAAGAAATAGCCAGCCCAATAACGCGCCACTGATCGGTTGCACGAAGAACAACACCGAGGCAGTCGAGGCATCGAGCAGAGCAAACGTGCGATTCCACAGCCAGAAGGCAACCGCCGTTGAGATCACACCGATGAATAACACGCCAGCGATCACCCCCACGCCTATCTGTTCCCATACGATCTCCTGCTGGGTGAGTTCCAGCACGCTTGCCGGCACAGAGAGAGTTAAGCCTCCACAGAAGGCAATCAGGGTGATGAAGAGCGTATCCACACCCGAATAATGCTGACTGACCCAGCGTATCAACACGCTGAACAAACCCCACGTGATGCCAGCAATCGCCAAAAATACGTTCCCCACAAATGTATCTGAGTTGAACTGTGCCTGTGTAAAATCAATGATGACGATTACACCCAGTGTTGCTAGCGCTATAGCAAGCGCCCGCCGGAATGTAAGCGATTCATGCAAGATCAAGATAGCGAATAACACCACAAAAGCCGGCGTTGAACTGGTGACAATCGCACCATTGACGGCTGTTGATAGATACGTGCCAACGAACTGCGTGCCGAGACTCACGCTATAGCCCACCATACCTACTCCGGCGATGCGTGCTAGATCGCGCCCTGTTAGGATAGGCAAAGCCTCCCCCCACAAAAAGACACTCAAGCTCAGTGCTCCCAGGATCAAGCGCAGGCTCAGCAGGGTGAAAGAGGGGATCACCTCCAGTACCACATCACTGACCACGTACATACCGCCCCAGATTGCCGCGGCTGTTATGCCATAGAATACCCCGCGCCATTGCGTTAACTGTGTTGTCATTACACCTCTGTTAGTTGCTGATTGTGCGACCTTGCTCATTGTACATGTCAGGGGGGTACCGTCAACTTTCACCAAATACTTAGGAGTCTTAAGTATATCATTTAGTTAGGCTTGCTAGTATGTGATCAAATTGACCGAGAGCGTGTGATCGCTCATCTATAAGGAGACATATACTCTGATGAAAAAAGTAACACTCTTGCAGATTGCTAACGTGGTGATCTTGGTATTGACGCTGGTCATGAATGGTCTGGCACAATCGGACTTATTCCCGAATACCGTTGGCGAACTGGGCGAAAGTCGTGCGGTATTCTTCTTGCCGGCGGGTTTCGTGTTCGGTATCTGGGGCATCATTTACACGGGCTTAATCATTTATAGCATTTATCAGGTGCGCCCCTCTCAGCGAGATGGCGAGGTGATAAGTGCCGTCAGTGGCTGGTTCATCCTCAGTTCGATAGCCAACATCAGCTGGTTGGTCTTGTTCTTGTTTGACTTCGTATGGCTCAGCACGCTGGCGATGGTGGTTCTGCTGGCATCTTTGCTGATGATCTACATCCGCTTAGGCGTAGGCGTGCGTGACGTGTCGCTCACTGAAAAATGGGCGGTACATATCCCGTTCAGCATCTATCTGGGATGGATTAGCGTGGCGACGATTGCTAATTTCTCGACAGCGCTGTATACATCAGGGGCAGTGACTGCTTTCATTGGTTTGAATGCCGATCTATGGGCAAGTGTCATGATGATTGTGGCAGCCGTGTTAGCCTTTGGAATGCTCTATTTTCGGCGCGACAGTGCCTATGCGCTGGTGATCGTGTGGGCGACCTATGGCATCAATGCGCGTCCTTTCGATACGGATTTGTTCAGCGGTCTGGCAACGCTCAATGCCAACTTAGTTAACACCACCGCCCTGAGCATCGCAGTCATTGTCGGCGTGGGTGCGGCAATTGTCACCGGCATGACTGTATTCAGACGCAATTAAACCCCTAAAATTCCTCAATAACCGGATGTGTCTTAACGCATCCGGTACATTTCCCAAACTAAACTATAACATTAATTTATAAATCTTTATACATGAATTCTTAATTCTATGATAATCTTACAGTACAAATAGGATAAGAGGTCATCGGATCATGACAGATAGCCATGTGTTGAATCACAAAAATCTCATTCCGCCAACGGCACATCTGAGCCAGAACACGGTTGATTTCAGCAATGTTGTCTTTGAAAAAGATGAAACGCTCCAACCATTCCCGAATAAGAAACGTACACTCCACCTGCACATGCCACAGTCAATGGAACCGATTGTATTGATTGACATCAAGAAAATCACAGTGGGGCGCGTCACGGGCGAGAACTATCTAGATTTATCATTGCATTTCGCCAAGATGCTGGGCGTCTCGAGGGAACATGCCACGATCACCTATGAAAACGGGCATTATTACGTGACGGATCTCGGCAGTACCAACGGCACGTTCTTGAATAATGAGAAGTTGACATCTCACAAGCCATATCGCTTACAACACTCTGACCATATTAGCTTTGGTTTGTTCGTGATGATTGTCAGTTTCGGCTGAGGCATCATCCGTTCATACGCACTCAACAATTGGGGCGCATCCCCTGCGCCCCTGTGTTCATCGTCAGCCCCTGCAAAATGCGTTATGATTCTTCCTGAGATGTGATCCGTATTGATCTAAGACACAAATTAAGGAAGATGATCCTATGTTTGATTTCTCAAACCAGGTTGCTATCGTGACCGGAGCCGGTGAAGGTATCGGCTATGCGATTGCGCGTCAGTTAGTCCTACAGGGTGCGTCGGTGGTGCTGAATGATATTGACGCTGATAAAGCCGAGCGTGCTGTTCAGCAGATTGACAGCTCGCGTTGTATCGCATGGGTAGGGGATGTCGCACAGATTGAGCAGGTGCGCGGGCTGGTGACGCGGGCAGTCGACCATTTTGGGCGTCTGGATATAGCCGTTGCGAACGCGGGCATCACCCTGTGGAATAGCTTCTGGGAGTATCAACCGGAAGATTTCGACCGTGTGCTGGGTGTCAACCTGCGTGGCTCGTTCTTCTTAGCACAGGCGGCCGCGCGGCAGATGCGGTCACAGGGGGATGGGGGGCGCATCCTGTTCATGTCCTCGGTGACGGGTCATCAGGCGATTGAGTATTTATCGGCTTATGGCATGACCAAAGCGGCGCTGGAGATGCTCGCCCGTCAACTCACCTCGGAGCTTGCGCCACATGGGATCACTGTTAATTGTGTGGCACCCGGTGCAACTGTCACGCCGCGTAATCTTAAAGATGATCCTGACTATATCGCGCACTGGCAAGCGGTCACACCGACGAACGCTGTCGCATATCCGCAGGATATTGCCCACGCCGCACTGTTTTTGCTCGCACCTGCATCGGCGCAAATCACAGGGCAGACGATCATCGTCGATGGTGGATGGGCGCAAATTAGCCCCACGCCAGATATTGATTTTGTTGAGTAGTGGCGTAGATACACCATCTGAATTGCATGTATCTTCTCAGTGAGATTATTATCCTCAACAAACTTCGTGATAGTCAAAACACGCAATTTTTGCGATGATTAAGAGCAGTAGATACCTGCAACCCAAATAATGAGGACACTATGATCATTCGATCGGTACTCTTTAGCCTGTTTGTTGCGCTAGTGTTGACGGCCTGTGGTAGCGGAGCATCCGAACCGACCACTGCACCGACGCTCACGCCATTCCCCACACGGCAAGCGCTACCGACGCGCACACCGTTCACAAATAATGCCGTGGCAACCGTCACGCCAATTTTCGACAATCCGAGCAATCAAGGGCCTATTATTCCGCCAACGGCGATTGTGATTGAAGTTAGCGTGACGCCGTTGCCATCGACGAATAACAATTCCAGCAGTGGCAATATTCTCAACAACGGGCGCGGTCTGACCAACAGTGCGACGATGAACAATGGCGAATTTCAAGTAGAAGGCTATTGTACAATCCTCAACCCGCGCTATGGCGTGGCGGAAGATGGCAATGAGTGGTATTGCACGCTCGATGGTCAACGGGCGCTAACTTTGCGTCAGGTTCAGTTCAACGATATGTGCCAGCGTACCTATAACAACCCGCGTGCGATTGCCATTCAGTTGGATACCGGTCAAGCGCCTGCTTATCGCTGGCGTTGCTACGAATTACGTATCCCGCCCACGCCGACATCCTCGGCGCCACCACAACTGTTGAATAACGGTATCGGCATCACCACTGGCGCGACCATGAACAATGGCGAATTTGAGGTTGAAGGCTATTGCCGTGCGATCAATCCTAATTATGGTGTGGAAGTTGACGAGAACTTCTGGTACTGCACCAACAATGATCAGCGCGTGTTGACACTGGGTGTGGCAGAGTTCGACGAAATTTGTGTGCGGACTTATCGCAATCCAGGCGCATATGCTGAACAAATCAACAACAATGATCGTCCTGCTTATCGCTGGCGCTGTTTTGCCATCCCCCGTTAGGGATGATGGGGCGCGTTGGTGATAAATGAGGCAAGATCATAGCTAGTTCTTTGATAGATCCTGCTGGTACGCCCAACGCGCTACTCTCGCTGAGTTTTTCACAGGTAGGTTATGACTTTATCAGCAATGTAGTGTGCGTCTCGGCTGACCCCGCGCACCGTTGCTGATGCTGGTGCGATTTGCCCCTCTAGCCCGATGTAGAATAAGCCATCGACAGTCGTACTCACGCCCTTATGTTCGAGCGGAAACCCGCAGTCATCGAGTGCGTCCAGCGATGTTAGATAGTGCTTGTTGTTGCGACAGAAACCTGTCGCATACAGCAGTGTATCGACACGTTCAGCAGTGCCGTCTGCCCAGATCACGCCGTCGCGGGTGATGCGGGTGAACATCGGGCGCGAATCGGGGTTACCGGCTTCCACCGCTTGCTGATACTGCCCGTCATCGTACACCGCATTACTGTCGCACAGGTTAAAATGACAACCAAGTGGCAACATATCAAAACCGGTGCGATGCAGGAAGAAGAATATATCTTTGCCCCATTTGTGCGTGGGCGTGAATTGAATTTTTTTACGTACTGCCAGCGAAACATCTGCCACCTGTGCCAGCTCATAGCCGATCTGTACTGCGGAGTTGTTCGAGCCAATCACTACAATTCGTTGACCTTGAAAACGTGCCGGGCGCTGATAGTGGTAACTGTGGATCTGTTCACCCTTAAAATCGGATTGTCCATCTAAACGTGGGATATGAGGCTTGGTGAACGCGCCACTGGCGCTGATTACAGCGCGGGCTTGATAATAGCGTCCGTCATCGGTATATACTGCAAAGCCTAACGGCGTCCGTTCGATGGTATGCACGCGACTGGCACCCAGCACCGGCAGAGCAAAGTGATCGGCATACCGGCGTAGGTAAGCGATCATATCACCTCGTGTCGGATAATAGCCATCGTCAGCGGGGAAGGGGAGTCCATCGAGACTTGAATATTGCGCGGAACTGAAGAGCGTCACGCTATCCCAATACTGTTGCCAGCTTCCGCCAATTTCGGCGTTAGCATCGAGAATGAGAAAACCTTCAATAGCGCGTTTTTGGAGCGCGTACCCCATTACCAGTCCCGCCTGACCACCACCGATGATGATCACATCATAGTTTGATTTCACTATTGTATCCTGTTGCTTTAGATCATTAGGGACATCCTAAAACTTGTTAATTAAGATTAGATTACATTGATGTGTGTGATGAATATATGTTATTCAGTTGCTTATCTGTGGCAATATAGCAGCATCAGGATGACATATACCCCGCTATATCATCCGAAATGGACGTTGAGATTGATCAACACCTGTAGGCTTGACAGTCTATGCTGATGCTGGTGTAATTGTCGCTTGTATCTGTATCCTAACGGGAGAAACAGCCACTTTGAGTCAACAACCCTTCATCACTATTGATGCAAACGCCCCAAAATCGCAAGTGGATTTGCGTGAGTTGTGGCATTACCGTGAGTTGTTGTGGTATTTATCCTGGCGTGAGATCTCTATCCGTTATAAACAGACGATTCTCGGTATCCTGTGGGCGGTCTTGCAACCGTTCACGACCATGGTGGTCTTCACGATTTTCTTCGGCAATGTGGCGCAGATTGCCACCAATGGTATTCCGTACCCGATTTTTTCATTTGCCGGTCTCGTGCCGTGGACATTCTTCTCAGGTTCGCTCACTTCAGTGACGGTCAGTCTGACAACCAATGCCAACCTGCTCAAGAAGATTTACTTCCCGCGTTTAATCTTGCCGATTTCTCGTGTCATCAGTGGCTTGATTGATTTTGGCGTGGCGTTCGTTATTTTGATTGTGATGACACTCGGTTATATTGTCTTCGGAGCAGGCATCCCCGATGCGGTGGGTGAGGTGGCTGTGTTACAATTGACGCTCAACGTGTTGTGGTTGCCGTATTTTCTAATAATCGCTTTCATGGCGGCATTGGGATTCGGCTTATGGCTAGCGCCGCTCAACGTGCAATTCCGCGATATTCGCTACCTCAGCCCCGTGCTGATTCGCCTGTGGTTGTTCATCTCGCCGGTGATTTATCCGCTTGATTTAATTGACTCGCGCTGGCAGTTCTTGTATTCGCTCAACCCGATGGTTGCGGTACTAGATGGCTTCCGTTGGGCCTTGCTGGGTGTGGGTAGTTTTCCGGTGGAGAGTACGCTAATTGGGACCGTGACGTCGTTGATTGTACTGGTAACCGGCATGATCTTCTTCAGTCATGTTCAGAATAGTTTTGCAGATGTGGTGTAAGTGATGACTCAAAAAGCTTTAACAGTGGCCAATGTGGGCAAGAAATATCACATTGGGCAACAACAAACTATTGACGAGAATTTCATTGACGCTGCCTACCGTGCTCTACAATCACCGTTCCGTCGTGCGCTGGATATTGCCCGTGGCAATAAAACCGGTGCCGCCGGACTTGATCAAGATTTTTGGGCATTGCGCGATGTCTCATTTGAGGTCACACAGGGTGAAGTGATCGGCATCATCGGCAAAAATGGTGCAGGCAAGAGTACCCTGCTTAAATTGCTCTCACGCATCACTGACCCCACCGAAGGGCGCATTGATATTTACGGGCGCGTGGGTTCTTTGTTGGAAGTTGGCACGGGCTTTCATCCGGAGTTGACCGGACGCGAAAACGTTTACATGAACGGTTCGATCCTCGGCATGAGCAAGCGCGATCTTGATCTGAAGTTCGATGAGATCGTCGAATTTGCGGGCGTGAGCCAATTCATCGACACACCGTTCAAGCATTATTCCAGCGGTATGGGGGTGCGCCTGGCGTTTTCTGTGGCGGCACATCTTGAACCGGAGATCCTCATCATTGATGAAGTGCTAGCCGTGGGGGATGTCAGCTTTCAACAGAAGTCACTCGGCAAGATGGGAGAAGTCGCGTCTGAGGGGCGGACAGTGTTGTTTGTCAGCCATAATATTCCGGTTGTGCGCCAATTGTGCAAGCGGGGCATCTTGCTTGATCATGGGCGCGTGGTCGTGGATTCAGACATCAGCACGGCTGTCGATACCTACGTAGGCAGTACACAATCGGTCGATGGCTCGATTAGCTGGGAGAATGGCATCGCCAACGAGGGCGTGCATGAGATGGCAGTGCAGGCGGTCAGTATTCGCAATGATACCGGTGAGATCGCCTCACAGATCGACTACACCAAAAACTATTGTGTTGAGGTGGAGTACACCATTACCGAAGACTTACCGCGCCTGCGTGTGGGTATCATCATTAGCAATCACATGAAGATTGATGTGTTGACTACCTATGATGCTGATGTGTATCATGGGCAACGCCCCGCCGGACACTATACCAGCCGATGCCACCTGCCGGGCTATTTGTTAGCACCGGGGCAATATATCATCTCTCTGAATGCAGGTGTTATCAACCATAAGAACCTGTGCCATTTAGATAATCTGCTGTCCTTCACGGTGATTGATACTGAAAAGCTCGACCCACACGAGAAGGTCCAGCGTTCAGGCTTGATTCGCCCGCGCCTCGAATGGGAACTGATCCGTTAATATCCTTCCCCCTAAAAATTGGGGTTATGCTATCCTCTATAAACGGCGTATTATGTGCATAAATGGTTAAAAATAGATACAGGAGTTGCTTGACTATGCTATGTACGACGACGAACACTCTGGAAGGGCGCAAGATCAAGAAATATATAGGTATTGTCAGCGGTGAGACCATCATCGGTGCGAATATCATGCGCGACTTTATGGCAGGTATCACCGACATTATTGGCGGACGTTCAACTGCCTACGAAAAATCTTTGATCGAAGCAAAAGAATCTGCTTTGCAAGAGATGCAAGATGCCGCCGCCGCACTCGGTGCGAATGCAGTTATCGGTGTTGATCTCGATTATGAGACAATCGGTTCTAGTGGTAGCATGTTGATGGTTTCTGCCAGTGGAACGGCTGTCATCATCGAAATGGCATGATTCATCCCTCCTAAAACCTCTATATCCCCGCATGAGACCTCGCAAAACCTTCTCATGCGGGGATTTCCTCAAAAATTCGTGACGAATATAGTGCAAAGATTTACAAACGGTGTTATTCTTGGGAGCGTTCCCTCAGTGGTAATAAGGGCTGTTTGGCTCAATATTGTTTAACGTCGCACCCATCTAAAAATAGTCGCTATCAGTGAGTGAATACTTAGCTATTTTTCTAAAATTTTGGAGGACTTTATGTCTAAAATACGTTTCCGCTTAATGCTCATCATGAGCCTTTTTGTGCTGGTTTCCAGCTTTGCGACTGTTATGGCGCAAGATTCTGTCGATGTGGTTGTGCTGTTGCCCGATAGTGCATCGTCGGCACGCTGGGAAGCTGATGACCGCCGCTTCCTCGCAGAAGCCTTTGAAGAAGCTGGCGTGAGCTACAGCATCGTCAATGCAGAAGGTGACCGTCAAACTCAAATTACACAGGCCGAACAGGCAATCACTAATGGCGCTCGCGTGCTGTTGATGGTCAATCTTGATAGTGGTTCCGGTGCAGCAATCATTGATCTGGCACGCGATGCTGGCGTTGCGATCATTGACTATGACCGCTTGACCATTGAGGGCGAAGGTGCAGATTACTATGTCAGCTTCAACAACGAAGCAGTGGGTCGTCTACAAGGTGAAGGCTTGGTTGCTGCTGTAGATGCTGCCATCGAAGCCGGTGAAATCGAAGGTACACCAGAAGTTGCTGTACTCAACGGTTCACCCACCGATAACAACGCTACCCTGTTCCGGAACGGCTACTTCAGCGTGATTGGCCCTAAATTCGACAGTGGCGAATGGGAATTGGTTGCTGAACAGAGCGTGCCTGATTGGGACAACCAGCAAGCACTCGTGATCTTCGAGCAGATGCAAACTGACAACCCCGGCATTGATGCCGCGATTGCCGCTAATGACGGTCTGGCACAGGCTGTGATCACCGCTCGTCAGAGTGCGGATCTGCCTTACATCCCGGTTACCGGTCAAGATGCAACTGTCGGTGGTATTCAGAACGTGCTGGCAGGCTACCAGAGCATGACCGTTTACAAAGCAATCCGTGCAGAAGCACGCGCTGCTGCGGGTCTGGCAATTGCTATCCTCAATAACAACATTGCTGCTATCGAATTGATGGTTGGCGGCAACACCACCAATAACGGAACCAATGATATTCCTTCAATCTTGCTCGTTCCACAGAGCGTGACCATGAACAACGTGGTTGATACTGTCATCGCTGATGGTTTCCGCACGCTGGAAGAGGTCTGCGTCGGTGAATTTGCCGATGTTTGCCCTGAGTAAGAAGGTTTGATAGGCATCGTCAACTGTTGATGTCATGCTGATAAACCGTGAGGACACTAAACAGTGTCCTCATTGCGTATCTGCCTATCATTACAAATCGCGATTGATCAGCATGCCCCATGTAGACGATGCGTTGACAGTTGACAGGACTCAGCAGATTTTCTGAGGGCTGACGAGTGTGAATTGATTGTATCGCCCATCCATGAAGTGATGACGTTATTGAAGGAGTTTATCGTGTCGACTGAGCGCGTTCCTCTGCTTGAACTGCGGGGCGTTTCTAAACGCTTTGGTGCTGTTCAGGCTTTATATAAAGTTAATTTAGATGTATACGCTGGCGAAGTGCTGGCGCTCGTTGGGGATAATGGTGCGGGTAAATCCACCTTGATTAAAGGCATTGCGGGCATTTACCCCTTCAACGAAGGTGAAATCTATTTCAATGGCAAACGGGTCAACATTCACGGCCCCCGTGATACTGCTGAATTAGGCATTGAGGTGGTGTATCAAGACCTTGCACTTGCCGATAACCTTGATGTGGTGGCGAACATGTTCCTGGGGCGCGAAGAGACGGGTACGCTATGGAGCTTGCGCGAATCCGAGATGGAAAAAGCTACCATTCGCACATTAGTTGATCTGCGCGTATCGACTTTGCGTTCGGTGCGTTTGCCGGTTGCGTCCTTATCAGGCGGTCAACGACAGGCGATTGCTGTCGCTAAAGCGGTGATGTGGAACTCTAAGCTGGTGATCCTCGATGAACCCACTGCCGCGCTAGGTGTAGCACAAACACGTCAGGTGCTTGATCTCGTCCATCGCCTCGCTGAGACGGGTCTGGGTGTTATCTTGATCTCGCATAACATGCACGATATTTTTGAAGTAGCGAATCGCATCGCTGTTTTGCGTCTGGGGCAGCAGGTTGGCATTTTCAACACAGAAGATGTCGATCAGCGTCAGGTGATTCAAGCGGTTACAGCGGGCGAATTGAAGCATGTACCGGGAATGGATGACAATGACTAAACAAATGAACGATCCGGAAAATGCACTCTTACATAGTCAGGATCAACAGAGCTTGAGCGCTTATGTGCGCTCATATTTTCAACGCTTAGCATCTGGTGATCTGGGGTCTATGCCGATTATTATCGGCATCATCGCAATTGCGATCATCTTCCAATTCCAGAATTCAAACTTTTTGACAGCCCGTAATTTTGTCAATCTCATCTTGCAGATGGCTGGCATCACGATGATCGCTTATGGCGTGGTCTTCGTGTTGCTATTGGGCGAGATTGACCTTTCGATTGGGTATGTGAGTGGAATTGGGGGTGTTGCTGTCGCGTTGCTCTTACGCGATCCGGCGCTAGGATGGACATGGTACACTGCCATACCAGCCGGTTTGCTAGCGACAGCCGCTATCGGTTTGCTACAGGGTTTGATTATCACCTATTTTCAGGTGCCCTCGTTTATCGTGACGCTAGCTGGTTTGTTAGCGTGGAATGGCGTGGTGCTGAGGATGATCGGTGGCAGTGGTACAGTCATCATTCAAGATGATGTGGTGCGGGGTATCGCCGGTGATTTTTTGCCCGCGTTCACGACGACAGTCAATGATCTGACTTTACCCATACAACAGCGTGTGCCGATGTTGCTTGACCTATCCTTCCTCGCGCCGTTGGATGTTAACGTTGCCGGCATCACAATTAGCTGGTGGGTGTGGGCTATTCTGGCGCTGATTGGTGTGGGCCTAGCCTTACAACTGGTGACACGTGCTATCAATTACCAGGGTTCAACCACGCGCCTATACTTGATGGTCTATGGCGCTTTGCTGGTGCTGGCTTTAGCTGTTGCTGTGTTCAATATTCGCGTGCCGGATGTGGAGTTTGTGCCGGACGATAACTATCGCGCTGCCATCCGCACAGTTGATGACCGCGTGAGCGAACTCAATCAGGATATACCCCACATTTATAATATCGGACGCTTGACGCTCAGCTGGGGACAGTTGACCTTGCTGGCATTCGTGGCAGCCTATGCCGTGATACAGGTCTTCGCGTACTATAACCGCAAATCACAGGGGCTGAACACGCGCCCCTTGCCGTTGCTCGCGTTTCAGGTTATCAGCTTATCCGTGCTGGCGTTGCTAGTGGCGCATGTCTCCGATCAAGATCGGGGTGTGCCGGTGGTGGGCTTAATCTTACTGATTTTCCTTGTTGTGTTAACGTTTGTCACGAACAATACTCAATTCGGGCGCTTTGTGTACGCGGTGGGTGGCAATCCGGAAGCCGCACGGCGTGCCGGTATCAATGTTCGCCGTATCCGCGTGATCGTGTTCATCTTATCCAGCACTTTAGCGGGTATGGGCGGCATCATCCTTGCCTCGCGTTTGGGTTCGGTGGCGACGAATGCCGGTGGTGGCAATATCCTGCTGAACTCCATCGCGGCGGCGGTTATCGGTGGCACGAGTTTGTTCGGTGGGCGTGGACGCATCTCCAGCGCGGTGCTGGGGGCATTAGTGATCGCCAGTGTTGATAATGGGATGGGCTTGCTCGACCTATCATCCGGTGATAAGTTCGTCATCACCGGCATTGTGCTGTTGGTGGCGGTGATCGTTGATTCGCTCTCGCTACGCCGACAACAACAATCCGGCATCGCGTGAACGGATGCATTTTCTATGGGGCATCCTGTTAGGGTGTCCCTGAATGTCTATCATTTTGTGCGTTTGCACCTACAAATGCGCTATACTTGCTGAGAGTAATGGCATATTGTATTTTAAATGTGTTATGTCATCATACTTTATGATGCATTGCTATATCGGGATGTGCTGAATAACCTGTGCGCGTTGCAGGGTCTTGGATTAGGTTGAGGCGTGCGACAGTGTCACTTACACCCGTGATTTGTTATGACATGACGTTGGAGGGACTAACTTTATGAGCGACCAAATGGATCCTAAAAAGGATGCACAAGCCAATCCACCATCGCGCCAGGAACCACCGAAATATACGGGTCTATTGCCGTCGATCGATGGGGATAAGGATGTATCATCAAGCCGAAAGCTCGATTTTTCGATTGCAGTGGAGCGTATGACCGATCGTTACCGCGATGCTGATCACCTGCTGATGATTTACTTTCCGCAACGCGCTGAGCCGTTCTTGTTCGCTGATGTTGATGCGGTCTTGATTGGGCGTTCTACCGATCAACCGGTTGACCTCGATACCACTTCGTTTCATGGGCGCGAATTGGGTGTGTCACGGCATCACGCTGAGATCACTTATGAGAACGGCGCGTATTACGTGCGTGACCTCAAAAGCACCAACGGCACATGGTTAAATGGTGAACGTCTTGACCCGATGAAAAAGTATAGGGTCACTGCCGATGACCAATTGCGACTGGGCCATTGTTTGATGATCTTATACGTGAGGGAGTGATCAAGCAGATTCAGGTGCGTTGTGTTCAATTGGAAAACGCATGATAACCGATGTTCCGGCGTTGATCTCACTGCTGAGGGTGATTGTACCGCCGAAGCGCTCGACAATACGTTTGGTGATCGGCAAGCCTAAACCGAACCCGCGGTTGGTACGCGCTTGATCGACGCGGTAAAAACGTTCAAAGACGCGGGTGATCTCGTCCTCATGTATGCCAATCCCATCATCACGGATCGTGATCTGGACATGATCGCGTTTACATAATGTTTCGACGAGCACAGTCCCACCCTTCGCTGTAGATTGGATCGCATTATCGAGGATGTTCTTGATCGCCTCGAATAGCAAACGACCGTTGCTGATGATCGAGCAATTGGGTGCGTTGAGTTGTGTTTTGAGTGTTATCGCCTGTTGTTGGAATGCTTGTTCCTCGCTCAAACAAACCGAACTCACGAACTCATCTACAAATATCTGATCCAGACGGAGTTCGTGTGTGTCGCTATCCAGTTGTGTCATCAGTACCATCTTATTGATGAGTGTCTCGATATTTTTAGACTGTCCGATGATCTCCTGCACTCGATGTTGTTGCGTCTCATCGAGCAAGCGCCCGATTAAATGAGATTGCACGTTGATGATCGATAAGGGCGTTTTGAACTCGTGCGAAGCATCCTGGATGAACCCGCCTAAAATACGACCCCGTTCGGATTCTAATGCCAGTTGAATATTGCGTGTCTCTAAGCGTTTGCGTTCCTCAATCTCTTTCTTAAGTTGTAAATTGGTCTCAGAGAGTGCCTGTGTGCGCTGATGCACGCGCTCCTCAAGCGTGTTTTTGGTTTGCTTGAGTTCGGTAATCATCACGTTGAAGGCGTGGGCGAGCTTGCCGACTTCATCGCTGGAAGTGACTGATACCTTCACATCGAGATTACCCTGAGAAGCAATTTGTGCCGTTTCGGTCAATTTGCGTATGGGTTGGCTGAGATTGCGTGATAACCAGAACGCTATCGCCACCGCGCCAAATGTCAACACGAGTGAGAGCGTCAGGATACCTTGCGTCTGGCGCTCAATCAATGAGGTGCTGGTATCATAATGCGTGTACAGGAGCAACCAGGGTTGTGTTGTCAGTGGGATAATGGCGACAGTTTCGCGCTGATTGTTATCGGCTTGTATCGATGCATTGACAATACGTGTCTCATTCATTGTGTCGAGATAGGGCACAATATCTGGCAAGGGGACGCTCAGGTCACTGTCGGCAATGGGGGGGAGCTGATTACCCGCACGTAAGATGTTCGCCTGCGCTGGATAAGGTTGGCGCACTGTGCGAAAATTCGTGATAGGGTTACGGGTGTCAATCAGGCGCACATCGTGTTCATCGAGCAAAATCACATGTGTTGAGCGATCTGGCAAGTTCTCCAAAATCAGGTCTTGAATTGAGGCAACCGAGAATTGCACGCGCAAGATACCGGTGGTCGAACGTGGACGGTTGTTCTCGCGGATGGGGATGGCGTAATAGAAGAATGCCCCTCCGCGCAAGGGTTCAAAATAGACTGTCGATACGGTTGGCTTGCCGGAAGTTAATACGGTCTGTATGAAGTCTAGCCCACTCTCGTCCATGCCTTCATAATCAAGGAAGGTATCGATCAGGTTATGTCCGTCGAGATCGAGAAGGGCAAACGAGAGCGCGTAAAACTGATCCGCCGGGTAGACTTGTAACGTGTTAAGCGTGTTGCGTACCTCATTACGGTAGATCTCATTGTTCTGTTGACGCGGGCTTAAACTGTAAAAGTCGAGCAGTGTCGGCAGATTCGAGGCAATCGCGAAGGTTTGCAGGTTACGCAGGTTGAACTCATCGATCTGATTTGCCAATTGTTCAGCGCGTACCTGCAAAGCGGATTCGCTGGTAGAGACGGCAATCCCACGAATAGAATTGTTAAACGTGACGACTAACGCAATCGTCAGTAAGACCGAAATCAAGAATAATCCGGTCATCTTCGCCTGTATCGAACTGGATATGCTGAACCATTGCTTCATACGATTGTGTCACGCTTTTCACTTAACCATTGATCTGTGCAATATGCGCATCACTCAGCGTACAACGTCTCAACCTGTGTTTGTGCCTGTGCCATAAGATCATCAATGGGTTGATCCGTCGTCAGTAGAGTATAGAGCAAGTCATTGTAAATTTCCCATGTTGCGCGTGGATTCTGCCCCCATTGCGGTAATATATACACATTTTCGCTGTTGAGCAACCGATCCACAAAAATACCCGTGACATCGTCCGCTTCGGCTAGGAGGTCAGTCAGGGCGCTGGTACGCACAGGGAAGCGTCCGGTTTCGGCAAAGATGCGCGATTGTACCTCATCGCTGAGCAATAATTCAAGCCATTCTAGCGCTAGCTCTGGATGTTGACTATTGGTCGGGGCGGCATACAGCACGTTGCCCACTAATAATGTTGCGGATTGACCATCGCGGGGATAGGGAATAGACGAATAACGGCAATTGTCACAGCCGCTGATCTGTGCCCATTCTGGATGCCAGCTTCCCGCAATCTGATAAGCAGATACGCCGCGGAATAATGCTTCGTAGACCTCGCCTTCGTGAGTGTTCTCCAGCAACCCAGGCGGGTTATTCTGTACAAGATCACGCAGGAATTGATAGACGGGTATGCTCTCCGCACGATTAAAGTTTGGGACGGTGCACGCATCATCCGCGCAGGGCAAGCCACCCACTTGCGCTTGATAAACCGCAATCCGAAACGCTGAACCGACTGCTGTACCACCGGGACCCTGCAAGGTATAGCCGTAATAGTCCCCCGCACCAGCTTCGGTGATTGCCTGTGCATCGGCGAGCAATTCGTCCCAATACTGAGGCACATCGTCACAATTAAGCCCGGCAGATTCGATCACGTCGCAGTTGCGCTCAAAGGCGAAGATGCCTGTCAGATAAGGCACAGCATACACTTGTTCTTCATAGATTGCACCTGCGTAAGTGGGCGGGATCAGATCATCGTACTGTGCCAGCACGCTATCCACTGCCTGTAACTTGCCATCAGCAGCGAAGGTGCGAAAGTAATTTTCGCCAATCACGATCTCTGGCGGACGTCCCATTTGTATGGCGTTCTCGAAGTTCTGGCGTAAGGCTTCATCCCAACCTGCATCGACGAAGATCACGTCAATCTCTGGATGTTGTGCCTCGAACAGTGATTTGATGTAATTATCAATCGAGAGCGTCAGGTCAGATTGTCCCCACACCACAAACTGATTGCTCTCAGTTGGGTCAGTTTCGAGCGTGGGCGGGGTGGGGGTATCCGTGCTGGGGATGTTGACACTGGACGTGGTGCCGCAGGCACTCAGCAAACCCCCGCATACAATCACATAAATAAGCCATAAATAAGCACGCATCGGTAACGATCTCCCTGAAAAGTTGATAACTCTATTATCATCGTATATTGTGCGCTGAAAGCATAAGGTCTGCTCAGCCGACGAGATAGGTGGTTGTGTCATACCGCGTTGGTTGGTGATGAAGCGTGTGGGATGCTACAATACAGCTCATATATTATTCAATGTAATTTAAAGGATTGTCATATCATGAGTGACTATCAACCAACTGCCGAGCATAAATTCAGTTTTGGCTTGTGGACAGTGGGTAATATTGGGCGTGATCCCTTCGGTGAGCCGACGCGCAAAGTCATTTCGCCGGTGGAGATCGTGCATTTGCTGGCGGAAGTCGGCGCGTGGGGCGTGAACTTCCACGATAATGATCTGGTGCCGATTGATGCCAGCGCTCACGAGCGCGATCAGATTGTCGCATCGTTCAAGCAGGCACTGGATGAAACCGGTATCGTGGTACCGATGGCAACCACTAACCTGTTCACCGATCCGGCTTTTAAAGATGGTGCCTTCACCAGCAATGATCCGGCGGTGCGTGCTTATGCCCTACAAAAGACCATCCGCTCAATTGATTTAGGGGTGGAACTGGGCGCGACAACCTACGTGTTCTGGGGCGGGCGCGAAGGTGCGGAATCCGACAGCGCCAAGAATCCGCTCGATGCCATCAAACGGATGCGTGATGCGCTCAACTTCTTGAGCGAATACGTGATCGCACAGGGTTATGATCTCAAGTTTGCGCTTGAACCTAAGCCCAACGAACCGCGCAGTAACATGTACTTACCGACAATCGGTCATGCGCTGGGCTTCATTGCCACACTCGATCATCCAGAGATGGTGGGCGTGAATCCTGAAGTGGCTCATGAACACATGGCAGGCTTGAACTTCGTGCATGGGGTGGCGCAGGCATGGGACGCGGGCAAGCTGTTCCACATTGATCTCAACGATCAACTTTTCGGGCGTTATGACCAAGATTTCCGTTTTGGCGCGGAGATGATCAAGCAGAATTTCTATCTGGTCAAGTTCCTGGAAGAAGTTGGGTATACGGGCAGTCGCCATTTTGACGCCCACGCCTACCGCACCTCCAACTATGAGGATGTGAAAGACTTCGCACGCGGTTGTATGCGCACATACTTGATCTTCAAGGAAAAAGCCGAGCAGTTCGCACAAGATGCTGAAATTCAAGCACTGATTGCTGAGATCAACGCTGATGATGGCACACACGCTTATCTCGATCAGGGTTACAGCACTGAAGCCTTCGCACAATTGCAAGCCACACAGTTTGACCGCTCCGCACTCGGTGCGCGTGATTTGCCTTACGAACGTCTCGATCAGTTGACGGTGGAATTACTGCTCGGCGTGCGCTGAGCGAAAGGATCACCATGAGTTACGATCCGATCTCACAAGACCCGCCTCACGATCCGGATTTTCCGGCAGAGATGGCGGGTTTCAGCATGAATCATGCCGGTGCACTGCTCAACGGGGTGATCTATGTGCCAGTGGGTGAGGGGCTTCACCCGCTCGCCCTCTTGTTACATGGATTGCCCGGTCATGAACGCAACTTCGATCTGGCGCACATCTTGCGCCGTGCGGGATGGGCGGTGTGCGTGTTTCACTATCGAGGCGCGTGGGGCAGTGAAGGCGCGTATCGTTTCGCTCATGTGTTAGAGGATGTGCAGGCAGTCGTCGCGTATTTTCGCCAGCGCAAACAGGCCACACCTCATCGCATTGATCCCGAACGGGTGATCCTGATCGGGCATAGCCTCGGTGGGTGGGCAGGCTTACAGGTGGCGACCACAGGCGCAGTCGATGCGGTGGCATCGCTATCCGGCGTGAATATCGGGATATGGGCGCAACAACTCGCCGATGACCCCGAACTAGCGCGGGCGATGCTCCAGAGCTTGATCGCCGATAGTCTAGGGCCTCTACAGGCTGTCACCCCTGATGACATCATCGCCGAAGTGCAGACGCATGGTGAGACGTGGAATCTCGTTCAGCACGCGCCCGCCCTCAGTCAACAGCGTGTGCTGTTGGTAGGTGCAAAACGGGATACCATCGTGCCTGTGTTCGATCATCATGTGCCACTGGTCAACGCGCTTATAGCCCACGATGCCGACGCACTGACCACGCACATGCTCGCCACTGATCACGGGTATTCGGATAGCCGTATTGCACTAGCACGGGTTGTGCTGGATTGGCTCGCCTCGATTTGAGGGGTGTGGTGTCATTCTGCGCCCCTCTCTTAGCCTGAAACGACAGTTGAGAGAGGGATTCTTGTCGCCCAGTGTGATAAGGCTTCACCCGCGTTTGATGAACACCACCCCCTGACTATCCGCCAGTGTGACCGCATCGGTGAGTGTCTTGATCTGCAAATCGGGCGTGGCGAGCGCTAGCTCCCAGCCTGCGTTCTCTAGATCGGGCAAGGGTAGGTGTGCCGGGATAAGTTGCTTGGGTGCGCCTTCCATGTTGGCGATGAACAGAATTCGCTCGCTGTTATCCGGCGCGATGCGTTGACCATAGAAGATTGTCGCGCCGTCTGTCGGGTGCAGGTACTCCAGACTTTCTCCATCGTGCAGGTTGTCAATCAACCACGGACGCGTTAAACGGAATTGACGCACTGCCAGATTATAGTCGCTTTGTTCTACGGTGACTTGTTGCCAATAGTGACTGACATTGCAGAAATCATGCACATCATCCATGAAAGCGCGGGCGATCTCTTTCAGCTTGGGGATGCTCAGTTCGTAGTCGGTCAGGGGCGGGTAGATGTTGTTCATCATGTTGACCATCGCATCTAAGTAATAGCCGGTTGCCTGCACGGTATGATCGAGTGTGTTCATGAAACGACGCAGACTATCCAGCTCAGTGAAACCGAGCGCCTTCAAGCGCGGGAATACATGCTCCTGTACGTATGTGGGCTTATCCATGCGCCAGTAAAGCCAGGAGGCTTCTTCGCTGACCACCTTCACACCATATTTATCATCGGTGTTGCGGATGAAGCCCCAGGGCGCACGGAATGATCCGTTGATGAACTCCATCGGTATGCCCGGCATCAGCGCGTAATCGAACAATTTCGCGGCAGGGTTGTCGTAGGCTTTACGGATAATTTCCGGCAGGCTATCCCCTAAATACGTGTTGATACGGCTATCTGTGGGAACCTGTGACCCACGACGCAGGGTATCATGATTGGCACAACCGGTGATCCACTCGCGCCCGATGTCTGCCATCTCGCGGATGCGCCACCATTTGCTTGTCCAGAAGGTGAACAAGAAGGGCGTGTTATGGGCGAAGGTCAGGGGGCCCCATTGCCAAACGTTCGGCATCTGCTTGGTGACCTCGCGATAGGTGGAAGCGAGTTCCCAATCATCACGGGGCCAGGGGCGACCATCTTCAAAGATCATCCACGGACGATAGCGCACCCCTGCGACATCCAGTTCCAGATCGTTCATCAGGTGCAGATAGTCATCATCATGGATCATCTCGTTCGTTTCGGGGTTCCACCATTTGAAGTCTTGCGCGCCATCGACGCGAATGCCATCTACCCCGTAATTATGCTTACGGCGCATCATCTCGAGCAGATTGGCGCGTACCATCGGATGCAAAAAGTTGACATTCTGCCCGTACATATTCGCACCCGCGAAATATTCCTTATTGAGCAAGGCCAGCGACTGATTATCAATGTGTCCATACACAATATCCAGCATCACTTTGATCGGCTTGTTGGGGAAGTTGTGGCAGGTCTCGATCAGTTCTAATAATTCATGCGGGCGACGGGTCTCTAAGAGGGTGGGGTTGGTGGCGGATGACCCACTAATCACGATATCATAGCCCCAGTTGGTCATATCGGGTTGGTTGAGCTTAACCTGAATATCCTCCGAGATCGGATCACTCAAACTCTGCCAGAAGCCGTCTTGTTCTTCGTACTCGATGATCGGTTCAATCGGCATCAGCTGAATGGCCTCGTAGCCGATGAAGTTCTGTTCAGCAGGTGTGAGCGTGTCACCGTTCTCGATTTTACGGGCAATCTGTTGGTAGATGCGCGTCAATCCGGCAATCGAACCGGCTTCAGTGGCATAGTGCACGTGAATCTGTAAGATATTCGTGGGGAATTGTACGCGCTCTACCCCGTCAGGATCAGGTTGGGTATCGAGATGCTGATGAAAGTGCTCGTGATCGGTGCGGGCTTCGAACATCGCATCCACATCATAGAACTCTGCCGGTGCAAATGCGCCGAAGGGCAAGGAATACGCCAGATGATCGCGCAGGGCAACCCACTCTCCCTCCCGCGATTGATAGACAATCTGATAGAACGTGCCGACAGTCTCGCGGGTGCCGGCGGTCACACCATCCACGACCGCCCACGAAAATTCGCCATCGAGTAAGACGTTGATGCGATCACGGCGAAAGTTGACCACTTGTTCGGTCTGGCTAAAATCAATCGGCTCGCTTGGCGTGAACAGATCGAGAAAAACGCGCTCCGGCGGAATGTCGATCTCTTTCAGCACCGGTGTCCAGAATCCGAAAGCAGTATAGCCATCATCGCGCCGATGTGCACCCAGATAACGGGCAATCTGGCGCGAGGCGCCAAAGGCAGTTTCGGCTTGTTGTTGAATGGCGTTGATTTCGGCGATCAGGTCTTGTGTCTCTTCGCGCAATAATTTGAACGGACCACTGGTAATAATCATGAAAAATCCTTTGCGATTGTCGAGCGCGAGAGCCAACTGCTCACACGCGGACTTGTTGCGATTCTGTAATTATATGTTTAAACATACCGTACCCCTGCTAGAATTTCTATAATATGTGATGATTTTTTGCGAAGCGTGCGAATCGCTGAAATACAGGATGCACTATAATAGAAGCCTATCATAAGGTAAGTTAAGGAGAAGACTCTACGTAATGACTGACCTAAAACAACGCATGAGCGGACAGATCACACAATGGCAAACCGCGCAGGATGACCGCGCTATCTTCTTGCAATGCTACGCGATGATGACCGCCAACATGCTTGAGGCGGTGCGCGATGAACAATTCATTGATAACGTGTGGGTGACGCGCTTGATTCATGATTTTGCTGAGTATTATTTCGTAGCGCTGACACAGTACGACGCACAAGAAATCCCGCCAGTGTGGCATGATGCTTTCGAACGCGCCTGTTCACGACGGGCGCACGTGTTACAGAATTTGCTGTTAGGGGTCAACGCACATATCTGCTATGACTTGATCTTCGCGATGGTGGATATGCTAGAGGATGAGTGGCAAGATTTAAGCGCCGAACAACGTGACGCACGTTACCGCGATTATTGCCACGTCAATGAGATCATCGCGCAGACACTCGATGCCGTACAAGATGAGGTCGTAGAGACACGCAGTACAATCATGGCAGTGGTCGATGATGCCTTCGGGCGTTTGGATGAATGGGCGATTCACCAGCTTATCAAACGCTGGCGCGAGCAGGTCTGGGGGCAGGCACTGGTCTATCTGAGCGCCTCCCCCACGGATCGTCCCGCCTTACAGCGTGCCTATGCTGAAAAAGCCAACCAACGCGCCCGCGTCATCTGTGGGCAGGATAGCGTGCGCGGATTGATTGACTTATTGTGAGTGACTCGCGCTCACCAGCTGTGCAATGCTCGTAAGCGCGAGACCTTCTTGCATTGATGCTGATTCATGCGAATCAAGATGCTGTCGAGGATGTCGAGCGCCCGCACGATGTAATCCCCCTTATTGAGCATGACACATTCGGCACGTTCAGACATGGCCGCGTCGGTCACTTCCGAGCGTGACGGACGGCCCTTCTTGGCGAGTGTCTCTAAGACCTGTGTCGCCCAGATGACCGGTACATGTGCTGCCTCACAAATCCATAAGATCTCTTCTTGCATCTCGGCGAGGCGCTCAAAACCCAGTTCTACCGCCAGATCACCGCGTGCGATCATCACGCCTACCGGTTGATGCACCAGCGCACTGGCGATCAACTCCGGCAAATTTTTCACGCTGAGGCTGGTCTCTACTTTGAGTACGAGTGCAATCGGGTGATCGGGTTTGTGTGTGGCTATCTCGGTCTGTAGCGTGTGAATATCACTCACCTGTTGCACGAACGAATAATTGATAATATCCGCATGAGCGACCACAAAATCGAGATGCGTTTTATCTTCTTCTGTCAACGCGCTGAGTGTGAGCGGTGTCTGTGGAAAGTTGATGCCTTTCTCTGGCTTGAGCTTATCTCCATCCTGACGGGCTCTGGTCACACGTAGGATAAGCGCACCATCTAATTTTTGTTCGACGATTGTACCGATCTTGCCATCATCAAACCATACCGGCACGCCTTCTTGTACCTGTGTGATGGCTTCCGGCAGGGTACAACGGACTTGCATCAGCTCTGTATAGCTGGCGTGTTGTGGGAGTTCTCCGTTGTGTAGTAATAGATGATCGCCTACATAAACGCGCTGACTGTGTGCCGGTTGAATGTCGGCGGTGCGTGCTTTGGGGCCTGCTAGATCCATCGCAATCTTGACTGATTTGCCTAGACGATCTGCAACCTGCCGAATATTGGCGATCATTTGTTCCCATTGTGCAGGGGTGTCGTGGGCGCAATTAATCCGCGCAATATTCATACCGTGTGCGATGAGGTCTTCAATTAGTGTGAGATCGTCAGTGGCGTGGCTCGGCATGGTGACCATCACGCGCACTCGCCGATGCTCAGGCGCTGTACCCAGCACTGCTTCGCTCTCCAGATCGAGCAATTTGCGTCCATGTGTGAAATCGTCGAGCGAGGGTTGATCAGGGGTCAGGTGATGATACCCGCTCAAGTGACCGAGCGTGTTAATCACCGCGTCCAGATTAGGCAAGACTTGCCCTTCGATACGCCCCAGCGAGGATAACCCCCACAGACGCAAGCTATCCTGTAATTCGCGCAGGTCATGGCGACGCAACGCCATATAGTGGGCGAGGTTTTCGAGGCTGGCTTGTATCGGGTAGCGATTGGGCGCGATGTAGCGTTCCCAGCGGTTGATGGTGGGCGCTGAGGTCGCGAGAATATCTTCGCGCAGATAGAGTAGCGCATGTAATAGTTGTTCAGGATCGTGTTGTTTGCCTGACGATATCATGATTATCACCTATCGTGCTAGAGTAGAACGTCATATCTCAACAATAGCACAATGTCGGTTGCTGATGTGGTGTCCTTCATCAGGTATGGGGTGTGTGCTTCTTCGTCGTTTCCCTGTGCGATTTCTCACGGTTGACGGGCAACGCTCTTGAGGGCGTTTTCGTAGGCGATAGTTTGCTTCTCTGCGTCGAAGTGTTCTGCGCCGTATGCCCGCCCGCGTGCGCTCATCTGCGCGTGATAATCCGGCTCATCGAGCAAATGCCGTAGCGCATCGCGCATTGCAGGCACATCCCCATGAGGTACAGCAATGCCTGCCTGACTCTCTTGCAGAATATCGCTCATCAAGCCCTCTACCGCAATCACCGTCGGCGTGCCACTGGCGATCGCTTCATATAATTTGGTCTGAAAGCGTAATTTATCCAGTTCGTTATCCGCCACCGCCCAGAAGGTGAGATAACTCACCGCCCATAGCGCTGGAACCTCTTCGGCGGGCAACCAGTCGATCTGCTGACAGTGATCGAACTGCGGTTGTTTGAGTGCCTCATCGAGCGCATCCTGTTGAGCGCCGGCACTGACGAATAGCACCGTCACATCCTCATAATCGCGTAATTGTGCGACGACGGCTAACATGGTCTCCAGATCAATGTGAGGACCTAATATCCCTAGAAAGGTGACCAGACGCTGATCACCTAAGTTGTATTTATCACGGAAGGCGCGTTCGTCTTGATCCTGATATAACCACAAATCAACCGAGTCATAGATCACATGGCTGTTTTCAACGGGCCCGATGCGCAACGCCATCTTATCGAGCAGGTTAGCATACATGGCGGTGATCGCGTCGGCATCACGCTGGGTGAGGTTGGTCAATGCCTCGAACAGCCTATAGATCAGGCTATCGCGGGCGACAATCCCCGCCACATAGAGATATTCCGGCCAGTGATCGGCGACGTTCATCACGTAAGGCGTGCGTTTGACTTTGCTCACGAACCATCCCGCTAAACCGGTGAAGATCGGCTGATTCTCGATGAAGATCACGTCAGGGCGTTCGATGACTATCCCGCGTAAGGCACAGGTTAGCATGAACGAGAGCTGACTGAGTAAGCGCCGGCTAATTTTACGGCTGGGTGATGCCCATAACGCCATCTGGATCACGTGCACGCCATCGCGGTCTTCGATCACCTGCCACTTACCCCGATAATCATCTGGGATGATGCCCTGCGGGTAGTGGGGCATGGTGGTCAACACCGTGACATCGTGCCCGCGCTGGTGCAAGCGTTGCGCTAAGCGCGTGTGTAATTTGGAGGCGGCGCCACTATCCGGCGCGAAGAAATGCGTGATGAACAAAATTTTCATAAGTGTTGTCTGACTTTGCCTGACAAAATACGGTAGAATGGTCTCCACATTAAAACACAGGATAGCCTGTATCGGCTATATACGATTATTCCGGGGGCGGATGGCATGACTGATAAAATTGTGATTGATCGTTTAACGGGCGTGATGGAAACCCTGTTACCCGTCTTATATGCACGTGCCTTCGAGAGCCGTCAGCCTAATCCTATCGTGCATGATGCGGTTGCCTTGCAGTGGGTAGAACGCATCGAGTACGATTTTTCGCGCTTTGACGATGCCTTGCTCAATAACTTAGGCGTAGCAGTGCGCACCGCAATCTTCGATGAACATACCCGCGAATTCATCGATCAGTACCCGGATGCCACCATCATCAACATCGCGGCGGGTCTGGATACGCGCTTCTATCGCATGGATAACGGCGCGATCACATGGATTGAACTGGATTTGCCGGATGTCATCGCGGTACGCAAGCAGTTGATGACTGAAACAGACCGCCACCGCACGCTGGCAACTTCGGCATTGGATAGCGCGTGGATGGATCAACTCGCCAGCGAGCAACCGACGCTGTTCATCGTCGAAGGCTTGCTGATGTACCTGACCGAAGCACAGGTCAAAGATTTGCTGGTGGCGATTGCAGGGCGCTTCTCGCAAGCGGAGTTACTGCTGGAGGTGATTGGTGTGACACAGGCACAACGCACACACCTCAATGATGCCATCTCAAAGACCGATGCTCAATTCCAGTTTGGTATCCGCGATGCCTCGCGCATGGCAAACTGGCACCCTGACTTAGATTACCTGAGCGATACCTCGCTCTATGACCGCCACCAAGACCGCTGGTTACGCCTCGATATTGATTGGAAAGGCAAAACCCCTGCCGATTATCGCAACTCCACCGGACGCATCGTGCATTTACAAGTGAGCCGATGACAGCCTAACTACGACACACCATCCACACACGTATGATACATCAGGGTGAGTAGATACATTTACCCATGCTTTACCATCTCGCACTCACGGGGGTAGTAATGATTTTGAAAGACATTGGCAGTATACATACACTGAGCGCGTTCGATGGGATAAATCGCGCATGATAGAAGACCGCGCATGGTGGTACAAATTAAAACCAAATGCTTCGCAAGCCCTCGCGCTGGTGAGCTGGCTAGTGCTGGGTATCAGCGCCAATCTATACATGCGTATTAATCAGATCACGCTGGCGGAATTTGCTTATGAACTCAGTCACTTGCTGAGTGATAATTGGTATGGGCCGGTCTTGTATATCCTCGCCTATTTTTTGCGCCCGTTGACGTTCTTCCCCGGCACCCCACTGACGATGCTCGCGGGCTATGTGTATGGGGTAGGGTGGGGTACACTCTACGCGATGATCGCTGGTTTGATTTCAACGGCTATCCCTTATGGTATGGGGCGCTGGTTCGCAGATGAGAGCTGGGTCAAGCGACGCTTTGCTGAGGATGATAGTCGTGTTTCGGCATTGATACGCATGATGCGTGCCCATCCATTCCAGACGATTCTCACGACGCGCTTCTTGTACTTGCCGTATGATCTGGTGAACTTTGTGGCGGGCAGTTTGCATCTGGTGTTTGTCTCGTTCATTGGTGCGACAGCACTGGGTAACTTGATGAACGTGTTCATCATGGTAAGCCTGGGGGCATCGCTGGAAGCTAGCCTCTCTGAACAGACGTTTCGCATCAATCCGCAGTTAATCATGCTATCAGTGGCGGTGTGGTTGGTGAGCTTTGCCATCACGCGCTATTTGAAACGACATAATAAGGAGATCGATGATAATGAGTGATCGCTATCACATGATTGTGATTGGTGGCGGAGCGGCAGGCTTAACGGCAGCTGCTTTCGCCGGTGAACTGGGCGCGAAAGTGGCGCTGATTGAGAAGGCGCATTTAGGCGGTGATTGTACGTGGGTGGGTTGTGTACCGAGCAAAGCCTTGCTCAAAGTGGCAAAAGTCGCGCATGAGATGCGCGTTGCTGATACCTATGGCATTACGTCAGTCACACCACAGGTGGATATGACACAGGTCAAAGCCTACGTCAAACACGCCATTCATGAGGTCTACGAAGGCGAAACGCCGGAGGTGTTCGCTGGACGAGGGGTAGAAGTCATCGAAGGCACGGCTCAATTCATCGACGCGCACACGATCACGGTCAACGGACGACAGTTGCAGTCCAAAAATTTCGTGATCGCCACCGGCGCACGTCCACTCATTCTGCCCATTGAAGGGCTGGACAGCATCGATTATCACACCAACGAGACTTTTTTCGATAATGAGCGCCTGCCGGAACACCTGGTGGTGCTGGGTGCGGGGGCTATCGGCATGGAGATGGCACAGGCTTATGCACGTCTGGGCGCACAGGTGACGGTTATCGGCGCAGATGTGATGCCCCGCGATGATACCGATGCCGTGACAGTCATCAAGGATGTATTTGCCCGCGAAGGCGTGACGATCATCGAAGATTTTGTCGAAAAAGTCGAGAAACACGATGATACGCGCTTCACGGCAATGACCAAAAGCGGTGAGCGCGTCAGTGGTGATATGATGCTGGTCGCAGTCGGGCGTGCGCCCACTGTCGAAGGCTTGGGCTTGGCTCAGGCAGGTGTTGAATATGATAAGAGCGGGATACCCGTCGATAAATATCTGCGAACTAACGTGCCTCACATTTACGCTGTCGGCGATGTGACCACCGGCCCTAAATTGACACACTATGCCGGTTTTCAGGGAAGTATCGCCGGACGCAATATCATGTTCCCACTGGTTAATTTTAACGGGCACACTGATTTATTCCCGTGGACAACCTTCACCGATCCTGAAGTGGCGCAGATTGGCATGACAGAGCGTGATGCGCGTGCTAAACTGGGCGACCAAGTTAAAGTGTACACCTTACCCCTCACAGAAGGGGATCGCAGTCAAGCAGAAGGTGATACTGAGGGCTTCATCAAGATTGTCTATAAAGGTAGTGGTGATTTACTGGGCGTGACGGTTGTCGCGGCGCGTGCCGGTGAGATGATTCAAGAATACGCCAACGCCATGACCAACGGTGGCGGCTTGCGCAGTATCATGAATGTCATTCATGCTTACCCCACCTATAGCGACATCGTCAAAAAAGCTGCTTCTAAACTGACAGTTCAGGAATTATTCGCGGGGGCAACCGGCAAGGCGATCAATCTCGCCAAGCGTGTGTTGTGGTCATGAGGTGCGATCCGAATGAGACGAAGGGCGGGCGATGCTCGATAAGCAACTGCGTCAGATCAAAGAAGATGCACTGCAACCCCTAGCGCGAGCTACCGGCGCTTATCTCTCGCCGACGGCGATCACTCTGATGGGCGGGGTAGCTGGCGTGTCTGCGGCGGGTTGTGCGCTGATGGGTTGGTATGGCATCGGACTGGGCTTGTGGTTGCTCAACCGCGTGCTGGATGGTCTTGATGGCACAGTGGCGCGGATCTGTAATCAGCAGAGCGATCTCGGTAGTTATATCGACATTCTGACAGACAATGTGGTCTACGCGCTGATTCCGGTGGCGCTGGCGCTTTCAGTCAGTACCATGCCTGTCTATATGGCGCTTGGCGTGTTGCTGGCAAGTTTTTATGTCAACTCAGCATCGTGGATGTTCTTATCGGCATTGCTGGAAAAGCGTAAACAGGGCGCAAGCCTTAACCAAGAGATGACCTCGGTCACTATGCCCGCCGGCTTGATCGAAGGCACTGAGACTATCATCTTCTATGTGCTGTTCTTTGCCTGCCCGGGGATTCTCGATCTGTTATTTGCACTGATGGGCGTGCTAGTCTGGGTGACGATTGTTCAGCGCATGTGGTGGGCACAGCGCCATCTTGCATAACTCATCCAAAACCCCCAAATATGACGTATAGAAATAGTAGAGTACGTTCAGTACTCCTTGATGTGTGGACGGCAATGATAGCTCATCATTGCTCGATTGGTGGGACGTTTCTCCCTCGTCCCGCCTTTCACACCTGTTAACCGCCACCGCAACTCTCTCGCACGATCAACTCTACTGGAACAGTGGATTGTTGTTGGGGTAGATCAGGTTTTTCGATAATTTTGAGTAAGCTCTGTACAGCTTGTTCACCGATTTGCTCGATAGGTTGGCGGATTGTTGTCAGGTGTGGGTGGTCACGAACCGCAATCGGCAAATCATCGAAGCCTACAATCGCGATGTCTTCTGGTATGCGCAAGCCTGCTTCTTCGATGGCGCGGATCACGCCGATTGCCATCCAATCGGACTGCACGAAGATGCCATCCGGTTGATGCTGGAGCAACTCCTGCGTGACGCGGTATGCCTGGCTCTCCGAAAAATCAGCATAGACAATCCAATCCTCATTTAAGGGAATGTTATGCGCGGCTAAGGCGGCTTTGTACCCGCGATCACGCTCCTCACCGGCAGCGTTCTTAGCCGTAGCAACCTGTGCAATCCGTCGTCGTCCGAGGTCAATCAGGTGCTGAGTTGCCATCTTACCGCCGAGGAAATTATCGGCATCCACATGATGAATCACAATGCCATCAATCGGGCGACCAATCTGCACAAACGGCATGTTCGCTCTGAGCAGGCGCTCAACTAAGCTGTTTTCGTTGTAATCCGCATTGACGATCAAACCATCGAGTAAAGCATTATTGACGATGCGTTGCGAGCCTTTCTCCTGTTCATCCTGATCTTGAAACATGAAGAAGGTCAGCGTGTAGTTGGCATCATTGCAGGCTTTAGCGATGCCTTGCATCAGGCGCGGATAATACGGATTGGTGAACACGTTTGATAAAATCGCTGGAATGACCAGCCCGATGATCCGCGATTGATTAGAAACCAGCGTGCGCGCTGCGATGTTCGGTTGATAGCCGGTCTCCTCAATGACCTCCTGCACGCGCTGACGAACCGGTTCGCTGATGTTCGGGTGGTTGTTAATCACCCGCGAGACCGTCGCCCGCGAGACGCCAGCAATCTTGCCAATTTCTTCCAGTGTAAAACGTTTCATAACTATCCTGTCTGTGCCTATATCATCAATTGCCCGGTGAATGCCTTAGCAAGCATAGCATAAACCGAGCACAATCAGATAAAAAATTCATGATATTACTAATACAGATCATCAATCAGGATGAATGATCATAATTCAGGTAATAGTAAGGTGAATTTTAATTGCATTGATGTTATAGTTATGTTAGTTTAATGATGGTACAAAAAACTGCGAGGCAATGTGATGAGCGATGAGACCCCTAATATTCCCCGTCCCGGTCAGCAAGCACCTTATCTGACATTGCTCATCGGGCGTGATAAACAGCAAGTATTAGTAAGAATGCGTGAGAAGGGTATCACTATCGGGCGCAGCACGAAAAAAAGCCGTGTTGATGTGGATACAAGTTCCTATAGTGGGATAGAATTTGGTGTCTCGCGTGAGCATGTGTTGATCGCCCCCAAGCGCGATTATTTTTATGTGCAAGATTTGGACAGCGTCAATAGCACGTGGCATAACAAAGTGCGGATGCGTCCGATGGTTGCCGAAGAACTTTATCACGGTGACTTATTGCATTTAGGGGAACTCCGTATCGAAGTCTTTTATACCTATGAAGACGAAGTACGGGATGCACTGGGCGCAACGACCCAGCTGGGGGATGTGCCGTCGATTGCTCCACCGTCTGCCAATCAAGAGCCGGGCACAGTTGTTTTCACTGAAGAACAACTAGACCGTGCCAGCTCGAGCGGTGACTATACCTTACCAGACGATCCGGATTAGCCGACACAAGAGCAAGTTCCTATGGGGTAGGGGCACTCACAATAACCTATGATAGTTGTCGGCTGATAATGAAAAAGCGCCTCAAACAAGTGAGGCGCTTTTTTTGTTACGTCACTCTTGCCCGTTATCGACCTGCTCATCTGTTAAGGGCACGAAGGTGCCATCGATGAAGATCTGTACCACCGGTGGATGGAATGGCTCGCCTTCTTCATCGAAGCTGAACGCGCCCAGTGGACTCTCGAAGTCTTGAATGTCGTATAAACCATCGCGGATTGCGGCACTTTCGGCACTATTCTGACAGCGTATCGCGGTTGCGTATAGCCACATCACACTATAAGCCTGTACAGCAAATTGATCGGGTTGGCGATCATAACGCTCTTCAAACAGGCGCACAAAACGCTGGCTGAGTTCATTACCACCGCTAATATTCCACGAGGCACCGACGATCAAATTATAGGCATCATCGCCTGCTTCGGTGGCAATATCCGGCGAGTTGAAGCCATTCCCACCGAGGATTAACCCCTCATAGCCCAGCGCCCGCGCCTGAATGATGATCTGGATACCTTCCGCACCGAGGGCTGATACCACCAGCGCGTCCGGTGTGGTGTTGGCTAAGAGCAAGCGTGTTAACTGCGGGTTAAAATCGACATCGCCCCGTGCGAAAGTCGCTTCGTCGAGAATCTCAATGCCGGTTTCATCCAGCGCTTCCACGAACACATCATAACCGGTCAGGGTGAAATCATCGTCATCCCCATAGAGGATGCTCACGGCTTCGATGCCATAGAGCGCCTGCACGTCTTCGACCATCACGGGGATGAGTACCTGCTCCGGTAAATTGCCACGGAAGATATAATCGCCAATCTGGGGAATACCGATGGCGCTGGTGGTCACGCCCATTGTGGGGATACCGGCTTCCTGCGCGATAGGATCGGCGGCGAAGGCTTCGCTCGATAGGGAAGGCCCGAAGATTGCCACGACCTGATCTTCCTCGATGAGTTTGGTCATCGCGGTGATCGCCTGTTGCGGATCGCCTTCGGTGTCTTCATAGATCATGGTGAGCGTGGCATCGCCTAAATAACCGGATGCGTTGATCTCATCAATTGCCAGATCAACGCCTTGCTGTTCGGGTATGCCATATAAGGAAATAGGCCCTGTAAGCCCCAGCGGCGCACCGAACACAATCTCACCACTCAGGTCAGGTGTGGAGCAGGTATCCCATATACCAATGGGCAAGGGTGCCTCATCATCCGTTTGGGCATGGAGAATCGGTGTACTGAGGAATGCCAGCACGAGCAGAACCAATAACTTGCGCATCATTTATTCGCCTTCAGCGAGTCGCTGTATAACCTACGATCACGCTCATTGTACGTGCAAATTATCCGGATAGGGGTATTTTAAATCAAACACAAATATTCAATGATTGTGCTATTCGTCAGCGCGATTGCCCGCGCCCTAAGTAGGTCTCAATTGCTTTGACGAACATCGACAGCGATAGTGTCAGGATTAAGTAGGTCATGGTGATGATGTTATATGCTGGAAAGATGGTAAACGTTGCCGCGTTGAAGTTTCGCGCTAAACGGGTGATGTCATCGACCCCGACAATCGATACCAGTGAACTCTCTTTGAGCATGGCGATGAAATCATTGCCGAGCGGGGGCAAGATGTTACGAATTGCCTGTGGCAGTACGATATGACGGCTGACCTGCCACTTCGACATGCCGAGGCTATAGGCGGCTTCGCGTTGCCCTTTATCCACACTTTCAATGCCAGCGCGGAACACTTCGGCGAGGAAGGCACTATAGGAGATTGACAACGCCACAATCGCACGCGGTTCAAAGCCAATATCGCGCACGCGCAACTCGGCGATATAAGCTGAGAAGCCGTTGAGCATGATCTCCTGACCGAGTAACCAATCGCCCAGATCATTGCTCAAGCCGATGCCCTGCGGAATCAGCGCCAGCACGATATACAGCAAGAGAACCAGCGTCGGTATGCCGCGAATGATCTCTACGTAGAAAGTCACCGGTTGATAGATGAAGATGTTATACAGCACAGAATCCGACGGACTGCGCAAGAGTGCGATGACCAGACCCATCAACAGCGCCATGCTGTAAGCGATCAGCGTGACGCGGATGGTTGTCACCACCCCCGTTTGAATATCGCGCCATGCTGTTGAATACAGCGTGTTATCGGCAACAGCGATCACCAATGCCAGCGCCAGCGATAAAATCGCCAGTAACCACCAGGGCGCACGCGCTAGTTTCTGGATGATGACGTTTGATTTTTGGGGATTGGGGCGAGATTGTGTCAGTTCTTCGGTTGTGAGTGGGTTGACCACGCGCATAAACAGTCCTTCATCACTACGTTTGAGCGCGACGGGGGCTGATGAACGCCCCCGCCACGTATGACTAAGTGCGACTATTCACCGCTGAACGGAGAGAAGTCAATTGACCACTTGTAAATCAGATAGTCGATATACCCATCGTCTGTCATGCTCTCTAGTGCAGCATTGAAAGCATCAACAATGTCACTGCCCATCGGGAAGATGAAGCCCATGTCCACTGGATCAGCAACCGGTGGCCCCACTAGCTCGAAGATGTCGCCGGTACTGCTGATAAACTCACCACCGAAGGCATCGACAACCATGGTATCAATATCGCCATTTTCCAGTGCGACTAACAAGGCACCGAATTCTTCGAAGGTGACGACCTGTGCCTCAGGCACGCCATAGCCATCTGCCGAGGCGAGGAATTGACCAAACGAACCGTTCTGCACACCGATGATCAGGTCTTCCGCTTCGGCAACTTCGGCAAAGTTGGCAAAATCGGTGAAGCGATCTTCGCCGGCACGCGCCAGTAAGTAGGCTTCTGCCTGACTATAAGGCAGGCTAAAGTCATAAATTTCCTGACGTTCTTCCGTGATGAACAAACCATTCATCGCCATATCATATTCGCCATTTGCCGTACCGGATAGCTGAATGTCGAAAGTGGTGTTTTCGTAGACAGGCACACAATTGATGCGCTCGCATACTTCTTCCACGATGTCATATTCGTAGCCGATAGGGTCATCCGCACGCGGATCGACAAATTGATAGGGCATGTACAGGTTTTCGACAGCGATCAGCACTTCTTGTCCTTCGAGATCAGGCAACTCGTCATAGACCGGCCCACTCGCAAAGCTGACGGCAACCAGCGTCAGCATCAATACAAAAGTACCAAATAGTGTAAAACGTTTACTCATCAGGAACACTCCTCAATATTAAGAATGGTGAACACCAGCGTAAGTATAACGTATTGTGGCTCAGATAGGTATGCGAAGCCTCAGCACTTTATGGATCTTTTGAGCAACTATTCACCTGAGATCAAGACACACATCATCTGTCTGTGTTAGGCTACAGGTATATCCGTGAGCAAGAAAGAGTGACATGTGACACAACAAACTATTCTGGTAACAGGTGCAACAGGCTATGTAGGCGGACGCTTGATCCCTCGCCTGTTGGAGAAGGGCTATCGGGTGCGCGTCTTCGTGCGCAATGCCACGCGCTTGATCGGGCGTGACTGGGTGGATAGCGTTGACGTGATTGAAGGCGATGTGCTAGAGCCTGATACTCTGCCTCCGGCGCTGGCGGGGGTCGATGCCGCCTATTACCTCATTCACAGTATGCGGGGTGATGAGAATTTCCATGAGCGTGATTTACTAGCGGCGCGTAACTTCAGCGGGGTGGCACAGGCGCAAGGCGTGCAACGTATCATCTATCTGGGTGGATTAGGCGATTCCGAAGCGGATCTCTCCAAACATCTGCGCTCACGCCAATTGACCGGCGATGCCCTGCGCGAATCGGGGGTGGCGGTGACCGAATTCCGCGCCGCCGTGCTGGTGGGTTCCGGCAGTGTCTCGTTTGAGATGATCCGTTCTTTGACCGAGCGCTTGCCGGTGATGATCTGCCCGCGCTGGGTGTTCACCAAAACCCAGCCGATTGCCATCCGTAACGCGCTCGCCTATTTGATCGACGCGCTCGAAATCCCAGAAAGCGCCGATCAGATCATCGAAATTGGCGGAACCAGCGTGCTATCTTACCGCGATATGATGATGGGCTATGCCAGAGCGCGTGATCTCAAACGCTACATCTTACCTGTGCCCGTATTGACCCCGACACTCTCAGCGCACTGGGTACAATTTATTTCGCCTGTGCCGAGCGAAATCGCCCGCCCGTTGATTGAAGGTCTACGCAACGAAGCCACCGCTGATACCACACTTGCCCGCAAATTGTTCCCGCATATTGAGTTGTTCGATTATGAGCAAGCGGTTGAACTGGCGCTAATTAAGCTCAACGCCAGCGAGGTGGAAACGGTCTGGACGGATTCGCTCACCAGCAGTCAGGGTGAACATCGTCCGTCGGCTTTTGTCAATCAAGAGGGCATGTTCATCGAACGGCGCGAGCGCATCGTCAACGCGCCCCCGCAACGGGTTTATGACACCTTTGCCGGCATCGGTGGTGAGCGTGGTTGGTTGACTTTCACCTGGGCGTGGCGCTTACGGGCGTGGATGGATAGCATGATCGGCGGGGTGGGTTTCCGGCGCGGTCGTCGCCATCCGGATGAGATCCGCGCGGGCGAAGCGCTCGATTTCTGGCGCGTGGAAGAAATTCAAGAAGGATCGCTGATGCGCCTGCGTGCTGAGATGAAAGTGCCCGGCCGCGCGTGGTTGCAATTCAAGGCGGAGCCTTACGGCGAGGGTCAAACACGCCTGATCCAGACCGCGTACTTCGCGCCCAAGGGCTTATTCGGCTTGCTTTACTGGTATATTCTGGTGCCATTACACGGGCCGGTGTTCTCCAGCTTGATCGACAAACTGCGGGATAATGCCGAGCAAGGCGCATTCACTGAACACGCTACAGTGGGCTAAATCCTACCCATGACCGACACGCAATATCGGCACCAGCAGGAGAATGTATAAGCAATCTGTAGATAGATCCGAACAATTCAGTAACACACATCCTGTATCATCTTGCGCTATACTGAAGTGGAGAAGCTCTATCCAGGTATACAATCAAAGGGTATAAATTGATGAGAAAACCAGTCTTACATTCTAACAATCAAGGTGGACAGGCCATCATCCTGATTGCTATGGTGATGGTCGTGTTAGTTGCATCATTGGGTTTAGCAATTGATGGTGGTGGGATGTTCTTGCTCTATCGTGATGTGCAAAATGCTACCGATGCTGCTGCACTGACTGCATCTTTTGCGTTGTGTACCGGTGATAGCGATAACATTCAAGCCGCCGCCGCACAGAGCGCCAGCCAGAACGGCTTCGTCAACGGTGTAGATGACGCGACAGTGACTATCGAAAACCCGCCCACCAGCGGGCCATTCGCCGGTGACCCGCAGTACGTGACGGTTGAGATCGTCGCTGAGAAACCCGCCTACTTCATTCAGGTGGTTTACAGCGGGGATTTGCGCGTCTCTGCCCGTACCACATCGCAATGTGTGGATGGTCAAGATTTCGGCTTCCCGCCGGAGAGTGCGCTGGTCGCGTTAAAAAATAGCTGTAACAATATCAATGATGCCGGTGTTGATGGACGAGGCACCAGTTCAACGGTTGTCATTGGCAGTGTTTTCAGCAATATCTCGTCAGCTTGTAAGGGTTTGCGTATTCAAGGTGCTGCTGATTGGGTCGTCACCGGTGAGATTTGCTCGGATGGCGCGATTGATAATGGTGCTACGAACTCACCTATTGGTAGCACCCCTGCTGTGGAAACGAGGCCGTGCGACTCTAACGTGACCAACTTGAATGATCCGCTGGGCTTATCAACCAATCCGCCCCAGTGTGATCGGACAGTCGATCTGGCGCCATTGGGTCAATATGCTGGCGCGAATGGTCCTGCCCCTGCTGGCTACTATAGCAGTTTCTCGACCAGCCCTAGCCAGAATGTGGTCTTGAGTTCGGGCATTTATTGTGTGGACACTGATATTGATCTTAAAGGGGCGCTTAGCAACGAAGCCGGCGGGGTCACCATCTATCAAGATTGTACCAATTGTAGAGTCTCGACCAACGCGCAGGCACGCAACAACATACAGGCGTCCTCCAGCGGTCCCTACGCCGGTCTCTTGCTCTATACCCGTAGCACTCAAAAACAACAAAATCAGGGTATCAAGATGAACGGTGGTGCCAACAGCGACATCACGGGCACCGTTTACGCGCCGGAAGCGAATTGTTCGGTGGAAGGTGGCGATGATTTGTTCATCGTGGCACAGTTCATCTGCTGGGATTACTTCGCCGCAGGCAATTCCGAGACGACGATTATCTACGAACCTTCTGCGTTCTACACAGTACCGCCGTCATACGGCATCACCGAATAAGCAATCGGCATAACGAACACGATAATACAAGCGCCCCATACTCAATGTACGGGGCGCTTTGTTTGGCGATGTGAGCTGATGGGGCAGTCCGCTTCAGCGCAGGAACAAAATCCCCGGTGAGCGCAACCCGTCCTTGATGCTGTACCAGCCCTGCGGGTTCATGCTGGCACTGATACGCACCTCAAGGTGCAGGTGTGCGCCGTTAGAGTTGCCACTGTTGCCCAGTGTGGCGATCTGCTGGTTGGGCGTCAACGTTTGTTTGCTCTCCACCAGCATATCCTGACAATGGGCGTACATCACGAAAATGTGTTGTCCATCGCGCCCCTGACTGGCAAGGTAGGCGCGGGTCGATGCGGGCAGGGTGCTGTGTTCGTAAGCCACAATCAGATAATGCCCATAACCGAAGTTCCAACCCTGATCGGTATAGACGCGGGTATCGTACAGCTGTAAACCGCGCTCCAGCGTACTCAAACCCTGATTGCCACATTTGGCACACAGCTTTTTCTCAAAGATCACGCCCCCATGAGGACCTGCCAGCAAGGGCGCACCTTTGCGTCCAGCATGATCCCAACCATCATGCTTGCCGGTATTCCAGATACTGCCATCGACATCCCAACCGCGTGACCACGTTGATTCAGGGGCGGGGTTGGGGTATTTATCGGGCGCGTTTAAGCCGAAGGGTGCGAAGTTGCCACTCAAGCGCAACAGATCCTCTCGTACCCAGCCCGTTTGCCCGCTATAACGCACCTGTACCCAGTAAAGCGCCTTGCCATCATCGCCCATGCGCGTATCCAGCACATCAACGGTAGTCCCTTTGGGGATGGCGGTTACGGGCGGGTTATGTCCGGTGCCAGGTCCGGGACGCATCTTGGCATCAAACGCCGACATCGCCTTAGCGCGTGGCGGTTCCTGTGATGCTTGCGTGACCTCGCTTTCAGTGGTGGGCGCTTGCGTGACCTCGCTTTCAGTGGTGGGCGCTTGCGTGACCTCGCTCTCGGTGGTGGGCGCTTGTGTGACCTCGCTCTCGGTGGTGGGCGCTTGTGTCTCTGCACCGTGTGGCACAGTTGATGTGTCCCGTTGTAAATGATGCGCAACGGTTGGTGTGCTGATGATCGGATAACCCACGGTGGAACCATCGCCCCAAATTTCGACGAGATCGTCACGTACCCAGGCCATGCCTTGCTCGAATTGAGCGCGGAACCATTGATACACCTTGCCATCTAAATGATTGCTTTGGCGGTCAGCTTGCACATCAATGATCGGAATATCGGTCGTGCCGACATCGATCTTGAAAGCAATATCGGTGGTGGTGGTCGCATCGAGGCGGGCATTAATCTGAGTAATCGAGGGGATGTGCGGGATACCGATCACTTTTAACTTTAAAGGCTGTTGTGACATATATACGTTCCTTCACTGCTAAATGATATTTTAGATTGCGGTGAATTTGTTCGGTGTGAACGACGATTCACTGATTATTATGCTTCACTATACCGTACAAAAGTATTTGCTGTACATAAAGAAGCGCAGGTGGCATGTATGTCCAGTTTTCCATACTCAGAGAAAACTCGTGTCATGATAGATGTAGGGGGTATATATCTTCTTCACGCAGGGGGCACAGACACAGAGCGCCGTTTCGACACAAGGTTTCTGTGGATAGGTTTTTAGCAAGAGCGCATCATCCACTAAGATGAAAAGCACTCGCTCGAGTGTGCATGATGGGGTAGGTGTTCGTATCAGTGTATCGGGTTATTGTGTGAGCGGGCGCTGTGGCTGTGTAAGGTGTATTTGCATCGGTGGATTTGTATATGCGATGTGTGCAAATTTGTTGAAGATACCGGTTTGTGTGTCAGTATCTTCAACAGATGGCCTGTAAGATAGGGCGAGCATCAATCGAATTTGATGATAATCTCTAAACCGCCTAGGCGCACGTGATCATCATGCTGAACTTGATAGGCTTGTAAGGGTTTCAACTTTTCATCATTGAGATAGGTACCGTTGGTGCTGTTGTTATCGATAATCAATAACTGGTCGTCGTAGCGCTTGAGAATGAGGTGCTTACGCGAGACGCCCAATGTATAGGCATCGAATGCTGAGAAATCGATACCTTCAAACTGCCCGTTTTGCGGATAAGAGCGCCCGATGATGTTGAGATCGTGAAGATCAACGACCAGCTCGATATTCTGCGCGATGATGTACAAGCCGAGGATGCGGGTTGCTTCAGGGCTATCACGGCGCATGATCTGTAGTTTTTGTGCTTGCGAGGCTTCCCAATCAATGACAGCTTTGCGCTGGCTAAGGTCGAAGATCGGTGTGTCTCGTTGGCTTCCGCTGGTATTTTCATCCGACGGAAAGGGTGATTGGAGTGTTTTAGTATTCATAAAAAGCCTTGCTTTAGAGCCAAACGGATAATTGTTGATACCTGATTGATAATCACTGCCTGGACGAAAAGACATTCACGACAGTTTTTAGGTAGGTTGTAAGGTGTTACGTCCTAAATCCCATACTTATTGTCCATTATCGCTGATTAAGTCTTGCAAATGTCTAACATTCTTAATGAGAAAAGCCGATTTGCTTAACGTATTTTGTTAGGGTACTAACATTTAAGTTGATTTTAGCGTGATATGACCCCGTCTATAATAAATTTTAGTTGATTGAATCACAATGTTAGGGTTGATGTTAGGCAATTTTAGCTAGTCTCACTGTTAAAGTATAACAATAAATTAGCTAAAAATAACAATTTGATGGGTTTAATTGCGCGTTTGGTGGGCATTCAAGGTAAGACGCAAGGTATTTGATGACTACGGCTCAACAATTTGTAAGCTACAAGACTTGATTTGTTAGGTTGATGTTAGGCTGGCATGTCATCATATGGGTAGTTGAGTGAAATACAGGGGATCATATCGTGCAAGCAATTAAGAATTCATCCACAGTTACACCATCTAATACATCATCGATTATCTCATCTAATCATTGGACACGGCATGCACTGAACTATCGCATTCCACGTCGAGGCGCAAACTATATGTTGTTCTCGATTGTGTTGGATAGCTTTCTGGCTTTAGTTGTGCCATTTTTCTTATTGAGCGTCAACTGGTTAGAGATCACATTGACAATTCCAGTTTGGGTGATGATGATCAGCATCGTGCTGACTCGCGTCATCACCTTTAACACACTGGGGTTGTATTCTTCCAACGAGCAACCGCGCTTCATTACAGAAGTGGGTATCGTCATCTGGGCGATGATCATCTCGGTGCTGGTAGCGCTGGGCACACTCTCGCTCTTGAATGCGACGTTCGCACCGGAATGGGTCGCAGGGATGACGCTCGGTTCGCTCGGTGTGCATCTCGGCTGGCGCTTCGTCGCTTATAGCTGGTCTTATTATAAAGCAATCGGCCGCATTCTGGCACCACGTCGCGTTCTGGTCATCGGTGCTGGCGAAATTGGCCGTGAGTTAGCTGATGTGATCAACAAATTTCCATTACCGACCACAACGGTTGTTGGTTTCCTTGATAACCACGCGACAGGTGCTGTGGGCAAAGCCGATGTACTCGGTACGCTGGATGATGACATCTTCCAGATTATACGTGAACATGATGTGGATGAAATCGTGTTGACAACTACTCGCTATGTTGAACGTGATAACAGCTCAGCAATTGTGAACTTGCAACATGTGCCAGTTCCAGTACGAGTAGTTCCAGCCTATCTCAAGCTGAACCTGTACTCAAGCCGTGCTGACAGCCTTGACCAATTGCCTCTGACCCGCTTGCGTCAACCGGCAATGAGTAGTGCCACACGCCTCGTCAAACGTGCGATGGATATTAGCGCCGCATCAATTGCGCTAGTGATGGTACTGCCTTTCTTCAGCCTGATTGCTTTCTTGATCTGGTTGAATGATCGTGGCCCGGTATTCTTCAAACAGGAACGCTACGGCGAAAATGGTAAGATCTTCCAGATGCTGAAGTTCCGTTCGATGGTTGTCAATGCAGATCAGATGGTGGAAGATGTCGCCATCACCGATGATGATGGTAAAACGATCTACAAACGTAAGAACGATCCGCGCGTGACCGCAGTTGGCCAGTTCATCCGCAAGACGAGCCTTGACGAACTGCCACAATTAATCAACATCATTCGTGGTGACATGAGCATCGTCGGCCCACGCCCGGAAGTGCGTAAGATCGTCGAAACTGAATATGAAGAATGGCAATACGAGCGGATGCGTGTCCCACAGGGTTTGACCGGCTGGTGGCAGGTTAACGGGCGCAGTGAGAAAGAGTGCTATCAAGATACTGAAAAAGATATCTTCTACGTTAACAATCACTCAATCTGGCTCGATATCAAGATCATCCTGATGACAGTTCCAGCACTGCTCAAAGGCAAAGGGGCGTTCTAAGATCAGTTTATGCCGAATAGCTTGCTAAACCTCAGTAAGCTATCGGTATGATCGTCATGATAGCGTGGTTGAAGCAGATCATTTTGTTGCTGTTAAATTGCACGGTTCACTCACCAAAACAAAGCCACCTCTTGATAGGTGGTTTTTGGTTTACATAGCGTCTATTCTCCTTAACGTTTAGTGCCATTGCTTGATACCCAATCTTTGCCCCAGATCGGCAAATCTCCTATAATCATGGACAAATACACGTTGTATTTTTGTCGAATGAATTTATTTTAGGAGTATATCTTCAATGGCAACAGAACAATTTTCTCCCCCTACCAGCGAGTGGTATCACCCGACTGAAGATGTCATCAACAACGCTCACGTACCCGATTACAACGAAGTCTATAACGAAGCGCTCGAAGATCTGGAAGGTTTCTGGGCAGAACGTGCGGAATCGCTTGAATGGTTCAAGAAGTGGGATAAGGTCATCGATGACAGCAACGCACCCTTCTACAAGTGGTTCGTCGGGGCGCAGACCAATATTGTGCATAACGCGCTGGATCGCCATGTGAAGACGTGGCGCAAGAATAAGCTCGCCATCATCTGGGAAGGTGAAGATGGCGAGAAGATCACCATGTCGTACTGGCGCTTATGGCAAGAGGTCAACAAGTTTGCCAATGTGCTACGCGGGATGGGGGTTAAAAAAGGCGATACAGTCACCATCTATATGGGGCGCGTGGTAGAGATCGTGATCGCGATGCTCGCCTGTGCCAAAGTCGGTGCACCGCATAGTGTGGTCTATGGTGGTTTCAGTGATCAGGCGCTGGCAGATCGTCTGGCAGATGCCAAATCCAAACTGCTCATCACGCAAGATGGCGCGTGGTTGCGCGGTAAGACGGTCAATCTTAAAGATACCGCCGATGAAGCGGTGCGCCGTTCACCCGTGGTTGAGAAGGTGATCGTGGTGCAACGTACCAAACAAGAAATTAAGATGGAACAGGGGCGTGATTACTGGTGGCATGAACTGATGAACCTGCCTATCGCCGGCAGATATGCCGAAACAGAAGTAATGGATGCTGAAGACCCGCTATTCATCCTCTATACATCTGGCACGACAGGCAAGCCCAAAGGCGTGCTACACACACACGGCGGGTATCAGGTCTATACATCAACCACTCTCAAATGGGTGTTTGATATCAAGGATGATGATCGCTGGTGGTGTGCGGCGGATCCGGGCTGGATCACCGGTCATAGCTATATCGTCTATGCGCCCCTGATATTAGGTGCAACCAGCATCATCTACGAAGGGGCGCCCACTTACCCTTATCCGGATCGCTGGTGGCGTATTGTCGAAGAATACGGCGTGACGATCCTCTACACCGCACCGACTGCCATTCGCGGTCTGATGCGTTTCGGTGATGCGTGGGTGCAACGTCATGATCTATCCAGCTTGCGCCTGTTGGGTTCCGTGGGTGAGCCGATCAATCCGGAAGCGTGGCGCTGGTATCATAGCGTAGTCGGCAACGAAACTTGCCCGATCATGGATACATGGTGGCAAACCGAAACTGGCGGTTTCATGATTACACCGATGCCGAGTGTCAGCCTCAAGCCAGGCAGTGCGACCCGTCCATTCCCCGGCATCAAAGTCGATGTGGTCAAGGAAGATGGGCGTTCGTGCGAACCGGGTGAAGATGGCGAACTGGTGATTCAAGGGCCATGGCCATCGATGTTGCGCACCGTCTGGGGCGATGATCAACGCTTCCTCGATCAATATTGGAAGAAGTACGAGAAATTCGGCTGGTACCTGGCAGGGGATACTGCCCGTAAAGATGAAGACGGGTACTTCTGGGTGATCGGGCGTAACGATGATGTCATCAAAGTCAGTGGCTATCGGCTCGGTACGGCTGAAGTAGAATCGGGTCTGGTCAGTCATGCCGCTGTCGCTGAAGCTGCGGTGATTGCAGTGCCGGATGAACTACGTGGCAATGTCATCTATGCCTATTGCATTCTTGTATCAGGCTTTGAGCCAAGCGACGAACTCGCCGATGAGCTGAAAGAGCATGTCGGTGAAGAAGTGGGGCCGATTGCGAAACCCACCAAAATCGAATTTGTCGATAGCTTGCCCAAGACGCGCTCGGGCAAGATCATGCGCCGTATCCTGAAAGCTCAGGCAATGGGCGAAGATGTCGGCGATACCTCCACTCTAGCAGATTAGTTGGTGTTCTTCCCCTCACGCTAATAAGTGCGTGAGGGCGATTTTTCAGCAATTTTTGTAAATTATGTAACATCTCGTGGGTTTGTGCGTTGTAATAAGTGATCAACAGTGATTCACCGCAAAGACAATCATGTGTCTGCGCTGTGTGTCACGAGCGGTAGGTGTGCTGGTACAGTTCTATCCTGACCTTGCATCTGTGCCGATCACCAAACCGTACAGGAGCATCAGATCTCCTACATGAACTCCTAACCCTTCTGTATTTTGTAACACAAAGCGAACGCATCGATACGGTGGGTTCGCTTTGTGTTGCACGGTACAATTGAGTGATTACTCAACCGCAATAGATTGTGAGCGTGTTAACGATGAATGTGAACGGCAAACCCTATCGGACGATCTGGTTAGATGATGATCGCACCGTAAAAATCATTGACCAGCGCCATCTACCCCATCAATTTGTGATTGAATCGATCCAGACTGTGGCGCAAATGGCAACTGCCATCCGCGATATGCACCTGCGCGGTGCAGGTTTGATCGGTGCGGCGGCTGGTTATGGGATGTATCTGGCAACGCTAGAACATGCCACCGCCCATGATTTTCTGGCGCGCATCCAACAAGCTGGTGCACAACTGATGCAAACGCGCCCGACCGCGGTCAACTTAGAGTGGGCGGTCAAGCGTCAGTTACGGGCTATCGCCAACGCTGAAGAGCGCGCCGAGCAGATCGCCATCGCTAAAGCGACAGCAGAGGCGATTGCTGATGAGGATGCCGGGGCCTGCCAGCAGATCGGGCAACATGGTGTGCGCTTAGTCGAAGTCATCAGTGCGCAGAAGGGTGGCGAAGCCGTCAATATTCTGACGCATTGTAACGCAGGCTGGTTGGCGTTTGTCGATTATGGCTCGGCGACGGCTCCCATTTATACGGCGCATGATCAGGGGGTTGCTGTGCATGTCTGGGTGGATGAGACGCGCCCGCGCAATCAAGGTGCACGCCTCACGGCATGGGAACTGGGCCAACATGGTGTGCCACACACCGTGATTGCTGATAACGTCGGTGGACATCTGATGCAACATGGCATGGTAGATCTGGTCATCACTGGCACTGATCGCGTCACCCGTACTGGCGATGTGGCTAACAAGATCGGTACGTATCTCAAAGCACTGGCGGCAAAAGATAATGATGTGCCTTTTTACGTGGCGTTGCCATCTTCCACCTTTGATTGGGATAAGCGCGATGGACTGCGGGAAATTCCGATTGAGGAACGCGGTTCCGAAGAAGTGACGTACATGCAGGGTTTGGATGGTGATACGATACGCCGTGTGTTGTTGACACCGCCCGATAGCCCCGCGCTGAACTATGGCTTTGACGTGACACCGGCACATTTAGTGAAGGGACTCATCACTGAACGGGGGATCGCCGCCGCTGATGAGGCGAGTATCCTGGCGCTGTTCCCTGAGCATCAACGCGCATAATTGCGAACACAAATAGATTATTTCGGGTAAAATGAAATAGCAGTCGTACAACATAGATAGTGAAAAGCATCATGAGCCAGAGGGTGAGTACTCGCAAAGACCTGATTCAGCATATTGATCGCTACTGGGACACACTCAACATATTTTTAGATGATCTCAGCGATGAGCAGTGGACAACGATTCACAATGCCGACGAATGGACGATCAAAGATCATGTGGCGCACCTGACTGCGTGGGAACGGTCGGTGATTGCCTTCCTCAAACGGCAACCGCGCTATAAAGGGTTGGGTATCAGTGAGACGCTCTATACCCGTGGGGGCATCGATGCGATCAACCATGCGATCTTCAAGCGCCATCGTGCAGAACCGTTGGATTCTGTGCGGGCGCGGTTTCAACGGACGCATCGTGTGTTGATGCAGGTCTTATCACGTATCAGCGAAGAAGACCTGCACAAACCCTATTCCTATTATGTGCCGGATGAAGAAGATTTAGCGGGGCCGCCTGCACTCAGCATCGTCTATGGCAATACGGCGTTGCACTACCGCGAGCATCAAGGCTGGATTGATGATATGCTCCAATCGCTATGATCGGGGTATGAGATAAGACGAACAGGGTAGGTACTCGGTGACATGCGTCAGCAAGCCATGATGCGTGGTATGAGCGAATGATTTAATGCAACTCTGTTCTGCTCTGTGCGAATTTCATAGTATACTGGGTGTAGCAAATAGTTTTAGAGGATTTTGTTATGTACGATGACGACAAACGTTTCACCAAACGGCATTGGTATGCGATCTTATTCCTGATGGTTGTATTGGGTGTGGTTGCGATCTGGCAGGGTTTTGGTCAGGGGCAAGTGAGCCAGCCTGATGGCACACCAAGCCAGATTCATCCGGAGTTCGCGCTCGCCTTTGAAGATGGGCAACCGGGCATCACGCGCACCGCACGATATAGCGGTTTGCTAGATGGTATACAGGTTAGCAATCATCCATTGACCTATACTGAAGCCAATGGACTGGCGATCTATCAGGGTGATATTATCCTCAGTAGCCACCCTCAGCAAGTCGGGTTGGGCATCACCCCACGCGAGACCTACATGTGGCCCGATGGCATCGTGCCGTATACTATTGATAGCAACATGGTTGAACAACACCGTATCACAGATGCGATTGATTACTGGGAAACCAACACGGCGATCCGCTTCGTTGAGCGTACCAGCGCGAACGCCAGCGAGTACCCCAATTATCTACGTTTCGTAACCTCGACGGGTTGCGCCTCTTATGTGGGGATGCAGGGTGGGGCACAACGCCTGTTCTTATCCCCGCGCTGTAGCACCGGTAATACCATTCATGAGATTGGTCATGCAGTCGGCTTGTGGCACGAACATAGCCGTAATGATCGCGATGAGTACGTAGATGTGCGCTTTGAGAACATTTATCGCGGATACGAACACAACTTCCAGATTCAGAGTAGTAATGGCGAAGACCTCGGTGAGTATGATTATGGATCGATCATGCATTATCCAGAGTGGGCATTCTCCAAAAACGGTGAAGATACTATTGTGCCGTTACAAGATGGGGTTGAAATCGGTCAACGTACGCACCTGAGCGACGGTGATCTTGATGCGATTGCCGAGATGTACGGTGTGCCGGAGACAGCCATTCCTGTCAGCGATACCCGCGCTAATTATCAGTATGGATGTGCTGGTGGCGCAGTCGATCGTTGATCGCTATCTGCCAACTGCATCTAATAGCCCAGAGGGAACGTCACCTTATGCGCGACGTTCCCTCTTTTTTGCCGTATAGACTATTAAACCACGCACCATAGAGTAAGGGAAAGATGCATGAAGACACTTATCACGGGAAACATTTACCTACCGAATGACGCACCAGAGTTTGAGAATGCGACGATCTACATCTGGTTAGAAGCAGTCGGAATGATGGATATGCCGGCACAAGTTGTGGTGGAATCGGTCTTATCGAATGTACAGTATCAGGGGGTGGCATTGCCTTTCACGGTAGCCGGTTCACTCGATGAGCATGAGGGCGCGTATAACGTGCGGGCACATGTCAGTATGCATGGTGAGGATGATGTGCGTCGTGGCGATTATGTTAGCAAGCGTGCCTATCCAGTGCTACAGGATCGCCACCCTGACACGGTCGATATCAGGGTGGAGCGCGTGTGAGTGGCTAGCTATTGCGCGTGACTTCGATCGCAAATAAGCGCTCACCGGTGGGTGCATCGCCAAGTGGACTGCCTTCATAAGGCTCGATGGTCATACCAATGGCAACGACATCATCGAGTGCCTGCTCAATCGGGATGAAGAAGGGGCCGGAACCCGTTGACCAATGGAATATGCCCGCGCTGTGTACGTCACCCTCGGTGATGAGCCATAACTGATAGCTCTCTTGCTCACTGGTATCCGGCAGGGAAGCGAGGTGCAACACTGCTAGGCTTCCGTCAGCGGCAATCACCAATTCACCATGTGCAGTTGTAGCGACATCTGGCGTGAGATCATAGCGCATTGAATCGGCTTGTTCGATCAGTTGCTGGTAGCGATCTTCGCTGGAAAGTGTCGGTTGTGCTTGTTCGCGCTGTAGCACTGCCATCAGCCCGATCACCAGCACCAATACCGCCGCTACTGTCGCCAGACCATAGAGCATCCTCATGCGTGCTGGGGTAGGCGGAGGAGAGGCATCTACTACTGGTGGTGGCGCTACCTGCGTTGGCAGAGATGCAGGTTTTTCCAACACCGTGATTGACTGACGTGCCGCCAACCGCTTACGCAAATCAGCTTTCAGGTCTGCGGGTGCTGGCTTACTTGCCGTGGTGAAGGGCAATACCGACGCAATCGCTTCGTATTCTTGCAATCGTACTTGCGCTTCCGCATCGGTTGCGATGAATGCCTCTAGCTCAGTTTGCTCGTCTGGATCGAGCGCCCCGATGGCATAAGCTGGAATGAGTTCGAATAATTGTTTACGGTTCATCGTCATTACTGTCGTTCACGATCAATTTGCGTTGTGGGTTGATGTTGCATCCAGATCGCTCGCAATTTTTGCATCCCGAGCCGGATGTGTGATTTGACGGTTCCCAATGGTTTGTCCAGGTGGGCGGCTATATCGCTGTGCGACATTCCATGAAAGTATGCCAGATAGATCGCGTCGCGCTGATCGCCGGGTAGTTCATTCATGACACCGACTAGCGAGCGTTGCAAATCAGTCAGATCTTCTTCGCCCAGTTGGGTTTCCCAGAGATGGGGCGCGGCATCCATAGAAAATGATTCGTTCGGTGGATCGCGCCGTTCGCGTTTACGCAGTCGATCAATCGCTGCACGGCGTGTGATCGTTAACAACCAGGTGATGAATGTGCCTTTTTCGGGATCATAGGTGTGCGCTTTATCCCATAATTTCAAGAACACATCTTGCGTCACCTCCTCGGCATCCTGAGCATTACCCAGCACACGATAGGCAACCGCATACACCGGACTCGCGAATTGTCCGTGCAAGTTGAGCAAGGCATCTTCGTCGCCCTGTTCGATTTGATGGAGTAGCGTTGTAATTGGTGTTTCGCCCATGATTGTCACTCGTTTGTTGTCAGTCATGAGTATACCAGTTTGCATCACGAAACACATCTTCCTTTTGACAATTAGTAGGATGAAAGTACCAAATACGCTTGAGAAAATGAAAGGGTGTTTGTGTGTTAGGCATCTGTTGAAATGAAAAGGTGACTGACCTTATCAGCCAGTCACCTCATTATATTTCATAAAGTGAAGCTTATTCCATCATGGATGATGGCATCATGGGGCCAGTGACCACACTCTCACCAACAGTGACGGGACCATCTGCGCCTTCGACAGCGCCGAATTCATAGACACCGGCTTCGTTGGTGTCATAGTGCAACATCGGGAAGAGCGTTTCGGTGATGTCACCTTCTAGCTCAATCGTGATGTTCTCACTCACACCAGGAACCAGTGGGGTTTGTCCCAGAACGGGGCCGGGTGCGCCGTCGTTATCTGCATGGATGACCAACCAGCCTTGCGCATCGATGCCTGCGCTGGCGACGGTTACCGTGCTATCTTCGATGCTACCTTCGTAGGTGATGAATGGTGCGGCGTTGATCGGGAAGACCACCACGTTACCATCGACGGTGACGGGGCCATCGGCGCCTTCAACCGTACCGAATTCATACACACCGGCTTCACCGGTATCGACATGCAACATCGGGAATAAGACCGGTGTCACGCCTGCAGGATCAACTTCTACAACTACATCAAGGTTTGTACCCGCGTTGACCAGTGTCTGACCGATCACGGGGCCGGGTGCGCCATCGTTATCAGCGTGGATTACTAGCCAGCCTTCGCCTTCGCTGACCACAGATTCAGCCATCACGCTATCGGTGACGATCTGATCAGGGACGCGCATTGACGGTGTACCAGCGTTGATTGGGAAGGTGGCAACTGTGCCATTGACGACGACAGGGCCATCTGCACCTTCAACGGTACCGAACTCATACACACCGGCTTCACCTGTATCGACATGTAACATCGGGAACAGGGTGGTGGTGACATCGCCACTCAGTTCAACGGTGATATCGCTGTTGCTACCGGCCATCACCATGGTTTGACCTAATACGGGGCCTGGTGCGCCCTCGTTATCGGCGTGGATTACAATCCAGCCGTCTTGATTGGTGACCACATCGGCGATGGTCACGCTGTTGCCATCCGATAATTGATCGTAGGCACGCACAATTTCAGCATTGAAAGCAGGGGTTACAGGTGCGCCATCGACGATTACAGGGCTATCAGCGCCTTCAACCATGCCGAACTCATACACGCCGGCTTCGCCGGTGTCTTCGTGAAGCATAGCGTACAGGGTGGTGGTTGCCATGGTGGTGTCAATCGGCACAGCAACATTGTAGCTTGCACCTGTGTTCACCTGACGGAAACCGATCACTTCGCCGAAGCTACCTTCGCCATTATCGCGGTGAATCACGATGAAGGCGGGACCTTCTGCTTGGATTTCGTCAATCGTTACAGTGCCATCAAGTGACACTTGGTCGGATACGGTAACCGCCGGGGCCATCATCATATCCTGTGCTGAGACCATCACGGCAGTTGCCATCACAGCCATCAGTATGAAGAAGCGTTTCATAAAAGTCATATATTGCTCCATTTCGTGTTGCATTGATTAAAAGGGTACTACACTATATATAACGCGAAGAATGGGCTGATTGGATGAGTGCGCTCATCAGATGCTTATCTGTTAGGGTTTACACCTACGGTGATCTGCTTAATCTGTGGGTGAGGTGTGAGGGGATGGGGCTGCATCCCCTAAAGGTGTTCGTCGGGTACGGTTTGAAGGGGCAGGCAGATCGTGAAGGTAGTGCCAGCGCCGTTCTGGCTCTCAACCTTGATATGTCCGCCATGTTGTTCGATGATTGTCTGTGCAATCGGCAAACCCAAACCAAAGCCGGACGTGGTACGCGCTTTATCTAGCCGATAAAAACGCTCGAAGATGTGCGGTAATTCGGATTCCGGAATACCCATACCATCATCAGTCACTGTGATCACTGCCCGGTCATTATGGCGATGTGTGTCGATCGTAATTGTGCCTTCCGGCCGGGTGAAGTTGAAGGCGTTGTCGATAATTTGCGAGAGTGCGTTGTGCATACTATCTGCATTAATAAGCAGTTCTGGCAAGTGTGTATCAAAGTGGGTGATACACCGTTGCGGATGCATCGCATAATACGCGATGATTTCTGCAAGTAAACAATTGATGTTGGTCGATGTGCGATCAAGGTTATCCTGTATATCGAGCTGGCTCATCTCTTGCAACATGTCGATTAAGCGCACCAGCCGTTGTAATTGCATCTCGATCTTGTTGACCTTTTGCTGACGTTGTTCATCATCTTTTGCCTTGTTCAGCAAGTATAAACTCGATTGGATGATGCTCAATGGGGTGCGAAACTCGTGTGATGAATCTGCGATGAACTGACGCAAAAATTGTGCCTGCCGTTTTTGAACCTCTAACTGCAACGTTTGCTCGGCGGCAGCACGGCGCTCTGTGACATCAACGAAGGTTGTCACAGTTGCGTAGGGTAGGTTGTGATCCTTGAGCATCAAGGGTTGTGCATTCGCGATGATCCAGCGTAGCTCACCATCAGGGCGATACACACCCATCAGCACATCCAATTGTGCCTCGCCCGTTTGCAGCGTGCGTGTCCACGGATGCTGATCCGGTGGTAATGGCTCGCCATGCTCATCAATGGTATGCCATGTTATTTCTCTGCTGATGTCTTCGCCTGAGGCATTGAGGAGGAGACCCAGTATGCTTTCGGCAGCAGGGTTACCGGTGTGTAGCTTGCCAGCTTGATCGTGTACCATCACACCTTCTTGCATCACATTGACGACTGAGCGATATCGGCTCTTGCTCTCGCGTAGTGCCGCTTCTACCAGTTGCCGTTCGCGGATTTCAGCGCGTAGTTCGACTTCGGTCATCACGGATGCCGCTAAATCCGATAAGATACTGATTTCTTCGGGTGTCCAGCGTCGTGGCTGGTAATCAATCACACAGAATGACCCCAGAACATGCCCTGAAGACGACATTAATGGGATGCCCGCGTAGGCGATCACATTATAATCAATGATAGCAAGGTTATCGTAAACTAAAGGGTGCTGACGCGCATCTTCGATAATCAGGGGCGCAGTGGTTGCGACCACATGCTGACAGAATGAATGCGATAACGGCAGTTCCCGCGTCTCTGATAGGGGTGGTGTTAACCCGATCTGGCTCTTGAAAAATTGCCGATCCGTATCAACCAGTGAAACCAACGCAACCGGCACATTAAGGATGCGCGATGCGAGGCGCGTCATGCGGTCGAACGCGGGATCGGCGGGTGTATCCAGCAGACAGTAGGCGCGTAACGCGTTAAGTCGCTGTTCATCTGTGATGATATTACGGTCAGCCAGTGGCATCGAATGACCTCGATATACTAATTCAAAACGATTTTTTGAAATGGAGCATCAATATATACACTTAATCTTTGAAATGTATAAAAAATGATGATTTGATAACGAAGAAAAATCAATTAAAATCGATGTTTTGCGTAAAAATTACAATAACTCACGCTATATTATACTGGCATACAAGGGCATATGATCGTAAAGGTTTGGAATAAAACGTTTTGCCAACTCTAACAAACCAAACACTCATACTAAAAACGGGGATATGCACAACTGCAAAGCGAACAAATGTTTTATAGTGGGTATATCAGATATGTTGCACCCCACACCATCTGATTCAATCTCCTTTTCTCCTCAGCTTGCGAGGGCATCGTCACAGATGCCCTCATCTTTTTTGTGGATGTCAGGCGATGATGACTGGCTCCGGACGAGCTTGCAAGTCGCGCACTACATCAGTAATCGTCAATGTTTTACTGGCTTCAATCGCGTTGGCAAGCGCTTCCGCCGAGAGCCGATCTGCCACGCTCATCAGCAGTTGCTCGCTATCTTGCCGTGTTTCAATGTCGGCACTCTCGTGCAGGTTGACAAAGCTCCAGAGTGTGATCGCTTCATGGGAATGATCGGCAAGTTGAATCAGTTTGCCAATCCACATAATGGTACGGAGTAGCGGTTGTCGTGCATTGAGATCATGAGCAGTGCGCAAGCCTAGCAAGAGAATTCCCCAGGCGATAGTGTAGCGTTCCATCGAAATCAGCACATCGCCGAGGTTGCTGAGTATCAGCGCCACGCCTAGAGCATCTTCGATCTCACTGGAGATCACGAGGGCTTGTTCAAGATAATCACAGGCTTGTTGTAAGTCTCCGTTGAGGCGCTGTACAATCAAGCCAAGATTGTTGAGCATGTCGGCTTCACCGGAACGGTGTTTGATCGTGCGGGCGATTGAGAGAGCTTGTTCGGTGTAGCGTCGTGCGGCTTCATACTCACCGAGGCTCATGTAGGCGATGCCGATATTCTGTAAGCTATTACCCACACCGAAGCGATCGCCAATTTCAGTCTTGAGCTTGCGGCTCTCGTCGTGGTACTGGATTGATTGCTTGAACTCACCCAGCGCACTGCTCAGCACTCCCAGGTTGTTGAGCGCGGCCGCGACTTCCTGACGCATCCCCAATTCTTGACGGATAGTGAGCGCCTGTTCGAATTGTTGTAGTGCCGTTTGTAAATCGCCCGTGCGGTAGGCAACCACACCCAGCGTATTGAAATCCCGCGAGAGCGTGAGGCGGTCATCATCAGCGCGAGAGCGAGCGATGTTGGCTTCGGCGAGTGTGCGTGCCTCATCAAATTCACTGCGTTCGATGTGCGCGTTGCTGATTGAGCTGGTGATGCGTGCAATCAGATGGCGCTCCGTACTGACTTTAGCCTGTGCCAGCGCCTGCTGATACAGGTGCATGGCGTGGTCGGTCTTATTCTGGCGGATAGCCAGATGCCCCAATCCTTCGAAACAATAGGCTTGATAGGTCAGGTTATCCTGTGCTTTTGCCAACTCCAGACCGCGCTCAAAATACTGTTTGGCGAGATCATAACTGCTCATGTTGAGGTACATATCACCGATCATCCAGAGGGTATCCGGCAAGCGCGGATCGTCCTCGTCACCTTCGATGTGATGCAAGACGTGTAAGGCGTATTCCAACGCTTGATGGTTGTTATGTGGGCGCTGTTGTTTGGCGACGAGATAACTATATTGAATCGCTTTGGTGGTTTCTTGTGCTTGTTGCCAATATTGTGCTAACAACAACACCCGCGAGTCATCATCGGGATAGAGCGTTTCAATGGTGCTGGCGATCAACTGGCTGAGGTGGGCGTGTTGTGTGCTGGAGATGCGCTCTAGCACACCTTCGCGAATCTTATCATGGGTGAAACGATACTGCCCGTCTTGCACGGTGATCACCGCGCTGTTGATGCAGGTATCGAGCCACTCGTCGATATTGATCGTCTGTGCCAGATGCTCGATCAGCGCAATGTCAATCTGCCGTCCGGCGACAGCTGCCACCCGCAACAGATACTCAAAATCATTGGGGATACGCTGTAAGCGACGCTCCACGACCTGCTTTACCCCGCCAGCAAAGACCGTCGGCGGTAAGGTCATACGCCCGATATTATCAAGGGTGCCGGCTTCTTCGGCGAGGGCACGTACCGTCTCAATCAAGAAGAACACGTTGCCTTCGGTCTCTTTCGCCAATAGATCAACTACCTGTGGTGCACGTCCTGAGATGCCAATCATCGATTCGCTGAGGTCGGCAATCTCAAACGGAGTAAGGCGGTCAAGCATCATTGTTTCCATTGCGGTCAGCTGAAGCGGTAAATCGGGGCGTTCGTCACTGCGATAGGTGGCGAGGATCAGCAATGGTAAATCTGCTACTGCCTGACTGAGCTGGTCTACCACACTGAGACTTTCGCTCAGCCACTGTAAATCCTCGAGCAACAGCACGATTGGTTGTTGATGCTTACGAAACAGCGCGATGATAGCCGCCTGTAGACGTTTCTGTGCAGTTTCTTCATCGACAGCAGGTGCTTCATCGACTGTATAGCCGATGAGGCGCTCAATATCTGGCACAATTTCTCTGAAAATAGCAGCATCCATCGAGCTGATCTCACTCAGGAGAGCGAGCCGTTGCACCGGTTCACGCCACAGCTGATAGGGCAAACCACCACCAATCACCCCCTGACCGCTGAGTACCAGCGCACCCTGTACTAAGGCACGTACCTCTAGCTCACTCAGTAAGCGCGATTTGCCTACGCCCGATTCACCACCGATCAACCACGCACTGCCTCGCCCGTCGAGTGCATCGCTCAACGCCAGTTCGAGCCGTTCGAGTTCGGTTTCGCGCCCGATAAAACGTGCCGCCTGCAAATAACTATCCCACTGCTGACGATCTGCCGCTTGTCGATCAATCACACCAATTTGCGCCAGATGCTGAATGACCTGTGTCGCCTGTCGATAGCGCTGATCGGGCTTTTTGTTCAGCAAACGTCCAATGATTGCCGCAAATTCTGGCGCTATCGGCAACATATCAATATCTGGTTGCGTGTGCAAGATGTCGGTCAATAATTGGGGGATATCTTGTTCACCGAAAGGGTATACACCCGCGAAGATCTCATAGGCGATTAATCCGGCGGCATAGAGATCGGCGGCTTGAGTGGGGATAGCACCCTGCAACACTTCGGGCGCGATGTATGCCAGCGTCCCGGAGATCATACCATCGGTTGAGGCAGTCGGGTTTTCCTCTGCAAGCCCGAAATCGAGCAACATCACTCGCCCTTGCTGATCGACGAGTGCATTCTGTGGTTTGAGATCGTGATGAATGATCCCGCGCCGATGCAAATACGCCAGTGCTTCGAGCATCTGGTGTAAGAAGCTCACACGTTGATTGTGATCAGCATCGACGCTCACCTCAGTGATGGGTTGAGCGTTTGGAATGTAGGTCATTGTGAAGTAAGGCAGGTCTTCGTGAAACCCATAATCCAGCACAGGGATGATATTGGGATGGCGCAATGATGCCAGTGCCCGAAATTCATTGGTGAGCGAGAGATGCAAGGTGCGCGATTCAGTCAGCACTCGCTTGAGGGCGATCACGCTATTAGTCAGGCGGTCGGTAGCACGATAGACTGCGCCCATGCCTCCATCGCCTAATTTCTCATGCAGTTGATAGCGCCCGTTGATTAATTCGTCCTGCATCGCGACTTTGCCTACTGTCCATCAGATTATGCTAAATTGTATTGTGTTCTCACAGGATTTGCGAATATCAACTCAGGCGGATGAGTACCCCTTCGTCACTGGCGAGTGCTATCCTATCTTGTACTTCGCCTGACCACGCTTCCCCGCTACTCATGACCAGCGTGCCGGCTTCATCGAGCCTTATCGTTTGGGCGCTATCGCTGAAGTTGAAGATCACCAGATGGCGCTCGTCTTCGTGCTGACGGATAAAGGCGAAGATGTCCGCGCCCATTTCAAGCGGTTGATAATCACCGATAGCCAGCGAAGGGTGTGCCTTGCGATACCAGATCAAGCGCCGATACAGGTTGAGGATCGAGGCGGGATTGTTATCCTGTGCATCGACATTGCGCGTGAGGTAGTCGGCGTTGATCGGCAACCATGTCTCATGCGTGCTGAAGCCGGCATAGGCGCTTGCATCCCATTGCATCGGCGTGCGCGTCACATCGCGGGTGTGTGCCTTGCCGAGTATCTTCCCCTGTGGATCCTGTATCTGATCGTCGGCGATGTCCCCGTTGACCATGCCGATTTCGTCGCCGGCGTAAAGTGTGGGTGTACCGCGTAAGGTCAGCAAGAGCATTCCCGCCATGCGTGCCCGTTCTTCCGAGCCATAACGCGAGGCGAGGCGCGGAATATCGTGATTGCCCAGCACGTAATTGGGCCATGCGCCGTCCGGCAAGGCAGATTCCATCGCATCCACCCGCGTTTTGAAGAACTCAGCATCCCACTGATAGCGTTCTTGTTCGCCGATAAAATCAAAATTGAAGGGCATGTGAAAATTGCGGTAATAGCTCATGCGCGTCTGCAAATCGAGCCACAACTCACCGATGCCGACAGCATCCTGTTCATCGAGTACGGCACGGATCTCCGCGTGAATATCATGGATACCCTCATAATTGAGCGCGTAAATTTGTTCCTGTTGTCCGAAGATGTCCTCAGTGTTGCGCCCGTGTGTCCCTTCGATCAAGGGTTGATCGGGCATGTTGGGGTGCTTCCAGATGACGTAGACCACATCCATGCGGAAGCCATCGACCCCGCGCTCCATCCAGAAGCGCAGTACATCGTGCATGGCATGGCGCACTTCGGGGTTGCGCCAGTTGAGATCCGGTTGTTCTGGCGCGAACTGATGAAAATAATATTGCTGTGTGGCTTCGTCCCATGTCCACGCTGGGCCCCCGAACATACTGCCCCAGTTATTGGGGCGCGAACCATCGGAGCGGGCATCCTTCCAGATGTACCAATCACGCTTGGGATTGTCTTTGTTCTGGCGCGATTGCTGAAACCACTCATGCTGATCGGATGTGTGGTTGGGTACGAAGTCGATGATGATCTTGATGTTGCGCTTGTGGGCTTCTTCCACCAGACGATCAAACGTAGCGAGATCGCCAAAGATCGGATCCACATCGCAATAATCCGCCACATCATAACCAAAATCCGCCATCGGAGAGGGGTAAAACGGGCTGATCCAGATGGCATCTATCCCCAGAGAGTTGGCTGTTCCGTCATTCAAATAATCCAGACGATCAATGATCCCCTGCAAATCGCCGATGCCGTCGCCGTTGCTATCCATAAAACTGCGCGGATAAATCTGATACACTACGCCGGATTGCCACCATGCTAAGTGACCCATATTGCTCTGTCTCCTATACTTAATGGGCGCACAGACGCGCCTCTGAAATGAAATGAAGGCGTAACCGGTACGCCTTCAGATTATTCATATGATACTGTACGAAACGCGACGCAGTCTAGCCACCCTTAACGGAACCAGCCAGCATACCCCGCACAAAGTAACGTTGTAAGCTGAAGAATACGATCAACGGTACAATCATCGACACGAACGCTGAACTGGTCAGAATTTCCCAGTTATCACCACGTGAACCGATCAACTCACGGATTTGTGAGGTCAGCACGATTTGATCCGCATCCTTGCTCAAGAACACCAGCGCCACCAGCAGATCGTTCCACACCCACAGGAACTGGAAGATCGCGAACGATGCCAGTGCCGGATAGGAGAGGGGCAGGATCAACTGGGTGAAGATCGCAAAGTGCGAGGCACCATCAATCTTCGCAGATTCGATGATCTCACGCGGTAAACCGCCGATGTAATTGCGGAGCAGATAGATCGCCAGAGGTAAACCGAACGCGCTGTGCGCCAACCAGATACCCAGATAGGTCTTGCCGATACCGATCCCGTTGTAGAACGTCAGCAAGGGGATCAAGGACATCTGTAAGGGAACGACCAGCAAACCAACGACAATCGCAAACAACAACTGCCGTCCGGGGAACTGCATCCAGGAGAACGCATACGACGCAAAGGCCGCAATCGCAATCGGAATGATCGTCGCCGGAATGGTCACTGTGAAGGTGTTGATGAAGGCTTGCCCGATTGCGTTTTCGGTCAGCACTTCGTTGTAGTTTTCCAGCGTGAAGCGTGGCGGGGTTGATACGGCATAGACGAACGGCTCACCACTACCGATTTGTTCTTCGGTGAAGGGTTCGTCCTGTACCCATTCATAGCGCCCGTCTTCGTAGACGGTCATCATACCACCGCTTGCCACTTCTGCGGCTTCACCAGCAGGGTTGGCATCAGCGAGAGGGCGGCCACCTTCGGGCGGGCGCACGCCGAAGCTCTGGAGAGTCTGATTACTACCTTCAGTGAATAAGTTGCCACTGATGACATATTCTCCGGCATCGTTCTGGGCCATCGCATCAACGGTCGCTGTGCGTCCACGTTCTTCTGTCTCTGTGGTTTGTAAGGCTTCCCACCAACCACTGACCGCAAGCTGATCTTTATCGCGTAAGGAGCTAATCAGCAGACCAAAGGTCGGCACTGTCCACACAATCACAATTAATAGGAGAACTGCCCGTGCGAGAAAGCCTCCAACAGTCATTTTTAGAATAGGAATGCGTACATTCATCGCAGTTGCTCCTCTTGCTGGAACTGTCGGATATTCCACACCATGATCGGGATCACCGCTATCATGATGAAGACTGCAACTACACTACCGCGTCCATCGTGGGAGGCACGGAATGCTTGATCGTACATCAAGTTTGCCAGCACCTGTGTGCCAAATTGACCGTTGGTCATCGCCGCCACAATATCGAACACTTTCAATACGGTGATGGTGATGGTGGTCAGCACCACGAGAATGGTACTCATGATTTGAGGGATAATGATGTTGAAGAAGATACGAACTTCGCTGGCACCGTCGATGCGCCCTGCTTCGATGGTCTCTTCTGGCACGCCGCGTAACGCTGCGGATAAGAGCACCATCGCGAAGCCAGTTTGAATCCAGATCAAGATAATCATCAGGAAGAAGTTATTCCATGGGCTCAACGCGATCCACGGTTGTGGCTCTAAGCCAAAAGTTGCTAAGATGGCGTTGATCAAACCAATCTGTGGTTGGCCTTCCGGACGTATATCATAGACAAACTTCCAGATGACGCTGGCGCCGACGAATGAGATCGCCATTGGCATGAAAATGAATGATTTTGCAATCGTGCCCCAGCGCACCCGATCCGCCAACACCGCGGCTAGCAAGCCAAATACTGTACTCAAGAACGGAACCAGCAACCACAAGACATTGTTGCGCACAGACTCCCAGAACTGAGTGCTGTTGAAAGCCCATTGGTAATTCCTGAACAGTATGAATACTTGTTCAGCTTCTTCGCCGGCTTCTGCCATCGCAAAATCGACGATATCGCCAACAGTTTCATAACTGGATATATCATCTGCTGTAAGCGTGTTGAGAGCAGGGTAAACCTCGCCGAGGTTATCTTGTACCACCACCAAGCGATCTTCGGTCAGGGGTGCATTCAAACCGAGGGGCATATCATCGACGGCATCCGGATAAACACTTTCATACATCCTCACTTCGCCATTCGCATTCCCGAAGCTGAGGTAGACTGTTTGAATGGCAGGATAAACGAGGTACAAGCCCAGCAGGGCAATCGCCGGAAAGACGAATAACCAGGGGCGGATTGCTTCACGGGCCGTTTCGCGGCTTTCACGGATGATGCCATCTGGATCAACTCGATCAGGAAGCAGTCTGTCCAGTAACCAATTGGTGCCCCAGAAGTAAAGTACCATCGCTCCTACGCCAACAACAATCGCAACGATTGCGCTTAAAATTTGTTGCATAGTCGCGTTCTCCTAAAAAAACTCTTAATTTGCTGTCTTATAGCAAGTAGGGTGACCGAAGCCACCCCACCTTGATTGGAAACGCTTGTGCGTTTCAAACTATCAGGCTAATTAGTCTAAGCCTGCCCATGTTTCTTCGATTGAGTCAGCAGCGGCTTGTGCTTCTACGCCGTTGACGAAATCAACCATACCCGTCCAGAATGCACCGGCACCGATAGCGCCTGGCATCAGGTCGGAAGCATCGAAGCGGAAGCTCTCAGCTTCAGATAGAACTTGACCCATACTTGCCAGCACGTCATTGGCGTAAGCATCGAGGTTGACACCCTGATGGGCAGTCAGCAGACCGCTCTGTGCCATCCAAACTTCGTGAGCAAACGGTGTCTTCAAGAATTCGATGAAGGCACGTGCAACTTCATTATCTTCGGTGATGGCGAACAGCGTACCAGCGCCCAGCACTGGACGACCGAGTTCTTCTTCACTCTCGAAAGGTGGGAAGTAGAATGCGTTGTAGTCGACACCTGGCTCAGCATCTTCCGGGAAGAAGCTAGGGATAAAGCTGGCTTGACGGTGCATATAGCATTGGGGTGGTGTCTGGAACAGACCCTGTGGTGCATCACGGAAATCCGTGGTTGCAACAGCGCTTGCGCCACCGTTGACCCATTCATCGTTCTTGGCGAAGTTGCCGAAGATTTCGATGGCGTTTACGACTGCTTCGTCGTTGAACGGAATTTCATGTGCAACCCATGCATCGTATACGTCCAGAGGTTGTGTACGCAACATGATGTCCTCAACCCAGTCGGTTGCAGGCCAGCCGGTAGCATCACCACTACCTAAGCCGATGCACCATGGGGTGTTACCATCAGCAACCATCTGTTCGCTGAGTGCCAGCAGGTCTTCCATGGTTTCAGGTATTTCGTAACCGGCGAATTCAAATTCATCGGGCACGTACCATACCAGACTCTTCACATCTTGCTTGTAAGGGAAGGCAAAGTATTGTTCTTCACCGTTTTCGTCGGCATAGGTGCCGAAGCTGCGCCATGATGTACCTGCACCATAGTTATCTTCAACCCATTGACCGAGTTCGTCACCGAGCGGCACGAGACCACCCTGTGAGGCGAGGTCAGCTGCCAGACCCGGTTGCGGGAAGACAGCAATATTTGGTGGGCTACCACCTTCAATGTCGATCACAATTTGTTGTTCAAAGCTGTCTGAACCGGCATAGTTGACGGTTGCACCGGTAGCTTCTTCAAAGTAGGCAATGACGCTGGTGAAGAGATCGTTATCGACACCCAACCATGGGCCGAGAATGCTCACTTCTTGACCTTCGAGGTCATAAGCGGCAGCGAATTCTTCGTAGCTTTCCCATGTAAAGCGATCATCTTCGCCAATTGGGAACACTAGATCATCCTGTGCCATGACAGATGGGACGGCTAACATACCGACCATCACAGCCACAGCAAGTATTAAACGGAATGCTTTATTTGACATTCACAAACTCCCTAAATACTTAAGTTAACAAAGTCGCACACACTATTTACAATCATTATAGTGAATTATGTGCGTGTATCTATTATCACAAAAAATCAACCATTTTGCAACTTTTTGTACACAATGCACAAATATCTTGCAAAAAATCTATGATTTTTTTGGAAACGTTTCCGTAAAGTACAGAATTTCTATGATTATGCTAACATAGTGACATGCAAATTACGATAGTCAGTTAGTGCCTTATGGGGTGTTGAGGTTATAGAGTGCCCCCCTGCAACGGTTAATTCTTACAGGAGGGCGAGGCTTATTCTTGGTTAACTTTGTGATGGCACTACAATTGGCTTGAGATTGGCTTCGATCTGTTCGCGTCGTGGTTCAAGGAAGGGCGGTAATGCCAGCCGTTCACCGAGTGTTTCCAGAGGTTCATCGGTCGCGAAGCCTGGCCCATCGGTGGCAATCTCAAACAAGATACCGTTAGAGATGCGGAAGTAGATCGAATTGAAGTAATAGCGGTCGATGAAGTTTGACGTGGGCAAGCCAACGCTATTAATGCGCTCTTTCCAGTAGGCTTGTTCATCTTTATCCGCTACGCGAAAGGCGATGTGATGCGTACCCCCTGCACCGGATTGAGCAAGCTCTTGATTCGGTTCTTCCATCACCCACAATTCATGACCGGGACCACTGCCTCCCATCTGATAGATAATGACCTCACGCCCGTCGGGGTAGTTGGCGCGAGTAAGCTCCTCAAAGTTCAATACTTGTGTCAGGATTGGATCCACATATTTGAGTGTGGGCACAGAGATCATCGCGCTGTAGAAACCGCGTAAGGCATGTTCTTGTGGGATGCCCGGTTCCTCCCAGTATTCGCCGTGATAGGGTGCGTCGCCATCGTCAACCAGCATCAGGCGTTGCCCTTCGGGGTCTTCGAAGCGCAAAACTGCCCGCCCGCTGAATTGTTCGATGCCCTCAGTCTGAACACCATGTGCTTGTAGGCGTTCATCCCAATACGCGAGCGCTTCCTCACCGTTGACGCGGAAAGCGGTCAAGGTGATGCTATCTGTCCCACGCCGTTCTTGTGGGATATTGGGCCAGTCGAAGAAGGTCATATCGGTGCCCGGCGAGCCGACTTTATCGGCATAGAACAGGTGATAGGCGCTGACATCATCTTGATTGACCGAGCGTTTGACCAGACGCAAACCGAGCAAGTTGGTGTAGAAATCTGCATTTTGCCCGATGTTAGCGGAGATCGATGTGACGTGGTGTAAGCCGTTCAAGTTCATGAATGTTAGATCCTCTATAGGTTGACAAGTGATGGTAATAGGATAGGGGTAAAGCGTAGATTCTTCATCATCAACCTGTGAGAATACGATGAGCGCGGACAACAAAAACGGGCATGATCGATGACCGATCATGCCCGTTTTTTTATCGAATGGAGGAGCTGTGTGTTTAGTCGCCGGCGACCGGTGTCCGCATCTGTTCAATCTTCGATTGTACGTCTAGCAATTCGCGCAGGAAAGATTCATTGTCGGTTACTTCCGGCAAGGCTTGCTGACGGATCGGTGTGAGGAAATCGGTCTGGAAGTCGCCTTCGCTGATAACTTGATTGAAGGCATTTACGAAACCATTATAAGTCTGAGCGATGACATTTGTGTAGCAGTCGTCATTCATCACTGCCCAATATTCGACCGATGCCAGCACCGCTTCGAGCCAGTGTACCAGTACGCCTGTCTTATATTTATACTCCAGATCGCTCTTGAGATCGGTGCTGTTAATTTCATCCATCAGTTGATTGACGCGACCCAGCATCTGATCGACATCGACCGCCACTGGTGGGTTAATCTGTTTCCAGTAATCGGCATAATCGAAGAAATCTGGATTGCGTGTCTCGCGGGATTTCTTGTTCAGCTGATCACCCGCTTCGTAGATGAACAATTTCTCGCGTAGGTGATTGATGCGCTCGAGGGGGTCAGCTTTGGTATCGGCGCTCAAGTAACGATCCATGTACTTGGCGGTCATCAGTGTGTTGATGGTGTAATGGCCATCGAAGACCGGCAACACGAAGGAATCAATGGTATCACGCCCGATAATGCTCTCTTTCAAGAAGCCTTTAGAACCGGTCACCAACCAGTTCTTCGATAGTAATTCGTTGGCGCGTAATAAGAGCCATGATTTAAGCATTGTGCCGTGGAAGTTCAAGAAGCTACTATCGCTATAGGCAACAGCGCGGTTGAACAGGAAATTATAGAAGCCGGCGTTCAGCACGATGTTATACATCTGACGGAAGACGTTGTTGAAGTTGATCGGGTTCTCTTTGAAAATCGTCTTGCTAGAGAGGTGATCAAGCGCGGCACTGACGCTGTTCTGTACCATGTTCAGGCCTGTATAGGCACATTGATAGCGTGCCGCCGCCGCCATCCGTTGCACGATCTGCAAACCATAACCCCGTTTGCCGACGAGTTTGCCGGGCCCGTCAATATCGAACTTGGTCAAGACCATATTACGCAATACATGTGTTTCCAGACGTTCCCAATTTTGGGTACTGCTACGCGGTACGAGAAACAGGGACATCGAACGGGGGCCATCTTGAGTCGGGTCAATCTTCGCTAGCACCATATGATAATCAGCATGATAGCTATTGTTGATCAGCCACTTCCCACCCTTAACATGAAAGTCTCGTTCGTCAGGATCATCTGATTTGGGCGTGGCGGCGGTGCGCATACCAAGCAAATCACTGCCGATTGCCTCTTCCGTCCAACCGAGGGTGAAAATCTTGTCTTTTAATTCTTCAGCCAGTTCGGTTTCGTCCGACGCCAACAACATCATCCATGCTAGCATACTGGCACCGGCGGCGATGATATAGCTGGGATCATCGTCTAGGGATTTCGCACCATATTGAATAGCGCCCATCATGTTGAAATCTGGCGTGAGTAAATCGTAAACAGGCTTGAGTGCATCGCGCACTACTTCAAAGTCGACGATTTCACCAAATTGAGGGTGTTGTATCATTTTCATTTCGGGGTACCTTACCTTATTTACCTCTAAAAGAGTCTAATCCTGAACGAACACGATCATCTAAAGTCGTGCGAATTATAGGGTACAGCGAGTTATTACTCAACCGTCGTATCGTGTGATTGTGATTTTTATCACAACAGCATCAGGCGACTTTGCATTATGCGGATTATATGCCAACAACAACCCGTATCAGGTATCATGGTTACTAGATTGTCGTGAATCTCGGTGTAAACACGGACTGTGATGATAGATGCAAGTATGTTCTGATGCGCACAAGCTTATATTGTGACATATCGTCTACTATTAGACAAGGTATCCATAACAAATCTTACTCCTATACCGTTGCTTGAGCTACGCTACAATTGTAAGGCACACACGAAGGATAAACTATCATGCACCATCAGGATGTACCCTTAACGATGCGTCATGTCTATGAACGTGGATTGACAACCCTTAGCGGGGGTAATGTGTCCATGCGCGATGCAGATTGCATCTGGATTACCCCCTCTGGCATCGACAAAGGCGCGTTGACGGCTAACGATGTCGTGGGCGTGCAGAGAGATGGAACACGCATCGGCACACAGCGCCCGTCATCGGAATATCCGTTTCATCAGGCTATTTACAATGCCCGCGCTGATGTGCGTGTCATCATTCATGCCCATGTGCCGGCATTGGTGGCGTATTGCATTGCGCATCAAGTACCGGATACGCGCATTATCGCAGAAGCCTATGCTACCTGTGGTGCAATGGGCTATGCCGACTATGTGATGCCCGGTAGCCCACAATTGGGCGCCGCACTGGCAGACGTTTTCGCAACGGGCTATCAGGTGGTACTGATGGAAAATCATGGCGTGGTGGTCGTGGGGCAGACTATTACTGAGGCGCTCTATCGTCTGGAAACCTGTGCACAAGTTGCACAGATCACACTCCATGCTCGTACATTAGGGCCGGTGATGCCGGTCAACACAGGGGAACCCGATCTGCCACCCGCCACACCGTCGATCCAGATACCGCCTGAAGATCCGCATCAACGTGAGTTGTGGGTGTATTATCAGCGTGGGATTGAGCGCGGGTTGTTTGCTCCACCGGGGGCGCGTTTACAGGCACGTCTTGATGGGCACATGATCGATACCGCGCCCGACAAGCAACCTGGCACATGGGACGCCCGCCATCCATATATCATCGAAGCCCGTCCGCTGCATCTGATGGCATTTGCGGTCACGCATCGCCCGCTCGATACACGCACCATCCCCGAAGCTTATATGACCGTGCCACTGGTTCCGCTAGTGGATACCGAACAGATTGCACCGATGCTTGCCACACACGATGCGCTGATTGTCAAGAATAATCGTGTGATTGTCAGTGGAGCGAGTTTGTTGCATGCCTATGACCGTTTAGAAGTGCTAGAATACACTGCTCGTTCGATCATCGAAGCGGGGCGTTTGGGCGGGGTGGTGCCGATGACGGAAGAAGCCATCCGTAACCTGACCGCCCATTATCACCAATATTATAGGGGCTTATCCGGATGAGTGTGCTTATCCGATCAAGTGAAAATGATGATGCTGGCGCTCATCCAACCAGTACATCTTACCATTGCGCATGATAGCATCTTCTTCGAGTTGAATTCGTACTTCTTGCCCATTCCACTCAGGGATGCTCTTGCGTAGGTTCAATTCGATGGAGTAGGCGGTGTTATCGTAAATGGGATAATCACCTTTGCCGGGCACGCCACCTTGTTGATCCCACAAGCCAATGGTGGGACCTGCTGCGTGCCCGTGAAAACCGAGCGGATGGCTGTAGATCTGTGCGTTCATGTTGAAGATCTTCGCTTCTTTGAGTGTCTTATCCAGCACGTCGTTGCCGGTTAGCCCGACTTTCATATGGCGCACATGAATATCTTGCAGATGATTGGTCTCTTGTAGGGCGGTCTGCAAACCTTCCGGTGCATCTTTCTCGCCTGCTTTGAGTACATAAGCTTGTTGTTGTTGATCGGTCGCTAATCCCAAATAATAAAAGCCAACATCACACCAAAGCATGTCACCGGGCTGGATCAGCTTACGGGGGGGCTTGGCGAGAAATTCAAAACTCTGACCGGGCGCTTGAATCTGGCACGCAGGCTGAAACCACGCTTGCAAGCCCATCTCATGCATACGCTGTCGCATATACCAGATCACATCATCGGTGGTCGTCACTCCCGGTTGAATCACACGGTTGGAGAAGGTCTCGGTGATTAAGGCATGTCCCATCTTAACTAGCGTGGGGTAGGCGTTCATCTCATCAGGGATGCGCGTCTCTAACCAACCAACTGCCAGTGGTTCCGCACCGACGCAACGCGCCATCCATTCGTCACCCAGAGCTGTGTTGAGTTGCTCGGCTTCGGTGTAAGTTAAACCATCGCCAAAAGCAAACGTGTGCGAGAAATTCACGCCGATCTTTTGTGGGTTGCGTTCTTTGATAATGCGTGCCAGACAAGCCCATTGATCTTCTTTGTCTGGATCCCACTGTGTTTCGAAGAATTCACCCTGCCCATAACGATCTACACTGAAGCGATCAACTGTGCCATCATCATTTTTAGCGAAGACCAGGATGGTGCGTCGGCGGGCAGACATGGCGGTTGCCGGTAACATTGACATCACAACCGGATCTTCATTATATTCACGGCAGATAATCAGCCACATATCAAATTCATTACGTCCCATCACTTGAGGGATGATGGTTTCGAGGCGTTCATGTAGCCAACGATCCCGTACCTGTGCTTGTTCACGCAGTGGTAAAATCAGATCCTTAAAATCAGCTAAGCTCATGTTTTGCGTACTCCTACCTTATTTATTTATGCAAAATCGCTGGCGAGTAAAGTCGCCTAACTATACCAAATGTGTCCCTAAATTACCCTAACATTATGACCAATGAACCGACGCGACATCCCGTTTTGAATTTCTAACAATCTGTTTGATTCAAGAAACCAATCTTAATTCTGTTGTATTCGGTTTCCCATTACTATGTGATATAGGTGATATGTTATGAAATATCAAAAGGACTCATATGGAACAGGAAACTGCACAAGGGCGATTGAGTAAAATTCTCAACATCTTGCGCTCACGCATCCTTTTAAGATTGTTGATACCACTGTTGCTCATCATTATTGTGCCAATGGTGGCAATCAGTTATCTTTTAGGTAGCCAGTTGCTCGAAAGTCAGGTCAGTCTACAGATTAATCAAGAGATTGATCTCGTTGATCAAGATACGAATGCAATCGAGACATATTTTGCTGACATTGATCGCGATTTGCGCTTTTTGGTCAACGCGTCATCCCTTAACCAGTTGTCTCAGGCTATTGTGACAGCAGATGCCGATGCTATTGAGACCAACCGTGTTGTGCTGGAAGATCTCCTGCTCTCATATGCTGAGACGCACGAGGTGTACAGTCAGATTCGCTTTGTCGATGCCAACGGCTTTGAACTGGTGCGCATTCTCAATGAAGATGGAACAGTCACGCTGGCATCAGGACGCGATCAGAGCCAGAGTGTTTATTACGCTGAGACATTGAACAATGCTGAGAATGAAATTTATATTTCGCCCATTCACTTACAACGCGCTGATGATACGAATGCCATTGTTTATCAAGGCGATTTGATTGAAGGGGAAGCCATCGCCAGCGATGCCCTGAACCCACAAGTGCAGATCAGCTATCCAATTTTTGCGTTTGATCCGCTCACAGGAGAACGCAATCTCGGGGGCATGGTGGTGCTGGATGTTCAGGTACAACCGCTCTTTGAGTCACTCGCTACTGCGGAAGAAAATGAAGTTTTCCTGCTGAACTCGGACGGTTACTATCTCTATAATAGTGAAAATCCTGAGCTAGCATTTGCCTTTGAAGAAGGTATCTCGACATTAGGACGACCTGAAGGCGCAGAGTACCGCATTCAATCAGTGATTGATAACGCGGTGGCGCGTCAGGTCGTTGCCGGGCAGGATTTAGAAGCGGTCACATACGAAGCTGGCGATGAGACGTTCTTCCTCACCAGTCGTCAGGTTCAACCAGCTAGTGCCGGTGCTTCCTACTACTGGGTGATTGGCGCAAGTGCGAATCAATCGCTCATCACGCAGGCTGCAACGCAACAGGTGTTCACAATTATTGCTATCATCGTGGTGATTGTGCTGATTGCAAGCACGATGATCTTCCTCACAACCAGTCGCATCACATACCCGATGTCCATTCTGGGTGAACGGGCGCGTTCGATTGCCGAAGGTAACTATGATGTCTCACTCGATGATGACATTGCTCAACGCCCTGATGAAATCGGTGTGCTGGGTAAAGCCTTCTCCACAATGGCCCGTACCGTGAGTACCGTGGTGACCGATCTTGAAGCGCGTATCGCTTCCCGCACCTCGGATCTTGCGACATCCGCTGAAATTGCCGCCGCCGCGAATCAGATCCGTGAGCAAGATGAACTGCTCAGCTTGACGGTGAACCTGATCCGTGATCGCTTTAATTTTTACTACGTGCAAGCCTATCTGATTGATGACTTGAACGAATATGCAGTACTATCCGATGGAACGGGGTATGTGGGTCGCCTATTGTTAGGGCGCGAACATAAATTGCCGCTGGAGGGTAAATCACTGGTTGCTAATGCGATTCAATCGGGTCAGACTGTTCTGGTGCAAGATACATCTGAGGATGATCGCTGGTTGCCGAATGAGCTCTTGCCCGATACGCGCTCGGAAATTGTGGTGCCTCTGCGTACACAGAACCGCATCATCGGCGTGCTGGATATTCAGCATAACGAAGCGAACACCTTCGATGAAACGTCGTTGCAATTGTTCGGCACGCTAGCCGATCAGCTTTCGGTGACTTTTGAGAATGTGAACTTGCTGGCAGATACGGAACAACGTGCTAAGCGCCTTGCGACAGTGTCCGAAGTGGCAATCGAAGCCGCCACTGAACGGGATCTGGGCAAGATGTTGCGCACCGCCAGTCAATTGACACGCGATAACTTCGGCTTGTATCACGCCCATGTCTATCTGATCAACGCCGACGAAAACCGCATGGAGTTGATCGCCGGTGCGGGTGAAGCCGGTTTAGAGATGGTGGCAAATCGTCACGGTATCGCGCTCGATAATGATCGTAGTATCGTTGTGCAGTCAGTCCGCACGATGGAGGTGGTCATCGCCAATGACATCACCGACGCGCCGAACTTCTTGCCGAACCCGATGCTACCGGGAACACGTTCTGAAATGGCCGTTCCGATGGTGGTTGCCGGTCGTGTGATCGGTGTGCTGGATGTGCAAGATGAGCAGGTGCGCCGCTTCAATGACGAAGACGCGCAGGTACTTCAGATTCTCGCTGCACAGCTGGGTGTCGCCATTGATAACGTGCAAATCCTACAACGTGCTGAAGCAACTGCGGCTGAACTGGATCGTATCTTCAACTCTGCACGTGATATGATCGGTTCAGCGACCTTTGACGGTTACTTTGTACAGTTGAACGATGCGTGGGAACTCACGCTTGGCTGGACAAAAGAAGAATTGATGGCGCGTCCCTTCTTTGACTTCGTGCATCCTGATGACATCGAACCGACTGCTGAAGTTGCAGGGGGTCTGGCAAGCGATAATATCACGGTTGAATTCCTCAACCGTTACCGTAAGCACGATGGCGATTATATCTACGTCATGTGGAAATCTAGCTCGGATATACAGTCTGGACGTATCAACTTTGTAGCACGCGATGTGACGCAACAGGTCAAGAACGAAGAAGAGATCAAGCGCCGTGCGACGAAGATGCAAGCCGTGACAGAAATTTCAACGGCGGTAGGTAGTGTGCTCGATCTGGATAGCTTGTTGCAAGAAATTGCTGATGTCACGCAAGAGAAACTCGAACACTATCACGCGCAAATTTACTTAGTCTCGGATGATGGGCAAACACTGTCGCTCGTGGCGGGTTCCGGTCAAGTTGGCCGTGAGATGATGCACCACAATAATCAGATTCCGCTCAATTCCGATAACCTCGTGGCGCGTGCTGTGCGTGATCGCGAAGTGCTGATCATCAATGATGTTCTGAGTGTGCCTGACCACCTGCCGAACCCATATCTACCTGCGACCCGATCAGAACTTGCCGTGCCATTAATTTATGGTGGTGAGGTGCTGGGTGTGCTGGTCGTGCATGATGACCATGCTAACGCTTACACTGAAGTTGAGGTACAGGTGAACCGTACCCTCGCCAGTCAGGTTGCTTCCGCAATCCAGAATGCGCGTCAGTTTGCCGAGACACAAGCTCGTGAGCAAGAGGTGCAACGCCGTGCCATTCAGATGCAGGCGATCACCGAGATTACATCTGCAATTGGGAGTGCGTTCTCCATTGACGAATTGCTCAATCAGATTGTGGCGCTCACACAGACCAAGCTTGAACACTACCATGCGCAAGTTTATCTCTTATCGGATGATCGACAAAGGTTGCTATTGGCAGCCAGTGCGGGTGAACGTGGTCGGCGCATGATGGCACGCGGTCATAGCATTGGCGTGAATACGGATAGTCTCGTAGCGCGTGCTATCCGTGATCGCGATGTGGTGCTATCCAATAACGTGTTATCAGCAGAGGATTACCTGCCTAACCCGGAACTACCGCAAACCAAATCCGAATTGGCGGTACCGTTGATGTACGGTTCTGAAGTGCTGGGTGTGTTGGATTTACAGGATGACTTCTTCAACGCCTATACTGAAGTTGAAATACAGGTGAACCGCACGCTAGCGAACCAGATTGCAGTTGCGATCCAGAATGTACGCCAGTTCGAGATGACGCAATCACGCTTGCAAGAGGTTTTGACCAACAACTCCATTGCGGACTTTGTGCGTGAGAGCGAGTCTATCGAAGAGATGCTCGAAAATGTGATGCTGGTCACCTTCAATGCTTTCAGCGCAGATAATGGTGTGTTCTCGTACTATGACCACGATAAAGATGAGTGGCAGGGTTACATCGGTGCTGGTGAGAACATGACGAGCGAGATCGCGCGTACGTTCATCGACGCGGGTGACCGTTATCCGCATGGTATGGAAGCAATCCACACACAGAATATCGTGACAGTTTATGATGCCTCCAAATATGAGAACTTCCCGATGGACTTCGTCGAGATATTGGGTCTCAAATCTGTGATGGTGATCCCGATTGTGATACACGATGAAGCGATTGGTGTGATCTTCCTCAACTACAATACAGAATACCGCACCTTCACGGAAGATGATTTGCGTCTGGCACAATCCGTTGCTAACCAGATTTCGGTCGGTATTCAACGCCAGCAAGCACAAGAGAGCATTCTCCAGCAGACTGCCATCGCGCAACGACGTGCTGCCGAGCTGGAAACGGTTGCGAACGTGTCAGCGGCTTCGACCACCATCCTTGACGTGAATGATCTGTTACAGTCAGTGGTGGATCTCACTAAACAGAACTTCGATCTGTATCACGCACATGTCTACCTCTATGATGAAGAGAAAGAACGTCTGGTACTAGCGGCGGGCGCTGGCGAAGCCGGGCGCTTGATGAAGATGCGCAGTCATCAAATTAGCGTGAATAACCGCTCCGGCCTGGTAGCACGCGCTGCTCGTAGCAAAGAAGCTGTCGTGGTGAATGATACCGATGCGGTCATCGACTTCTTGCCGAACCCGATGCTACCGGAAACGCGCTCAGAAATGGCGATTCCGATGCTCGTCGGTGATGAGCTAATTGGTATTCTCGATATTCAATCTGATCAGGTTGGGCGCTTCGATGAAGAGGACATTCGTATTCAAGCAACGCTCGCCTCACAGGTTGCGGTTGCTGTTCGTAACGCGCAAGCCTTCGAACGTGAGCGCAAGACAGTTCAACGTCTGCGTGAGGTGGATCGCCTCAAGCAAGAATTCCTGGCGAACATGAGCCACGAATTACGTACGCCGTTGAATTCGATCATTGGTTACAGTGAAGTCTTGCTCGATGGTGTCGATGGTGACCTCACTGAGGATGCCGTTGAAGATGTGGAAGCGATCCACACCAGCGGGAAGCACCTACTAAGCATCATCAACGAAATTCTTGATCTAGCGAAGATTGATGCCGGTCAGATGCGTCTGAGCCGTCAAGAGAAAGATGTAGTTGAAATCCTGAAGCACATCGTCATCAGCAGTCAGGTGCTGGTCAAAGATAAACCGGTTGAAATCCTACTGGAAGAAGCCTCACCGGTTGATCTGACCTATATCGATCCCGTACGCATCAATCAGATCATGCTGAACCTTGTGGGCAATGCCATCAAGTTCACCGAAGAGGGCAGTGTAACCGTGCGCTATGGCATGGCCAATCAGGACTACATCAAGGTTGAGATCATCGATACTGGTATGGGCATGTCGCCGGAACAACTGGCGCTGATCTTCCAACGCTTCCGTCAGGTAGATGGTTCTTCGACGCGCCGTGCAGGCGGAACGGGTCTCGGCTTGACTATCACCAAGCAATTGGTTGAGATGCACGGTGGCGAGATCGGCGTGAGCAGTGAAGTAGGTGTAGGATCGACCTTCTTCTTCACCTTACCCCTCCTCGAACTGGCAAAAGAGTTCGAAGCTGAGGAGCAATCCCGCCGCGATGAAGAAGAAGCGGCACAGTTAGCACTTGATCCGATTGCAGGAGACTAACCACCGCAGGGATCGCTGTTACTTGAATATCTCGAACGCGGCGAACATCACGTTCGCCGCCTTTGTCTAGCGCACATACTAACCAGTCTCAAGGGGGATTAGATACCGATGGCGCTCATTGTGGTGATTGAAGATAACGCACAAAATGCACGGATGGCACAAAAACTGCTACAACGTGCCGGTTATGAGGTCATCATCGCTGAAGATGGTGAGAGTGGTTTGACGACGGTCTTTGACTATGAACCAGATTTGATCTTGATTGATCTTGGGTTGCCGGATATGGATGGACAGACGGTGATTGGCTTGGTGCGTCAACAGCCTAATCTTCAGACCAGACCGGTGATCGCTTTCACAGCATGGCCACCGGAAGAAGCGCACGACATGGCACGTCGCTATGGGTGTGATGGTGTCATCACTAAGCCGATTGATACGCGCACCTTCAGCGATCAAATTGCTGCATATCTGGTTCGTAGCGGGAACTAATTATCACAAGTCACTTGAAGAAATCGCAGAGTCTGATTAACGAACAGCCCTTGTAAAGGATAAAACCCTGAGATGATGGATGCATTGCAGGAAGCCATTCCTACAAGCCAGTATAGCTATGATGAACTCGCCGATATTTACAACCGTGCGCGTGAGGATTACATCGTGCCTATGCCGATGAACGCCCGCCGTATGGAAGAATACATCACCGCCTATGATGTCGATCTCGATGCCTCTTTCGTGGCGCGGGATACGGAAGACGGTGCTGAGAATGGCGTGTGTATGCTCGGCGTGCGCGGTGATCGCACATGGATCACCCGACTGGGTGTGATACCCGTGCGCCGTCGGCGGCGATCTGGCTTGTTCTTGATGCAATCCGAAATCGACATCTCGCGCCAGATGGGTAAATCACTGGTTCAGCTAGAAGTGATTAAAGGCAACGAACCTGCGCACCGCTTATTCCTCAAACTCGGATTTGAAGTGACCCGTGAACTGCTAGTGGTGCGTCGTGCGCCTGGCGCGTTAGATCCATCACTCGTGCCGGAAATGAGCATCACGCCTATCGAAGATGAAGTGGTCTTCGACGTGCTAGCAGAGCGCGACGCTGGTGCAGCGTGGACAGAAGAGACGGTATCACTGCGTAACGCAGGCAAGATGACCGGCTTACACGTCACTTTGCCAGATGGCGAAACAGGGTGGGTGGTCTTTCAAAAAAGCGCGTTCCAACTCTCGCATTTCGTGCTGGCCCCTGATATCAGCGAGGCAATGATGCGGGCGTTGATCGCGTCAGTGCATCACACACACCCTATGCAAGATACGAAGATTGAGAACATCCCGCTATTACACCCCACATGGCCGATTTTTCAGCAGTTTGGCTATATGGTGGCTTTCGGGCGTATCGAAATGATCCTCAGCTTGTGAGGGTTTGCAATTCATCGACGATGTATTGGGCATAAGGCGATTCTTTGACCGCATTGCTAGCAGTGTTGGTCACGATCACCTTATGGATACGCACCCGCGCCAGATACGCGCCCTGTTCACCCTGTGGCGTGCGATAGTCGATGCGCACATCTGCCCACTGAGGCTCGTCTCCAGTATCTTGTGCGATGATCGTTTCGCGCTTGGCGTAACCTTGCCAGTCCCAACCCTCACGCATCAGGCAGGCACGCTCCATCGCCTGAGCAAAACCATAACTGACCCCCGCCCAACCGCGATAATGCCCGTAAACTGCGTTCACGTCGCCAGCACGCTCGATGATCTGTGTGGCAATGTCCGCGTCGAGGTGCGCCCAGTAATCGCCTTTGGGCATGTCCATCATCGTTGGGGCGAACAAATGCCCACCAAAGTGTGATACGCGCCAGATACGCACCGCCTCATGCCCCTGATAGGTATCGCGCAGATGCTTATAAAGCGGATAGCCAAACTTAGCACAGGCAACATCAACTGTGCCATGCGTACACACCAGCAGATCACGCACCGCAACATCCTCTGGTTGCCGATGAGCGTCATAGTCCGGCAGGGTATCACGATTTTCGTACCATGCCCACACCAGCGCCCCGAGTTGATCTTCAGGAACCAGATATGCCGTCTTGTTATAGGTATCGAACAAAGCGCTATCGGGGCGGGTGTAGAATAGCACACGGCGCATCCCGTCCACGCTGTAGGCGTCATCTGGCGCAATCAGCAAGGGGCGATGCCCATACACCCCGCTCTGCTTGTAGCGTTCGAGCCATAGTGCCAGCAGATCACTGATCTCTTGTGAGATGCCAGTTTCGTCATAGTTGCGCTTCCACGGTAACGGCATCTCGATTGCGAAGCCATCGTCGAAATTACCAGCATAGCCCGCCGGATCAAGCCCTTTTTCAATCGCTTGCAGGTTACAAAAACAGCGCGTTGGTGTCAGTTGATCGGTCATAATCCCCTCAGATCAACGGGCGTTCAAGCGTGCGCTCAACCACTGACGTGCCTGTTGGGCATCGTCGAACAAGCGCACCGGACACCCATAACTCTGACTGAGCGCGTACTCGGTCAGGATTTTGCGTCGGGCGCGTTTGCTACAATGCCCAACAATTGCCACGCCGGCACAGTCTCCACTTTTCTGAAGCTGATGCATCTCGCATGGGCAATCTTCACTCAGCAAACAGGCAAAAGATGCGTTGACCTGTGCGAGTGTTGTCAGATCGTCATGTCGGGTGATTTCAATGATGTTCATAGTGAACCGCCTCTCTATCGCTACTACGATACTTTTTCTGTGATTCGTAAATCTGTTTCGATCTCGCGCTGAATTCGCTTACGACTAATGGGAACGCACATCGGCGTGTTAGTGACCGGATCGCGGATGATACGCGCATTCAAGCCAAAGACTTGCTTGAGATTGTCGCTGGTCATCACCATTTCAGGGTGCCCCTGTGCGACGATTTGCCCGCCACGTAGAGCAACCATCGTATTGGCATAACGTGCCGCCTGATTGAGATCGTGCAGCACCATCACGATGGTGCGCCCTTGCTGATTGAGTTCTTCGAGCAAGTCCAGCACATCCAGCTGATAGGCGAGGTCAAGATAAGTTGTCGGCTCATCGAGCAGTAGTACATCGGTTTGCTGTGCCAGCGCCATCGCAATCCAGGCTCGTTGACGTTGCCCTCCGCTGAGCGCATCCACCGGACGGTCTGCGAACATCGTCAGATTGGTGATCTGAAGCGCCTCTTGCACAATCTGCTCATCCTCGGCGCTCCATTGTTGGAACCAACTCTGATGCGGATAGCGCCCCTGTGCCACCAGTTCGTGTACGGTCAGGCCTTCGGGCGCAGTGGGTGATTGGGGCAGGATGCCGAGTTTTTGCGCCAGAGTTTTGGCTTTCATGCGATGGATGTCCTGTCCATCAAGGCAGACGTTGCCCGTGCGCGGAGCCAGCAAGCGCGATAAGCCACGCAGAAGCGTTGACTTCCCGCATCCATTGGGCCCCACCAACGCCGTGATGCCCCCGCGCTCGATGTGCAAATCCAGTTCATGGACGATAACAGTATTGCCGTCATAACTGAGTGATAAGTTGTCTGCGTGTAAGATTGATTGTTGCGTCACAGGTAAGCCCTCATTGATTACGATTGAGATAGAGTAAATACATAAAATAAGGTGCGCCGATGATCGCTGTCACGATGCCCACCGGTAATTCAGACGGAGCCAACACCCAGCGGCTGATCAGGTCAGCGAACATCACCAGCACCCCGCCCAGTAACGCCGATGCCGGGATCAAGCCTTCGTGTGCTGGTCCCACTAAACGGCGTGTGATATGCGGAGCTACTAAACCCACAAAACCTACTGTGCCCGACACCGCAACGGCAATCCCTGCCAGTGCCACTGCTACCAGCAACAATACCCCGCGCTGGATTTCAACTGCTACACCTAAACCGCGTGCGGTATCATCACCGAGATTGAGCGTGTTTAGTTGGCGTGCTTGCAACGTTGCCAATGGGATCAATACCAGCAACCACGGCACAATTGCGCTGACGTGTCCCCAATCGCGCCCGTAAACACTGCCAGCTAACCAGACATAGGCTTGCTGAACTTGATTGATGTCACCAAAGACGATCATCAGGTTGGTTAGCGCAGTGGCGATTGCGCCTAACCCGATGCCGACTAAGATCAGGCGGATGGACGAACTGCCTCCACGCCATGCCAGCATATAGATCAAGCCTGCCATGATGCTCGCGCCGGCAAACGTCGAGAAGGGCAGGGTGCTGGCTGGCAATCGTAGCCAGACGATGCTCGCCACCGCCGCCAGCGACGCGCCTGCTGTCACGCCCAGAATGCCCGGATCAGCGAGCGGGTTGCGTGTGATGCCCTGTAAGATCGTCCCCGATACCGCCAGCGCCGCCCCAATCAAGAAGGCGACAGCAATGCGGGGCAGTCGGAATTGCCAGACCACCAGTTCAAAGCGTGCATCATCGTTCATACCAAACAGCGTGCCCAGTACTTCTAAGGGCGTGATGGCGTATTCGCCATAGCTCACGCTGACGACCAGTGTCAGCGCACCGAGTGCCAGCAACACGCCGATCACTGGCAACACGCGCTTATCCAGCTTAAACGAGAATGCGCCCGCCCGCAGGATGATCCAGTTGTGCTTATGCTTGACCTGTGAGCGCATCAACGTTCTACCTTCCAGCGTGCCAGATAGATGAAGAAGGGCGCACCAATTAGCGCCATCATGATGCCAACCGGTAATTCTTGCGGACGGATGACTATCCGCGCCGCCACATCCCCGACGACAACCATGATTCCACCTAGTAATGCGCAATAGGGCAGGATCCAGCGATAATCTTGCCCGACGATGAAGCGCACGATATGCGGCGCAACCAGGCCCACGAAGCCAATCGGCCCCGCCAGCGCCACCGCGCCGCCCGCTAACAAAACTACCACCATTGCCGATAAGACTTTGACAATCAGTGTGTTTTGCCCCAGCCCGGTGGCGATATCCTCGCCTAGACTGATGGTGGTGATCTGCCGCGCTAATAACAACGCCCCGATCATGCCTACCAGCATATAGGGCGCAGTCTGCTGTAACAGTGACCACTCACGCCCTGCCAGTGAGCCGACTGTCCAGAAGCGAATTTGATCGAGTGTCTCTTGGTCACCGATTAAGAGTGCGGTGGTGAATGCCCCGATGAAGGCGGTGAAGACTGCGCCAGCTAGCGTCAGCTTGAGCGGGGTCGCGCCACTGCGCCCCATTGAACCGAGTGCATAGACCAGTACTGCCGCGACCCCTGCCCCGATTAAGCCTGCTACGGCATAGATTGAAAGTGGCGGACTGCCCAGCACGAATACCACCAGCACAACGGCAAACGCCGCCCCGGCATTCACCCCGAGGATCGCCGGCGATGCCAGCGGATTACGGGTTAAGCCTTGCATGATCGCACCGGCTACTGCCAGTGATCCACCGACTAGCGCCCCCGCCAGCACACGCGGCAGGCGCACAGTACGGATTACTAGATGATGGAATGAGCTATCATCAAAGGCGAAGACCGCGCCCCAGATCGTGCTGAGGTCAATCTCTGCCGCGCCGAGCGTGATACTCCAGGCTAGCGATAGCACCAGCACGCCCACCCCGATAATTAAACCGAGTGGTAGCAAGGCACGCGCCCCGATGAAGCGCGTGCGGCTACCCTGTTGTGTGATTGCCCCGGCCACGTTCTAAGAATCCGCTTCTTCTGTGGTGTCGATTTCAGGGTTGGCTTCTACCTCTGGTTCTTCAACAATATCAATGTTCAGGTCTGGATCGAGTAAGATCTCTTCGAGAGCATCCAGGAAAACATTCATCTTACCCCATGCCGCACCTACAGATTGACTGCCATCAATCACGTAGACTTGTTCTGCCTGTGCAACATCCAGTGTGCCGAAAAGTGATGACTCAATGAACTCTTGTACAATAGGATCATTGATGAGATCACCGGAGAAATCAACGATTAACATAACATCAGCTTCATGTAGATTAAGTGTCTCGATACTGTAAGGGGCTTCCTGTTCAACGGTTTCTGGTTCTGGACGGTTGAAATCAAGATCGTCCATGACCGTTCCGAGTGCTTGGCCGTCCGCCGCGTTCCAGAATTCACCCGCATTGCCTGCTGGCGTAATAACAGACACGGTAATATTATCGGCATCGTCACCTAATTCGCCCAACAAAGCCTCAACGCGCTCATCATACGCTTCGGCTAATTCTTCTGCGGTTTCAGTTTCACCAACTAATTCGGCAAAATCCATCAGTGCTTCGTCTAAGGGACGATTGAAGATTTGAATATAGACTGTCGGTGCAATTGCCGATAATTCATCATAGATTTCACTATCGTTGAATTCGTAGCCGACGATCAAGTCTGGTTCGAGCTCGAGGATCGCTTCGATGTTCGGTGCGAGGAAATCACCCACACCAACAATTCCTTCTGTGTCGTAACCTTCAACTCGGCGGAAAACGGTTGTGTTATCTTCTTCGATCAAACGCCCCGCGCTACCGACAGGGCGAACGCCGAGTTCAAGCAAGGGTAACAGCCCATTCTGATCAGTGAGCGTGACAATACGTTCTGGATTTTCTGGAATACATGTTTCACCTGCTGCATGTTCAAACAGACGAAATCCTTCGTCGCATTGTGCCTCGTCCTGAGCAGCTGCTAGCCCGATACTGATGACTAAAATTGAAATAATGCTTATGATAAGATTGCGCTTCAACATGATTTAACTCCTGAATTATAGGTTCTTTCCATATGGTTGAGAAACCATTGTTTACGATTTTCGGGTGTGCGTAATACGCATGTGCCGCAGTAATCACCCTCTGCGGAGACGGTATAGTAACGACAACATCCGCCACGCTCGCGAAAGGTATCAGTGTGTCCGGCGCAGGTGAGCGTGATGTAGCCGGTTTGTGAATTATTGAGTGGTGAACCGTTCACTTTAACAAAAGCCAGACCTTCGGCTTGGGCGCGGTCAACCTGTTTGATTTTTTTGCCCAAATTCAACAATTGTCCGGCACTTGCATCTGCGACAAGTCGCCACTGTGCATTTTTCGATAGCTTACTGAGACGATACACACGCTCGATGATTGGTTTCATATGCGCTTCAAGCCGTACACGCAACCAATTGAGCAATGCTGCATCGTCGGGTACAACCACTGCATCGGGATGTGTTGCTGCAACATCATCTGCTAGACAGGCGAATGTTCCGCTCAGATAACGCACATCAAGTCGTTCGGCTTCACCGCTTTCGCCGTCTTCTTCCCATTGATAGGTGGCAGAGCGTAACGCCATATTATCACGCGATACATCTGGTACACGCCTGATCAACAGATAACTTGCTAATGCGGATAGCGGAACATACCACGCATATTCGTTGATGAAATACGATGCCTGTGTGCGTTTATCCATATTGGGATAATCGCTAGCTTGTTTTGTAAGAGCTTGTTCAAGATAGCTTATATCAGCGTGTGCCCAACGATTAGCTGAAAAGTATGTGCCATCCATCATGCCAACATCGGCAACAATATCTAACTGCCCGATACGGCTAAACGCTTCAGATAATGGGTGTGTGATGTTTACTTCCATGTCGAACTCGATGCCTCCTTAATATTTTTGTGTTATGGCACTCAGCGACGGTGATTATTCATCAAATACGGCAGCAAGTTCCGGCACGATGCCTTCCAGCGCGTATTCGAGGCTCAGGACACTGCTGTATTGCAAGGCATCATCATATTCCGCAGGGATATAGACGATGTTACCTTCTTGTGTCACGTTTAATTGCTGAACGAGTGGATCATTTTCGATAGCTTCTTGACCACCTTCGGCGAATCCTAAACCGAGGAAAACCAGCACGTCACGATCTAATAAATCAATGCGTTCGTTGCTGATGTCTGCGAAGAAGCTATCGCCTGCAATCTCATTTAATTCATCAGCGATGACGAACCCAAGATCAGTGAAGAAGCGTCCGCGTCCGTCCTCAGCGGTGTAATAACCATAGGTGCGTGTATCGCCATAGTTGTACGCAACAACAACTGACTGACCTGCGAATTCAGGATGGGTATCGCGAGCTTCTTGGAACAGTGCTTCCACATTGGTAACAAGTGCCTCAGCTTCATCTGGTTGCCCCACAGCTAAACCAATGGTGCGCGTAATTTCCTGCCACGGCATCCCAAAATCAACATACTCGCCCGATTGAGCAATCGTCGGTGCGATTTGTGACAGTATCTCGTATTCCTCTGCTGTGACACCTGCTGTCACAGCACTAATCATGTCAGGTTCAAGTGCGAGAATGGCTTCGTAATTCAGATTGCCGAATGGCATCACAAGAATCTCTGGCTCTGCACTATCTGCTAAGTCTTCTGCCCAGGGTAGAAATGCAATCGATTCATCTGCATACCATGACCGTACCGCGACAGGGGTTACACCAAGCGCGAGTAAATAATCTTGTTCGGTATAACCAATAGCGACCACACGCTGAGGTGCTGATTCAATCGTCGTGCTACCGAATTTATGCTCAACGGTCACAGGGAATGCAGCTGTTGCTTCGTTTTCTGGTAACTCAACATCGAGCGCGGTCAGCGTCATATCCACCAGTGCTTGTGCCGAGAGAGGCCCGCCGAACAACCAGACATCCGCGCCGAGCCAGTAGGCATTTTCGTTCTGCACGAAGGGCAACGTGCTCCACAATGCTGAATTATAGAAGAAATCGCGATCGGCTTCCTGCGCTACGAAGAAGAAATTGGTATCCTCCACCTCATCGAAGCCTTCGATGCCGATAGTGCTGAAGCCAAACTGACCGGGCGCATCGTCCCAATCGTTGTTCAAGCCGATCTGTTCGAGGATTTGCACCGCCATCGCGTTATCAGTGAATAGGCGGAAGGTAGCCGCTTCACTCTGCAAGAACCCTTGCGCTAAAATGAAGCCTTCGTTGATGCGCCCCGCATCGCTGAGTGCTTCTTCGGCGCGTTCAAAATAGTCAAACATCTCATCCAGTACCGCCTCGCCTTCTTCTTCGCGGTTAAGCGCATCAGCGATTGTCAGGAAGGTGTTCGTCATCTCGTCAAAGTGCGAGCCTTCCTCCGGATAAGAATTGAACAGCAAGACCGGCGCAATCGCCTGTAGCTCGTCGTAATTCTCCACCGAGCGGAACTGTGCCCCGATGATTAAATCCGGTTCGAGTTCGGCGATCAGTTCGAGATTAGGCGCTTGCCGTGTGCCGACATCCTGCACATCAGCGCTGAAGCTCACTGGAATATCGACCCAGTTCGCATAGCCTTCCAGGTCGGCAACGCCCACCGGTTGCACGTCCAGCGCCAGCACATTCTCGGCATATGTCCATTCGAGCGCTACCACGCGCTCCACTTCATCCGGCACACAGACCGGGCCAGTGGCATCATCAACCTCATAGAAGCCATCTTGGCAGTCGGAGTCTTCTTGTGCGTGTGCCATAGGTAAAACTACTAGCAGTAAAGAAGCGATCAGCATCATGCGCTGTAAGGTATGTTTCATCATATGAGATCATCGTCCTCATGTTTAGACAGTGTAGTTAATCATGGTTCAACGCTTGCTATGATAAGCGAAGCTCCCGCCGGATTTCCACGCAGGTACTCAATCTTAAAATTGCATTCGCGTAGGCATCATACTGACCGCATTGCAACTTACAGTTTTAAAAGTTGTGAGGATTAATTTGTGTAAGGGGTAATTTGTAGATTAGCTGATAGGGCATTATCAAATTAAATGTAAACAAGAAAAAATTTACCAAGGTTAAAAATAACGCGGAAAATGAGAGAACAAAAAACCCCGCACACAATCGGCGCGGGGTAGAGGATGTGATGTGGTATTCGTGGACGAGTTAGCCTTTTAGACCACTGCTCGCCACACCTTCGATGAAATACTTTTGTGCCAGCACGAAGATAATCATCGGCGGTAGAATCGCAATTGCCGCGCCGGTTAGCACGATGTTCGGGCGATCTGCCGCCACGTTACTCAGGCGGATGAGCGAGAGCGTCAGCACGTGGTTGGCTTCGTTGCCTTCCCCGATAATCAGCAAGGGCCACAGGAAGCTATTCCATGCATACAAGAAGCTGAAGATTGCCAGCGTAGCAATGGCCGGTTTGCTCAAGGGGACGAAGATCTGCCACAACACGCGGAAACGACTCGCGCCATCCAGCAGGGCGGCTTCTTCGATCTCTTTAGGGACGCTGATGAAGAACTGGCGCATCAAGAAAGTGCCATATGCAGTGAAGATCCACGGCACAATCAGCGACACAATTTGATTCTGCCAATCGAGGATCACCATCAGTCGGTAAATCGGGATGATCAGCACCACAAATGGGATCATGATACTGCCAATATAGGCTAGAAAGAGCGTATCACGCCCGCGAAATTCCACACGGCTGAATGCATACCCACCGAAGATCGACGTGACCAACTGACCGGCAACCACCAGCGTTGTCACCAACGAGGTGTTGACCAGCGAACGATCTAAGTTGAGATCAAAGAACGCATCGTAATTGTCCACCTGAAATTCAACGCGCTCCTGTGGGTTAGCTGTACGGGCAACCGCATAGGTGAACACATCCGGATCATCCGGGGAGACGAACAAGGTCTGTGAACCCCGATAGGCGAGCAATAGCGTCTGTGTTTCGCCATCGACAGTCACTTCGTAAACCGTAAAATCTTCTTCGTCGCCATCACTTGCAGTGAAGACTTGCTCGCCGACTTCAACGGCATCGTCCAACGGCATCTCAAAGGTGATCGTGCTATCACGCGGGCTATCGATGTTCAGGTTATCTTCTGTGGTGAAGAAGCCGAAGCGCACATTCTCGCCGGTGTTGATCATCTCAACGCGCTCGCCATCTACTATGAAATCATAGAGCGTGAAAGTCTCACCGTCGATCTCTATTGTCTCAGGGCTAAAAGGCAACAACTCCGGTGGATAACGAAATACATCGGTAGAGGTCTTGAACGATGTCGAGAGCATGTACAAAAATGGGAAGATCATCAAGAAGCCGAAGAAAGTCAGCAGGATATAGGCGATTGCCCGCGTGATGATCGTCTGCGCGTCCAGCTTGTTCAAGGGATTGCGATTGTTTTTCTTGCTCATGATAAGCGCTCCTGCCATGTACTGAATTGCACTGTGCGGGTGGTGATTGTCATCATCATTCGTAGGCCTCGTTGCGGTTCAGGCGGAATTGGATGAGCGTCAGTCCGAAGATAATCACGAACAGCACCCACGCCACCGACGACGCATAACCGAAGTTGAACTGATTGAAGCCCTGCAAGTACATATAATAGACCGATGTCACGGCGTTCTCAGGGATGGGACGTGCCGGAAACAGCGTGTATGGTTCGTTGAAAACCTGCAAGCCGGTGACCATTGTCGTGATCATCACGAAGAATAGCGTCGGTTGTAGCATCGGCAGGGTGACATTCCAGAACTGCTTCCACTTGTTCGCCCCGTCGATCTGTGCGGCTTCGTAGAGCGTGTTGGGGATGCCCTGTAAACCGGCTAAGACCAGCACCGTGTTATAGCCGACAACCTGCCACGCCGCCAGAATCACAATCGAAAATAACACCCATTGCGGATCGCTGAGCCAGCCAATTTCCGGTGCCGGTTGCCCGAACCACCTCCAGATCACAGTGAGCGCGTAATCAATGTAGCCTGTTGTCGGTGTGTAGAGCCAGCGCCAGATCAACGCAGTGCCGACGACAGCCGCCACGGACGGCAAGAAATACACCGCACGGAAGAACTTCACGCCCGGCAGTTTGGAGTTGAGAATCAGCGCCATCCCAATCGCGGGAATCACTGATAGGGGCAGTAACATCAAGCAGAATAAGAGCGTATTACGCAGACTAATCCAGAACATGCGATCCTTCGCGCCAAAGATGTAGCGCGTGCCTTCACCATCGCTATTCTGGAAGTTCAACTCGCCCAACAGCACAAAATCTCGGCTGAGGGTCGATTGCGCGAAGATATCCGAGTCTGTCGTCGTCACCATCTCTAATGACATCAACTGCGCATAGTTTGCTAACCCGTTGAAATTAGGGGGTTGCCCGACGGTGCCATCCGTGAAGCTCAGGTACAGTGATAACAGCAGAGGCCCGGCGAAGAACAACAAGAAGCCGATGATATTCGGCGCGAGCATGAACCAACCTTGCCACGCATTCCGCTGATCGGGCGTTTCGCCGAAATAATCGCCTAGATGCAATAATTGCCAGCTAAAATAAGCGAAGATCACTGTGCTGATGGTCGTTCCCCATGCAAAGAGGACACTGTTCGCATCCGTGTAGCGCGTCAGCGCGTAGATGATGCCATTCAGCACGTTGAAGCTGGCGAATTCATCGTTGCCAATCGTGCCACGGAACAGCATGATGATGATTGTCAGCATTGCTAGACCGATGGCGATCATTTCGCCATATTCCCGAATGCGGTTATCTTCGTTCAAGCGCCCGACAAGCCAATATAGCGCGTAAGCGCCAGCTAGCCCGATCAATGCCAGTTGACCATTCGCCAGCACCATATCCACGATGCGCTCGAAGGAATCAAAGAAGCCCCAGATGCCAATCAGTGCGAAGGCGCTGAGTGCAAACCCGCCGAAGTTGACAATTAGCGCCAGATAGCGCCCATCATTATTGCGTTGGAACATCAGCACTGTGCCGAGTATCGCCAGCACAACCGGCACCAATAGCATCACCGCACTGAAATATTGCACGGGTTTGCCGAGATCAGCCTGTTTGCCAAGAATAGTTAATTGTTCCATCTGGAAAATGGTCAACGAGAGCCAGATAAGAAATGCGCTGAGTAGCAAATGCCAACCAACGCTCAGCATCACGGTTAGTGGACGCTGGGATGTTGCTTGTGGCGTATTACGGATGTTGGAGTTCATCACATGCCCCTTGTAAGAATTATTTTTGGGGGTGGTTCATTTCATCGTGTCATTCGAGTAGGATACATGCGGAAGAAGCGCCCTGTATCAGATACCGCGCCTCTACCGCGTGTGTGTTACCTAAGAGCACCCGTCATGGACGGGTACTCACGATTGCAGATGCTTATTCTTCTTCAGCTTCCATCATAGTGAAGTTCGCTGAGACAGCATCACAGATGGTTGCGGCGAATTCTTCGGCGGTCAGTGCGCCGTTGAAGACATCGCTCACACCCGTGCCGTATGCGCTATCAATAGCAACCCAGTCACCGAAGAACAATGGTGCTTCTGTGCGCACATCGGAGGCGGTTGTACCGTCGATGAACGCTTGGTTGTTGACACCGCTATCAGGCAGGGTGTTCAAGAACAGATCGATGGCTTCTTCGCCAGCACGGCTTGGGATATTTGCGCCGAGGCTTGCGATCTGACCTTGAATTTCAGCACTGGTCAGGCGCGTGACGAGATCCCATGCTTCTTCAGGATGTTCGGTGTCGGCGTTGACCACATAGGCACCCCAGAACAGCCAGTTGGTTTGTTCACCACTTGGGCCGATTGGCAGGGACGCTACGTTCCAGTCGAAGTCTGCATTGGTGATGGTTGCAGGGGTAGCCCAGCGACCGTTCAAGAACATGCCAACTTGACCAGCGAGGAAGGGTGGTTCAGAGTCGGTGCCCCAGGGCACTGCGTAACCTTCTTCAAACAGGTTCTGTGCGAAGGATAGACCTTCAACGGTGGCGTCGTTGTTCAGACCACAGGCGGTGTAATCTTCATTGAAGAAGCCACTGCCAGCGGCGTTCACGAAGTAACCCCAGTTTGCCCACCAACCGTTCATGCCGAAGCCTGTGATTTCATCGCCTAGACCGCTGATTGCTTCTGCGGCTTCGCCGAATTCATCCCATGTCCAGCCAGTTTCAGGGTAGTCCAGGCCTGCTTCGTCGAAGAGGTCCTGATTGTAGTAAATTGCAAAGGCGGATACGTCACGGGGTAAGCCCCAGAGCGCTTCGCCGTCCATGCCTTCTGGCGCAGTTTGCAGGAAGCCCATCGGGCCAGCGTAGAAATCATCGGCGCTGAAGTCTTCGTCAGCTGCGGCGAGATCAGCGAGGTTCAGGATCAAACCACTGCTAGCAAAGCGAGCGACATCGGTGCCGGGGATCCAGAACACATCTGGCGCGGTGCCAGCTTCGAGCTCGGTTACCAGCACATCTTGATAACTTGCAGTCTCGGAACCACCGGGTTCATAGACCAGCGAAACGCCTTCCCATGCTTCGTCAATGGCTTCGCTTGCATTTGTGTACACATCGATTTCAGCCTGATTATCGGGGCGTGTGCGCCAGCGCAAGGTGACTTCTTCGTCATCTTGTGCAACGACGACCACCGCGGCGGGGAGTAGTAGTGCTGCGATCAGCACGATGAACAATGCACGTTTCATACAAAATTCTCCTCTTGCTTAAAATATACGTGAAGTAAAACAAACTTCGATGCGGCGACTGTATAATGACCGCACCCCATTTTATCGTCGCGTCGCCAACGACTCGCGCATCACGAGTTGCGGGCGTAGTACGACGTTTGATGGCTTACTCGCTTGATTGAGCCGCGCCAGCAATAACTCGGCGGCGGCGCGTCCTAGTTCAACCGGCGTCTGATTGATTGTCGTCAGTGCCGGACGGGTGGTGGAGGCAATCGGAATATCATCATAGCCAACCACAGATAATTGCTCAGGGATAGAGATCCCCATCTGCTGAACCGCACTCATCGCGCCAATCGCCATCCGATCATTCAAGGCGATGATGGCGCTCAGTTCCGGTTCTTGCTCCAACAATTTACGCGCCGCGTTTGCACCCCCCTGTGATGAAAAATCACTCTCGATGATCGGAATCTCGAAGGGCAGGTTGGTATGCTTATACACTTCCAGCAAGCCAGCGAGGCGCTGTTGAATCGCGATGTTCATCTCTGCTGGCACGCTAATCATGCCGATCTTTTGATGCCCATGGCTCAATACTGCTTTCATGAGCAACGTGCCACCATGAAAATTATCGCTCTGTACGCGGTAATCGCCTTCATGATGCCCGAGCACAATCGATGCCACCTGACACGCTTCTGCTAATTGTGAAAAAGAGACTGCCGGCACGTTATCGATGGCAATCAAGCCTTCGATATATCCACCCTGTATTAAGCGCAAATAGTGATCTTCGGGTTTTGTATCTTTCAGGCGAGGTGTGCTGAGCAGGATATTATAACCCTCTTCGGTACACACCGCTTCGATGCCTTCTAGTACGCGCATGACGAGGGGGTCTTTGAAGATCGCGTCATAGATGAAGGGAAAGACCACAGCGATGATGTTGGTTTTACCAGACGAGAGCGCACGGGCCGCCATGTTTGGGCGGTAGCCAAGCGCCGCGACAGCCTCTAGCACTTTGTCGCGGGTAGTCTCGCTGAAATAGGGTGTGTTCGATAGCACCTTCGAGACGGTAGCTGTCGATACACCTGCATATTTGGCAACATCTTGTAAAGTTGGCATAAAAATTACCGTAAAAAGTTAGTAGTAATCACTAGTTAAGCGCTTAACCACTATCATAACGTGTATTTATATTTTGTCAAATAGTTTTGTGCAATGTGCTGAGTAGCAATACTCGTCGTTTGTGATACACTACGTTGTCATGTCACTATAGGTCATGAGAGGTAATGGAAAATCATAAAAATGCAAAACGAAACAGGGTTCGCAGATATTAACGGTACAAAAATCTATTATACAGATAGCAGTATACATCTTCCGCAAACGATTGTGATGATACACGCAGGGATTTGTGACCATCGCATGTGGAACACGCAAATCGCGCACTTCGCTCAACGCTATCGCGTGCTGGCTTTCGATATGTACGGCTTCGGGCAGAGTGGCACACCGCAAGCCGCGTTTGCCTTCCATGAGGATATTGTGGGTTTGCTCGATCAACGCAATATCGATAGTGCCTGGTTTATAGCAGCGTCACTCGGCGCGGCAATCACGTTCGATATAGTCTTGATGCACCCACGTCGCGTCAATGGCTTGATACTAGTTGCGCCTGCGATTGCCGGTTATCGTTACAATGGTGACCCCCATCCACTGGCAAAAGCTATTGAAGTAGCAGAAGATGCCAACGATCTCGAACGCCTCTCCGAATTGGAAGTACAAATGTGGGTTGATGGCGAGGGACGCAAACCATCGGACTTAGACCCCAACATGCGGCAACTAGTGATCGAGATGAATCTAATAGCACTTCAAACTGATGATGTCTTCTGGGAACACGAAATCAAAATCGACCCACCCGCACTGGAACGGCTCTCCGAAATTGATAAGCCGACCTTACTCATCTATGGTGATTTGGATGTTCCTGCTAGCCTCCAGCGCGTTGAGATCATCACGGACAAGATCACAGGTGCGGAAAAAATGTTAATACCCGACACAGCACATCTACCCAATATGGAACAATCTGATGCGTTCAATCAAATTGTGGACGCATTCATGGCTCAGAATATGCTGGATGGATAAGGGTTGCACGCCACACTAAGGGGACTGTTCCTGAACTTCGCTAGACTGTCAATAAGCTGACCTGTACTATCTTTCAGGGGATGATGTAACGCTGTCATCCCCTGAAAGATACTAACGCACAGTCTCTTTGAAGGTGATGCCGTATTTGTGGAGTTCGGCTAGGATCGGTTCGTAGAGATCGGGCGTGGTAGGGATGCGTACACCCGTCTGGCGATAGGTGCCGTTCATCACCAGCTTAACAGCAATCGCACACGGATACCCGACGGTCTTCGCCATCGCTGAATAACCGTTTTTATCACCGAGCACCAGCAACTCCGAGGTGATCTGCTCGCGCTGACCGTTTCCATTTTGCACATCGAAGCTGTGGAACATCACCAGCTGATCACGTTCACCCTCAAAGTATGCCAGATCATCCTGACCGAGAAAGGCATCGCGCAGATAGGCGAAAGCACTCACACTGGTTTCTTCTGCCTGATGTAAGTTCAACCACTTGACCACCGCCAGCACATCTGCGCTGAGGTCTGTCGTGCGTGTCTGTTGGGCGATGGTTGGCGCGGGCGCATCTGAGAACCAGCCAAGATCGTGCAGGGTATAAAAGACGTGGCTCCAGCCGGCGAAGCGCAACGTACCCCGTATCAGCGTTTGTGTATCGGCTAAACCGTAAATCTGCTGATATTGTTCGGAATTGCCATTGGGATAGCCTTCAAAGGCTTGTTCAGAATTTGCCAGTTGGATCGGACGTGCATTCTGAAAAACCTCAATCGGGCGCTGATCGATGACCTGTGCGCCTTCGATGAAACGCGCCGGACGGTTGACCGCCGACAAAATCCCAAGTGGACTCCACGACGCTTTGAAATTGAGCGGATTGCCCTGCGTCGTGCTGTACGGCACACCGCCACAGTAGGAGGTAAAGGCGGTGATGGTCTTGCCCTCGGCGTGTAACTCATCGATCAGCTTCATTGCAGACATGTGATCTAAGCCCGGATCAACGCCCACTTCGTTGAGCATCACGATACCGGCTTTGCGGGCGCGTTGATCGAGATCGCGCATGGCATCGCTGACATACGAGGCGGTAATCATGTGCGTGCGCGTCTCAATCGCGAGTTCGGCAATGATCGGGTGCAGGAACGCTGGTAACAGGCTCACCACAACATCTGAATCCTGCAAAATCTCGCGCAGGGCATCATTTTTGGTGGGATCGTCGTCAATCTCAAGTTGATGCACGCCACTGATACGCCGTGCGGGAACACTTGCTACCAGCGAACGCGCTTGCTCCAAGTTGCTATCAGCGATAATCAGATGATAGTTCGTCTCGCGGATCAGGTAATCGATGACGGTTTCGCTCATACGTCCTGCACCGATAATCGCCACAGTGGGCGTGATATGATGTGCGAGCTGGTCAAAATCCGGTACAAATTTGCCCTGATGCAAGATGAACGCCCGTTTGAGCTGGCGCGAGAGATCAAGTTCAGCAAAAGGATTCGATAAGTCGGTGTTGATCAGTGCGCCAAGATGCTCGCGCAACATCGCGCTGAAGGATTGTGAGGCTTCGCGGGCGAATTCCGCCGGCAGGTTGGTGACGCTCATCACTGCCACCCCTTCCGCTTGCACGCCCGGCTCACAGGTTTGCTTGAATTGTGTGTTTGACCATCTCTGCGTTAGATCGTCGCGCTCTGGCAAGTAGGTATAGATGGGATCGTCGGGGTAGGTGGGTTTGCTGATCTCAATCGCGCCGTTGGGGTCACAGCTAATATCGCCGATGATCTCCAGCTTGCTATCTGCGACGTGTTGCAACCAGGGGCGCGTGACCATGCGCTCTTGATGGGGTAGCCACTTCGCCCCATGGATGAGAGCCGTCAGGTGGGGTAAATACTGCTGTAACGTCGCCGGTTCTCGATAGGCACGGCTAAAATGCACCAGATAGATCTGATGGTGTGATTCTTGCGGGCTGATGCGCCAATCAATCAACTGCTCCGGCGTGATCTCCACAATCGGTAAGTAATCGAGCATGTGACGCACCGCCTTACCGACGTTGCCATGCCCGGTCAAGCCAATCACGACGGGTGCGATGGCATCCGGTAGAGGGGTCTGCTCGATCTCTTGCGCCAGTGTTTGTAGGACACTGATTGCCTGATCGAAATCGCCAAAATCACCGTAGTTACTGCGATAGTCAATCGATTTTTTGATACGGTTGAATGGTGTGTCGATGCCCTTGATTGCGAAACGTTGTCCTAAGCCGTATAGGGTGTCTATCGTGCCGGCGTAGCCGGCCATATGCCCGAAGAAAACCTTACGCCGATAGCGATCAACTTCGTAAATATCATCTTCGACATCTTCAACAATCAGTTCATAATCAATCAGGCTACACCCTAAATTACGCAGTTTGCGCAACATCGCCATGTTATGGGGTTGCCCTTTATAAGTGTGTGAGAAGAATAAGTAAGTTTTATTAGGGATGAGCGCATCAATTGGAATTTCTTTGATGCCCAGTATAATATCCGCTTGATCGATTGTGCCGATCTCTGCGCCCACTGCTTGATACTCCTCATCAGTGTAAGCGCGGGGGTAAACGTACTCTGAACGTCGCCCTGGCTCCACGATGACTTGAATATTCGGGAATTGTTCGCGCAAGGTGTCAATATCGGCGGGGACGAGTGGCGTGCGGTATTCATTGCGTTTGCGCTCGTCCTCCTTGCGAATCCCGAGGCGGTTAACCATATGCATGAGACCACTTTCTATTTTCAAAAGGTGAATACTGTGTGTGTTGAGGCGTATTGTAGCATAGGTTGGGTCTTTGGGGATGTCCTCCAAATGATAAATGGCAGGTGTGAAGTTGGATTATGTGCATGAATGATTTGTTGTGCGGACAACCATCAAGCGCAGAACAGGTGCTTTTCTTCTGGTTTATCCCATGTTGGACCTGTAGTACAATGAAATCATATCGAAAACAAACGAAAGAGAGAAACCTTGATGAAACAGGTATTCTGGTCATTGTTAGGTGCGGTGGTGGTGTGGTTCTTCGCACGCAGTCAGATGGATGAATTATATGGTGAAGTGAGCCGTCTGCGTGAAGCCGAGCGTCGTCGCCAGGAAGAAGCACAAGCTGATACCCCCACCACTGACTGAATGAAGTGCTCCATAGGGATGCGAGTACAACAAATTATACTCGTATCTGTGAAACGCCGCTCACGCGGTCTCTAACACGCTCTGCAACGCTTCCTCGAAAATTGCTAATCCCTCATCCAATTCTGCCTGTGTGACAATCAAGGGCGGGATGAAGCGGATCACGTTCTCGAATGTGCCACAGGTTAGGAGTAGCAGGTTACGCATCACGCAAGCCCCTGCGACAGCTTTCGCAGTCATTTTATCGGCTTTGCCCTGTGTGCCGGGCACGCTGAACTCCACGCCAATCATCAAGCCCTGACCACGCACATTGCCAATGTGGGGATAACGGGCTTGTAAGGCTTGTAAGCGCTCGCGCAGATAGGCACCCATACGTTCAGCGTTGTGTGGCAATCCTTCGTCGCGCATCACGCGCACAGTCTCTGCGGCCGCTGCCGATGCAATCGCACTGCCACCGCCATAGGTGCCCCCATGTGATCCCGGATGCCACAGGTTCATCAGTGCCGCCCGCGATGCAATGCCGGAAATCGGCAGACCACTACCTAGTCCCTTCGCCATGATGATGATATCCGGCACGATGCCTGCGTGTTCATATGCCCAGAACTTACCGGTACGTCCGAAGCCACTCTGCACCTCATCGACAATCAGCAAGATGCCGTGTTCATCGCATAGCGCCCGTAAGGCTTGCAAAAATTCAGCAGGCGCTTCGATGTATCCGCCTTCACCTAATACCGGCTCAATGACCATCGCGGCTGTTTCGTCGGGGTGCGATTGCCCCTTGAGCAACATATCTAGCTGATGCAAACAGACACGGGTCACATCTTCGGTTGTCATGCCGGAGCCATACGCGAAGGGAAACGGCGCGACGAACACACCAGCCGGCAAAGGTTGGTAGTGATAGCGATAGATGTACTTGGAGGTGGTCATCGCCATCGTTTGCGCGGTGCGCCCATGAAAACTCCCCTGAAAGACGATCACGTTCTGTCGTCCAGTGGCATGACGTGCCAGCTTCACCGAGGCTTCAACAGCTTCCGCGCCACTGTTGGAGAAGAAGAAGCGGTCAATCTCCGGTGGGGTCACCTGATTGAGTTCTTCGGCTAGCGCGACGGTCTGCGGGTTGATGACGATGTTCATTTGCCCGAACAACAATTTGCCCGCTTGCTCTTGTACTGCTTTGACGATGCGCGGGTGACAATGACCGGTGTTGGTCACGCCGATGCCACAAGTAAAATCGAGATAGCGTGTGCCCTGTGCATCGTAGAGATATGCGCCTTCTCCGCGCTCCGGTTGAATGTGGGTCAGGTGCGTCCAGACCGGTGAGAGTAAATCGTATGATGAGGTCATGATTGACAGTGTCCTTTCGCAAGAATTTTCTTTGCATTGTACCGCCGAATGTCGAAAACACCTAAGCCCGCAAAGCACCTTATGCTAGTCGATGGTGATCGTACGTAAGGGTACGTATTCGCCGAGGCGCTCACCTGTGTAGGGGTTATAGACGATGGCGCTCAGTTGATAATCTCCACCTGCTAAGTGTCCGATTGACAGTTCGGTATGCGCACAGGCAAACGGGCGCACGTCCGGCAAGGGATGATCTTGCTGTGCTACCAATTGATTGTTCGCATCGAACAGATGCAATCCTAATGAATAGGTTTGTAGAGGAACCTCGTTCAATTGCCATCCCGTGACCACATGTACACTATCAGCAGTTTGTTGGGTGCGATCTAAATCGTAGACGCGAATTTGCTCGCTGAATGTGCCTGTTGGTTGCTGTGCTTGGGATGGGCTGACAAACAGCGTCAGTTGCATGTTCGGATGATCTAAGAGTCTTCCGCATTGGACGTATTGCGTACTCAAGACATAATCTACTACACCGCTCTTGTTGGTGCTTGGTAAATCAGGGATAACCATTGACCAGACCGCCTCACGCCCGCTCATGACTGATTCGACATCCAGCAGATAATCATTATCGCCAGTGGCAAAGCTATTGTTCATGCGCTCATACTGATCGTAACCCAGCCTGCTCTCCTCAAAGTAATAATCCAGTACGAAATACGCGAGGGGTTCATTATCCGGCTCCATGATGTGTAAGAGAACCAGATCATCATCCTGAGCGCGTGCTAGTACCTGCTGACGCGCTTGCAAGAACCCGTCTGCGGGGGCACGGTAGATATGCCCGAACTGCGAGTTGATGAAAGCAGGGTTCAGCGTTTGCAAGATACCTAACAACCCCCACACGCTGATGACCGCAAGCATGGGTACACCACGTCGTGCCAGTTCCGCGATCCCCAGCGCACTGATCAACACCACTGCCGGAAACAGGAACAACACATAGCGCAAATGCAACATGAAGGGAATCTGCCAGTTGATGAGCGCCACTAGACAGAGCGATGCGATCACCCACACCCAGAGCATCAGGCTAGCGCGGGTGCGCTTCAGCAGGGCAAACAGCGCAAACAGTATCAATAAGCCCATATTGGTATTGCTGAACCCCTGAAGAAACTCCACCAATAGTTGCACGCTATCCATCGAGCTACCCTGTCGGTTGAGATCGCCTGCCCCGCGTGAGACAACACCGAGTGTTACATCTAACCATGGTAAAAATAATACCCCGCCGAGCGCCATCGCCAGCACGACCAGCCACCAATCCCGCCAGCGCACCCGCGCTGTCATGATCGGCGCATGGAGCAGATGCACGATGCCCAGTACAAAACCCATCGTCAGTGCGACATAATGTGTATAGGCGAGTGCCGATAACGTCAGCGTCAGTGCGAGATACGCCTGCCAGTTTGGTTGCTGAATCGCGTGCCAATAACTGAGTACTGCCCCGATTGCCAGCAAGATCAAGAGGCTATAAGCGCGGGCTTCGTGTAAGTAATCGATGAACAGCGCCGATGTAGCCAGCAAGCCTAACGCCAACAATCCCACCCGCCGATCGAATAGCGTGTGCCCCAAGTGATAGGTGCCGGCGAGCGCTAATAGTCCGCACAATAGCGAGAACACGCGCACGCTATAAACTGACGTGCCGATCAGCCTTTGCCAGCCCGCCAACAACCAATGATACAGCACACCCATACCACCCGGATCAACAGTTGCTGTTCGTTCCCAGATGCCCCATAATCCCAGAGGTCCGAAGATCCCGCCACTGTTGCGCAGTGACCAGTATTCATCCACGAATAACAAATCGTGCGTCAGCATCCGTGCGCCGAGCCAACAAGCCAACAGCAATAAGAACACTGTGACCCATAGATTACGCTGGTTTGTGTTTAGATTGTCGAACATTCTGTACAGTCTCTTTGTTTTTGCCTCGCAGCGATTATACTATCGAACACATTTGAGATCATCACAGAAAGCACTGTTATAAACCTTAATGGGAGGAGAATCATTTGAGGTTATAATGCAAGTATGTTTTCAATCAATCAACCGAGGCTTATCTGATGGTATTAACCACAATTGGACAAAACCATACGCCTATGTCAAAAGATGCGTACTGGTGGCAAACGCTCATCCGTGTGCTAGACCCTATTTTCGACAGTATGAAAAGATCTTCCGAAGGTTTGAGCCGTGAGCAATTGCTCGTTGAACTCGATCAGATTCATCATGCCTACAGCCTTGCGCACCGCGTGACGATGCCCCGCGATATACAGGCACAACTCATCGCCACGCTGGCTAATCTCCAGACCAGTTATTGTGCCCGTTACGAAGGGCAAGACCGCGTCAGCACCAAACACCATCACATCGCACAGGTGGAGTGGGTGCTATTCAAGAATATGCTGACCCGCGAAGGCATCCGGCACGATTTGTGATATGTCGATATCAACGGGTAACCGCTTATGGCAGTTCACGCATCGTCGTTAATAGTATACTGCCACCACACGAACTGATACGGCGCAAGTGTGATCGTCTCATCCAGTGTGACGGTCTCTTGAGTACGCAGATCAAACACACTATTGGCATGGGTGGCGTATGTCCGCACAATATCTCTCTTAACCACTTGCTCATGCTCCGAGAAATTCGCTAAGACCAGTACAGCATGACTGCGAATATAGCCCAGCACATGCTGATTATGTGTGTCGAAGAAGGTGCTGAATCCTGCGCCTAATGCCGGTGTACGTTTGCGAATGTCGATGAGTTCACGCAAACCTTGATACAGGTGTCCGGGGATGCTGTCGGGATCGTCGCGCTGTGTGCTTGCGTCCCAATCATGGGGTTGGCGATGTGTCCAGCGACTATCCTCGCGCTTTTCGGGATCGTCGCGCCAGTCATAGTTGTTCAGCATAGCGATTTCATCGCCCATGTAGATCAGTGGAATACCCCCCGCGCTGATAATCACACTGTGGATCAGTAGTAAGCGTTTGAGTGCCATCTCAATCAGCAGAGGATCGTCGCGCTGTAATGCTTGCTCTAAACCAGCGAGTGATGCCGCCGTGCCTGCAATGCGCATATCGCCAGTGTGCTGATTATAGCCGAAGGGTTCTCCGATGGCGAATGACCCCTCAAATTTGCCAATATAAAATGCGTTTAAGAAGCGCCTATGATTGTACCCGTTGATACCCACTTCCCACGCATCTTCATCAGCGAATGTCCAACCGATGTCATCATGCACGCGCACATAATTGACCCATGCACACTGCTCAGGAATGGTGTAGCGTTTCGCCATTGACGTTTGCAAGAGATTGACTTTGCGCGTGGCGATGGCTTCCCATAAGAGTGCCATTAATGTCGGGTTATAGGAGATCGGGCATTCGTCCCATGAGATATAGCTGGCGACATCATCGGGATGCACGATTGCCTCGGACTTGAAGACCATCGCCGGCGCGACGATCTTCACCAGCGCGTTATAGGCTTGTATCACCATGTGCGCTTCTGGCAAACTCTCGCAGGATGTGCCCATCTCTTTCCAGATGAACGCGAGCGCATCAAAGCGCAGAACGTCTACCCCTCGATTCGCCAGGAAGAGCATTTCGCCGGCCATTGCGTTGAACACTTCCGGGTTGCGATAGTTCAAATCCCACTGAAAGTCATAGAAGGATGTCCACACCCAGCGATCAATATCGGGCTGGTAGGTGAAATTACCAGGTGCTTGTTCGGGAAAGATTTCACGTAGTGTGCGCTCGTATTGATCGGGCAGGGTACGATCAGGGAACATATAATAATAATCCTGATAACGCGTATCACCAGCGCGGGCTTTTTGCGCCCAATCATGCTCGTTGGAGGTATGGTTGAACACAAAATCCAGCGCCAGACTAATGCCCTCGCGCCGTAGCTCGGCGGCGAGCTCAGCGAGTTGTTGCATCGTGCCAATATCCGGACGTACGGTGCGATAGTCGCTGATGGCATAGCCTCCGTCGTTATTGGTTTCCGGCACATTGAACAGCGGCATCAGGTGCAGATAAGTTACCCCCAACTCTTTGAAATAGGGGATTTTGGCGTGCATCTGGCTCAATTCGCCGGCGAATAAATCGACATAGCACACCGCGGCGAGCAGATGCTCAGATTGGAACCACGTCGGTTGAGCTTCGCGCTGGCGATCTAGCTCACGCAATTCAAGCGGACGTCGGGCGAACATCTCTGCCGCCTGTAGCATAATTTGTTCTAAATGATAGAAGAAATCGTATTGTGTGCCGTAAAGATGATGGAGCAGAGCAAATAAGCGCGGGAATTCTCGCGTCACCCGTGTGCGGAAAGTATCCGTATCGTCCACCTGTGCCAGTATGTCCTCACATCGGGGTAAGATGCGTCTGATAGTTAAGTGGGCTTGTTGCTCTAACCAGTCTTGATGAGTCATAGTGTTCCTGTGCGTTGGTCTTGGTCAATCATGCGCCCTATTGTAACGTAAAATAGCGTTGGGGGTAGTGAGGGCGCACTCGTGTTTGACCACAGGCGAGACGCACTCGCCTACGTTAGAGGTGGCGAGCAATCAGCGAATGCACTCACCCGACGATGATATTAAGATGACCGAGGCGCAGGGTGTCGCCACTGCGGAAGGGGATCAGGCGATAAGCGGGGATTTTGGTATCGTTGATGCGTGTGCCGTTGGTACTGCCCATATCTTTGATGTGAAAACTGCCGTTGACCAGCTTGATTTCGGCATGGAAGCGTGATACGCCCAAGAGAGCACCGTTGTACTCAGTCAGGTCAATCGTCGGGTGGATACCTGCACGCAGATCAGTGCGCCCGAGCGTGATGGTATCCACTGTATTGAGTACCACTGGTTCGGGCGTCGCCGGGAAATGCAAAATCAGCTTGCGCTCACCGGATGTATACGTGTTGCGTAACGATTTGATCTTCTCGCGCAATTCCGGGTTGAATTGCCCGGTGTCGAGTTGTTTAGTTTGTATTTGGCGCTCTGGCACGGTGTCGGGCTTTTTTGGCTCATCATCCATGATGCTGTGCTTTCTCTCAAAAACTGGATTTGCTACACTGACAATCCACATGATATAAGGACAAGATCGGTACAAATTTCTATGCTAGAATGGCGTTTGATGGTACGCTCATAATTTGAACTTGACTAACATGGTCAGATGTCCTAATCGCAACTGATCAGAATCTTGCAATGGTATCTGACGGTAGGGGGGGATCTTGTCGCCATTGATCCATGTCCCGTTGGTGCTACCTAAATCTTTGATATAGTATGAGCCGTCATTATAGGTGATTTCAGCATGATGGCGCGATACGCCTAAATCACGTCCATGAAAAGGGTTGAGGTCAACTGTCAGATCATGATCAGGTTCGTCATTGCGTCCGAGACGGATCACATCAACACCTGTGATGACAAGCGGTTTGTTCTCAGTTGCTAGATAGAGCAATAATCCGTGATCGGGTGGTTGGTGTTCATCGATATTTTCGAGCGCATCTTGTAAGATTTCCGACAGCGCCTCAGAGATCGCATCATCTTTCGATGCTGCCCACGTCTTACCGTACTCAGTTTGCCTTAGATCGGCGGTTTGTGGTTTCTTCGGCTCTTTCTTGCTCATGATAACCTCGCTCATTATGCTGATTGTGACTGCACTCGCATCATACCTACCTGCTACAGTCAAACACAACCAATCATGATTGTTTACTCTATCGTATGGTAAAACTCCTTACAATCATATCAGGATTTGCTATCAAATAAAATCAAGATATGATGATGAATGGTATACACAGGGTTTGAGTGTGGTATCAGGACAGAATGAGTATTCATCACACCCTGATGTAATTGATGGAAAAAGGCGTTTTGAGATGCTGTTGGTGAATCCAGCCCTCAATTTAAATCCCTCTACCAGCCGCCGTTATGCGGCTAGGAGAGGGACTAAAAGATCACTTTTCTCACCTTCTCCCAGCATAGCCGTGGGATGAGGGCAAAATAGCTGGCAAATCAAATGCCAGCCGTATCGTTTTAGAGGATTTCCATCGCTTTCAGCTTTTCTTCACTGACTACACCGCCAGCTTCCCATCCACGCAGCGTATAGTATTCTTCCAGCATTTGATCGAGTTCACAGACATGACCTTCACTGCCGGGCATGGTGCTAGGTTCAGTGGTGAATCGTTCCGGTAGGGTATCCGCGCCGGCTTCTTCCCCGGCTAGCTGATTATAGTAGCGTTCAAGATTATAGATACGCTCACCAGCAACCATCACATCATCGGCGGTGAAAGGAATACCGACGATGGCGGCGTATTGATCGGCGTATTCTTCTGCACCTTCGGCAAAGGCACTGAACTTACACAGATCAAGACTGTCGCTGAAGGCATGAATATCCTGCAAAATCTTGAGCAGTTCGCCTTTGCCTTTCCACGCCAGCGGATCTGTCTTGAGACCAATCACGCCTAGTTCAGAGGCGGGCGAGTATCCGCGTAGGTGGCACGCACCACGGTTGCTGGTGGCGTAGCCCAAACCCATTCCTTTGAGACCGCGCGGGTCATAAGCGGGGATCGATTGTCCGCGCACTTGCATCCCAACTTCTGGATGCCCGTAATGTTCAGAGACGCGCTTGACGCCACCGGCTAACACATCGCCGACACCTTCGCGCATGGCAGTTGCTTCGACTAATTTCACCATGTGTTGATGATCGCCCCATTCTAGGCTTTGTGTACCGTTCCACCCACTATCACAGATTTCCATGTAGGTGGCTAGGCTATTGCCCATCTCGATGGTATCCATGCCGTATTTGTTACACTGATAGATCATATAGGCGACGGAATCGGCACTGTCGTTCATGCAGTGTGCGCCGAACGCCCATGCCGTTTCGTATTCGAAGCTCTCGGTGCGGATCGTCTCGCCGTTGTAGGTGACTTCAACTTCTTTCTTACAAGCGACAGGGCAGGCGTGGCAGGTGGGTTCGGCGACAAGAATTGTATCGCGGATGGTCTCGCCACTCAACGCCTCAGCGCCTGCATAGCTTGTCGTCTGGCTGTTCTTGGTGGGCAAGGCGCCAATGCTCGCGGTTACGTTCATCAGCATGTTGGTACCGTAGAGTGATAAACCGCCCTTTTTCGGCGCGGTGATGTTGTTCTCATCCATGATCGTTGCCAGTGCGGCTTTGTGCGCGGCTTTGAAGGCTTCCGGGTCTTTGGGTTCAGGATAGGCGCGTTGGGCTTTGACCACCACCGCCTTGAGCTTCTTCGCCCCGCCGACTGTGCCCGTGCCACCGCGCCCGGATGCGCGATCATCTTCGTTGATCCATGCGGCAAACTTCACCAGATTTTCGCCGGCTTGTCCGATGGTCATCACGGTCAGGTCTTTTTCGCCATATTTTTCCTGAAAGTGGGCAATCGTTGCATGAACATCTTTGCCCCAGACTTCGCTGGCATCGCGTAGTTCAACATTGCCATCTTCGACATAAGCGTAAACGGGTTTATCGCTCACCCCTTCAAAGATCAAGCCATCGAAGCCTGCCCAGCGCAAACGTGCCGCTGACCAACCGCCCTGATGGCTATCCGTAACTGTACCTGTCAGTGGAGATTTGGTGACCACTGCTAGCCGTCCGCTCATGTTGGCGCGGGTGCCAGTCAGCGGGCCGTTCATGAAGCATAAGGGGTTATCGGGTCCCAGTGGATCGGCTTTGGGATCGGCTTCGAGCATATAACGCACGCCCAAGCCCCGTGCCCCGATGAACTTACGCGCCCAATCTTCCGGGATTTGCTCGTAGCTCACAGCACCAGAACTTAAATTAATACGTCCAATATGATTTGCAAAACCACCTAATTCCATAATAAGTATCTCCTAAAATAGTAAAATTTGCGGGAATGTGTTTCCCACTTATAATTGTAAATAATCCACCCCCCTATTCCATCTCAAAATAGGGTAAAATGGACGCAAAAATAAGCAAATTGTTACTGTGTGTGTTTAAATCTTATTTTTATTGGTTGCATGATGTCAAAAATTTCTTTGGATGTTGTTTTTTTAGGATTATTAGCATTCGAATCGTGTCATGGGTATCAGTTGTTGGATCACTTCCGCGATGCCAACCGTCTGGCAACTGTCTGGAATCTCAGTACGAGCCAGCTTTATAGCACGCTCAAACGCCTTGAATATGGCGAGTATATCGACGGACGAGAGGAGTCGTCCGTGGATGCGCCAATGCGCACCGTGTATTGGATCACTGAGGCAGGGCGCGAGCGCCTCGATCAGTGGTTGAACATGCCGGAGCCATCCGCTAGCACCCGCGCTGTTCGCACAGAATTTTTGAGCCGGTTGTATATTTGTCGCTTGCTCAAATACCCCACAGAAACCATCCTCGCTAACCAAAAACGCGCCTGCGAAGCACACCGCGATATTTTGTGTCAACAGCGTGATAATCTTCGGGAAGGTGCTGGCTATCTCTCGTTAGATTTGCGCGTGCGCGAGATGACCATCATCCTCGATTGGCTAGAATCAGCGGATCGTATGTTCACGCAAATCAGTACATCCTGAGCACATCTTAGAAAGTGATTATATGACAGGGTCACAGGAATTTTTCACGCTCAAGCCGGTGCAGGAAGCACTCGAGCGCCTCTTTGCGGAGATTGCACCCGCACGCGCTACCGAAACTATCCCTACCTATGAAGCATTGGGGCGGGTGCTGGCTAGCGCACCGATCTCACCGATTGATTTACCCGCCTTTGACCGGAGCGCGATGGATGGCTACGCGGTGCGGGCGAATAATACCTTCGGCGCGTCTGATGCGCTACCGGCTTACTTGCATGTGATCGGGCAGGTACACATGGGCGAAGTACCCATGTTGACACTCGGTGAAGGACAAGCGGTAGAGATCCACACCGGTGCGATGATCCCTGAAGGGGCGGATGCCGTGGTGATGATCGAACGCACACAGGCCCTCGATGGGAGTGAGATCGAGGTGCTTGCACCTGTCGCACAGGGTGAAAATATCATCCGCACCGGCGAAGATATCCGTGCTGGTAGTGAGGCACTGAGCCCAGGGCATGTCATCCGCCCGCAGGATATTGGCGGTTTGCTAGCAGTGGGCATCACAGAGGTGAGCGTCGTCAAGCGCCCCTTGATCGGCGTGCTGAGTGGGGGTGATGAACTGGTCGACGCGCACGAAACACCCGCACACGGGCAAATCCGCGATATTAACAGCCCGATGTTGATGGCACTCTGCCAACAAGCAGGCGCAGATACGGTCTTTTTAGGGATTGCCCGCGACAAGTTCGATAGCCTTTACACAATGGCGCGGGATGGACACGCGCAGTGTGATCTGCTGGTGTTGAGTGCGGGTAGTTCAGTCAGCGTGCGTGATCTCACCGGTGAGGTGATTGATCGACTGGGTGCGCCAGGCATCATCCAGCACGGGATCGCCGTCAAGCCGGGCAAACCGACGCTGATCGCCAGTTGTGACGGCAAAGCGGTCATCGGCTTACCGGGTAATCCAGTCAGTGCAATGCTGGTGGCGCGTCAGGTGCTGTTGCCGATCATCCGACACTGGTTCGGGCAGGATGACCCTTTGCCGATGACACTCAGCGCCACGCTGACCGAGAATATCGCCAGCACAACAGGACGCGAAGACAGCGTGCCGGTGTGCTTGCATCACACCGCAGACGGGTATCAAGCAGAACCGATTCGCGGTAAATCCAATTTGATTTATACCTTATTACGCGCCGATGGCTTGCTACACATTCCGCTCAATGTCAGCGGGTATCGTGCCGGCGCAACAGTGGAGGTCTTAGCATTCTGATGACAGAGCATCACATTGAACCCCAAGCAGGTCATATACATGGGCGCTTCTCAGCCAGCATTGCGCCAATTTTGACAATTGATTCCGGCGATACCGTCATCTTTCGTCTGCTTGATGCCGGGTGGAACACCTACGATAACCCCAACGGGTTTGATCCTGCGCCTAAATTCCAACCGCGTGATCGGACATTGGATAACGGACACGCGATGCACGGGCCGATTTACATCAACGGCGCAGAGGCGGGCATGGTGCTTGAAATTCGCATGCGTGAGATTGTGCCAGGCGATTGGGGTTGGTCAGGTTCGGGGTGGCGGGATTCGTTCAACCAGCGTTATGACATCGAAGCGCCGGGCGAGGAGATCATCTGGCGCATCGCAGAGGATAAGCAAACGGCGGTTAATCGTCATGGGCATCGCGTCAAGCTATCGCCATTTCTGGGCAATATCGGGATGCCCCCTGAAACAGAAGGTGATCACAGTACGACACCACCGCGCTGGTGTGGGGGCAATATCGACTGCAAAGAGCTGGTAGCAGGTAGCACACTGTATTTGCCGGTATCGGTGGAGGGCGCTTTAATTTTCTTTGGGGATGGTCATGCGGTGCAGGGTAATGGCGAGGTTGCAGGCCCCGCCTTGGAGTGCCCGATGGAGCGCGTGGTGGTTGAGTTTCATTTACATGCAGAAGAAACGCTCGATGTGCCTTTCGCCAACACGCCTGCCGGTTGGGTCACTTTTGGCTTCGATGAAGATTTGACAGTTGCACAGGAGAAAGCCCTGTATGAGATGGTGACGCTCATTGCTGAACGCTATGATGTTTCACGTAAATATGCTCACGGTTTAGCCTCGTTGCTGGTTGATCTCAACGTGACACAGATTGTCAACGGGGTGAAAGGGGTACACGCTATCCTCCCGCACGATGCGATCACATGGGATGACGAATGAGTGTGTTCTACGATTCGGTTAAGCCCTGGGGACGTTTGCTGAGCGAATACGTGGCAATGTTCGCGCTCCGTGATGCAGATCGTCAACGGCACATTCTCGGTTGTAGTGATGGCCCCGCCAGCTTCAACGCTGAGATGACCGCGCTAGGGCATCGCGTGATCTCGGTGGATCCGCTTTACACGCTGAGCGCGTCGCAGATCGAAGCGCGGGTACAAGCCACATGGCGCGATATTATCGCGCAGGTGGAAGCCAATCAGGCGATGTTTATCTGGGATCATTTCGGCACACCGCAGGCGCTCGGAGAGGCACGCTTGCGGGCAATGCGCCACTTCTTAGATGATTACGACGCGGGCAAACGTGCGGGGCGTTATCTGCCTGCTCAATTGCCGGCATTGCCCTTCGCCGATGCGCAGTTTGAGCTGGCGCTGTGTGGCAATTTTCTCTTTTTGTATGATTCGCACTTTTCGCTTGACTTTCATCTGGATGCCGTGCGCGAGTTGTGCCGTGTGGCGCAGGAAGTGCGTATCTTCCCGATTCATGGTTTGCAGAACACGTTGGCCGAGCAGGTGCGACCGGTTGAAGAGGCGTTACGCGCTGAGGATTGGCAGGTGGAGCGCGTGACTGTCCCTTATCAGTTCCGGCAGGGTTCAAATCAGATGTTGCGCTTATGGCGCACAGCTTGAGACGAGGTGACACATTGTGACGACAGATGAACGTAAGGTGTACCTGGAGAACATCCCGATTGACGAAGCGCGGTCTGTGCTGTGGAAGGCATTGCAGGCGCTCGATAAAGATCAGGTGTTGGCTGGCGAGAACATCCCGCTTACCGAGGCGTTAGGGCGTGTGACAGCCGAGCCGATCTGGGCACGGATCAGTGCCCCGCATTATCACGCTTCTGCGATGGATGGTTACGCGGTGATCGCCGAAGATACCGCTGGAGCTACCGAGACGCGCCCCGTCACCTTAGACCATAATCGCGTGACCGAGGTCAACACCGGCGCACTCTTACCGCCGGATCGCAATGCGGTGATTATGATCGAGCACACGCAACACACCGCAGACGGCATCGTCATCACGTCGGCGGTTGCGCCATGGCAACATGTGCGCATGTTAGGCGAGGATATGGTGGCGACGGAACTCATCGTTCCGGCGAATCATCGCTTGCGTCCGGTTGATCTGGGCGCGATTGCCGGTTGTGGTCATCATCAGGTGCGGGTTCGTCGTCAACCGCATGTGGTCATCATCCCTACAGGGAGCGAATTGGTCTCAGCGGATACCGAACCGCGTGCCGGTCAAATCATTGAATATAACAGCTTAGTGCTGGCAGGGCAGGTACACGAAGCCGGCGGACGGGTGACCACCTTGCCCATCCAACCCGATGTACGCGACGCACTGCGTCAGGCGCTGGATGAGGCACTGCGTCAACAACCGGATTTGATATTGATGTTGTCGGGATCATCGGCGGGTAGTAAAGATTTCACCGCGTCGATCATCGAGGATGCGGGTCAACTGCTGGTGCATGGTGTGGCGGTGCGTCCCGGACATCCGGTCATTATAGGGATAAAGGAGCGTGTACCGATCATTGGTGTGCCGGGTTATCCAGTGAGTTCGGCGCTGACCGGTGAATTATTCGTGCAGGATGTGCTGGCACGGTGGCTTGGTCAACAGGCAGAGATCGCTATTCGTCCGCGCATCACGGCACAGGCGACGCGCAAGATCACCTCACCGACGGGCGACGATGATTTTGTGCGCGTGACCGTTGCCCGCGTGGGTGATAAGATGTTGGCAACACCGCTCTCACGCGGAGCGGGTGTGATCACATCGCTGTTGCGGGCGGATGGTCTGGCACACATTCCGCGTTTCAGCGAAGGGGTCAATCGGGGCGATGCGCTGGAGGTGATGCTCTACCGTAGCCTGCACGCCATCACGCACACTGTACTGACTGTCGGTAGTCATGATCCTATGCTCGATTTACTGGCGCAATACCTCGGCGCTGAGTATCCGCAAGCACGCCTGACCAGTGCGAATGTCGGCAGTATGGGTGGGTTGGTGGCGCTCAAACGCGATGAGACGCACATCGCAGGGATGCACCTGCTCGACGAGGAGAGCGGTGCCTATAACATCCCGTATATTCAGCAACAATTGCGCGATATGCCTCTGCGCGTGGTGACTTTTGCCCATCGCGAACAGGGCTTGATTGTGCCAGCTGGCAATCCCATAGGCATCACCTCCTTCGATGATCTGACGCGGGTCAGCTTCGTCAACCGTCAACGGGGTGCGGGCACTCGCCTATTGCTCGATTATGAACTGCGTCAGCGTAGGATAGCGCCCGATGCGGTGCAGGGTTATCAGCGTGAAGAATATACCCATTTAGCAGTGGCGTCGTCGGTGGCGACAGGCATTGCCGATTGTGGCTTGGGCGTGCGGAGCGCGTCGCTCGCGCTGGGCTTGGATTTCGTGCCGGTAGGGTGGGAACGTTATGATTTCGTCATCCCTGAGTGTTATCTTGAACTGGAGCGTGTTCAGCAGGTGTTGACCACCCTCCAGAGCGACATATTTCAACAAGCACTCGGTCAGCAGGCGGGATATCGCACTGATGAAACCGGCGTGATGCAATATCAACAATGAACGGTGATAGGCGCATGTGTGCCTATCCGCTAGCCTATTAGGCAGTATGAACCATGACAAACCTTATAACTGATCAATTCGAACGTCCTCTGCGCGATTTACGTATCTCAGTCACCGATCGCTGTAACTTTCGGTGCACATATTGTATGCCCGCGGAAGTCTTCCACGAACGTTTTCAGTTTTTGCCACACGCAAAAATCTTGACTTTTGAGGAGATCACGCGCCTGACACGCTTGATTACTGAGATGGGCGCCGTCAAATTGCGCTTGACCGGCGGTGAACCGCTCGTGCGCCAAGATATTGATACGCTGGTGCGGATGTTGACAGAAATTGGCGGTGTCGAAGACATCGCGATGACGACCAACGCCTATCTCCTGCCCAAATTCGCAGGCAAGCTCAAAGAGGCGGGCTTACATCGCTTGACAGTTAGCCTCGATGCGATTGATGAAGAGGTGTTCCACGCGATGAACGGCAGACGGGCGAGTGTGGCGCAAGTGTTAACCGGCATCCAATCGGCGCAGGCAGTCGGTTTTGAGCGCATCAAGATCAACTGCGTGGTGCAACGCGGGGTGAACGATCACCAGATCATCCCGATGGCACGCTGGGCGCGTGAAGAAGGGCATATCCTGCGCTTCATCGAATATATGGACGTGGGTACGATGAATGGCTGGCAGATGGGGCAGGTAGTCTCGGCGAAAGAGATCATCGAGACCATTGACGCGACATTCCCATTGGAGCGCCGTAAGCGTAATTATGCCAGCGAGACCGCTTTGCGCTGGCAATACGCCGACGGAGGCGGAGAAATTGGCGTGATTGCGTCAGTGACCATGCCGTTCTGTGGCGATTGCTCGCGGATGCGCCTCTCGCCGGAAGGGCAAATTTTTACCTGTTTGTTCGCCAAGGATGGCACCGATCTCAAAACACCCTTGCGCGACGGGGCGAGCGATGATGAATTGCGGGCGATTATCGCGGGGGTCTGGCACAAACGGACAGATCGCTATAGCGAAATTCGCTCTGATGCGACTGCCGGACGCGATAAAATCGAGATGTATTATATCGGCGGGTGATGAGACGCCCACACTTATACAAAGGATGACAGATCATGATTGATCGCGAGTTTTATATCACCCTATTCAGTTTGATGCTGGTTATCGCATTGAGCGCGTGCAGACCAGCTAGCACCGAACCCGCCGCCGATACCGAAACTGAAGCTGGTGAATCAACAGAAATAGCGGATACAGGCGAGACCGATGAGACAGCGCGTTTGATCCTCGCCACGACAACCAGCACCTATGATACCGGTTTGCTGGATGCCATCTTGCCCGCGTTCGAGGCGGATAGTGGTTACAGCATAGAGGTGATCGCGGTCGGGACAGGGCAGGCGCTGGCATTGGGCGAAGCCGGTGATGCCGATGTCGTGCTAGTTCATGCGCGGGCGTTAGAAGATGCCTTCGTGGCAGATGGTTATGGCTCGGCGCGGTACGACGTGATGTACAACGATTTCGTGATACTCGGCTCACCGAATGATCCAGCGAATATCGCCGGTGATAATGCTGTGCAGGCGATGCGTGCTATCGCCGATGCCGAAGCGACGTTTGTCAGTCGAGGGGATGATAGCGGGACGCACGTCGCTGAACTGAACCTCTGGCAAGAAGCCGGTATCAGCCCTGAAGGTGATTGGTATCAAGAAGCAGGGCAGGGTATGAGTGAGGTCATCACCATGGCCAATGAGCAACACGTCTATACGCTTTCAGATCGAGGAACGTATATCGCCCGCAATGCCGAGGGGCTTCAGCTGGTGGTGCTGGTTGAGGGCGATGCTCGGCTGGCGAACCCTTATGGCGTGATTCCTGTCAATCCTGAGCGCCACCCTGACATCAACGCGGAAGGTGCTCAAGCTTTTGCCGATTGGTTGATCTCCATGGAGGCACAGACGCTGATCGCCGAATTCACGGTTGAGGGGCAACAGTTGTTCTTCCCGGATAGTGAGGCGTACCGCGCTTCTCAAGCAGAATGATCGCAGGCATAGGTAGACCATGGCAACCCTCTTAGATGCACTCTACGAAGCCTTCTTTCTGATCCTCACTGCCGATGCTGAAGTGCTGGCGATTGTGTGGCGTTCGCTGGAAGTCACCACGCTGGCACTGCTCATCAGCACCGTGATCGGTATCCCGCTCGGTACATGGTTTGCTCTGACTGATTTGCCGTTCAAGCGTGTGTTGACCGCCATCATCTACACGGGCATGGGCTTACCACCGGTGGTGGTGGGGTTGGCAGTTTATCTGTTGCTCTCGCGTCAGGGGCCATGGGGGGATTGGCAATGGTTATTCACTGTGCCGGCGATGGTGCTAGCACAGACCATCATCGCCACGCCTGTGATTATTGGCGTGACACTGAGCAGTGTGCTCGGTGTCGATCCTGATCTACGCCCCCAACTTGAAGCACTCGGTGCAACGCGCTGGCAAACGACTGTCGCTATTCTGACCGAAGCGCGTTTCGGCGTGATTGTCGGCATGGTGGCGGGCTTCGGGTCGATCATCAGCGAAGTCGGTGCAGTGATGCTCGTCGGGGGTAACATCGACGGCTCAACCCGCGTGTTGACGACTGCCATTGTGCTGGAGACACGGCGTGGCAACTTTGATCTGGCGCTGGCGTTGGGGATCATCCTGCTGGCGATCAGCTTTCTGGCAAATTTTGTGATGGTATTATTGCAAGGGCGGGCGATGATCCCGCGTTGAACGATGTGTGATGAGGAAACAACAACCAATGGATGCAATCTATACCCTGAGTGATGTACAGCAAATCTATGGTAAGCGCACCGTCTTACAGATACCCTCATTGACTGTGCAACAGGGCGAAATTCTGGCGCTAGTGGGGCCGAGTGGTGCGGGAAAAAGTACCCTTTTGCGCTTGCTGGCAATGCTCGAAGCACCGTCACAGGGCAGGGTCACCCTGCATCTAAACGGACAAGCACATCAGTATCACACGATGGATATGGCGAGCAAACGCCAGATTGCGATGGTCTTTCAGCGTCCGGCGTTGTTATCGCGTTCGGTGCGGGCGAATGTCGCCTATGGCTTACGTCTGCGCGGAGAGCGCGACTATGATCAGCGTGTGCTGGCAATGCTCGAACGTTTGTCCATGCTGGAACTCGCTGATGCCCGTCCGCGCACGCTCTCCGGAGGTGAGATGCAACGGGTCTCTATCGCACGGGCGATGATCCTACAACCACAGGTGCTGATCCTCGATGAGCCAACATCTAGCCTTGATCCGCACAATATCCGCATCATTGAGCAATTCTTGAAGACTCAGCGTGAACAACAAGCAACCACACTCATCATTGTTACACACAATATCTTTCAGGCGAAGCGTCTCGCAGATCGCGTCGCGCTGTTGTATGAAGGGCAATTGATAGAAGTTGCCGACACTGAAACTTTCTTCTCTGCGCCCCGTGACGAACGCACATCAGCCTTCACCAACGGTCACCTCATTTACTGAGATACAAGTTGGGCTATGAGGTGTGCCAGGCAGGAACTGTGACCATTCACTTGTACTCAATTGTCGGTTGCTGATGGTGCAGGCGAGATCTGTCCAGACCTGTACATCCACCGTCCATTCGATTGCGATGCCGTTATCGCGATTACTGCCCAGAACGGTTTGTGCGTCGATGAAGTGCAGGTCCGTTAACCAACCTTCCGGCCCGCTGATTGCGTCTCCAATTGGGCGACCATTACGCATATCCCACAGGCGCAGTGTGCCGGCGCGGTCACCGGAGACCAACAGTTGCCCCGACGGACTGAGCGCGAGACTGAGCACCCAATCTCTATGCCCTTCGAAACGTTGGCGCAGTTGACCATCGGGCACTGACCACTGCGTGATAGTGCGATCACGGCTGGAGGCGAAGATCTGTTGACCATCGGCGCTGAACAGTACGGCAATCACTGCATCGGTGTGTCCATCGGCGATTTGCATGACTTCGGTAGCTGTGGCGATCTCCCATAAAGTGATGTTGTCGCGTCCACCGATTGCCAGATAAGCGCCATCGGGACTGATGGCGAGCGCGGTCACACCTAGTGCTGAATTCGCGTTGAGGCGATCTGCTAATGTGCCATCATCACTGGACCAGATCAGCACTTCACCGGTTTCATCGGCGGAGATAATGCGTGCTCCGTCAGGCGTAAATTCGAGTTCTTTAGGGATGGCGCTGTGCTGATTCTCAATCCATAGTACGTCGCCATCAGCCAATGCCCAGACTACGATTTCGCCGGTTGCTAGCGTCACCGCACCCAGTTCTCGCTCCGGATGGACAGCAAGATCAGTGATGAATAAGGCATCTGTATCGGTGCCGTTCGAGATCGTGGCGATGTCCAGTTCGTAGAGAAGGCTGATCTCCTCGCTCAGTACCTGTACCATGCTGTTGCGTTGCCCGAATGGCTCACCGGCTAGCACGAATCTTTCACCAAGTGGATCGTGTTCTAGCTCACTGATGAGCAGATTCGTGCTGAATGCTAAACGGCCCGGACGCACAACTGCATTCAGTTGTGAGACGATTACCTGACCATCTTCGCCCGCACTCACAAGCTGAAAATTATTGGCATTGGGGCTGAATGCTACATCCCAGACCTGAGCACGATGCGCCGCTATGCGGGCGATGATGCCACCACTTGCTAGTTCCCACACAATTACCTGATTATCCGCGCCGACAGTTGCCATGAATTCACCCTCTAATGAGAATGCCGCCCGGTATATGCCGTTTTCGTGCGGTGTTCGTAGCGAGGTCAGCACAGCGCCGGTGTCAGCATCCCAGAAGTACAGGATACCGTCTCTATCGCCACTGACGATTGCTTCGTTGTCTGGATCGAATTGGACAGTGCGAACCCAATCTTGATGGGCGTTGAGTATCCGTATTTCTGTGCCGGTTTCGGCATCCCACAGGCGCACCAGGCTATCATCACCGCCGCTGAGCAGGCGCGTGCCATCGGCGTTGAAATCGAGCGTATAGACCTGGACGACGGCGTTGGGGTTATCCAGTTCTGAAGGATCAGGTTGTGCGTCGATTATGCGTGCGATGGTGCCCTCTGCCACATCCCATACAATGATGTGCCCGTCTTCCCCTGCGCTGGCAACATATTGCCCGTCTGGACTGAATGCCAGCGCCCAGATGGGTCGGGTATGTCCTTCTAGCACGGCTAATTCGGCGCCTGTTTCGAAGTCCCACAGGCGCACCGTGGCATCCGCGCTCGCAGAAGCAATGATGCGATTATCGGGGCTGATTTGCACGTCGTTGATCCATGACTGATGTCCCCTGATCGGTTCGCCGATGAGAGTACCATCACTCAGGTTATGGCGCAGGAGGGTGTTGCCGTCGATCCCGAAACCGCCAGTGACCACTATCGTTCCGCTCTGATCGAAAGCGATTGCGCGCACGTCACTGCTGTGCCCGTGTAAGTATTGACGCACGAGCGGATGGGTTTGTAACGTGCGTAATAGGCTATTGGTGGCTTCATAGGTATTGGCGACGGTTTCGGCTTCAATGGCGAGCAAGAGTGCAAGATCGTGTTGTTCGTCGTTAGCGATTGCGCTCGATGCCAACTCACGCGAGCGAGCAATGCGCTCGGCTTCGATGGCTTCGTTGCGGGCGAGCGTGGCGTTGTAAAAGCCGATCATGGCAACTACAAATAACGTGACCGCCGCCACCGAGATCATACGTAACAGGTTATTCGCACGCCGTTTGCGTTCAATGTCGGCTTCACGTTCGCGGATACCCTCGGCGATGTAATCCTGTTCTTCTTGGCGTAGGGCGAGCAGGTCATTGTGGAGCAAGCGCTCAAAATCGGCAAGGCGTAGTCCCTTCGCAAGATAGCTTTTTTCGCGCCCACTATTGAGCCAGCGATCCACCTCAACGCGCAGTTCTTGCCGTTTTTGTAGAGCAATGCGGTTCTGCTCAATCCACTGGCGCAATAGTTCCCAACTCTTGATAATCGCTTCGTGAGCCACTTCAATCGTCGGTGCACGTGTCACCTGATCGTGATCGCGGGTTAGTAGGCGGTATTTCTCGAAGGCTTCAACCACTTGCTGTAAGATAGCGGGGTCGTCGATGCCCTGTAACATTTCTGACCACAGCACGCGCCGACGAGTCACAGTGCCGTTCTCATCAATGGCGATAATGCGCAGAAATAACTTACGGGCGACATTTTGTTGTGCTCCGTCGAGCGTTCCTGTGTAGATTTCGCTGGCACGGCGTGCAATGGCGCCGGCAAGCCCATCGATTGTGTTATATTGCTCCAGCGTTAGGGCGTGTGCATTGTCCGGTTTGCGCTCGTAAAGCTCGGTTAGCGCATATTGCAAGAGGGGCAGTGCCCCTGGTTGACCTTGCACATCGTTGAGGATCGCGTTCTTCAGTGCCGGTTCGACGCCCAGACTGACGCGCCTGGCAGGCTCCATGATCGATGCTTCTAACTCTTGCAAGTTGAGGGGTAACACAATTTCTGTATGTTCCTGTAGCATTTGCCCGAATTGCGGATAATGCAGAGGCCGATCATAAAAATCAGCACGCAGGGTGATGATCAAGCGCAGTCGACTGTCCGGTTGATGCACAGCGTACCACAGACTATCGAGGAATAACTGGCGCATTTGTTCATCGTCACACAGTGTAAAAGTTTCCTCAAATTGATCGATGAATAACAATAACTCAGAGCCATCATCCGGCAAGATCAAGTTGAGTAGCTGGTGTAACTTTTGTGGGCCTTCGCTCAATGATATACCCCAGTTCTCTGGCGCGATGATGGCAATGCGCAGGATCGCTTCGCTCAATTCGCGCAGGGGGTCATCGCCGGGGACCATCGTGCTATAGAACCACTCGCGAGAGCCTTCAACCGCATCCTCACGTAGTGCGGGTATCATGCCAGCACGCACTAGACTGGACTTACCACTGCCTGATGCCCCGATCAGAGCGAGAAAGCGCGATTGTGACACTCCGATTGATTGCACCAGACGTTCGACCAGTTCTTCACGCCCGAAGAAGCGCTTCGCATCACCTTCTTCAAATGCTTGTAGACCTTTGTAGGGATTTGGTGGGGCTTCCCCTTCGATGGTCAGCGTCATCAAGTCTTCGAAAGGATCACCGATAAATTGGACTGTTTTAGGGTCTTGTGATGGGCTGAAGTCGTCGAAGTCGCGCGTCATCATATCGTCAGAGGCATTCAAATCAGCAAAGTTGTCACCACCTCCGTCATCGGCGAGATCGCTGAATTGGATGGTTCCGCCGTCGTCAAGGTCACTGAATTGCATCGTGTCTTGTTGTTGCTTCTTGCCCGGCGGTGGTGTATCGATGATCGTAATCGGATCAGCGAGCGTGTCGAGCGTGTCATCCCATTGTGGCACGAGTTGCTCATCGTTTTTGACTACCGGTGTACCTTCTTCGTTCAGATGCTCCGGAGATAGATCAACAACATGATCGGTAATGCGCGGTGACAGCTTAACGCGCTTGCGCGTTTGCGTGTTGATAAAATAATTAGCTGGGATATCGGTCAGGTTGCGGGCAATATTCTGAAAGGCGACAGCGAGTTCCAGCACGTTACTATATCGATGTGCAGGGTTTTTGGCGGTAGATTGCCAGATTACTGTGTCGATCTCCGGCGGCAGATCAGGGCGCTTCAAGCGCAATGATGGCACAGGATTGAATAACTGCATCTTCATGATTTCTTTGGCATCGTTACCTATGAAAGGGCGTTCGCTGGCGAGCAATTCATAAAGCATGATACCTAGGCTGTAAATATCGGAGCGCGGACTGATGACCTTCTCTTTGAGTTGCTCCGGCGCGACGTAATCCGGCGAGCCAAATGAGATATTTTCCATATTCGATCCATCGCGGTCACGCAGATCGACCGCAATGCCGAAATCTGTCAGGAAGGCATTACCTTCCAGGTCAAGCAAGATGTTCTCTGGTTTGATGTCTCGATGAATGACATTATTCTGATGGGCAAACGCCAGTGCCGAGGCAGTCTGGTTGATGACACGCATTGTCTGTGCAATGTCGATGCGTTGTTGTTTGAGATAATTGCGTAAGCTCCCACCCCGTAGCCAGCGCATCACCAGATAAGCGCCACTCGGATCGCGCCAATAGTCATAGAGCGTGACAATGTTGAAATGTTCCATACGGGCGATGAGGCGGGCTTCCGCTTCAAATTGGCGCACAAATTGTGGTTCGTTGACGTATTTCTCTTTGATGACCTTGACCGCAACTTCACGATTGAGCACCTCTTGTTGGGCGTGGTAAACCGTGCCGAAGCCCCCCGCACCAATCGCTTGATTGAGGCGATATCCGCGTATTACTTTGTTCTCGTAATCACTCATCCCCACTCACTTTGTGTTGCTTGCCTGATTATTCATTCATTCTAACGCAAGATTACCGATGACTGATAACAATTGTTCTTAAGCGTTGGTCTTGGTCACGCTGAGTTCTATTGAGCGAATCGCGTCAAAATGAATGGCTAATTTGCTGACGTATTCATCGCGAGTTTCGTTTAGGAAGCGGAAGACCAGTTCTTGCAGGGCGTAATCAGCGATGCGTTCGAGTGGATCAGAGTAGCGTTGTAGGCTGTCTGTTTGTTTCTTATCGCCCTTCGTTTTGCCCTCTAGCACGGAGATAAATTCTGGTAATTTATTCGCCATGAAGTTCATCAAGTCTTCGCCTTCGTTGATCTCAACAATTAAGGCTTCGTCGGCTTGACGCACACGGATTGCTACCACTGAAAACGGTGGACTCTCTTGTTGTTGGGCTTCGCGAATGATAGCGTGGATACGGATCAGGCGTTCGAGATACGTACTCAGATTGCGGATCTTGCTCATGATCATCGCGCCATTTTCAACCATCATACTGCCAGTATCATCCACCACACGATAAGCATGTCTGTCACCGAAATCACCTAATACAGTCGAGACTACAGCATCGCTGGTTGGGGCACTTTTGTTCTGAGGCAAAGAGAGATGTACCACAATTGCAAGCTGACCGATGCGGATCTGATCGCCGGTCATCACCACATGAGGTTGAAAGGGTTGCAGTTTGGTATCATTCACCCATGTGCCGTTGGCGCTACCGGTATCTTTGATGTAATACTTGCCATTGACGTAGTTCATTTCAGCGTGCATACGAGAAACACCGAGTTTCGCACCATAGTCTTCAGTCAGATCAAGCGTAGGATTGATACGTCGCTTCGGATCACGTCGTCCGATGACAATCGTCTTGGTGCCACTGATGATGATCGGGTCTGAATGTCCCGGTAAATAAAAGGACGCGATCATCAATTCGGTTGTGCCCCCACCGAGCATGTCGGTATTGCCTGTTTCAAGATCATGCGGGATATTTTGTGTGAGGGCAGTATCCTGACTCTCGTTGTTTGCTTTATCTTTGTCAGCCATGGCTTGCTTACCTTCATGTTGTATGCGTTAGGTTAATTTCGGTTGTAAGAAATCTGTATCAAGCGAAGATATTTGCTTGATAGCACATCCCCAACTGTATGATAATTGTTTATTTATCTATTATAGAGTCAAGTGACTATGAAACAACATATTGATTTTTATTGTACGCCTTTTGAAACTGAATCTTAACGCATTTGTGCATCATCGGTTGTTACCGTTGGCGTTGCCAGTCGCATTGCCTGTTGCGTTGCCGGTCGCATTGCCGTTGGCGTTGTTGCTATTGCTATCATCGTCGTCATCGTCATTATTGTCATCTCCGTTATTCGATGTGTTGTTCGACGTATTCGATGTGTTGTTAGTTGGCTGAGTGTTGCCGGTCGCGTTGCCATTGCCGTCAGTGTTTGTCGTGTTATTGATCGTATTGGTTACGATTGGCGCGTCAGTCTGCCGTAGGATGGGTAATACAGATAAACCGGTCATCGCCTGCACGTCGTAATTGTCCGGGATGGATGGTGCGCTGTTCGGGGTGAGATCTTTGTTTAACCCGATGGTAGTCTTTTGTGTGGCGTTGACATAATAGCTGGTACCGTTGCTGGTGACCTGTGCCTCGCCATCGATCATGCTGATGGTCATGCCTTCTTGTGCGTTGCCAGTGACCAGCGCCATCGCGCCGTTTTGGTTGCTAATCAGCTCAATACTGACTTCGTTGATGAGCAAAGTCACGCGGGCACTGCCTTCTGGGGTTTGGATCAATAGCCCATCAGAATTGACATTACCACATTGAGATTCGCCACTATCGCTGAAATAGAAGGCTTGCATTGGCCCGAAGTAGGGCGCACTACTCTCTTGCACATCGAGTATGTCAAAGCTTTGTGTATCATCGTTGGGGCGGATCAGTTCGGTAGCTACCCAGCCGACTGCACCATTTTCGAGGCGTATCCGTAACCAGCTGGCGTCGGATAAGCGCCCAATCGCTGTCAGGGTCGTGCCTGATGCGACGGAATCCAGCACAACCGAGTTTGTACGGGGTGTGTTGCGGACGTTGATGGCATATTGCCCAACCACAATATCGAGTTCGGGCGTTGGATCAACGGCGTTTTCTACTGCAACATCACCGAACAAGAGCAGGTTAATATCCTGTGTGCCATTTCCTGCCGGGGTGACAAGGCGCATCTGCGCGATGCCCCAACGATCACCTTCAGGGTCGAGCCCGCTCAGATACAGCGAACGGATGAACGCAACATCTGCAAGATCACCCTGCTGACTGAAATTCTGCGGGGGTGCGTTTTCTTGCAAGACGGCGTTGACTTCAAAATTGCCATAACAGGCTTGGTTATCGTTGAGTGCAACACAGACTGCTTCTACCTGATCAATCACATCAGCCAGGTTAGCGTTGCAGTTTTGTTGAGCGATAGTGATCGCCACGCCGAAACATAACAAAGCGATTGTGACCGTTAATGAACGAATGAATAGTTGCATGGTGGTTTTTTCCCGTTTTGCACGAACAATGATAATCACTTGCAATAGCGTTGAGTGATAATGTTCTATCTTATTATACTGCACGATTCGTCTGAATGTTTCTAAACGACTATCTTGGCGGGTTATCGTTGGGTGCTCAGGATTAATGAGACATGCTATACTGACCGTATGACCAAACAAACTAACGTTAATTTGCTTCAACATGACCCATATAGCACACTCCCCACAGACATCACCTACTCATCAAACCAGTGAAAACATCTTCAACTGGCGTTACTGGTTCGGTGAAGTGGACACGCGTTGGTTGGATGTCTTCCGTATCTTATTCGGTTTGTTATTACTGAAAGACGCACTGTATCACCTGCCCTTAGCGCGGATCTTCTACAGCGATCAAGGCATTATCCCGCGCTGGATTTTGTTCGATGGCTTAGTGCGTGATCCGCGTTTTTCATTGATGGACGCGATTGGTGAGCCGTGGTTGGCTACGCTTTTTTTCATAATCTGGGCGGGGGTGCTGATTGGTCTGGTGCTGGGCTATCGAACGCGCACGATGGCGGTTCTCAATTTCCTGTTCATTCTGGCTGTTCATGAGCGCAATGGTTATATCCTCACCGGTGCAGATACCCTGATGCGTGTCATGAGCTTCTGGTTGATGTTCGCGCCTATCGGGTATCATTACGCGCTCGATAAGTTACGCTGGCGCAATCCTGAAGCAATCCAGCCTGCGGGGTTTGCTCTGCCGATGCGTTTATTGCAGTGGCAACTGGTGATCGTCTATATCTCGACGGCTTATCTCAAGACCATCAGCGATATTTGGATGGCGGGTGAGGCGCTTCATTATGTCACACAGATTGAGACCTTCATCTTACCGGCAGGTGTCTGGTTGCGGGGATTATCAGCACAGGCTTTGCAGATGCTCTCGTATGGGGTGCTGATGATCGAGATTGTCATACCCATTTTATTACTAATACCATTGTGGTGGCGGGGTGCGCGGGTGCTGGCATTTGTACTGGCGCTGATGCTTCATGGCGGGATTGCGGTCACGCTCTCGATACAAGATTTCTCAATCTTGATGCTGATTTGTTATGTGCTCTTCTTCGATCCAGCATGGTTGGTCGGGCTGGAAGATCGTATTCGCCACACACCCGCATGGGCGCGGCTGAAAGCAAAACTAGAGCAGATTATCTCGCCAACAGCAGATACACCTGTACCGTCATCGTATCATCAGCGCCTGATGCTGAGTGCGGTGCTGTTAACTCTATTCGGTCTGGTGCTGTTGTGGAATATCGAGGTCGCGGGTGACTACACTGGCGAAGGCATCCGCTATCCCGCGCCCATTGAGCAAATGTGGCAACCGGCTCGCAATATCGTCTGGTATAGCGGATTGTGGCAATACTGGGATATGTTCTCGCCAACACCCATTCAATATGATGGCTGGTTGGTGGTGGAAGGACAATTCGAGAACGGCATCAGTTATGATCTGTTCACCGAGCAGGCGCTTGATGATGAGCGTCCGACGCGCTGGTACTGGGGGCCGGCAATGCGCTGGGAAAAGTTCGAGGAGAACGTGTATCGCTGGCGTTATGATGCAATTTTGCGCGGTTGGGGCAGTTATTATTGTCGCACGATCAACCGTGATCGTATGCAGGGTACGCGCCTGGCAACCTTACAAGTTGTGATGATCGTGCGACAGTTTCATGCACCGCATGAAAGCCCACAAGCCTATCAACGCGAGCAGTTATGGTATCACTGGTGCTATGACGAGTACGCGCCTCAATCTTGAAGCTATATTACATCGATTGCATCGTTTGACACCCTTAGATTGTGACATTCTTCACTCACAAAAAGCGTCCCCAACAAGCACAATAGAGGTGAATTAGTCAGAAGGAATAGCCGAACGATGACCGAAACAATCACCCATGACATTATTATTGTCGGTGCCGGACTCGCAGGAAGTTGGGCGGCGATGGTTGCCGCTCGTGAGGGCGTGACCAATATCGGCGTGCTGAGTAAAGTGCATCCATTACGCAGTCATAGTGGGGCAGCACAGGGCGGGATCGCCGCTGCACTTGGTAATGTGCGTCCGGTGGCAGGCACAGGCGCACGCGGGCCACTGGAACAAGTACCAGCCGGTGATGAACCTGTCGATAGCCCTGAGTTACACATGTTCGATACCATCAAAGGCTCAGATTGGCTGGGCGATCAAGATAAGATCGATGTGCTAGTACACGATGCTATCGATGTAGTTTATGAATACGAGCATATGGGCTGTGTCTTCAGCCGCACCGCAGACGGACGCATCAACCAACGGCGCTTCGGCGGGCATAGTGCCCCGCGTGCTAACTTCGCCGCCGATTGGACAGGACATGTCTTATTGCATACCATTCACGAGCAATGCCTCAAACACGGCGTGAAATTCTACAGCGAATGGTATGTCCTGGAATTATTGGTTGAGGATGGCGTGACGCACGGTGTGGTCGCGATGAATATCCTCACTGGTGAATTACACGTATTGCGGGCGAAAGCGGTGTTGTTTGCTACCGGCGGTTATGGGCGTGCGTGGAAGATCACCTCAAACGCCACCGCTAACACGGGCGATGGTGTCGCGATTGCTTATCAAGCTGGTGTGCCTCTAATGGATATGGAATTCGTTCAATTTCATCCCACAGGCATCTACCAACACGGTATCCTGATGAGTGAGGCATGTCGTGGTGAAGGCGGTTACCTGACCAACGCTAGTGGCGAACGCTTCATGGAAAATTACGCGCCGGATAAGATGGAACTTGCTCCGCGTGATCTGGTCAGCCGTAGCGAACAGACGGAGATCGATCAAGGGCGGGGCGTTGGCGATGATGGCAAGGGCATTTACTTGGACATGCGTCATCTGGGCGCAGAGAATATCATGAGCCGCCTGCCACAGGTGCGTGAGATCGCGATGAATTTTCTCGGTGTGGATATTATCGACGCGCCCGCCAAGATTCAACCGACAGCCCACTACAGCATGGGTGGTATCCCGACTGATGTGAATGGGCAAGTGATCCGCAATGCAGAGGGTGAGCCATTTACGGGTTTCTTTGCGGCAGGCGAATGTGCCTGCGTCAGCGTGCATGGCGCGAACCGTCTCGGCACCAATAGTTTGCTGGAAGCCTCAGTCTTCGGACGGCGTGCCGGCTATGAGATGGCGCGTTTCATTCAGGGCGGGGCACAGCTGCCAAACGTCAACACCGAGCATCTCACCGATAATCAGCACAAGCGTATCCAGCGCGTGATGGATAATCCCAACGTCAACGGCACACGCCCACGGGTGGCACAGATCGCCGAAGATCTCAAATGGAACATGACCGATAATTGCGGTATCTTCCGCGATGACGAAAAATTGCAAGCCGGTCTAGAAAAAGTACAGGAGTTACAGGAGCGTTTCGCTTATGCCGAGGTGATGGACAAGAGCAGTCGCTTCAATACTGATGTGCTGGGTGCACTGGAAACCGAGAACCTGCTGATCTTCAGCGAGGTGGTGGTCGCTGGCGCACTTGCTCGCACCGAGAGCCGGGGCGCACATTCGCGCACCGATTATGCCAAGCGCGATGATGAGCAATGGCTCAAGCACACAGTGGCAATCCGTGACGAGGACGGCAAGCCCACCCTGACCTACAAAGACGTTGACATTGACTGGGAACGTTTCCCACCACAAGAGCGCAAGTATTGAGGCAAATTGCAGAGAGGGACACCATGAGCGCCAACAAACAAGCGACCGTCAGTATCCGCCGATTCAATCCAGATACCGACGACAAACCTTATTATCAAGATTATCAAGTGGAGCTAACACCCGGTAAGACTGTGTTGGATGCACTGGAAGAGATCAAAGCCGAACAAGACGGCAGTCTAACATTCCGCCGATCATGCCGACATGCTATCTGCGGATCATGCGCGATGATGGTTAACCGTCAGAATACACTAGTCTGCACCAAACCACTCTCAGCAGTCATTGGTGAAGTGGGATTGTTCCGCAAACGGAACACTGTGGTGATCGAACCTCTGCCTTATCTGCCGATCATCAAAGATCTGGTGGTGGATCGCACTGTCTTCTGGGAACAATACGAGAAGATCAGACCGTGGTTGATCGCACCTGATACTGTGCCGGAGAAGGAATATCGCATGTCTCAGGAAGAAGTTGATGCGATGGAGAGTGCCGAGACCTGCATCATGTGTGGCGCGTGTTATTCAGCTTGCCCGGTGGTTGCCGGTAACAAGCATTACATGGGGCCTCATGCGCTGTTGAAAGCCTTCATGCGCATCATAGATCCCCGCGACCAGGCGCCAGATGATCGCCTCGATATGGTGGCAACTGAAACGGGCGCGTTCCGATGCCACAAGGCGACCAACTGTATCGATGCTTGCCCCAAAGGCTTGAACCCGGCAAAGGCCATCTCGAATTTAGCGCGGGCTTCATTACGCTCCGGACGCTTATCCGCAGAACGTGCTGAACGGCTCAAGACATTGATCGATGAGATGGACAAATCCGCCAGCGCCATCGACACCCGCGAGCCAACACCACAAATCATGCCTCACACGATCCCGATTGAGGAAAAAGCCTGACGAACACCACCGCCCGCACTGAACAACGATGCAGTGCGGGCGATCTATCCACCTCCGCGCATCGTCTTGCGACGCATGAAAGCGTGTACCTCATCGAGCACATCTGCATCTCCGTCGAGGATTAGCATGTCCCGGCGCACGGTCATCGTGATGATCTGCACCGGTTCGAGTTCTTCAAGCCATCCGCGCCAACCCTCACCCGTGACGGCTAGCTCACTATCTTCTGTGCCACCTGCTTCGATCAAGTATTCCATCACGCGCTTACGAGGGACATTCCGCAGTTCCATCTCATAGCGCATCGCTCATCCTCCAGCCGAAGGAGGCATCAGCACCAGTTGATCGGTTGCTTTGATAGAGGTATCTAGCCCATCTAACCAGTGAATGTTGCGCCCGTGTACCATCACATGCACCAGACCGGTCAGCTCGCCGTTCTCGTCGATGATCTCCTGACCGAGTTCGGGCATCATCTGATTGATGGTATCGAGGAATTGGCGCACGGTCTGCCCATCTTGAAACGGCACAACGATCTCTTTTTGTCCAGTGATGTCGCGTAGGGTGGCAAATAAACGGACGGTCTTTTCCATTTGTATCAATCCTAAGAAATCATTTTTGATGATTGTATCAACACAGAGGATAATCAACAAACATTACGATTTTGAGGAGGGTGTTGGGACTATATAACAAAACAGGGTAGACGATGATCGCCTACCCTGCCAATGTCAGTTTAAGGTATTCTTAGCTGACAACGGTGACACTGCTGGCTTGTAAGCCTTTGCGTCCCTGTGTGATTTCGAATTCGACGGTTGCGCCTTCATCGAGTGAACGATAACCGGAGGATTGAATCTCCGAGTAGTGTACGAAGAGATCTTCGCCTTCTTCACGTGAAATGAAGCCGAAGCCCTTATCACCGTTGAACCATTTTACTGTACCCTGTGTACGTTCTGCCATTGTTATTACTCCTTATAAGCTACGGTCTTGCTTAACCTACAATACCGCAAGACGGGTATTTACAAGAGGATATAATTCGTATGCCAGTAACAGGACGCCACATTGTTTGGATGGGTGTTGTTGTATCTGTCAAACGCTTGCTTTCTCTTGAGGTTTCTAGGTGCCTAACCACTGCACCGATGTGGGGAGATTAAATTATCTACATATACCACATTGCCTCTGTAGTGTAACAGCTTCTGAACAGATGTATAGCCCCAATATTTGATTCTGCCAGTAGTTGTCTTAAGTGAAGGTCTCACGGAGTCGTTTGAGCATGGCGCTATGCGAATCAATCGTCTGACGCAAGACAAAACCTTTGAGCGGGCGCAGGGTACGCACTGTCACCTGTTCGCGCACCTCACACCCCGCACTGACTGGATGAACGCTGGTGCGATTATCGACATAAACCATATTCTGGAAGCCTTCAAAGCGGATGGTGCAACCAGTGCTGATTGGTCAACAGGTGCTGATAAACGCGCTCTGGTTCTGCCTGTGGCAAATGCACGCTCAGATCGAATGTGCCGATTGCCCATAACATGATGATATGCTCTCAGTCACACAGTGGATCATACATTCACTGTACCTGATTTGCGATCATCATGCCATAAACACAAACACCCCTGCACAGTAGGCAAGGGCATTCGTTCAGTGATATACACGGTCAAGCTATTATGGGAGGATGACCGCATCAATCACATGGATTACGCCGTTCATGGTTTCGATGTCCGTCACGAGAATCTGAGCATTGTCAATGAACACACCACCATCACGCAGGGCAATGTTGGCGGTATCGCCACTGAGCATTTGCAAGGAACTGGGCAAGGTTGAGCTATAAACCACACCATTATAGACGTGATAAGTCAGGATGGTTGTCAGCAGACCCTGATCAGCGAGTACAGCGTTCAAGGTATCCGCCCCCAGTGCTTCAAAAGCAGCGTCGGTTGGTGCGAAAACGGTCAGAGATGCGGTACGATCACTCAGCGCAGCCAGCACGCTCGAATCGGCGGCTTGTACAGCTGCCAGCAACAGGTTGAATTGTGAATCAGAACCGCGTGTGCTGGAGACCACAACATCAGCAATGGTATCGAGGCTTGGCACCATCACGGCATCAATCACATGAATCACACCGTTCGAGGCTGGAATATCAATGGATTCCAGCACCAGATTGGCGTTGTCGATGGTGATGCCAGCACTCAGGTCAATCGCGCCCTCTTCATTGAGTGTGCCACGCACGTCAATGAGTTGGCCACTCAGGGTGCGCACACCAAAGCCACCATTTGAGTTTTGTATACCAGCAACAACACTACCAGAGGTGATGTTACCGGAAATGACGTGATAAAACAGGATTTCGGTTAGTGCAACAGGATCAGCCAGGATACTGTTAAAGGTCGATTGACCGAGTGAGGATGCGAGTGCTGCAAAAGCGGCATCAGTTGGCGCGAAGACGGTGAGCGTCGATGCTGGGTCAGACAAGGCATTCAATACAGATGGGTCGGCAGCCTGAACAGCTGTCAAAAGGGTGGTGAATTCCGGGTTTTCTGCAGAGGCACTCGCGACAACAATTTCCGCGATGGTTTGCTCTTGTGCATAGCCCGGCATCGCCACAACAAACAACAAAACGACAAGTACAAGTAAACGGCGCATATAAACTAAACACTCCTACTAGATTACAATACATGAATTACACTATACAACGTCATACATTATGAATTACTAGGATGAATAGGAAAGGAATCAGAGGTTAAATGGAAGTGAATAATATACAATCCAGAAAAACAGGGCGCACAGACGCGCACGCTCTCACGCCCTGTTGATTTGCTTAGAATGCTGATGGCATAAAGCTGAAGTTATCTCCATCAGGCAAGATATACCCTAAACCGGGGAATGTGAAATGATAGCCGAGTACCTGTACGCCTGATTCAACCGCTTGCGACAAAATCGCACGGCGTGACGCAATCGCAGTTTCGGGATCGAAATCAAAGCCAAATACCCAATTCGGGTTAGCGGGGTTGGCGATGGCATTGGGGAGCGCATCGTTAAAGTGAATCAATTGATTATCGTCGCTCTCGATCAAGAACGCCATATGGCCGGGGGTATGGCCAGGCGTGGCAACTGCCGAAACACCGGGCACAATCTCGTCACCATCATTATAGAGCGAGACAATGCCCGCCTCAAATGCTGGTGCGAGCTTCTCAACGGCGGTACCGACCACACCTTCGGGGCCTTCTTCAATGAAAGTGTTCTCTGGCTCTGGCAAGTAAACAGTCGCGTTCGGGAAGCTCAACGTGCCATCGAAGCTCAAAGCGTTGACATGATCGAAGTGCGAGTGCGATAAGATCACCGCATCGATGCCATCTGCTCCGATGCCGAGCACGTCGAGTGTAGCCAGCAGGCGGTTGCCTGTCCCCGTATCGAACAAGATCGTTTGTTCGCCATTGTTGACGATCAGGTTGTTAACGGATACCTGCACATTACCATCATCTCTCACCAGTCGGCGTTCAGCGAAAAAGGCTTCAGTAGCTTCGCTGTCACCTTGCACGTTGAAATTAGCCGGTGGGAAAGCCAGCGCGTTATCGCTGACGATGATTGCATCAAATGCACCAATCTTAAAGCGGAAATACGCCACAACGTCATCTGTACTCGGGCTAATTTGCGCTTGTGCCGATGACGGAGCGAGACTCAATAAGCCCGCACCGGCAACACCTGCACCGAGCATTTTTAACAGATCGCGACGTGATACCTGTGATAAGTGGGTCATAAATCAAATTTCTCCATTTCAAAACAATACACTAAGCTGACTGTAGTCCGCTTATCTGATGATGCTCTGAAGATAACTTAAATGCTCGCTGAGAATCTCGTTGTGTTGGAAACGATAAGGCAATAGCGGTCATAGTTATGAATCGAAGTCCATATTTACCAGCGCAATTGTACCCGCCGAGTGAATTAAAATAATCCCCACGAAGCCAGCGCCTGTTGACGGAGGCTTCGTGGATGGGTTGAATAAATGCTGATCAGAAGGGGAACAGGAAGGGCAGGGCGAGCATCGTCATGATGAAGGTCACCACCACATAGGGCGTACCAATCTTGATGTAATCGGTGAAGCGATAATTGCCTGCACCCATCACCAGTGTATTGACTGGTGAAGCTACCGGTGTCAGGAACGCCATCGAAGCGGCCATTGCTACTGACATCAGGAAGGCGTGCGGTTGAACGTTTAACTGCTGGGCGATCACAATCGCCAATGGCGCGAGGATCACACTGGTGGTGGTGTTGGATAAAACCTGCGTCAGTGCCGAGGTAATCAAGAACAAGCCGGCCATCACAACAATCGGCCCATATGCGCCGAGTGTTTCGGCAAAAGCAGTGCCCATCAGGTCAATCCAACCGACATTGACCAGCGCGGTACTCATCGGTAACATGCCCGCCACCAGTACGACACTTTTCCAGTCAATTGCATCATAGGCTTCGTCCATCGTAAGGCAGCCAGTTAGCACCACCAGTAAGCTGGCGAGCATCGCAGCAGTTGTTGTAGGCAGCCATCCCGTGACTAGCACTACCAGCATGCCGACAAGAATCGCCAGCGCAATCGGTGCTTTATCACGATTGTACAGGTGCGATTTAACTTCTTGCGTGCCACCGATTAACACAAAATCACGGTTTTGTTTGCTGAGATGGAAAATATTATCCCACGATCCCTGTACCAGCAGAATATCACCGAACTCGAGCTTTTCTTCGCGCAGGTTTTCGATTTGCCCCTGCCCCGGACGGCGAATGCTCAGCACTTTGAGGTTGTAGAGGTTGCTGAAGCGCAGATCAATTAGTGTCTTACCGATCAACGAAGACGTTGGCGGTAAAACTACTTCTGCCACGCCGACTTCTTCCGAGAGCAGGGCATGTCGATCACTGGCGTGCGAAGCCTGAATTGCCAATTTCTTATCTAACACCAGGCGCGATACATGATCGGGCTCGCCCTGTAAAATCAGAATATCGTTATGTTGAAGGATCGTATCCGGTTGAGGATGGATGGGGTTATGACGTGCCGCCTGCATCACGATCTCCTGGTTACCAATCGCGGCTATCTTACGCGGGGCAGGTGGGCGCAGAACCTCAAGGATGTTGAGTTCATAATCGTGCCCGATGTTCGATTCGCTGATGGGTTTGCCAGCAAGTTTCGACGCGGAGCGAATACGAGCGCGGTACACGCTCTCGCCGAGATGGTAAGTCTCGATCAGTTCGGCGGCACTAGCGGCGGTCTCCTCATCGCTGTTGGCGGGGGTGTTATCGGGTAAGAAGCGTTGCATGAACAATGCCAGTGCAATCCCTACCGCAACGAGCAAGAAGCCAATCGGCGCGAAACTGAAGAATCCGAACGGCTCAAAGCCGGCTTCCACCAGCGCATCACTGACGATGATATTAGGCGGTGTCCCGATCAGTGTTGTTGCGCCACCGAGCAACGAAGCAAATGCCAGAGGCATCAGCAACCGTGAAGGGTTGATCCGCACGCTAATTGCCAGACTGATAACAGCCGGCATCAGTACAGCCACTGTGCCCGTACTGCTGATGAAGCCCGATACCACCGCCACCGCTATCATGATCACCACCAGCAAGCGCGTCTCGCTGGTTCCGGCAATTTTGACGATTTGATCGGCGAGGACGTTGGCTAATCCAGTCTGGAAAACCGCCCCGCCCACGATGAACAGCGCAGTAATCAACAGTACCGCACTGTTAGAGAACCCCGCTAATGCTTCGTTGACCGTCAGCACGTTGCTGATCATCAACAACACCAGCACACCGAGTGCCACTACATCAACCCGCAGGCGCTCGGTGATGAAAAAGATCATGGCGAGGATGAGAATCCCCATCGTGATGTACATATCTATCGTAATGTCCACAGTCTGCTCCTCGGCGTTTGCTTTCAACGGTTGCTCGGATACGATAGCCTTAAGCCAGCGGTTATTATATGTAAATCTTGGTGTAATTCATACGTGATTTAAATCCTGCTAATAGAGTGCAACACGTAACCGCTATTGATTATGTTTTAACCCTGATTCATATGAGATACTTGTTATTCTCACATCACTTGTATTCAGAAATAGAATCGGTATCCCTGCAGATGAATATATGTGTA
>JBNPEE010000030.1:0-41028 GCA_051117475.1 Anaerolineae bacterium | reverse complement strand
ACAGATACGTTATGACTTTTTCGGATTAGCTTGCTCATACCTTACATTTTATCTGATGGATCGTCTTCGGCAAATCCATCAGTTTCGTAGCAAGCTACGGGGAATTAGACCCCCTTTTTGATTAAACAACTGTCAAGAAGAACCCATGCACCGACCTCATGAAACGGAGGAAGGTTTATCAAATGGACAATCGAGAGCAGACCAACTCATAGGTCTAAATGACTAGGAGAATGACTAATGACAACCAACTGGAAAAGCGGATATGCCCCATCATCGTCTTCATGATATGCCCTCACTGAATATTATGGTGTTATACGCTGTGCTTCGGATGTCGGTCTCCATGCTGGATAGGGATTACTCAAAGGCGGGATGTCCGGAATCTCAAAGATAATATCTTGTGCTAGATTGATGAGGAAGATGCGTTGATTGTCCTCAGCACTCATCCGGGACAGGTCAACGGTATATGCGACGCGACGATCATCAGGTGACCATGCAAAATACGTGATTGCGCCCTGACCAGGGAATGACCAACGTCGTGAAATGCCTGTTCCGTCGGCATTGGCTATCAGAATTTCGTCTGCATCACGAAAGATTACCTGTTGCCCATCGGGTGACCATGCTGGCATGTACCCATACTGTGCTGTATAGCGTGCCAGTTCTGCATTCTGATCAATATCATAGATGATGAGGTCAGCTGGCGCAGGTGCTTCCCCTCTATCAACTTCAACTGTCATAGCCAGACGACTACCATCCGGTGAGAATGTGGCATTGTAAGGGGCTATAGTCTCTATGACCTGTGTTGTGCCATCTTCAATATTGATGAGTATAAGCCTTCTGTCACGGCTTGCTTGTGTGCTGATCACAGCTAGTGTGTTGCCATCGGGTGACCACCCTTGAACGGAATATCGGGTATCAGATTCGCGTTCAAGCAGTATGCGCTCTTCCCCCGATTCTATATCCATCACAAACACACGATTATTTGCATAAGCAATCCAGCGATTATTTGATGAGAGTAAATGCTGGGCACTGCCATTGGTGAGTGGGGCACGGGTTTCAATGAATTGTTCCGTACCGGTTTCAGCATTGATCACTACCACGCCGTCCATGCCAACTGTCGAGGCAATAATGGTGTTTCCCTCACTTGTCCAGTTTGGATGAATGAGCGTGGTTAGATCACTCTCAAAAGCGATTAATTCACCAGTTTCTGCATCGTAGATGAAAGGTCTTGTTGCAAAACGCACATTTCCATCTGCTTCGATGCGTTCTAAGCCTGAAAATAATAACTGATTAGGTACATAATCTGGAACGGGTAAGGGCGCATAATCTGTGGATTCCGGCGCAGTGCCGATTGGAATGAGCCAGCGTCGATCCTGCGTGCCCTCTACAACCCAACCAGATAATCTACTATCTGTCTGAATTTGCCACCATATGAACGCTTCAGAGCAGACCGGCCCATCTAAAATACGAACCACGGCTTCAACATCTAGTTGTGTTATCCGCACGCCTGCCGGACTGGGTGTATCGCGCACATTCAAAGGGCCGGCGGTGACATAGCCACTGCCTAACACCATAAGCCCTGATTCACTGCTACAGTTTGTATCATCCTGTGCTGTTACGGGATACATGAGTAAAAAGCTGATGAAGACGAGGAGAAGAATGGATTTCACGATAACATATACCTTCAATGAGCGACAAAATAATAGCATAGCCATGTTTGAGATTGCCTTGTATTCATTCAACGCTATAGCGACGTGTAAGGTTCCATTTACGTCACCAGCTGAAAAAATAAGCGTCGCCAGCTGAGTTGAGGCGATAACTTGCTGGAACTAGCATCCGTTCCCATTTGCCATTGACCCGTGAGGCTAATTGCCCGACTTGATCGGGTGGCGCCTCTGTGCCATCGGCTAGCAACACGCGCAGAGGTTCCAGCGCCACGCCCACCGAAGGGATTCGTTGATCGCATAACCATGTTTGATGCGCTGACCATGAGAGCGTGATGGGTAACAGTGTCAGTAGTCGTTCATCAGTGGGGTGGGTACTTCCCGTTAAAACAGGAATGCCAAAGAGCGTTTCAAATTCGCGCAGTTGGCTGGTGTTTAGCGATTCATCAATCAGCAATAGATGACGCACATGCTTGATGTCTTGCTGAATGATGCGATGTCCAAAGCGCGTGCCTCCGTCTGCCATGTGATCCTGTGCGCGTTCAATCAATGCCGTGAGTGTCCGTCTGTCCAAAGTGCTGACATGGGCGCGTTCCTGCACCAGCAATCGCCATAGATCGTCGGTGTTTGCTTGCTCTGTGAAGATCACTGTGCCCCCCACGCTCAACGGGGCGAGGATCGACACGGCAAAGCGTTGATGCAAGGGCAACCATGCTAGCGCCGTCTGGTTGCCACTGAAAGCTGTGTGCTGTGCCAATATCAGGCTATCGCGCAAGAGCATTCCCTGTGTGCGCGTGATCGGGTTACCGTATTGGTAGTTGATCAGTGCCGGATCACTCAGACGGGCGGTGCGCACATTGCCCTCGCGCAAGGGCACATCAGTACCTTTCGCACCGCTCTCATCACCGAGAAATGTCGTCGGGCGGTTGCTGGCAAGGTCTTCGAGGCGCAGATAAGCATCTGATCGTCCGCCAATCTGGATCACGCCCTCAAGCATTGGTAGCGCAGGGATGTGTGGGGCGTGTTGTGCCAGTAGCACATCGCTGGCGATGAACAGGCGTGCTTCACTGGCTTCCAAAGTAGTGACAAGCTCATCGGTAGCAGTATCGCTCGCCACGCTGACCACTGTTGCGCCGATCACCCATATTGCAAAATAGAGGATCACAGCGTGCGGATGGTTAGTGCTCATTACCGCGATGCGGTCACCCCGTGCGATACCCAGATCATCGAACAACACATTAGCGATCTGGTGCGCCTTGCCAACCAGCTCCAGATAACTGATCTCGTGGCGGGTGTGGGTGGCATCATAGGCAATCAACGCTGGCTTATGGGGCGATACTTTGGCGTGTAAGCCCAGCACATCGCGCATGTTACGGAAAGGAATTGGTATCGTCATTATTCAGTTACCTCTGATGTAAGTGAAATCAGCGTACAAAGCGCGGTGATCGCTACCCGTCAGCGTCGGCATGACCTGCGCGTGATCAGCGCGAAAATGTCGGCTGTAGAAGATATAATCCAATCTTAAGAGGGTGCTGTATGAGGTCACGTTCGGGAATGTCCAACCCATGCCCCAGCCCCCATCACGAAATGCATCACGGAATACTGCCCGCACTGCGCGATAATCATCGGAAAAATCGGACATGTTAAAATCTCCCGCCCAGAGTACCGGCAGGCTTTCGCGGGTGATGCGGGCGCGTAAGTCGGCAATCTCTTGTGAGCGATAATCCGGATTGAACAAATCACCCTGCATACCGGGATGGGACGGATGCACGTTATAGACCACGATTCGCTGTTCATCAGTGAGTGCTAATTCTACGCGCTGATGCCCCAGCGCTGACCGCAGGAACTCATAGCGCCAGTAATCATCATTGAGAATCGGGTAACGGCTCATGATGCCTTGCCCCCGCGTGCCGCCTGGATGAAATGCCCGATAGGGGTAAGTGGTAGCGAAGACACTCTCTAACGCGATCACGTGATGATCGCTGACTTCTTGCAAGGCGACAATATCCGCATTGGCGGTGCGGATCAGTTCGGTGTAGGCATTCACATCACGATTATTGGCATGTAGGTTATAACTCAGCACGCGCAGCGCTACGCCATCAGTATCATTCGGCAGGGTGCGAGGCGGTAGGAGCATATCGCCCCAGATGAACAAGAATGCTATCACTGCCGGTAGGGTCATTGCTAGCAAGCGCCACTGGCGCAGGAACAAACACAGTGGCGCGATCAATAGGGCGGGCATCCATAGCAGATGCGCGAAGGTGTTGAGGAAGGCGATTACATGCCAGCTCTCGCCAATCACCAATGCACCGAGCAGATGCAAGATCGTGTTCAAAGCATATGCGCCAACCAGCGCCCGAAAGACCATGAGCGCCACAGCGCGCAGTTGTGTGATTGGTTTCGGAGATAGGGTATCGCTCATCAATTTAACTCATCTTATACAGGGGCTCAATGTATTGGGAAGGTAAAGAAATCGGTCTTGCTGGTTTGTGTTGTTTTGTTCAAGCAATGTTGTAAGTCTTGATAGAAAGCGTTAACAGTGGGATAGCGATTTTCGACTGGTTTGGCAAGCGCCTGCCAGAAGATCAACGCGAGATTTTCAGGTAATTCTGGCTTGATGTAATGGGGTGGCAGAGCTACATCATCAGCATGAGCTTGCATCAGCGTCAGAATGGACTTGCCATCGAACGGAACCTGTCCGGTGAGCAGTTGATAGACGATGCAAGCGAGCGCGTATTGATCAGTAGCCGGTGAGGGGCGTTCACCGTTCCATAATTCGGGGGGACTGTAGCGTGTCATGTTGAAGGAGTTGGTAGTATCCAATTGATAGATGATTTTGAGAATGCGCGTTAAACCGATCTCAGTCAGATGCGCGTTACCCTGCGCGTCAAAGATGATGCTATTGGGACGCAATTGCCCGTGTACCATCTCACGCTGATGCAAGGTGTCGAGTGTGATCGCCATGCGAGCCGTTAAGTCTAGCACATCAGCTATGGAAGGCAAAATCGTATCGTCCTGCCCGAATGAGCGAGCGTTCATGCGATCCAGCAATGTGCCTCCGTAGAGCAAGGTGGTCGCCAGATAGAGTGTGTTATCTTGATGCCCAAAATCGTGCAGACGTACCGCGTGCGGGATAGTGGTTTCTGCTAAATCACGCAGGACGGACTCACACGTATCGAGTACTAGTTGCACATGTCGTCGTGGAATGGTCAGCAGGCGCAGGGCAACCATCTTACCACTGGTCTCATGGATCGCGCCGAAGACTGCGCTCTGTTCACCAGAACCGATCAACTTGAGCGTGATATACGGGCCGAATTGCTGGCGAATGTGTTGCGGTTGCTCCGTCATACTCACCTCACTTGCTTTCTTTTGATGATACCATCAATCTCAGTCTGATGGATTTGTCAGCAATTCCGAACACTTCACTCACCTAATCGACAGGCGAAATGTCAGGGATATGTTATTCTTAATAGTATGGCTTAATCTGGATCAGAAGGAAACATTATGCGTCAGATAATAACAGTTCTCTCATTGATCTTGCTGGTTTCTATCGGCGGTGTGCTGGCACAGGACGATGCGTCAGTATTGCCCATCACCGAAGATGTGAATTACACGGTACGCCCTGCCGATACCGTTGATGGCATCGGGGCACTATTCGATGTCAGCCCCACTTGCCTTGCCGAGACCAATGATCTTGCTCGTGGGCAAACGATTCGTGTCGGCGATACCCTACTGATTAGTGTAGCATGTCCCCGCTACGGTGATGATCCCCGTGATAATGTCGCACGAGACGTTGTGATTCCGCGAGAAGTCGTCACCTTTGAAGATGATTGCGACGGCTACCGTGTACAACGCAATGATTCTATTGACTTGATCGGCTTCACGCAGGATATTGCCCCGCTCTCTATCGCGGTTGCCAATGATCTCGAGCGCCCGTATCGCCTGGAGATTAACCAATGCTTGACCATTCCTGACGGCGCTCCTGCTTACGATACAGTGCCGGCACTCATCACAGTCGATGGCCTTCCGGTGCGTGCGGAGGATATCGGGCGCGGTGGTGGTAGCGGGCAATACGTCATCCAGCCGCGTGATGTGCTGGATTTAGTCGCACAGGAACTCGATATATCCTTGCAAGCCTTGCTGGCATTCAACAACATTCGTTATCCAGATGCCCTTCTGGCGGGTACAGTGATTTTCATCCCGTCGGATGTACCGCCTTATGGGGTGTTCCCTGCGCTGGGTTTGGATGTCACCGGTTCATTGTATGTTATCCGCGAAGATGATACGCTCGCCAGCATTGCGGAAGCCTTCGACGTGGCACAGGTGGCGCTCGAAGTGGCTAACGAAATCGATAGCGATGATCAACTGGTCGCAGGCGAGACACTCACAATCCCCTTCAACGTGCCACCCTTCGGCGCAGATGATGAGTTCGATCCTTCAACCTTGCTCGGTCAAGGGGGCGGGGGCGAAATCCATGTGGTACAACCGCGTGAAACCGTAGATGGCATCTCGGCATTTTATGATGTGGATACCGCTTGCTTGCTTCAAGCTAACAACATCACACGCCCTAATCGGGTGCAACCGGGCACAGCTCTAGTGATTGATCGTAATTGCCCTGAATATAGCGGAGAGGGCGTGCCCTCGCTCGCCGAGTCGATCCGTCCCGCTAGCCAGAGTGATGATTGATTCAACTACCCTGAGAGGCGTTCAGCTCTTGAGCGCCTCTCGATAGAGTCCAATCACCTGTGTGCCGACATTTTGCCAGCTATGCGCCTGTGCTTTGCGCCGTCCGGCGTCGCCCATTTTACGCGCCCGTTCCGGATGGCTCAGGATGTATAGTAAGGCATCGCTCAGTTCGGGGATCAGATGATCTGCTGAAATTAAGATGCCGGTTTCGCCATCGTCGATAGCATCACTTGCCCCGGATTGGCGCGTGCCAATCACCGCCACCCCGGAGGCGCTGGCTTCCATCGTCGCTAAGCCGAACCCCTCAAATTTCCACCCATCGTCAATCGAGGGCAGGGCGAATACATCGGCGCGGGCGTACCACTGACGCATCTCAGCATCGCTGACAAACCCGTGTAGAGTCACGTTATCCTGTAAACCGAGCGCCTCAATACGCGCCCGTACCCGTTCGACATAACGCACCTCAGCATTCAATGACCCCAATACATGACACTGCACATCCGGCAGTTGCTCACGCACACGGGAGACAGCTTCGATTAGCTCTAGCGTGCCTTTGCGCTGTTTGACCCCGCCGAGTGTGACGATTGTCGGGGTAGGGCTGGCTTGGTGCTGAATATCGGCAAATCGCTCCGCATCGACGGCATTGCGGATGACGTGCGTCTGTGCATCAGGGATGACGCGATGCGCGATGGTCTGTGTGTGCTGGCTGACACAGATGATCTGACTATGACGAAATGCTCGCTGATAAATTCGATCCACCGGAAAACGCCGGATACGGGGCAAGTGAATATAACTGCCATGCGCGGTCATGAAGCGCGGACGCACCCCCGCTATCCAATCAACCAACGGCGCATAGAGTTCAATTGTAGTGTGGATCACATCACACTCACGCAGTAGATCGCGCACCTGTGGCGCAATCAGCGCCATCTTGGCCATTGAGAAGCGTTCCTGTGGTGCGACGCTTGGTAAAATAGCCTGTGTGTCTATATTCAGGTAGGTGTTGTTACGGGCACTCACGATGGTGAGGTCAATCCCGTGCGCCTGTAAACTCTTGAGCAAACTTAAACTGTATGTGCCCCAACCGTGCCGGTAGTTGAGATCAGAGGTTAACAAACCAACCCGCATAGAAAGCCGTTCCCTTTGTTTGATGTGCTTGCTCATTATAGCAGTTTGTTTGATGCTGAGCGCCAGGTGGTGGGTCATCCAACATATCCATCAATTCAGCGATAGCCCTTTATGATAATGCAATGCAATCTAAAGAATATTTGTTCTGATATGCGTGTATAATGATTTAGAACAAACGTTCAAAACTTATCAAAGATACAGCAGAGGAGATCTTCATGTTCAAAGTCACACAATATCCACACGGTACATTTTGCTGGGCGGATGGTATGTCACACGATCAGAAAAAAGCCGATGAATTCTATGCAGGTGTTCTAGGTTGGCAAGTGCTTTCTGTGCCTATCAGCGATGAGGATACCTATAGCATGTATCAAAAAGATGGCGAAGATGTCGCCGGACTGGGGCAAATGTCTGCTGATATGATCGAACAGGGCATCCCATCGCACTGGAACAACTATGTCAACGTCACCGATGTAGATGCCTTAGCCGATAAGGTCACTGAATTAGGGGGCACATTGATTGCACCGCCCTTCGACGTGATGGACAATGGGCGCATGTTAGTCCTTCAAGACCCGACCGGTGCGACCCTCGGTTTATGGCAGGGGAAAAGCCATATAGGGGCGGGCCTCGTGAACACCGTTGGCGCAATGTGCTGGAATGAGCTAGCAACCCGCGATATTGAAAAAGCACAGGCATTCTATGGGGCATTGCTTGGCTGGGAGTTTCAAAAAGAAGAGAATCAAGATTATTACACCATCCTCAATCAAGGTCGCATGAATGGCGGAATGCTCCCCATTGATGAATCCTGGGGCGAAGCGCCGGCTATGTGGAATGTTTACTTCACGGTTGCTGATATCGAGGAATCCGTCAAACAGGTTGAACAACATGGCGGTAAGCTGATCATGCCGGTTACCCCATCGATGGCGGGTAAATTTGCATTCATTACCGATAACACCGGCGCAATGTTGTATTTTCTCGAAGCCGGTGAACGGGACGCGTGGATCGAGTAAACCTGAAAAATTTGATGGTATCAATGAGATTAAGCACCTGCTTCTCAATGAAGCGGGTGTTTTTATTCAGCGCTTTTCCGCCCCTAAAATGCACGCATCGCTAAGAGTCTAAACGGATTAAGACGGGAGTGGATGGGAGTCGAACCCACCGTCGCCTGCCACGCAACCGACCACCAATTTTGAAGACTGGGGCACCCACCAGGGCACAACCACCCCCTCATTACAGCCTACTATAGCGGAAAAGCTACCCGTATTGTAGCGAGAATTTTGCCCACGCAATCACAGACAACACTTGTCAATTATTCTAAATACACCCATAATGCGATCCTATTGTGAAATCATGGAGACAAACAGAACGATGTCTTTCAAACAACAATTGCTTGACCGCATCACAGACTGTAGCGCAAACCTTGCTGTTGTGGGTATGGGTTATGTTGGCTTGCCGCTTGCAGTCGAATTTGCCGAAGCCGGCTTTACAGTCACCGCGTTAGATGTGAACCCCGATAAAGTCGCTCAGTTCAATCGGGGGGAGAGTTACATCGAAGATATCCCTTCAGCGCGTCTCAAACCACTGGTCGAGGCGGGTAAATTACATGCGACCACCAATTATGCCGATCTGGCACAGGTCGATGCCATCAGCATTTGCGTGCCGACCCCGCTTCGCAAAACCAAAGATCCGGACATGAGTTATATCATTCAGGCAGTGGAATCCATCGCGCAGATAGCGCATGAGGGCTTGCTGATTATCTTGGAAAGTACGACATATCCCGGCACCACCGATGAGATCATCCGTCCACGCACCGAAAAAGAAGGGTTACGTGTGGGGGATAATTTGTTCATCGCTTTTTCGCCGGAACGCATTGACCCCGGTAATAAGACTTATGGCGTGCGTAACACTCCCAAAGTCGTTGGCGGTATCACACCCGATTGTACCGAGATTGCCGCCGCACTCTATCGCAAAGCAGTCGATCACATTGTGTCGGTTTCTTCACCGACGGCGGCGGAGATGGTCAAATTATTGGAGAACACCTTCCGTGCTGTGAACATTGGTCTGGTCAATGAGATGGCGTTGATGTGCGACAAACTGGGGATTGATGTCTGGGAAGTCATCAATGCGGCGGCGACTAAGCCTTTCGGGTTCATGCCCTTTTATCCCGGTCCTGGATTGGGTGGGCACTGCATACCCGTTGATCCGCATTACCTCAGCTGGAAGCTCAAGACGCTCAACTACACGGCACGTTTTATCGAACTGGCAAGCGAAATTAACACTTCGATGCCCTTGTATGTCGTTGATAAAATCGCGGATGCACTCAACGATCAATCATTGGCGGTGCGTGGTTCTCGGGTGGTGGTGTTAGGGGTAGCCTATAAACCCGATGTGGACGACGTGCGCGAGAGTCCGGCCTTGGATATTATTGAACTGCTTCGCCAGAAAGGCGCGGATGTCGTCTATCATGATCCTTTTGTGCCACATATTCGCATTGATCAACAGGTGACACTGGAGAGCAGCGAGTATTCTGATGCGCTGTTACAAGATGCGGATTGTGTGGTCATCGTGACCAATCACAGTGGCTATGACTGGCAACATGTACTTGATTGTAGCAAAGTAGTGGTCGATACCCGCAACGCCACCGCCCCCTATCCGACGAGTACACCTGTCATCACACTGTGAGTGTACTATCCTGCTTATGAAGCATGGAGGGCAAGCCGATCGCTTGCCCTCTTTATTATGCTGATTGGTGGCACTGTTATGCGCCATAACCCTGCCAGTGATTAGCTCTCAATGGCTTGATCATCGACATTTTCACTGTTGGTGAGAGTAGCCGTGACGGCATGAACCCCCGTTGCACCGTCTGGTCGTGTGCCACGGGTGCGGGTTGGTTGCAGGAGTGGATCGCCGGCAGCATTTGAAGCTTGCTCATAACTACGCACTTCAAAGGTATGGTTGCCTTCAGCGAACGCCCAATCATAACGCCAGAGTGTCCATGCACGATCAGATAGTGGCTCGCGTAGCTGGACTACTTCCCAGGGTCCGCTATCCACGCTGACTTCTACCGCGGCAATCGGGCGATCTCCTGCCCAGGCAATACCGCCAATTGGCACGCGCAGTTGTCCATCAGCATCGTTGAACACATCGTTACTGGCAACCGTATCAATCACAGATGTTTGATTGACGATGGCTTGCTCTGACCAACCTCGACGCACCCAATATCCAGGTTCCCATTCGCTGATGAATTCGATGCTACGAATCCATTTCGGTTGCTTCATGCCGTAACGATCCGGGATGTGAATGCGGAGCGGGTACCCATTGCGTAAAGGTAACGGTTCATCGTTGAAATGATAGGCTAGCATGATGCGCGGATCTTCACGGATCATGTCGATTTCAAGATATTCGTCGAAATCATCATAGCCGACAATGCGCAATGCGCCAGCTTCGGCGGTAGGTTGCACGCGCTCTAAAATTTCCTGAAACGAAACCCCTGTCCACTTGGTAGTGCTGATCAAACTGCCTGCGATGCGGTTGGAGATACACGACATCGTGATGAATTCTGATTGTGATGGCATCGCCATAATCTCATCGAGTGTCCAATCAACCGAATTATCGACCAACCCAGTGATCGGTAGAGTATAATCCTGTGGGATAGAGGGTAAACCACCCGATAAAATATCAATGCGGTAATGATCTGCGACGGGTGTCAGTTCGGGGCGGGTGCCGGGTGCCGGTTGTACGCTCGCATCAGCATTCGGCAGATCAAGTGCTGTGGTAGCGGACGTATTGGTATCGCCACCGCTAGCAACTTGAGTGGTGCCATCACCCAGTAATGTACCTAAGCCAGCACCGATCACGGTCAGTGTGGCGCTGGCACCCCCAACACGCACCATAAACTCGCGACGATCGATCTGATGTACCTTGACATCTCCCGTCTTTGATTGCACGCTGATGGGTGCAAAGGCAATGCTGTTATACGTCCAACCAACCGCTGTACCAAAACCTATGAATAATAAAGCTGACCACAGATATTGCATCAACGGCGGGGCAGTCGCTGATACCGCCAATGGAATCGCCAGCACCAACATGGGCAAACCCCACGCTACCCCGTAACTGATCCCCGGTAAGTAGCTCAGTTCTCTGTAATCGATACGGTTAAGAATGGCATAGAATAATGTTGTAGTCACCACACCTAAACCGAAGAATAACCCTATACCCATAAATTGTTCGGCGGTCTTAGCCGCAGTGTCGAGATCCGCACCAAGCCCCAGCCCAATCAATAGATCCACCATCGTATCGATGCCGAAGGTGATTAAACCACCCGGCAAACTGCGTGCGATCCAATCGAAGAAGTTGAGTGGTAAAAAAGGTAAACCTGCGAAACGTTCACCGATGAAGAATAGCACGATCAACAGGGGAGTGAGTAATGCCCCGGTCAGCGCACCCCAGACAATAGAGGGTTTTTGTTTCTTTAATTCCATGATAATACGACTTTCTAACTATACCCGTGTGAATGATGAACACTTACATGATACTGCAACAGTATCAATGACACCTAAAATGCGTATGAGCATTCGATAGTTGTTCATCTGAACGACTCAAATACAGTAAAACAGCAACATATTAAACATTTATTGCGTGCACCGCACACTAGTGACTGTACTCGGATTTCTCTGAGACGGGCACAACATCCAGGTTAGAAAATCGGGCAATGTCGCGTCATAAAGCCTAAATTCGTTTCATTTATGAAATACGATTTCAAACGAAAAACAAACAATTCGCGCACCAATACTTTGATTCTTACCAGATGCATACTTAAAAAGTTATAAAATCGTCAGTATTTGCTTGCGCTAATCTCACAGATCATGATAAAGTAACTATATTGAGTTTGATATTTGTTATGGTTTGTTTGCGTTGCGTATGGGTATCGCATAGGAGTTACAAAAATGCCAGAAAAAATTCTGATTATCGACGACGAAGAAGCTACCGTACATTTGATTGCGATGTTGCTGGAAAAGCGCGGATTCGAGACAATTAAAGCTGACCGTGCCGAAGAAGGACTGCGCAAAGCCTACCGCCATCAACCCGATCTTGTGCTTCTCGATATTATGATGCCGGATATGGATGGGTGGGAAATTTGTAAACGCCTGCGCGAGATGTCTGATGTTCCGATTGTCTTTTTGACAGCGCGTAGTGATACCAAAGACGTGGTACATGGGCTAGAGATGGGGGCGGATGATTACATCACCAAACCCTACGATAATGATGAATTAGTCGCCCGTGTGCGTGCCCACTTACGACGCAGTCCGCGCCCGAACATGAGCGAAGAACTGGTGTTCGACGATGGTGATTTTCGTATCAACTTCATGAACCGTGAAGTATGGGTGCGCAATGAACTCAAACACCTGACACCTAAAGAGTTTAACCTGCTGGCGATCCTTGTACGCAATGCTGGTCGGGTGGTTACCCGCACTGAATTAGTCACGCAGGCGTGGGGCGAAGAATACAGTGACGCAATCGACAGCCTCAAGCTCTATATCCATTATTTACGCCAGAAATTAGAGATGAATGCACAACAACCGGAATATATTATCACCTCTCGTGGTGTGGGCTATCGCTTTGTCAATCGTTAAGTTCGTGCCCACTCTGAAAACAAAGCCATATGGATGAACCTATAGGTTGCCACAATCGGCAACCTATTTTGCTGTGCGAGTGAGCAGGGCAACCGTATCGATGTAGTATGTTTGTGGGGCGAAGTCAATGGGTTGCACCTGTGTCAGTTCATAACCGTGACGAGCCATCTGACGCGCATCGCGGGCAAAACTCGCCGGATCACTGCTGACGTAGACAACCCGTGGAATTTCCAGCGCTATCAGTGTTTCTAGCGCCTCACGGCTCACACCACTGGCAGGTGGATCGAGCACCACCGCTTGATAGCGTTCCTCGGCATCCTGCAAAGAACGCAAGACCTCCTCAACAGTGCCTTCAATGATGTCCACATTATCGAAATCGCGCAGGTTCTCTTCGGCATCGGTGGCGGTTGGTGGATAACTCTCGACTAAGGTCACCAATTGCGCACGCGGAGCGAGAAACGCACTGAAGATACCCACACCGGCATACAGATCAAGTACTCGATCGTGTTCATTGAGCGCCAGTAAATTCAACACTGTACCAATCAAGGTCTGGATCTGTGCAATATTAGCACGGAAGCTCCCGCCGACAGTCACACGGAAGGGGCGTTCGGCAATCTCATAATGTATCATAGATTCACCCACCAGATTGATCGGCTCGTTATCCGGCAAAACCACGTTGACGCTGGTGGCGAAGTCTGCACTGAGTTCCGGCATGTCTTCGCTGTTCATCTCCAGCACTACCATCGTTTGCTCATCACTGCCCACCCATAATTGCATCCGTTCCACATCGCTGAAATCCATGTCAATCAGCGTGAACAACTCTTGCAAGATCGGATGCATCACCACACATTCATCGATAGTCATCACGGCGCGTCCGTCAATTTTATAATAGCCGAAACGCCCCTGTGGATCACGGATGAGAGTGGTGTTGTAATTGTATGCCCATTGATCCGGCGCGGGGATCACCGCCTGCAACGCCCGCCCAACCACTGCATCTTCAAACTTGCCGAGACGGTAAAGCTGATCAGCGAGTACATCTTGCTTGAGTAACAATTGTGCGGGGTAGTCGATGTGTTGCCATTGGCATCCCCAACACTGACCGGGCCCAAAGTGCGGGCACTGCGGATACACGCGATCGGCTGAGGCGTTCAGCAGTTCGACACCCTGCGCGAAGTCAACGTGCTTCTGTTGCTCAACCACCCGCGCCCGTACGATTTCACCCGGAATGGTGTAGGGAATGAAGGTGGTGCGCCGTTGATGGTGACCGAGCGCGAAACCGCCGTTTGCCATCGTCTGTAATTCAATCTCAAACATATCTCCCATTTGTCCGGGTGAGGTGCGCCCCCCGCGTGAGCGTTTGCCCTTGTACGGAGGTTTCGATTGATTATTCTTTGAGCGTTTCTTGCGTGCCATCAAGACTCCTCTGGAGTGGTGGTGTGTATCATGTCGCTATCGTTGATCGGCAAACCTTCTAAAGCCATAATCTTGAGCGCGTTTGTTGTCGGAGATGCGCCATCTCGCAGACGATAATCAAACACCATGCGCCCATCTTGTACTTGCTCGCGGAAATGCAGGTTGCGGATGTGCGCGTTATGATTAGCGAGTGCGGTTAGTTCGAGATCATGCGTGGCAATCAAGCCGATGCCCTGCTCACCTGCTAGCGCGGTAATATAAGCGCGACTGCCGATCAAGCGTTCGCGGTTGTTGGTTCCTTTGAAAATTTCGTCAATCAAGAAGAATAACGGCAACTCATGATCAGCTTGCAGTGCATCGAGCAGAGCGCGTAAGCGTTTGACTTCTGCATAGAAATACGAAATGCCATCATCGAGCGAATCCGTGACGCGAATACAGGTGAACAAGCGGAACAAACCCACATCCAGTTGTTGAGCAATCACCGCCCCACCCGCATAAGCCAGCGCCAGATTTACGCCCAGCGTGCGCAAAAACGAACTCTTACCCGCCATGTTGCTTCCTGTCAGAATGGCGAGATCACCCAATGTATTAACGCTAAAATCATTGCACACGCGCTGATCTGCTGGCAAGAGCGGATGACCGAGCGCCACCCCGCGCAAGACCTGTGTTTGATCGACGTGTGGCAGGTGCGCGTGTGGGTTGAGATCGACAAAGGTTGCTAAGCTGTTGAGCACTTCTAGCTCATGCCAGACATCGAGCCATTGAGGCATAACCACACTCAATTGTTGCTTCTGCTGATGTAAACGTTGTAAGAAGATCAAATCCCATGGCAATAAGCTGTTCAGCAAGAGCCAGATCAACGGATTACCACGCAGACTACTCGCCGCCAGCGTGCCCAGCAAGCGTTTGATCGCCTGTGAGGGTTGTTCTTCCAGCACCGGGGCGCACAGCTTGCGCACGTTAGGCATGTGAGCGTAATCATAGCGTTCAATATGGTGCATTACGGCGCGTAACCGCGAGAGCAACTCATAGAGTGCATGACCATCTTCACCGAGTTGGCTCATCAAACCGGCGCGACTGATATAAATAAGCGCATAAAAGCCCCACATAATCGCTGATAGCGTCGGTGAGATCACACCGAATTGTGCCAGCACTACGGCGATCACGTTCGACAATGCCAGCACGCTGAGGATCGTCACCCATCGTTTGACCTGTATCAGTGGTACATCGCTATCTAACCAATCGCCAAGCTGTTTGGTGTTGATCTGGTGCTTGATTTGCGCCGAAGATAACCGCCCCGAAAGCGTCAACTTATCGCGGTAGGTAGGGCGCTCGCGCAGTTCGCGCACTAGTTTCTGCCGTTGCTCGATGATCGCTAAATGGGGTTCACTATCGAGCAACCAGTGACGCAGGCGCTGTGTGCCTGCCTGTGATACGGCTGTGTTCAGCAAGCGATGGAGATCGCGCAGGTCAAGGTCTGTTTCGAGCGGGTGCATCGGCGCGTTGATCGGTGCCTCAGGGATTCCTGACCAGTCGAGCGTCTGGCGGGCGAGCATTTCTTGCTTGATGGCACGCCACGCACGGAAGCGCGTCAGATGGTCGCTCACCTGACGATGGCGCACGATCAAAACCGCGAAACCAATCAGCATCGCGCCTAATAAACCCCAGAACAGCAGGGCATAGTTTGAGAATAACAAGATGAGTAGGGGAATCCCGCCCCCAAAGATCAGCACAGCTCGCCAATTGCTGATCTGATCACTGGTGGCTTCTAACTGGCGAATGTGGCGTGTCAGGCGTTCGATTTGTCGGGTGTAGTGAGTCATGGTGATCTATCCGTGATTATGTACCGCTTCAGTGTAGCAGATTATCATGACAAGCGGATGAATTAATTTGCTGAGCACTTCACACAGTTTTTGTGTTCGGTACAGGTCGCTATCGCTTAACAGCGCGTCATCAGTTAGAATAATAGAGCATCTGGTAATGTGGGTGAGGTTATTATTTCTGATGAGTGTCGCATTTCTTGCTAATTTCATGCACTTCGCACAACAGATTACACGCGCCGAGCGCAGTCTAGCTCTTGATTTGGAGCGTAACATTCAAGCCCAGCATAATGTAGATCAAGCCTTGCTCAGTAAAAGTTCATTCGCGAGCCTGCTCAACAACGCCTTTGACGAAGCCATTAGTGATTGTGATGTGGTGATTACCAACAATCTCATCACTGATCCAGATGATGCCCCTAAGACCAACGTTCACCTGCATGAACTACGGATGGTAGTGGTAATTCCTCTGCCCGATTATGGCGCGATATACTTAGATCAGCGTATTCGGCGCGGTGTATTCACCCGTGATCTCGTTGAGCGTATCGCTCAATTTGGGCGTGCCCTGATCACTGATGATCAGCTCACACTCACGACTGCTGAAATGCTTGCCCGCTTTGAAACTGAATCCGCATGATGACCTGCAAAGATTATGCCGTTTGGCGTGATCTGTGGAGAATCCGTTATGTGAAGATCACAGTCTCTTTCAGGAATTGCATGATTTGATTATAGAAATCAACGCGGGTTTCTGGATTGCGAAAGCCATGCCCTTCACCGTCATAAACCACATACCGATGGGTGACGCCGCCTTGCTTCAAGGCATTGACGATGGTATCTGATTGGTTCTTTGGTACAACTTTATCCTCTGTACCTTGGAATAAGATCAGTGCATCGCGGATGCGGTCAGCGTGGAAAAGTGGCGAACGATCACGGTATTTTTCGGCAGATTCGGGCAATGCGCCGAGCAACCATTCGCTGTAGCGTTCCTCAAATTTGTGCGTATCCATCACCAGCGAAAACTGATTCGCCACCCCATACGAGACCACACCTGCCTTGAAGAAGCCGGGTGCATCCACCAACGCCTGCAATGCAGTATAACCACCCGCACTTCCGCCCATGATGACACGCTTATTGGGATCAACCAGACCGGCATCGCTCAGATGCTGTGCACCGGTGATGCTATCTTGCACATCGTACACGCCCCAATTGCCCTGATGCTGATTCATATAGGCTTTGCCATAGCCTGTACTGCCGCGATGATTGACTTGCAACACAGCAAATCCCCGCGTGGTGAAGAATTGTACTTCCAGATCAAACGACGCATTGCGCTGGGATGTCGGCCCACCATGAATGAGCACCATCAGCGGGGGCTTGCCGATGCCTTCAAAGCGTGGATTATGAGGGGCATAGTATAAGCCATGAACAGTCTCACCATCGTGCCCCTTCCATGTGATCGCTTCACAGTCGGCAAGCTCATCAGCGCCCATGACAGCTTCCGTCGTGCTACGGCGAGCAATGCCAATACTATTCTGCTCGTTGTAAGTGATGATGCGCGTGGGGATGGTGGCTGAAGAGGCGATCAGCGCTAGTTGACCTGTGCTAGATACAGCGACACGATCAATATGCGTGTAATCGTCGAGCGCCTCTAAGCGGATGTGTTTGCTATCGGCTAATGTATAGCGCCATATACTATAGAAACCTGCCTCATGGCGAATGTAAGTGAGTCCACTGCTATCCGCTGACCACCCATAAGTATGGTTACCCTGTACCCATTGCGGGATACCGTGTTCGATCTCACCCTGTGTAATTTGCTGGTGTTGGCGCGTTTGCCGATCATACAGATAGAGGTGCAACCAACCACTCGCATCGCTGATATAAGCGAGATAACGTCCATCTGGCGAAAATTCTGGTTGGGCGATAGCCACATCTTGACCGCTCACAATGATCTCTTCCTGCACAGCATGGGGCATCGTTCCGGATGTACTCAACGAAATCACGCGCAATTCTGTGCTGTTCCACGGCATTTGCGGGTGATCCCACGCGATATAGGCAATTTGTGTACCATCCGGCGACCATGCCGGTTGCATTAAAAAGTCCGAACCACTGGCGATCTTCTGAGGCCATTGCTGACCGTGACTGTTGACCAGCGCCAGTACATCTTGCCCTTCATAGGTGTGGACGAAGGTTAGCCAGCGCCCATCTGCGGATACTTTAGGTGAGGCCATCCCACCGAATTGAGGAGTGATAGCCTGTGGTAAATCTCCGCTGAGAGGCAAACGATATAAGCGCCCTTTGTTGACGAAATACACCACACCATCATGCACAGTGAACTCACCCCCGCCGTAGCCCACGCCACCGCTAGGGTTGTATAGACTATCGATCAGTTCACGGAGTGCATCATGTCCGGTTTTAGCAACCAACATCGTTTGTGTACCCCGACGCTCTGACCAGACCAGTGTTTGCCCATCACTATCCCAGAGTGCATCGTTGAGGCGTAAGCTATCGCCAATCATCTCTGGTACAATCGCGCTCGACCATAGCCCATAATTTTGCTGTGTCTTGTCTGTTGTCATGTGTATATCCTTACGTCTGTGTGATACATATGATGTGAGTATAACACGCCATTAAATGAGAAACGCCCCACAAATTGTGAGGCGTGTTTGTGACGATGTGGAGCGCAGGAAAAAAATATAATTAAAAATTTAGTTTGGGTTGCTCCACATGCTTTATTAGTCATAATCATACAAATTTTATGAGCGTTTGTCAAGTATTTGTTACAAAATTTATTGTGAAAAAATACACAATAAATCCTTGCTCTGAGCTTGTGCATGGCAGTAGGATGTGTGACACGGTTGACGATATACATATGCCAACCGTGCCTATAACACTCACGCGCGGTTCTGGATAAATTCCAGCGCACGTTGACCGGTTTCGCTCTCCGGCGGAAAATCTGAGGAGATCATCTCGACCACGATACCTGTCTCTGCCCAGTTGTAGAGCATTTCTGCTTGATGTGAATCGGACATCACACAACCAAACGTGCTCGCCAGCTGAGCGCTCCCCTGTGTGAGTGTATTCCCATTGGGCAAGCGCACTGTGCCATGGAAGCCGTTAGTCAAACCCACGCCTACCTCATAGATACCCATGAAGTGATCCATCTCCCATTGCCCACACTCGGCATTATCATTGCAAAGCGCGAAACTACTCCCTGATGCAACATCCACCTGACTAAGAATCTGATACACGCCAGGGTTCGTGGGAGCATCCGTGCGTCCGACTGAGATCGGCCAATCAAAGACAATCTCATCATTCTCAAAAGCGACTAAATAACGTCGATCTAGATCAACCACAATGCGCCGATTCTCAACTGGATCAAGGGGGATCACCAGGTCACGTGATGGCACAGCGATGCGTTCGCCCGGATAGACTTCTTCCCAGTTGATGCCGGGATTGACGTTCTGAATGTTGAAGAAAGGCAAGCCCAAACGCCGGCTAAGACGGAAACCCCAATCACCATCGCGCAGGGTATAAGTGGAATCTGCATAGCGAATGCGTACATCGGCAATATCAGTGCCGTTGACGAATGCGTTGTTGATCGCGTCATAGGTCTCTTGCGGATCTAAGTACCGTGTCCAATTCTCGACATCCAATTGTGAGTTCACCTGATTGACGAAACTATCGAGGCTATCTTCGCGGACTTGTAAGCCGTTTTCCGTCACCACCAACCATCGCGCCATCTCCTGACGGGTGGTTGCCCACAACTGATTTTCATCACGGAACGGATCATATCCTTCAATGACAAAATCACTGGTGACGAAAGCGACCGCCTCATCATAATAAGGGTCGGCTTCAATCACGCGGGGTGGGGTGGAGGTGGTCACGACTTCTACTGAACCCGCTTGTACAATCGTTTCTGGATCGTCAACAATACGCTGAACGCTCTGTACCACGTCCAATTCACGGCTTCCCTGCCCTGTCACGCTGACCAGCGTCCCATCGCGCCATTCGTAGCCAGCTTCGTAGGCAGGGATATAAATGGCATTGGCGATGCTCAACATATATGTTTGAATGTCGCTATACTCTGCCGTGATAATGGGGGTAATCTCCTGTCCGAAAGGGAAGCCCGATAAACCGGCATCTTTAGCTGCTTGTGCGGTTGCGCTGGCATCTAACGTTAAGCCAATTTCAGAGGGGATAACCTGTGCAAAGACCTCACCATTAACCAATAAATCAATGCTCACATCGTCATTCCAATACTGAAAGAGCGTCTGGGTGGCTTCGTCCACACTTTGACCGGAGAGCGCGATGCCCATCGTGCTGATGTTCGGGCCAATATTGGGGCTAAATAGGGTCATCAGGGTGAAGAAACCCAGCAACACGATAATTAATCCACCGACACCCTTCACGATTAAACCAGTCGGCGCATCACGCCGGAAATGCCACCATGCATCAAGAATGATGTCAATCACTGGTGCGAACTTGCTCGATGAACGCGGTAAATCGACTGCCGGTAATTTGTCGAGGCTTTCATTAGCAAGCGAACTAATCATCTCGCGTCTTTGTTTGCGTTTTTCGATACGCTCACGGGCGCGACTTTTACTATTGCGTCGTTTTGATGATTTGCTGATGTGATCCATAACAAAATATCCCTACTAAAAACTCATATCAGAGCGTAACACCACATGATCTAAAGGTGCTTTTAACTGATATTATAGCACGAGATGATTTTGCCCTGAAAATATCACAAAAACCTAACGGGCTTCCGTCCGATAGTCTTCACGTGGGGGCGAGAATACATCAATGATGACAGAATCTTCCAGAGCTATTGCGCTATGGTGAATCCCACCCGGAATAGCATAACTGTCGCCAGGCTTGAGTACCTGCACCTTATCGCCAATGGTCATCTCAATTTTGCCGGAGACCACATAGCCAACTTGATCGTTCATGTGATGGTGTGTGGGAACGACAGCGTCCGTTTCTAGGACAAACTGGCACAGCATCGCCTCATCGGTAGTGGCCATTGTGCGCCGATGAACACCCTCAATCATTTCAATTTGCTCGGTATCTTGTGTACCCACAAAGTATCCATCTGCCATAATGCTACTGTTGACCTCGTTCTTAAGATTGACTCTCTGCTCGATGATAGCTAATATACCATATTTGTTTACTCTGCCCACTGAACCAATCGCAGAATGGATTGACGATAGGTGTGTGTAATGTGGTATAGAATAATGTGAGGTTGGCTGGCTATTGAGTATTTGTGCAAACACAGTATAGTTAAAATGCTCTTGTGCCAACGCATTGACGCATTCATCATCGGTAGATTGAGGACACAACGCACTATGATGACCGAACAAGGCAATCCTCGTATTTATGAAATTAACACCTGGGTCTGGCTGAACACACTCAGCCAACAGTACAAAACGCCGATCACGCTCAAAAATGTGCCCGAAGACGCACTCGACACGCTCGCCAGCTATCAGATTGATGTCGTATGGCTAATGGGTGTGTGGTATCGGGGCAAAGCGACACGCTCCAGCGCACTCAATTATGTGCATGAATATCGAGGCGCACTGCCCGATATCACCCCTGAGGACGTGATCGGCTCAGCCTATGCCATCGGCGCATACGATGTAGATGAACAGATCGGCGGGCGCGATGGACTGGCACAATTCCGGCAACGCTTACACCAGCGCGGGATCAAATTGATCCTCGATTTCATTCCCAATCACACCGGCTTAGATCATCCATGGTTGATGGAACACCCTGAATTTTACCTGCAAGCCGCACCGAAATGGTTACGTAAGGCAAAGGGCGAATTTTTCGAGATCAAGATAGCAGATCGCACGCGCACTGTCATCGCACACGGGCGCGATCCATATTTCCCCGGCTGGATTGATACTGCTCAACTCAACGCCTACAGTCAGGGTTATCGCAATATGGCAGTCAAGACCTTGCGCGAGATTGCTACAATGGCGGATGGTGTGCGCTGTGATATGGCGATGTTGATGACCAACGACGTGTTCAAGCACAGTTGGGGCTGGTTGTATCCGGATATGCAAACGCCCGAAAAAGAATTCTGGATCGATGTGATCCCCCGCGTGCGTGAGCGCCACACCCATTTTGTATTCATCGCAGAAGCTTACTGGAATATGAACTACCAGTTGTTACAACAGGGTTTTGACTATACCTATGATAAGACGCTCTATGATCGTGTAGTCAGTGGTGATGTTAACGGCATCCGCACGCATCTCAGCGCTGACAAAGACTATCTCAAGCGTCAGATTCGCTTCATAGAAAACCACGATGAACCACGTGCCGCCGCAGAACTGGGTATCGCCCGCAGTCGTCCGGCGGCTGTGTTAGTCAGCACACTACCGGGCGCAACACTCTTACATGATGGGCAGTTGGTCGGGCGTTCGATCAAGTTGCCGGTGCATATTAAGCGCCAACCCAAAGAACAACAGTATCCCGCGCTCGTATCATATTACAAACGTCTGCTCAACGAAGTGCGCGATCCGATCTATCATCAGGGCGATTGGTTGATGTTTGAGTGTTACGCCGCCTGTGATGGGTGTATGGGTGACTATAACTTGCTGACCTATGGCTGGCGTTTCGGGGATGAGATGCGCTTAGTGGTACTCAATCTCTCCGATGAATGGTCACAGGGAGCGGTTGATTTGAGCGCATGGGCGGATGACTTGCGCGGGCAAGATTGGGTGCTGCTCGATACCTTACACCGCACCTACATTGATGAGAACGGCGACGAGATTGTACACAATGGGCTGTTCGTCGATTTAGAACCGTATCAAGCGATGATTTTTCGCTTTGAACCACTCAAATTACGTAAAGAGCGGTCGCGTCAGCGCGTTGCTCGCGCCTGATGATGCGCAACATCTTACATCTGCCCGCTATCGGAACGCGCACGCGCTTTTTGCTGGCGGGCTATGGTATGCTCTTAATTTTCTGGTTAACACTGGAAGATCGTGGAACGCTTTCGGTGACTATTTTAGGTAGTGGCGCGATGCTGGTTTTTGGTGGGGCATGGATCCGCCAGCGTTACAGCCTTGCACCACTGCCCCTGCACATCTGGTTCCCTGGCATGATCCTCAGCGGCGGGGTGCTAGGGGCAGGAGCAATTGTCACCACTGCTACGCTGATGTTCTTCAAATCGGCGTGGCATGCGCATTTTTATCCCGATTATCCACCGAGCTTGATCGCCGCGATGCTGGCACGCTTGCCCGTTTGGGCGCTTAGCGGATGCTTGCTGGGCTTTGCTGTCGCCCTGTTCACATTGGTTCGCCTATCTGCCCCGGATCACCACGCTCACATGCCTGCCGGCAAGTGATACCCATCTTCATCAGCAGGAACGCTCACACAATCCATGACGGCTTCTAGATTGATCACGCCGTATACATGCGGGAATAATTGTGCGTCACTATCGGCTGGCGGGGTGTGCCCCTCTAAATGCGCTGGCGCTTCCCACTTGACTTCAGCATCTAATAGCGTCTCGTCGATGCACAGCATCACTAGCTCATCGATATCTTGATAAAATGCATTGGCGACGGGGATTGCCTGTACCAATGTGGAGCAATGGATAAATCCTTCACGATCCAGTGAAGGTGTGACATAGTACCCCTGTTGTTGAGCGAGTTTCCATTCAACTGCGCTGGTGAGATGATAGATCATACCTGTTTTTCCCTTTGTTTGAGCCAATCATCGCGCAATAAACCGTATTGTGCATGATCGACGAAGCGCCCATTGATGAGTGTCTCATCGCGTTGGATGAGTTCGTGTGTCATGCCCAACCGTTCTGCTAATGCCCGACTGCTTGTGTTTTCAGTTGCGGCAAGAATTGTCACCCGTTGGGCGTGATAGTGGGCGAATGTGGTGGCAATCAAACGTTGTGTGACCCGCGTCATGATCCCACGCCCGCGTGCGTTTCGATCAAGCCAGTAACTGAGATGTGCATTGTGATTATTCACATCTAATCCGACTGACGCAAACCCGATCAAATTTTCATCATACCAGATGTTAACGCCTATCGCGTTATTATGTGCATAACGGCGTAGTGTCTTGCGTGTGAGTTCTTGCTCCTTTGATAGTGTGAAATCATCGTTCGCCCACCAGAACCACCGTTCGAACTCCGCTTGATTGGCTTTGAGGACTTTAAACTTTTCGCCTGATTGATAAGGCTGATGTAACCGCAGGTATAACTTACTGCCTAGTGGATAACGAAAACTTGGGCGTTGTCGCCTATGCCAATCAGTGTTGATCATCCCCCGGAAGACGAGACTGCGCCATTCGTCGCCATGTTGTTCAGCTTCGCGCAGGGTATACTCATACTGAAAGCCCAGGCGCTCTGCTACCGCACCACTCTTCTCATTGTGTGGTGTAAAGCCGATCCGTACATGCCGTAGACGCAACACATTAAAGGCGAAATCAGTCACCGCTTGCGCCGCCCGCGTGATGATGCCCTTGCCGGTGAAGTCTTCATCCAGAAAATAATAGAGTTCGCATTCTTGCAAGCTGGGTATGGTTACAAATAAGCCAATGCGCCCGACAACTTGACCCTGATAGCGCACAACCCACGCCCAGCGTCGTTCATCCGCCATACCTAGCAGATCACGTGCTAGATAACGTTTGATGTCGGCGCGGATGCGGATCTTCTGTGCCCAGGCTAAATGCGCTCCGATAAACGCTTGATTGCGCTTCACGAGATCAAATACAGGATCTGTGTGGGCAGGGCTTTGTAATTCTAGCTCAATCTCATCATCGATGGCATAACGAAAGTACATGGTGTTCATCCTTGCCAATCAGGTTGTAACAGCGCGTACACGTTGACATCATAATAACGATCATGCACGCGCTCACCACAGCGCATCACCCCCTCATGGGTGAAGTTCAGGCGTTTGGCAACCGCGCAGCTGCGCTCATTCTCTACCGCGCACAATAGCTCGATGCGGTGCAGGTGGATTACGCGGAAAGCGTAGTTGAGCATCGTCCGCGCTGCTTGTGTCATGATGCCCTTGCCGGTGAAGCTATCCGCTAACCAGTAACCGAGATCACCTTTGTAATTGCGTAAGCTCCATGAGTTGAGGCTGATTTGCCCGCAGAATTGCCCCTCATACCAGATGCCAGCATCTAAACCCTCATAGGCTTGATAGCGATCTAGTGTGGTCTGAATATAGCGCACAGTATCGCGCAGATTATGCTGATGATCAACCCATTCCACCCACTTACGTAAGCTAGCGCGGTGGCGGTCAATCAAGGCGAAGATCGATTTTGTTTGATACATCATGAACGGGCGCAATTTGACCTGCTCGGTGACAGCATGTTCGAAATGTGGGGCGAGACGCTCTTGCCAGTTGGCGCGTAGCATGTAGTACACATGATAGTCATGATACTGGTCGCCGATGCGCTGTTGTTGCACCTGAACGCCCTCAAGGGGGAAACCCAGGCGCTTGGCAACTGCCGCGCTCTTGTGATTCTCGGCGGCAACGCGAATCACCAGTTTGTGCAAATTCAGCGTGTTGAATGCAAAGTTAACCAGACCGCGCACTGCCCGCGTTATGATCCCTTTGCCAGTGAAGGCTTCGCCCAACCAGTAACCGATCTCACCGTAGCCGTTTGACCAATCGTGAATCATCAGCCCCGCACTGCCAGCTACCTGATTGTGATAGTAAACCTGTGTGGCGATGCCTTTGCGCTGTGCGAATTGCTCGCGTTCCCACATAATATATCGATAGGTATCGTTGACTGTCTGATGATTATCAACCCACACCATCCACTGCGAGAGGTGCGCGTGATTATCAACAATGAGGTTGAAGAATGCGTCTACTTGATAACTATCATGCAGGCGCAAGTGAATATCAGCATCAACAGTTAGTACGAACATAGGCACTCATAACGTGTTGGTATCTGTGGCTAGTCATACTGTGCATTGTAGCGCGTTATGCTCAGAGGGCAATTGCTAAACAGCGCGGATAACAAGCGAGCAGACCTCAGCGTGTCAGCTTATCAAGGCTGATCTGTAACGCGTGCAGTTCAGCTTCGGTCAAGCTCCATAGTTCGGCGCTGGTGGTGGCGATTGCTTCATCATCCACCAACCCCTGATGGGCTTGATGCGATAGGTGCGCCAATCGTCGATGAATGGGATCATTCGCTTGATAGCGGGGCAGGCGCAGTGTCTCTAAGATGCCCGGTTGGGCAAAGCTCTTGCCCCCGCGTTGAGTGTGGCTGAGTAGTGTGAACTCAAATGGGGCACTGTTCAGGCATGAGGCGAGATAGTGCGCTTCGTCAGCGGTCTGGCATCCGATGAAAGGATGCATCGCCTGATTGCTCATGATAGGCTTCTCATCGACATTGCTCACCACCACCGCCAGCATCCGACGCTTGCCGAAACCATGCCACACTACTTTATAGGGTGCGAAGGTATATTCGCCAATGTCAAACATGGTATAGAAGGGTACATCATCGCGGAAATAACGCTTGAATGTCGCACGCTCGCGCAAGGTATCCTCAAACTGTGCCAGATAAGCATCGATGCGTGGGTAATGTGTGGCGAGCCAGTCACGCTTGTATCCGCGTCGATGAACGGGATCTTGTACCATCAGGATATGGGCACTCGGTTGAGCGTGCCAGCGCGTCACATCGCGTCCGCGCAAGAGTGGATAGATCAAGTCGGCTTCCAACCAGGCTTCAACCTGTGGCACAGCGCGTTTTGCTCCGCGTGTGATATTCCTTACCCGCCACAGATCGCCCGCCTGTTCTAAGACCTCTAGCCAGTAGACCGCGTTCGCGCCACCGGTGTAAACGCCTGCGTGTGCGGTATAGTCCGATTGCCCGATCAACTTCTGCACCGAACGCAACACGGCGGGTTTGCCTGTCAACCATGCCGAGCCAAGTTCATCGACGGGTTGCGCGACGAAATCGCTATACTGTAAGCGTTCGATGATCTCCGGTGGTGCGTCGTCGGGGATAGTGCGCTGATCGCTATGCCATGCGTAATAACTCGCTTGTTCGGGCGCGTCATATGTCAAAGTGAGAACAATCGGTTTGGTCTCTGCGCCGGAGAACACCCGCAGTTGACTGAAATCATCGACGTGGCGCGGTTGTAAGGTTTTCTCACCGAAATCAAATTGACGAAAGCCCTGTGATGCACCGCCCGCCTTGAGTACCGATTGCGTCATGATGAAAGCGAGTGACCCTGTCGCGCTCAGATAATGATCGACAACGGCATAGATCAGCACCAGCGATAAATCTTTCTTGCCTTTGCCGAGGATCGCATCAAAGCCACTGTGTGGAAATAAACCGTATTGTTGCCACAGCTTGCGCGTGCGCCGACGATACGCCGCCGGCAAGGTTTCCCAGTTAATCCACGGCGGATTGCCTACAATCAGATCAAACGTGCCGAGTGTGGGTGGTTCGGTTAGCACATCATGGCAATAGATCGGTAGGATTGTGTCTGGTTGCCACGTCTCTAAGTTGAGGATCAGGTTTGCTTTAGCACTCAGGCACGCCAACGGTTGAATATCAATACCCGCGAGGTGCGTCAGTGGATCAGGGATACCCGCTTGTACCATACGCCGATACGCCAACACCAGGAATGTGCCACTGCCACAAGTCGGATCCAGCAGACGGCGCTCGCCCTGATACCCCACACGATCTAGCACAAAATGTGCCAACCAATCGGGGGTATAATACTCACCGAGTGCATGACGCACCGTGCGCGGTAGCAAATCCTGATAGAGCGCTTTGAGCGCATCAGGTACGGGGGCGCTGAAATCACACTGACGCACTGCACTCAATAGGATGCTCATATCCACTTTTTCGAGATACCAATTATACCAATCCTCTGCTGGAACGACTTCGCGCAGACCATATCGCTCGAAGTGGGTGCCATCTTCTACCGAAGCCAGCGTCTCTACTGTGCCGAGCCGTTGCGCCGATAGTAGTTTGACGATCAGCGCGTAATAGGTCTGGATGGCGAAGATCAAGCGTAACGGGTTGGCACGGGGTAAGTGATAGCGTTGTGTGAGGCGCTTGATCTGGAGTTTGTGCGGATCATGTGGGGCAAGTGCCTTGCGCCATGCGCGCATCTGTGGCGGGATGGGTTTTAGAGCGTGATACAGGCGCGGAATATGCTGAAGGGCTAACACTGAGCGTGTGCCAAAGTGGCGGGGTAGATCATGCAAGGCAATCGACATCTCAAGTACTCGCGTCGATGAGCGCAGTCACCAGCCCCTGCGAAGCGTGTGCATAGCGCGAAAAATACAACTCCGGCTTGATGCACTCTAGCTCCATTAGCACCAATTGCTCACCATCGCGCACACCATCGACACGGGCATAAACGGGTAAGATGCCGGTCAAGCGGTGGGCCGTGTCGATGACGTTCTTCGCCTGTGCAATCAGGCTCGGTGGGGGCGTGATACGGGCGATACGCCCCCCGCGCTCTTCATGCACGAAGATACTGCCGTCTGCCGCTTGCTTCAGCACAGCATGACTGTACACGCCACGATAGAACACCAGCGAATACTCGCCCTCACGCTGAATTTGTGGCGCGAAGGCTTGTACCATCATGCCGATTGAGCTGTTGAGCCACTCGAACTCCTGCTGATAGGCGAGGGCGCTATCAGGCGTGATTACTTGTATGTGATCCTCGCTACCCCCGATGACCGGCTTAGTCACAGCTTGCGCCCATCCTTCCTGCGCCAGCACCTCGGCGAGTGTCACCGTGTCCCCTGCGACGAAGCGCGTTGGTAGCGTGTGGATGCCCTCCTGAGCCAGCGCGTGCAAGTAGCGTTTGTTCATGTTCCAGCGCACCAGCGCCGTCGGGTTGACCACGGGTACACCTTGTTGATCAAGATGATCAAGCCATTGCATGAACACCTGAGCCTGATTGTGATAATCCCATGTATTACGGATCAGCACGCGATCATAACTGTACCAATCAATCTCAGGACTATTCCAGATCGTGATGAATACCTCAAATCCGCGTTGTTCAAGCGCGGTCACGAGTGGTGCTTCATCATGAAATAGTGTGGCTTGGTCAGCACAAGTGGCGAGTGCAATTGTGGTCATGATCGTCCTATTCTATGTTGAGAGCGTAAGTGCCGGTGGGCTATCTAAAACAGTGGCGCTATTTTGAGGGTGCAATGTATTGCACCCGTACCCATGATGAATTTGTTATCGTCTCTCTATAAGGGAGATAATCCCGTTTGTCTTAGCCTGATTGTTGTTTTGCACCGGCTTTCACCATGTTGATGATGCCCATTAGGCCCTGACCTTTGCCCATGCTGATATTCTTGCCGAAGAACTCGAACACCACATCTTCACTGATCGCGTCGATCTCATCGAGAGACGCACCAGAGCAGGCCCGCCCCAGAATGACCGCTATCGCCATCGCCGATAAGCCCTGTGGGTTGAGTACGTCAAAATAATATTGCAATGTGCCGTCCTCACGGGCTTCCCACCATACAAACGCATCAGATTCACAGGCAGGCACGCGGTGGCCTTCGTCATACGGTTGCTCGGCGATGTGCGCTGGTACTTTCACCTCTTTGAACTCGTCCGCGAGTTGAATCAGATATTGTTGGCGTTCCTGACGGGTTGTCATGAACGAGAAATCTTCGATGGTTTCACTCAATTTTGGCGGTAAATTTGCCATAACTCACCTCATTACGGGTTGTTTTTACATGATGTGTTCTAGTCTAACATAGACTGCTGTAAAACAAATAGAGGCGAGCATCGGCTCACCTCTGTGATCGGTGGTGCGGAGAATAGTCGAGCTTGCCTCACTTCTCAATCGGCACGCCGACGCTGTTGCCCCATTCCGTCCACGATCCATCATAATTCTTGACATTATCGAAGCCGAGCAGGTGCTTGAGTACAAACCACGTGTGGCTGCTCCGCTCACCGATACGGCAATAGGCGATCACATCCTGATCAGGATTGATATTGTTGTCCTCAACGTAGATTTTACGCAGGGCATCGGCATCTTTGAACGTGCCGTCTTCGTTGGCAGCCGTTGACCACGGAATATTGGCCGCGCCGGGGATGTGCCCACCACGGACTGCGCCTTCTTGCGGGTAACCTTCCATGTGCAATTTTTCGCCTGTATATTCGGCGTTGCTTCGCACATCCACTAGCTGACCACCTGCTTTGACATGCGCCAGCACCTCATCGCGGAAAGCACGCACCACACTATCATCACGCTCTGGCGCGTTATAGGTAGTAGATGGATACTCTGGAACCTCGCGGGTGAGTTCGCGCCCTTCATCGACCCACTTCTTACGTCCACCATTCATGATCTTAGCGTTGGTGTGACCGAATAACTGGAACACCCACAGCGCGTAAGTTGCCCACCAATTGCTCTTATCTCCGTAGAAGACGACGGTGGTCTCCGGTGTGATACCGATGCGACCGGCGAGCGCCTCAAAGCCCGCTTTGCCGATGTAATCGCGCACGAGTTGATCGTTGAGATCACTCGTCCAATCAACTTCTACCGCGCCGGGGATGTGCCCCGATGGATAGAGCAGGGCATCTTCGTTAGATTCAACGATGCGTACATTGGGATCATCGAGATGTTCGGCGACCCACTCGGTGCTGACTAAAATATCAGGGTTTGCATAGTTGCTCATAAAAATTGATAGCTCCTCATTGTATGATTGTATGGTTCGATAGTTAGACGTTGTATGTTACCCTAAAATTTCCTCAGAGTTTGTGTACCTTATCACGGACGATTATTTTGGTCAAACCTAAAACTTATATCATATATAATAATTTACTTATATCTTGCCACTCTCTAAATAGACGGTCTCACCGCCGATGGGGGGTGGTACGTGTAGGGTGGCGTTGAGGTTATCCAGCAATAGCGCACCATGTTCAATTTTGAGGATCAAGTGTGTGTCGATTGGCACATGAATCGTGAATTCGCCCCGCGCCATACTGCCGACTACTGTGCGCCGTTTGGCGATGACGTACACGCCCGCCTCATCCTGATCGGTCACCATGCGCCAGCCAAAGCGTACATCTAAGATCGTGCGCACTTCGATTTTGGGGTGATGCCAGCGCCGAACCTGAACAACAGCGTGTTCAGTGTGTAGATAGAGTGTTGTGGGTGGTTGCACGGTGAATTGATAGGTCTTACGCTCTTGCGCCAGATCGCGCACATTGCCGGCGACGGTAATCATCTTCCAGAGGGTATCGAGTTGTTGCATTGGTAACGCTTTCATAAGGCTTCAAGATGGTCAGTGAGCCACGCCTGATAGGCGGTGCGTAATTGTCGGGTGATCGTGCCCACTGTGCCCTCACCGATGGCGATGCCATCAATCTCCACTACCGGAATGATGCCCCGACTGCTACTGGTTAAGAAGGCTTCGCTGAATTGTGAGATGGCGCTGACGTGCGGGGCCTGTTGTTCAATCGGGATGATGCCCTGCGCGACTTCAAACACAATCTGCTGTGAGATGCCTTTCAGCACGCCTGTGCCCGCAGTATATAGCACACTATCCTGAATCGCGTAAAAATTCGCGCCTAAACCTTCTAGCATGTAACCTGTCTCATCGAGCAAGAACGTATCATAGATGTGATCGGGCATAGCATCAATCAGCGCTTGCCGTTGGTGCATCCAGTCGGTGGTTTTGGCTTCGGCATCGTGGCGAGCGCTGTTGGGCGCGGTGATGCAACGCACCCCGCTTCTGAGCAACTCTGGTGCAGGGGGCGAGAAGGGTTCGATGCTCAGGATGAACTGATCAGGTGCGTGACGTGGTACGGTGATGCGAAAGCGCACATCGCCAAAATTCGTGCTGTCGATCATCTCGCGTAGGGCATCCCGCACACGCTGACGCTCGAGCCTCAATGGAATATTTTGCCGGCGCGCTGAGTCTTCCATACGGTAAAAGTGGGCGTCGAGCTTGAGCGTATCATAGCGGTTGAATGTATTGGCAACTGTATAAATGCCATCGTCTGGTTCATAACGCGAAGCCTCGCTCAGGGAAGCCGCGCTATAATCGACATCCTGTAAGCCATTGGCGGTCAAACGTTTGATGAGAGTGGGCATGGTGTGATCCGATCTGCTATCTGTGGTGAGTGTATGATGAATGACAGATGTTCAAAACACGCCGAAGATGCGCAACAGTGCCAAGGCACCCATGCTCAGCGCGAAGACAAGCCAGATATTACCGATCAATAGCGCGTGCCACGGCACCTCATAGCCGAACTCTTTTAGCTTGCTTTTCATCTCGCCGGCACTGGGTTCGGTCAGGGTGCTCCCATCGGGGAAGATGAACGTCGGCACGCTCTCATTACCCTGATTGATAGTGCGCACGTGTTCGCGGGCTTCGCTATCTTGCGTGATATTGATGTATTCATATGTGACTTGCGCTTGTTTCAGCAAGCCTTTCATGGGCGGAACCATCGGGCAGGATGGTGTGCCGTACATGATGATTGTTTCGAGATGGTTGTCTGTGTGCATGGTAGCATCGTCCTCCATATATGTGGTCTCAACGTAACCAGCGCTGACGGTAGATTGTCCAATCGGCATCGCCCAAAATGCGGTCTGTGAAGAGTGCTACCCCGCCTAAGTAGAGGCGCGAGGTCTCATCGAGCAGGTTACTCGCACGGGCAACACCATCCAACCCCGCTTCGAGGCTCTCGATTGCGGGATCATGGGCTTGCGTGCTAGCGTCGTAATTGGGCACGCTGACTAGAACGAGCGTATTAGAATCCAGCGCACTCAATACCTCAATATAACTATCCACTTGATACTGCACCCATTCGATATAATCGACAGGGTTACTCTGATAACTGTTGTACGCGGTAATCACAATTTGATTTGCCAGCAAAGCGACGCGCTGTTTGTACTCGCTTGACCACGCTGTCCCAGGCGCAATGATATTGGGCAGGTTGAGATCAGTCCCTGTCGGTGTGAGATCAGGCGGAACCGCTACAATCAGATCGGTCTCAATGCCAATTTGCCGTTTGACAGTGCGCAGTAATTGGATGTAATCGTCGGTTTCCTCGAAGATCGGTTTGACATCCAGCAATACACCGTCAAAGCCCAGTTGATTGACCATGCGCTCGCTAAAGTTGGCAACGGTATTCTGCACCTGCGGGCGATCTAATCGATAGTCTGGTGATTGTGTGTTGACCTCAATCCATGCGAACAGGCGCACATCAGGATAGACTGTCCGTAACTCGGTGACCAGTTCGCCCAATTGCGTTTCCACTTCGCTGAAGCGGTTGTTGCCCTCTAGCAAACCGGACCACGTACCATCCGAGCGTAGTGAACTGGTATAGAGGTAGATTGAGCCGATGTCATGCTCGCGCAGGTCTTCGGTGAGTGCGATCAACGCATCGGTACTGTGTGACTCGTATGTCCAGCCTTTGTTTAACCAGATGGCATTCGGCGGTGTGCCAGTTTCGGGTGGGTTAATCAGGCGCAGTGCCAGCACCACCGCTAAGAAGATCAAACCCGCCGCTGGAATCACGACCAACCACTGTCCGCCAGGGATGCGGATTTTTGGCAGTTTGATATTGCTTTCCGGTGCGGCTTGCGAGTTAGTACGCCCTGTTTTGCGTACCATCTCCCGTTGTTGTCGTCGCTGTTTTTGTCTCTCGCGTGCTTTTGACATCACTCACCACTGTGTTATGTGTACAAGTAATCATCAGTGTACATTATATCTAAATTGTAACATCAAACCGCATGATCGCTAGATGGGGAGTGATAATCACATCCTTAATGTAGTCTCTAGCGATTTCTTAATAACATCCTGCTACGCTTAATCCATTTAAAGTAGCCAATGGGAATATTCAACACATGGAACGCGCAATCATCTTTGGCGATATACACGGCAATTTGCCAGCACTGACTGCGGTCTTTGGCGATATGGCACAACGGGGTTTGACTTTAGAGGATCGTTATTGTCTCGGTGATCTGGTAGGCTATGGCACATTCCCTAATGAAGTGATCAAGCTGATACGCCAGTATAATATTCCAACCATCATGGGCAATTACGATCAGGGGGTGGGGCACACCAGCGATGATTGTGGTTGCGCGTATAAGACTGACCACGCCAAGCAACTTGGTGAACGTTCGATCGCGTGGAGCAACGAAGCCGTCACCGACGATCATAAAGCCTACTTACGCCAGCTTTTACCGCAGATTGCCTTACAAGTGGGGTCGTATCGTGTATTGCTGGTGCATGGTAGCCCGCGCAAGATTAACGAGTACCTGTATGAAGATCGCCCTGATGAGAGTTTTCGGCGCATCATGGATGGCATTGAAGCCGATGTATTAGTCTGCGGACACACGCATCTGCCCTATCACAAAATCTTGCCGGATGGACGACAGATTATCAATGCCGGCAGTGTCGGCAAGCCTAAAGATAACAATCCCGATGCCTGTTATGTGATCCTGAGCGCCATCGATGCCAGCTTAGACGTTGAATTTGTCCGCGTGCCCTACGACGTGGAGCAAACTGCCCGCTCTATCGAAGCGACGGATATGCCGGACGAATTCGCGCAGATGTTACGCGATGGGCGAGGATGAGCCGACGCTCACACCGCGTATTCTTCTTGCTGTTGGGCGTTGGCTTTCGCGCTCTGACGATGACGTAAGAGATTCATGCTGATGAACACCACACCAAAAATCGCGCTCATTGTCAGCACAATGCTCGCGCCGGACGGAATGTCTAGGTAGTACGAGACATAAAAGCCGATGATACCGCTTACGATGCCAATCAGCGCTGAGATCAAGATCATGGGTTGCATACGATTTACAATTAAGCGGGCAGTAGCAGCCGGTGTGATGAGTAATGCTAGCATCAGGGCGATGCCGACTGCCTGCAAACTCGCCACAATCGTGATCGCAATCAGCACCAGTAAGGTAATGCGCAGGGTTTCTACCGGCAATTTGAGCGTGTGTGCTAAGCTCAAATCAAAACTGATAATCAAGAACTCTTTGTATAACAAAATTACAGTGACCAGCACCACCGCACCCATGATCGCCATCACAATCAGATCATTCTGACGGATGCCGTTAATGCTCCCGAACAAGATATGTGTGAGATCGATGCTATAACTACCCTGTGTGCTGATGATCGCAATCCCCAGCGCGAACATCGTCACGAATACAATCGCAATCGCGGTATCTTCTTTTAAGCGATCTTTGCGCGTCAGATAGGCAATCACCAGCGCTGAGAAAATGCCCGCACCTAATCCGCCAATGAACAAATTACTGCCGACATTGCCCCCGCTTGCTGTGTAGGAGAGTGCCACGCCCGGCAAGATGGTGTGTGCTAGCGCATCGCCGAAGAACGCCATACCGCGCACTACCACAAACGAGCCAATCACCGCGCTGATGCCTCCGACAAGGATCAATGCCAGTAACCCGCGCTGAATGAATGTATAACTGAGTGGTTCGAGCAAAAAATTCAGAATATCCATCGTCTTTAGTCCCCGCACCCATGTTCATCCATAATCATCACCGTCTCTTGGCCATCATTGAACACACGCAAGCTCCCGCCATATGCCTGACTGAGATTGTCCGGCGTGAATACGGTTTGTGGTGCGCCATACGCCAGCAGCCGTTTCTTGAGTAAGATCACTTTATCGAATTCTTGCGAGGCTTTGCCCATATCATGCGTCGAGAGTAAGATGGTGATGCCATTATCCGTTAGCACGTCCAGCGTCTCCATGATCTCTTGCTCGGCGACTTTATCGACACCGGTGAAGGGTTCATCCATCAGCAAGACACGGGTATCCTGTGCCAGTGCCCGTGCAATGAACACGCGCCGTTTTTGCCCACCGCTCAATTGCCCGATTTGTCGATGCGCCAGTTCACTCAAGCCAAGTTCATCCAGCAGTTGATGCACGCGCTCATGATCGGTTTTGCCTGCGCCCCGAAACCAGCCGATGTGACGCGCACGCCCCATCATCACCACATCATAGACTGAAACCGGAAACGACCAGTCAACTGCTTCGTGTTGGGGCACATAGCCCACATAACTATGACTGCTACGGCAATCTACGCCATAAATTGAAATGTGCCCCATCGTGAAGGGAATCAAACCCACTATTGCTTTGAATAGTGTGCTTTTACCCGCACCATTCGGCCCCACAATCGCCACGCGTTCCGCAGCGTTGACGGTAAAGCTCACGTCATAGATTGCGTGCGGATCGCCATCATAGCCTGCCGCCAACCGATGCACATCGAGCGCCGGTTGCTCATAATCCATTGCCTGTGTTTTGTGTTTGTTATTGATAGTGAACATAGCGTATCTTTTGCTCGCTGAACCATTTGAGTGAAAAGGCATCCTGACTGCTATTGACAGGATGCCTTTAATGTGCGATCAGTTACTGCTTATCAGACGTATTCGCGTCGTCAATTATTACTCCATACCGCCGAGCGCCTCAACAATCGTACTGACATTATAGCGCATGTAATCAAGATAGGTGCTGGCAGGCCCCGCTTCGTCGCTGAGTGACCCGCTATATAGTACGAACAATTCCGCGCCCGTTTCATCTGCAATTTGCGAGGCAAGCGTATCGCGTACGGTGGTTTCGCCGAAGATCGCGCTCACGCCTTCTTCGCGGATCAAGTCGATCACGCCGGCGATAGCAGCGGCGCTTGGTTCCGCAACGGTACTGCCCCCGCCGATGATCGTGGTGATGATCTCAAAATCATAGTTTGCCGCCAGATAACCGAGCGAATCGTGACTGGTGATCAACACGCGGCTGTCAACTGGCACACTCTCGAGCATCGGGCGCATGACATCATGACTGAATGTGTCCAGTTCAGCCAGATAACGCGATGCGTTATCCGCATATTGTGCTGCATTAGCAGGATCCAGTTCACTCAGTGTGTCGCGGATCAGCATTGTCCAGTACATCACGTTATGCGGTTCCATCCACACATGTGGATCACACATGCCGTGAGCATGTTCCTCATCGCCTTCATCTGCTTCATCATCGTTATGACCATCGCCACAATCAAGCGCATACAAACGCCCTAATACTTCATATTCGCTGTGATCATGATCGTCGTCGTCTTCATGCGCGTGATCACCCTCGTCTTCATGCGCGTGATCGTCATCATGTAGCGCGTGCATCTCATTGATGTGTTGCTCACATAAGGCGCTCATGCTGTCGTCATGATCATCGTCGTGTGCGTCTTCGTCATGTTCGTGGTCGTCATGATCATCATCGTGTGCGTCTTCATCATGATCGTGATCGCTGAAACTGATGATCTCCACACAGGATGAGACTGCTACAATGTTCATATCGGTGCTAGCATTCTCGATGGCTTCCAGCAGACCTTCTTCAAAGAATGCGCCGTTGATAAACACCACATCAGCATCCGCGATAGTGGTCAGATCACTTGGCACGGGTTGGAACGTGTGTGGATCTGCACCGGCGGGCATGGTCACGCGCACATCTGCCAGATCGCCACTCACCTGTTGTACAACATCGCCCAAGATGCTGTGTGATGCCACAATTTGAAGCCGATCATCTTCTTGCGCGTTCGCTATCGGCACGAGCAACAACGCGCATAACATCATCAGTGATATAATCCGATGCACAGTGAAATCCCTTCTTTAATTTTACGTCTAAGACTTCGCTAAATGATACAATGTCTCATTATAATGAGCGAAACTGATCTGACAAGCCCAAATTACAATCTTAATTGAGAGTTAATCTCATTTAGGCATTGATGATGGTCAGTCATAATGAGCGATTGAGACGGGTACTGATCAGGGCAAAAATGCAGGGGATGTGTTACCATGTGATCTCCTCAGACAGTGACATAATAGGATGTTATGACAATGCGATTAGCAGTCTTTTCTGATATACACGGTAACCTCACCGCGCTCGATGCGGTGCTGAATGATCTCGACTCTGTGGGCGCTGTCGATCAGATCTGGTGCCTCGGCGATGTGGTGGCGTGGGGCACACGTCCAACGGAGTGTGTGGCGCGTTTGCGAGCACTTCAGGATGAACACGGCGATGAGCGTTTTAAGCTGATCGGTGGCAATACCGATCGCTATCTGGTGACAGGCAAACGCCCTTCACAGCGCCCCGCACAGGATGAAAGCCAGTTCACTAGTTATCAAGTGAAAATCTCACAGCGCGATGCCTTGCTCAATTGGGCGATGGCGCGGTTATCGTGGGATGATTACGAGTTCCTCAGCAAAACTATCGGGCGTGAGTTATACAAACAGGTTGATGGGTACGGCGATGTGATCGGTTTTCATGGCATCCCCGGTGATGATGATGGTTTGGCTTTGCGCCCCGATAGTCCGCAGGAAGAAGCACAGGATGCGCTCTTAGACCGTGCCGGACGACTCGCTCTTGCCGGTCATACGCATCTGGTGATGGATCGGGCGCTAGGGGATTGGCGCGTGATTAACCCCGGCAGTGTCGGTTTGTCCTTCACCAACCCGCGCTTCGCAGAGTGGGCATTGCTCACCTTCGAGGGTGATAGCGTGACCGTAGATTTTCGTACTGTGGGTTATGATTTACAGGCGGTGATTGCCGATATGGACACGGTGCGATACCCGCATCCTGAGTGGCTCTTAGGTTTCATCAACAAATGAGGATAGGGTAATGTCATGCCGCACACCGAACAATTCTTCGCAGATTTAGACGGGGAGAACCGGCAATTAGCCTTGCTGGTGGCGCAAGTCGGCGCATCACCCAACGAATTACAACTCATCACACAGATTGCCGAATACGATGAGAGCGTGGAAGGTTTACGCCCGATCCGCAGTTATATCATTCGGGCGCTGGGAGTGCTGGAGCATCGTCTGGTCAATTTTGGTATGACGGTCAACGATGTGCGCGTGGTGGATGAGCATCCCTTGCTCTATGAATACACCACATCTCCCACAGCCGTTTTCTTTCGCGGCACGGTCGATAGCCCCGATACAGTGGTGATGGACATCGCACAGGCGCACGCCACCACCTTCTACCCGTGGCGACATTTCCCGCAGTACCTCAACATGGAGCAAGCCCTCAGCACCTTGTTTGAATCCGGCGGAGGCTTGCTCGGTCAGATGCCGGCACCGCTCGCCGAGCGCGTGGTGACGATACTCACGCATCACGGTTTAGAGCACAAAACCGCTGAAGGTCAACCTTATATCAAACAACACGATAACCCCGGCTTATTACAAACGCCTTTGCAGGCGCTCTTGCTCGGCGAATCGTACTGCGTCGCCTATGGGTTCAGCATTCAAGAGATGCGCGGACGTAACAAAGATAGTGCATAGATTGACCACACAACATAACGGAGGTAGTAAACGATGGATGTCAAACACGCAGTCGCACTGGTGACCGGTGGCGCATCGGGTTTAGGGGGCGCGACGGTGCGCCGTCTGGCGGATGCTGGCGCGCAGGTGGTCATCGCTGACCTGAACGAAGCCGGCGGGCAGGCACTCGCCGGGCAATACGGTGATCAAGCGCTATTCATCAAGACCGATGTCGCCAACGAAGACGCGATGCAAACCGCTGTCGATACAGCCTTAGCGCATTTTGGCAAGCTCAATGTGCTGGTGAATTGTGCCGGCATCGGCGAGGCGATGAAGACCTATCACCCCGAACGGGGCCCGCACCCGCTTGATCGCTTTCAACGTGTGATTAATGTCAACCTGATCGGGACGTTTAACGCCATTCGCTTAGGGGCGTTTGCCATGCTCCAGAACGAACCCAACGCACAGGGCGAACGCGGGGTGATCGTCAATACGGCATCTGTCGCCGCCTACGATGGTCAGATCGGGCAAGCGGCTTACAGCGCCAGCAAAGGGGGCATCGTCGGCATGACCTTACCGATTGCCCGCGATCTCGCCCGCGACGGTATCCGCGTGATGACCATCGCACCCGGCTTATTCGATACGCCTTTGCTCGCCGGTTTGCCCGAAGCCGCCCGCGTTTCGCTGGGGCAACAGGTGCCGTTCCCATCGCGCCTCGGTGATCCTGCCGAATACGCCCAACTGGTGCAGAGCATCCTCGAAAATTCCATGCTCAACGGCGAAGTGATTCGCCTCGATGGCGCAATTCGTATGTCCCCGCGTTGAAACCCGTAGTAGAAAAAAGGGGATATTTCATTTATCCCCACTCCCATTTCTTATCTAAATCATTGTGTAACTCTATCAACTTTACAATTTCCTCAGTAGTTAAGGATAAGTATTCTATTATCGACGAGTCAGTTGCTATGTGTGAAACTGATTTATAATTTTGTTTTTCGACTACAGAAAACATATTCATAATATTTTCCCATATTTCCTGTGTATTTTGTTCATACTTATCACTTTGAGCTGCAAGCAAAGCTAGTACTCTGAAGAATGGTTGATTGAGATTCATCACTAAATTATGATACTTTACATAAAGTTCACTATTGAAACGACCCACAGCATTACCTAAGTGTTTTAATATTTCCGTAATATTCCTTTCTCCAGCAAGATTATATTCTTTCGCAAATGTAGGCTCAATAACTTCAATAACATACTCAATAAGAAATACAGCAAATTGATGATCATATACACTGATTTTTGTTGCTAAATTTGGAATCACTTCAACTGCATATCGTATTGGTAAGCTAAAAGCATAGTGTAGTGCCAAGTACACCAATTCTACCGAATCATCATCAATTAATGGCAACAATTTCAATAGCAACTTATTATTACTACTATATGTTCC
>JBNPEE010000064.1:0-43518 GCA_051117475.1 Anaerolineae bacterium | reverse complement strand
CCGTCGCTTGAGCTTGTTTCAAACCGCAAGACGCTGGCTCAAGCGACGGCTTTCACAAGACCGATTACCTGATTGGCTTTTTGCTCAGCCTTTTTGGTATTTTGAATAGAAGTGTCAGGTTGTCAGATCAAGAAGTTGAAAACCACAGTTCGGTATATGCTGATGAACTCTATTCATGAAGATCAGGACACTCAATCGAGCAATTTTAATGGTTTTTTACAACTTCTAATACGAAAGTCATCCAAAAGCCCCTATACTAAAGCAAGAAATAGAATTTGTAACTTAACAATAAGAGGGGACTTTTCATTATGGATTTATCTTCACTCAAGTTAGGCGTGGCATTCAATCTGCTGGTGCGCACTATGCCGATTATGCTAATTCGACTGGGCGTGATGCTCTTATTCTGGGTGGTTGCGCTGATTTACTTGGCAGTTGTTGGTGGGGTGGCATTCCTCATCGGCAATGCTATTGACTGGTTGGGCTTCATCATCTTCTTCGTGGCGATTGTCAGCGTTGTGCCTCTGTACAATCTCGCCTATCGATATGTATTTTACATGATTAAAGCGGCACATATTGCGGTAATGGCAGAACTGCTGACCAACGACAAGCTCAAACTACCACCCGGACGCGGTCAACTAGAATATGGCAAGAACCGCGTGCAGGAAAAGTTCGGCGAAGTCAACGCGATGTTCGTTGTTGATGAGATTGTACAGGGTGTGGTGCGGGCGTTCACGCGCACCGTTTACAGCATTGCACGCTGGCTGCCGGGCGATACGCTTGATACGCTGGTGAAAGTGATTAATCGTGTGATTATCTTCGCGACTAGTTACGTCGATGAAGCGATCCTCGCCCGTAGTTACTGGCAAAGCGAAGATGTGGATGTATGGGAAAATGCCCGCGATGGCGTGGTCTTGTACGCGATGTCATGGAAACCAATCATCATGTCGGCAGTGGCGCTGATGTTCATCAGCTATTTGCCGTCGATTGTAGCATTTGTAGTCTTCGCTGCGCCGATTGGCTTCTTGCTCTCCTTGATTAGCACACAACTCGCCGGTTGGTCACTGATCTTCTTGCTGTTTTTCGCATGGGTGGTCAAAGTCGCAGTGGGCGATGCCTTCGCAGTCGCGGCAATCATCACCACTTATCATCACGAGACTGCTGGCAAAACGCCTGATCCACAAATGGCAGCGCGTCTGGATCAAGTTAGCGATCAGTTCAGCCAGTTGAAGCAACGTGCACAGGATGCAATGACCAAACCACAGCCACAAGCAGGCGATGCACCATCTAGCGAGATGTCACCGACACCGACACAGCACACACCGCCTACACCACCCAAACCGAACACCGATTCTCCCCCAACACCATCGAACGATCCTGCTATTTAAATGAGATTACGCACTGAGCTATCGTCTTTGATAGCTCAGTGACCACCTTCCACCTGTGTGATGAGGATTGGGTCATCGCCGTTCACAATGATCGTATGTTCAAACTGTGCTGAGATGCTCTTATCCGGCGTGCGTAATGTCCAACCGTCTTGATCTTCGATGATGACTCCGCGCCCTAAGTTGAAGAAGGGCTCGATGGTGAAGACCATGCCATCAACCAGAGGTTGTTTCATACGCGAGATGTAATAGTTGGGGATGTTGGGACTTTCGTGGATGTGTCGCCCGACACCGTGCCCTGATAGCTGACGCAAGATACGGTATTTCTCGCGTTTAGCGATCTGCTCAATGGCGCGTCCAATGGCGTTAATCGGTTGCCCGGCGTGTACTGCTGCGATGCCTGCATACAGAGCTTCGCGGGTATCTTTGAGCAATTTGCGATGTTGTGCTTTGCCATCACCGACGAGCATACTCGCGCCAGTATCCCCCCAATAACCTTCCAGCACTGCTGATACATCAATGTTAATCATATCGCCTGCTTTGACCACCCGTGCGCCGGGGATACCATGTGCGGCTTGATCGTTCAAGCTGATACACGTCCAGCCGGGGTATTGATACGCGGTGATTGGTGCAGAGACTGCGCCATGTTTCTTGAGGAAATTCGCACCAACCGTATCGAGTTCAGCCGTAGTGATGCCCGGTTCAACGTGTGCCAGCATATGCTTGAGTGTTTCGCCACAAATCTCACCAATGCGCTTCAAGCCCTGCACATCTTTATCACCCTGTACGATCATGTTTCATCCTCTGTAAACGATGCAAATAAGGCTTGTGCATCCGCTTCGCTTTCAGCGAAGTACATGCGCCCACTCTTTGTCTCTAGTGTGCCATCTTTATCGCGCATCAATTGCGCGAGCGCCTCATCCGGCAAGCCCAATACAACCGCTTTTCCACTCAATTTAGGAGAGAGCGTTGTGCCAAAGCTCATGAAATGCGCGTTGATCCCTGCTGGCATTTGCTCGCGGGTTTGCTCCCGAAAATCCAGCAGAACATGTACGTTACCCTCATGCTGAATCAGGTTAAAAGTTGCGGGTCTCCACCCTGCGTGCCAATCACGCCAATTCCAATCACCTTGAGCCGTATAGGATAAAATCGTGCGAGTGTCATCATACCAGCCATAACGGAATCTAATTTTCATAGGCGGTTTGCCTCTCAATCAATACGGATATTCTCCCACTCATTGCTGATCTCGCAAATCCAGCTGATGGCGCTGTTACGTTCATAAGTCAACGCGCTGAGAATAGCGTATTCGTCAGTGTCCAGATCAGCATAAGCAGTGTTCATCGCGGGGAAATCACCATTGATCGGGCGCTCGATGTGCCCATTACGATAGGCTTGTTCAGCAGTTAACTGGATGATCTCATCGAAGCTCACCCCCTCTGGTGGACGCACGCCCATCTGCTTGAGTTCACGTGCCCGACTACGCCAGTGCCAGACCTCTGCTTGATCGCGCCGACGTGCTAATTCAAAATCTGGACGGAGCGTCGCTAACCAGATGAAATCAATAGTCGGGTGGTAAATATCCAAAACTACCAGCATGGTATCGAGATCGAAAGGTGTGTCATAGGCGGGGATGTCATCCAGACGATTGAGCGCCCACAACATCATACCTAGTGCCTCGGTGCGCCAACGAACCGCCAGTGTAGTGCGCTCTGACCAGCTACCGAGTGGTCTGGATAGGACGAAGCGTTCTGTCTCGCACAGGTGCGCGCTCAAACCTTCGTTCAATAGCCAGTGTTCTAATTGGTGGTGGTGATGATTTTGTTTATTGATGAAATGTTGGCGCACCTCGTCAAATACAGCCCACTCATCAACTGCTTTCATCGCCTTTTCGAGTTCTAGACGTTTTAATATCGCGCCGATACACAACGCGCGATAGGCAACTGCTCGTGCATCTTGTATCCGCAGTTGGCTCATTGATTTCCCCTAAACAAACACTTCCCCTGCACCAAATTGGTTGTTCCAGATTGTATGAACGCCTTTAATTTGCCATGAGATACCGTTTTTTTCTAGTGTGAGGCTATCTTAATATTGATGTATGCCACAGAAAAGAGCTACCGATGTATCAGGTAGCTCTGTGTAGTTATATTTGATTATTGGAGATTCACTTACACTCTACATGCGAGTGATCAGTTGTCAATACGTAGCCGGATTTGTACATCCCCGAAGGAACCACCACCTGCATGACTAACCATGAAGGTATATTGTCCACTACGCACAGCTTCATACTGATTGATATACGAATTCATCGAGAGCAGTGAGCCATCTTGACGACGCATATCGTCGTTAGCCGTGACAGGTTGACCATCTGAATCAACAAGTACCACGATTGGATCAACTTCGTCTTCATTGACGGAGATCACACTGAAACTGACCACATCGCCACGGTTGAGGGTGATCGGGATATCATAGCGATAGTTCAAGCTCATGGTCTCGGTGAAGGTCGCACTATTGCTCAAGTGAGAGCGGCGGATCACCACCATATCCTCACGGATCATCCATTGGTTAAAATCTTGCATTGCACGGTATTGATTGTTGCCAAGTTGCTCGTAAGCAACGCCACGATTTAAGTAAGACGGCGCGATATTGGGATCAAGCTCTAGCGAGCGAGTATAGTCGTGAATCGCATCATAATAATTGCCGGCTACTTGATGATCGAGGGCACGATAGAAATAATCGACTTGATCGAGTTGTGGCTCTGTCGTGGTTTGGCGTTCACTCTGTACCACACGCACATCTTCGACCACAATTACCTGTTCGGATTGGGGCGTCGTCAGTTGCCCGATGAAATCAAGCCCGTAAAAGACAATGCCGAAAATCAGCACCGCCTGTACCAGTTTGATAATCCAACGCCCAGAGTAGTTTTTGCGCTTTACATGAAAGAACATAATCAATACCTCAATACCTAAACACCGAATGGAATAGTTTGATGACCGATCCAAAATGAAGTGGATGGGTTTGTATATACCATATCATATTTTGGGGCGACAACGCTACAATCTGATACGATTTTCATAATTCTATGCCACCGACTGCCCTATGACAAGCAGACTGTTTGTTTTGCTGAGTGTATTTTGTGCAAAACGACGAATCATCTCACTGTCATTCTGTAACTAACTCCGTTAAAATGCGCACATTATTCGCAAGCTCTTATCATGATCGTGACAGTGAAGGAGTAACCTTATCTATGAGCAATCAGAATCATCCTCGTCTTGTCATCACCGGGCCGGTGGACGTGCGTCCAGAGGTGTTGGAGGCACAAACACATTATATGATCGGTCATCGTGGCAAAGCCTTCGAGACCTTATTCGCCAGTGTCCAGAGTAAGCTCAAAGAGGTCTTTTTAACACAGAACCGCGTTTATGTTGTGGGATCATCAGGCACGGGCTTCTGGGAAGGCGCATCACGTAATTGTATCCGTGACGATCAAAAAGCCCTGCACTTGATCGGCGGTGCCTTCAGTGAACGCTGGGCGGAAATCAGCCAAGCCAACGGCAAACAAATTGACGTGATTGAGGTTGATTGGGGGCAAGCCTTCAAACCGGAGATGGTTGCCGACGCGCTCAAAAAACAACATTATGATGCGGTCTGCATGGTGCATAACGAAACCAGCACCGGTGTGACCAATCCCCTGCAAGCTATTGGCGAAATCGTGCGTGAATACGATGATACACTCTTGCTTGTCGATACGGTCAGTGGGGTGTTAGGGGCAGAATTACGCACCGATGAATGGGGCATTGACTTTGCCATGACCAGCAGTCAGAAAGCCTTCTCCCTCCCCCCAGGCCTGGCATTCGCCGCAACCAGCGACCGCGTGCTAGAACGTGCCAAGCAAATCGAGCATCGTGGTTATTATTTTGATTTGCTCTCGATGGAGAGTTCCCTCAAGAAGAACAACACACCCTCCACACCACCCATTTCGCTATTGTATGCGGCAGATAAGCAATTGACTGACATCTTAGAAGAAGGTTTAGATGCCCGTTGGGAACGTCATTTGCAAATGCGTGCAAAAGCGCATGATTGGGCCCTATCGCGTGGCTTTGGTCTGTTTGCCGAAGAGGGGTATCGTAGCCCGACCGTGACCACTATCGATAACACCGCAGGGCGTGAAATTGATGTCATGGCGATGGCAACTTTCATGGCGGAGCGTGGTTTCACTATGGATAAGGGCTACGGCAAGATCAAAGGGCTGACCTTCCGCATCGGTCATATGGGCGATTTCCAACCTGCAACACTCGACGAGGTGTTCGCGTTACTCGATGAATTCATGAGCGTGAATTAATCCGTATCTATCTGATTGGGTCTAATCAAGCCACCATAGCAAATGAGGAGAGAACGTTTTCGATGCCAACTGTACTGATTCCCGATAATGTCGATCAAAAAGCCATTGACCTGCTGAGCAAATACGATGATCTGACGATCATCGCGCCGGGCAAGCTCTCGCAGGATGAACTCATCGCACAAGTGCCAAACGCCGATGCGCTCATCATCCGTAGTGGTGTACAAATCACGCCGGAGGTCTTTGCCGCCGCAAGCAACCTGAAAGCGATCGCCCGTGCCGGTGTCGGTGTGGATAATATTGATTTAGACGCCGCAACGGCGCATGGTGTGGTGGTGATGAACACGCCAGGCGGCAACACCATCTCCACCGCCGAACACACCTTCGGCTTGATGCTGGCGCTGGCACGCCATATCCCACAGGGCAATAGCTCGCTTAAAGCAGGGCGCTGGGACCGCAAACAATATGTTGGTGTCGAACTCAAAGGTAAAACGCTAGGTGTGTTGGGTTTCGGGCGGATTGGTCAGGCTGTGGCGAGCCGTGCGCTGGCATTTGAGATGGATGTAATCGCCTATGATCCGTTCCTAGATGATAGTGTGTTCACATCAACGGGTATTGAGTGGGTTGATCTCGATACGCTCTATGCGCGTGCCGATTTCATCACCCTACACGCACCCGCCACACCGGATACCGAGGGCATGATTAATCAGGCGAGCCTCGCTAAGATGAAAGATGGCGTGCGGATCATCAACGCGGCGCGGGGTGCGCTCATCAACGATTTTGATCTGGCGCAAGCGTTACAATCGGGCAAGGTTGCCGGCGCAGCAGTGGATGTCTACGTGACCGAACCACCTCCCGCTGATCATCCTTTGTTGGGATTCGATACGGTGATTGACACCCCCCATCTGGCCGCTAACACTACAGATGCGCAGATCACAGTGGCAGTTGAAGCAGCCGAATTGGTTGCTGATGCGCTCCGTAACCAAACCTATCAGAATGTGGTCAATTCGGCGGTACTATCGGATTGAGGCTGTATCATTTGTAGGCTTGAGTCTGCTGGTCAGGCTGTGCTATATTTGCAGGAATAGCCCTCGTAGCTCAGGGGATAGAGCATTCGTTTCCTAAACGAAGTGTCGTAGGTTCGAGTCCTATCGAGGGCACTTTCTAAGACCTGAATCGAACAGGTGGTGCTATCATCACCTGTTTGTGTTTTAATGGGTTTCACTTGCACACTGATGGGGCGCGAATGTTGCTCGCTTACGCTAACGGTTTACGTTAATGCGACACGGACATATCGGGCATGGTGGGTTAGTGCGTGGGGTGATATGTCATTGCAAAACTTGATTTCATCCAAAGTACAGATGAATCGTTAAACACTGATGAGTTCAGATTGAATGTCCTGTCATTTTAAATTATACTCTGCGTCTAGCATCATTAAGGCAAGTTTGCTTGTGGCAAATCAAGCTGAATGGCACATTGTCATAACCCCTCTCAATACGCGGTTAAGCATCATTTGCCCTCTAAATAACTGACTTGTCCAAACAGATCAACAGGGTAACGAAAAGGTAAAAATATGAGTGACGAAAATAAGTGTCCGGTGACCGGTGGTGGATCAAACACTTCGTTTGGTTCATCATTGAACAACAAATGGTGGCCGAACCAGTTGAACTTAAAAATTTTGCATCAGAACACGCCTGCATCGAATCCGCTGGGTGACAGTTTCGACTATGCTGATGCGTTCCAGAGTCTTGATCTGGAGGCTGTTCGTCAAGACCTCTACGCATTGATGACCGATTCTCAAGCGTGGTGGCCGGCTGACTACGGGCATTATGGGCCGTTTTTCATCCGTATGGCATGGCACAGTGCGGGCACCTATCGCATAGGGGATGGGCGCGGTGGAGCATCCTCTGGCACGCAACGCTTCGCCCCACTCAATAGCTGGCCAGATAACGCCAATCTGGACAAGGCGCGTCGTTTGTTGTGGCCAATCAAACAGAAATATGGGCGCAAGATTTCATGGGCTGACCTAATGGTACTTGCCGGCAATTGTGCGCTGGAATCAATGGGACTTCAGACTTTCGGCTTTGCGGGTGGGCGTGAGGACATCTGGGAACCGGAAGAAGATATTTACTGGGGCCCCGAGAACAAATGGCTCGATGACAAACGTTATTCGGGTGAACGTGAACTGGAGAACCCGCTGGCAGCCGTGCAGATGGGCTTGATCTATGTCAATCCAGAAGGCCCCAACGGTAACCCTGATCCACTCGCATCAGCAAAAGACATTCGCGAGACATTCGCCCGTATGGCCATGAACGATGAAGAGACTGTCGCGCTAATCGCCGGCGGGCATACCTTCGGCAAAACGCATGGCGCGGGCGATGCCACCCTGGTGGGAGCTGAGCCAGAAGCAGCCGGCATCGCTGAGCAAGGTTTCGGCTGGACAAGTCGTTTCAATAGTGGCAAAGGTGTCGATACCATCACCAGTGGTTTAGAAGGCGCATGGACACCTACCCCGATCACATGGGATAACAGTTATTTCGATACGCTCTTCGGTTATGAATGGGAACTGGTCAAGAGTCCGGCAGGTGCGCATCAGTGGGCGCCCAAAGATGGTGCAGCAGCCGATGCTGTGCCGGACGCTCATGATCCCACCAAACGTCACGCGCCCATGATGGCAACAACAGATATTGCCCTGCGCGAAGACCCCATCTACATGGAAATTTCAAAGCGCTTCCATCAAAATCCGGATGAATTCGCCGATGCCTTCGCCCGTGCCTGGTACAAACTGACGCACCGTGATATGGGACCGGTAGCGCGTTATCTGGGGCCGCTGGTTCCTGATGAAGAATTGTTATGGCAAGACCCGATCCCGGCAGTGGATCACGACCTGATTGACAAGACCGATATTGCCACGCTCAAGAGCGAGATTCTCGCATCAGGGCTGACGATCTCCCAATTGGTCTCGACAGCGTGGGCATCGGCTGTCACTTTCCGTGGCTCGGATAAGCGCGGTGGTGCCAATGGGGCGCGGATTCGCCTTGCACCACAAAAAGACTGGGCAGTTAACCAACCGCAACAGCTGGCAACCGTGCTGACAACGCTGGAAGGCATCCAACAGGCTTTCAACGCCAAACAAACTGGCAACAAGAAAGTCTCGCTAGCTGATTTGATCGTGCTGGGTGGGTGTGCCGCAGTAGAAGAAGCCGCCAAACGCGCCGGTCACGCTGTGCAGGTGCCTTTTACACCTGGACGTATGGACGCATCACAAGAACAAACTGATGTCGAATCTTTCGCCGTGCTAGAACCGATTGCAGATGGTTTCCGCAATTACATGAAAACCAAATATCGCGTATCGGCAGAAGAATTGCTGGTTGACCGCGCACAATTACTGACCCTGACCGCACCTGAGATGACCGTTCTCATCGGCGGGATGCGCGTGCTTGGAGCTAACTTTGACCAATCAACGCACGGGGTGTTCACCGAGCAACCAGAAACACTGACGCATGATTTCTTCGTGAACTTGCTCGATATGGGGATCGCATGGCAGGCAACCGATGAAGCTGAAGATCTGTTTGAAGGGCGTGACCGCGAAACCGGTGAAGTGAAGTGGACAGGCACACGGATTGATCTGGTCTTTGGTTCGAACTCACAGTTGCGTGCGCTGGCAGAGGTTTATGCTTGCGAGGATGCACAGGATGTGTTTGTGCAAGATTTCGTCAAGGCGTGGGATAAGGTGATGAACCTCGATCGCTTTGATCTGAACTAGTACAGATCCCTTCATCAAAACAAACGCGGAGTCTCTCAGATGGACTCCGCATTTTTAAATTCAGGCATCATCGCGATCATACGGATGTAGCTCGCCATCATCGCCGAGCCAATCGGGGCGCGTATCGTATCGTTCACGGAAAGCGCCCTGTTCATAGTAATCCTGAATATCGGCGTAATCGCGTTTGCGCTTGAGCAACTTCTCGCGTTCGTGGTCAAGTTCTTGTTCGATAGCGCGTTCGATATTGTTCTGATAGAGCAACCACATCAGATGCATGACCCACACGCTGACCCACACAAAAAAGCCAAACGCGGATCCCCATGCGCCGATCACGAACAACCCGAGAAAGAAGATCGCCGTATGAAAATAAAAACCGTAGCGTCGGCGAACACGTGCCACCACACGCCGTTGGATTGCATCATAATCAATGGGATCATATTGCATGAAGACAGATGCTCCCGATCAAGCTAGTTACAGATGAATTGTGACCATTTTAGCACAATCGCCAGATTTCGACTGTATAGATTCAGGTTAAATGCTGACGATGCCACAATGATAAAGCCAGCATCACCAGCGCTAGCGGAACCAGTATGTAATCGGCAACGCCACCGGGCGCAGTGCCTACAGTACTGATGGGCTTGAGTTCACCCAGCAGGATGCGCGAGGCATATTCAGCAACCATCAACAAGTACATCAATGGGATAAGGGCACGATACCGTATCAGGACTATTCCATACAAGACCCCGATCAACAACTGCGACAAGCCCCACAAGCCGAAGATACGGATCACCGTATTCGCGCCTGCTTCAGTATAGGTATCGAGCGGGATAGTAGCGATGCTCTGTGCCCCACCATCGGGCGCAAACATATGTATCAGACTGCGTCCGAGCGTGATAATCGTCAGGATAACCAGCACCCACACTGCTAGCTGATGTCCGCGATAGGTATTATCTGCCGGCGATGGAAAGAGGCGTGTTAAGAGTGTCATCCCTATTCGTCCGCCTGTGCCAGACGTTCAGCGTACTGTTTTTTATAATATTCAAGATACTCGCCGGTTTTGATCTTGCGCCACCACCATTCATTATTTCGATACCATTGGATCGTCTGTGCAAGCCCCTCTTCAAAGGTGTGTTTGCGTTCCCAATCGAGTTCTTGACGGGCTTTTTCGGCACTCATGGCATACCGGCGATCATGCCCTTCGCGGTCACGCACATATTTGATGAGCGATTCGGGCTTGTCCATCAGATGGAGCAAGAGCTTAATCACGTCGATATTATGGCGAATATCTTCGCCGGCGATGTTATAGGCTTCGCCGGAGCGTCCGTTGAACAGCACTTGCATCACCCCGCGTGCGTGATCTTCGACATGCAACCAATCGCGCACCTGTAAGCCATCGCCATAGACGGGCAAATCACGATCTTCAAAGGCTTCGGTGATAAAAAGCGGGATCAGTTTTTCAGGATACTGGTAAGGGCCATAGGTGTTACTCCCGCGTGAAATCACGGTATCCATGCCATAGGTGACATGATAACTGCGCACCATTAACTCACCACTGGCTTTGCTGGATGCATAGGGGCTATTGGGCAGGAAGACATCACCCTCGACGCTGAAGCCTTCTTCCACATCACCATAGACCTCATCGGTTGACACTTGCATGAAGCGCCCGATACCATGCTGACGGCTGGCTTCTAACAAGCGATAGACACCAAACACATCAGTACGGATGAAAGCTTCAGGATCGAGAATACTGCGATCAACGTGGCTCTCTGCGGCGAAGTTGACTACCGTATCAATCTGATGCGTGTCAAAGACACCGCGCACCCCTTCTAGATCAGCAATATCACCCTGTACGAAGGTGTGATTGCTGGCATCTTTGATCGGTAGTAAGTTATCGGTGTTGCCCGCATAGGTCAGCTTATCAAAGCTGACGACATTCAGATCAGGGTATTCTGTAGCAAGGATACGCACAAACTCACTGCCGATAAAGCCAGCAGCACCGGTGACGAGGATATTTTTCATGCGTCGTCGTTCTCCGTACTGGTTTCAGCTTGTGTAGGCGATGTGGCGCTTTCGTCAGGGGGTGTGGGTTCATCAGGCAAGACGAAGCGTTCGATGGCTTCCGCGACACCATCTTCATTGTTGCTACTGACGATTTCATCAGCAACGGCTTTGGTAGCTTCGGCAGCGTTGGCGACGGCGACGGCAAAACCGACTGCTTGCAACATCTCGACATCGTTTTCCGCATCGCCGATACCCATCACATTTTCAGGATTTGCACCCAATTGACGCAACAGCGCCTTCACACCCTGCCCTTTATTCGCACCTTTTGGCAGAATTTCGAGCGAGGTCAGGACACCGCCATCGGTGAAATGCACCTTATCCCCGATCTGCTGATCAAGTTGCCAGCGCAAGGCTTTGAGCTTGCGCCGATTGCCTCCAACAATAATTAGCTTGTGCATCTTGACCTGATGCACCTGATTGATGAGCGAGCCTATCGCCTCTGGCATCGGCTCACCGAATTTTGCAATCTCTTCGATAGCATCGCTCATTTGCTTACATACCAGCCGATTACCACTGTAGACAATCACATCAAACCCCTGTGATTCAGCATACTGAATCGCATGGCGGGCGGTGGCGCTATCGAGGGTGTGTTCCTGACGTACAGTACCATCGGCGTTGCACAGCAATAAACCCTGTATGAACACGCCCGGTGTCTCTAAGCCTAATGTGCTGATAATTGGCTCGGCGCTAGTGCGCGTTTTGCCGGTGGCGATGATGACCTGTATGCCCTGTTCGATGGCGCGTTTAATCACCTGTTGATTGCGTTCGCTGAGAGTGTGTTCGTCATTGAGTAGTGTGCCATCGAGATCAACCACGATGAAGCCTACATTGCGTTTAATATCCATATTGTTCCTTTATTTATGTATGTTAAATCCAGAGCGTGCTATTATCGGCGATGTTCATGACGACACCACGTGGTTTCATTTGTTTGTTGCTACGCACAGTGGCATAACGCCCAACTAAGCTATCGCGCAACATCACCTCTATATCAACCACTTTGCTATTTTCCAGCAAGATGGAGCGTTCGATTTCGCAATTGCTCACCTGTACGTTGTGATAGACGCTGGTGAAGGGGCCAATGTAGCTATTTTCAATCACAGCATTCTCGCCGATCACGGTGGGGCCACGCACCACACTGTTGATGATCTTCGCGCCTTTTTGGATGGTCACACGCGCATCGACGGTAGACGCATCATCAATTTGGACATCTTCACCGATATTGGGTTGTAATTCTGCCAGCACATAGCTGTTGGCTTCGAGCAGATCAGGCGCTTTACCGGTATCTACCCACCAGCCCTCATGCACGTGCGGGAACACGCTGTAGTCGTTATCAATCAGCCACTGAATCGCATCGGTGATTTCTAATTCGCCCCGTGCTGAAGGTTCAATCGCGTGTACTGCCTTGAACACGTTGTGATCGAACATATAAATGCCGACAAGCGCAAGATCACTGGGGGGATCAGCCGGTTTTTCTATGAGGTAATCAATGCTGTTATCATCGCGCAAGCTCGCCACACCATAGCTAGAGGGGTTTACCACACGCTTGAGTACAATCTGACTGTTCCAATCGTGCATCTCAAAATCGCGGATCAACTGGCTAATGCCACCTTCGATAGCGTTATCACCGAGGAACATCACAAAAGAATCATCCTGCAAGAAATCCTCCGAAATTTTGACCGCGTGTGCCAATCCATCGGGGCTTGCTTGATGAATGAATGTGAGGCGCACGCCCCAATCTTGACCATCACCGAGTGTTTCCTCAATTTCAGCCGCTGTGCTACCACCGACAACAATGCCAATCTCCTCAACGCCGGCATCGCGGATGGTTTCGATGACCCGAACTAGAACAGGTTTGTTAGCAAGCGGGATGAGTTGTTTTGCGCGGGTATACGTCAACGGACGTAGGCGCGTGCCTTCACCACCACTCAGGATGAGTCCCTTCATAAATGGATGTTCTCCTCATAGCTAGTTAATCGTATCAACGCGCCATATTGTGGGGCAAGGTGATTAATTTTTCAAGCGTGTGCGCCCTGACGATATGGGTCGGATTAGTGCAAACCCTCAGTAAGTCTTGCGCGTGTCGGTGGTGGCATGAGTCAGTACGGCGCCTACCACGCGAATATTGACCTGTTCGAGCGCTTCACGTGCTTGCAAAGTTTGATCACGGCGCGACTCACCAGATTTGACCACCAACAACACACCATCGAGCTTGATGCCCAACAGCGCCGCATCGGTTGCCGCCAGAATCGGCGGACTATCGAACAGCACATAGTTGGCGCGGGCTTTCAACACCCCGATAACCTCATTCATGCGCTTGCTGCTGAGCAGATCAGCGGGGTTCGGTGCATCTGCGCCGGCGGGTAACAACAGCAAATTATCGACATCAGTCTGTACCAGTGGCGGGGTTGCGAGTGCACTATCATCGAGCATCATCGTGGTTAGCCCGCGATTCTCTACGCCCCATATTTCATGCTGAGATGGACGTCGCAAGTCAGCGTCAACGAGTATGGTCTTGTTACCACCCTGTGCGAAGATCACTGCAAGATTAGCAAGCGTGATGCTCTTATCTTCGCCATCCACGGCAGAGGTCAATAACAGGGTATGGAGGGCATTTTCGACACTGCTGAACATCAAGTTGGTGCGTAATGTGCGGTAGGCTTCTGCTGCTGCCGAGCGCGGATCAGTCAGGGTAATCAAATTCGGTTTTGCCATGAAAGACTCCCGATTTATGGTTTCGTCTGCAAAATGGCGTTATTGTAAGGGCGAAAGTCAAATGCGACTAGGGCGTGTCTCTTTCATACGCTATTCAGCAAGAGTCGTTATGATAGTGTAACTGTTCATCTAACACTAGGAGTCACAAACATGACAGGACTCACAGATAAAGTAGTAATGATTACCGGTGCAGGAGGTGGTATCGCCACCGGCGGCATCGTGCAGAGTTTCGCGCGCGCAGGCGCAAAGCTCGTATTGGTTGATCGCGATCAAGAAGCCATGCAAGCCTGCGTCGAAGAACTGGGTGGTGACCTCAGCGATTACTTATTAGTTGGGGGTGACCTCGGTCAAACGGATGAAGTACAAGCGGCGGTACAGGCAGCAGAGAAGCAATTCGGGCAGATTGATGTGCTCGTGCATACTGTTGGCGGGTTTGCAGCAGGTTCACCCGTACATGAGACGGATATTGAGGTCTTCGAGAAACAGATTTACCTCAACACGCGCATCTTGTTCTTGACACTCGGACAGGTTGCCAAACACATGGTGGAACACGACGTCAAAGGGAGCTTGATCGCTATCTTAGCGCGGACGGGCTTATCTGGCGCGAAGAATACCGCTGCCTATGCCGCCAGTAAAGCCGCCGCCCAGCGCATCGTCGAGAGCATGGCGCTGGAACTCAAAGGGCATGATATTCGCGTCAATGGCGTAATGCCCAGTACCGCCGATACGCCGGCCAACCGTGAAGCGATGCCGGATGCTGATTTCTCGCGATGGGTAACACCGCAACAAATCGCGGATGCGATGCTATTCCTCGCATCCGATGCCAGCACCGCCATCAGCGGACAGGCAATCGGCGTGTATAACAAGGCGTGAGCGCTCAATACGGGCGCTGATACTGATAAGCAGGCACTTCATCCGGATCATCCGTATGATAAATCAGCGTGGAAATGGACGCTGTCGCGGGATAAATCTCTGGCAAGCCTAATTGCTGGATGCGGTTCACTTGAGTGCGTGTGCGCCCGATGTCGTTGGCATCTTGTTCTTTGGCATGCATGAAGGCGCTGACGACAATATCGCCGTGTGTCACCGCGATGATGCGCTGATTGGCGTGTCGACGACGCATCTCAGCGATGAAATCCAGCAAGCGAGTACGTACATCACGTGGTTGTTCGTAGGGCGGGAGATTGCCCGTGTACAGATCATGATTAATCGGTTCGAGTTCGGGGTGCGGGGTGCCATCTAGCGGCGTGTGAACCTCAATCAAACGCTGATCGATGACTACATCGAGCGCATTGATGCGTTGCTCAACAATCAAGCGAGCAGTCTCTTGTGTGCGTTCCATCGGGCTGGCATAAATAGCCTGAATCGGCTGATCTTTCAAGGCTTTACCAGCCGCAAGGACCTGTTCGCGTCCGGTTTTACTGAGGAAAAAACCCGGCAAACGTCCATATAAGATATTATCAGGATTATGTACGTCGCCATGACGGATGAAGTAAATAGTTAAGGGGTATGTCATGTAAAAACTCCTCGGTGATGTTCGTCATCTTTCCAGTATACGCCCCGCCTTGCTAGGCTGAAAGTGTCGGTTTAGCGCCTTCAAGGTATGGGTGCGCTCGAAATCATGTACAATGAGCGCAATATTCATACACGATGCATGATGGAGGATCACACATCAATGATCAGCTTTGGTACAGATGGATGGCGGGCAGTCATTGCAGATACGTTCACCTTTGCGAACTTGCGATTGGTGGCGCAGGCTGTCGCTGATTCGATCAACGAGCAACATACAGGCGATCAAGCGCCTTCAGTGGTAATTGGCTTTGACACGCGCTTCTTATCTGATCGCTTTGCTACCGAGACCGCACGGGTGATGGCGGCGAATGGCATCATCAGTTGGCTATCGCGTGCGGATGCACCTACACCGTCGATCTCTTACAATGTTAAAGCGAAAGGCGCGGCAGCGGGCGTGGTCATCACCGCTAGCCATAATCCACCCCGTTACAATGGGTTCAAGCTCAAAGCGCCCTATGGCGGCAGTGCCACCCCCGAACAATCCAACCTAGTCGAACGTCAACTGCACCGGATGGAACTCGAAGGACGAGGACCTAACATGATGGCGTATCAAGCAGCAGTGGATGTCGGCTTGATTCAACGCTTTGATCCGGCATGGGTCTATTATCAACACCTCAGCGAGTTACTTGACTTTGACAAGATCAATGAGAGCGAACTAAAAGTGGTCACTGATGCGATGTATGGTTCCGGACGGGGATCTTTACCGGCGGTACTCTCGCGCACCCGTACCCGCGTCACAGAAATTCGTGGCGAAATGAATCCTGGTTTTGGCGGCATTCATCCTGAACCGATCATGCATTACCTGACCGAACTTAACGCTGCTATTCAGCGCGAACAGGCCGATGTGGGGCTAGCGACAGATGGCGATGCAGATCGCATTGGTGCGATTGATGCACAGGGTAATTTTGTCGATCCGCACCAGATTTTTTCGCTGGTTTTGCGACATCTTGTAGAGAATAAAGGCATGAGTGGCGATGTGGTCAAGACAATTTCCACAACGTTCATGATTGATAATATGGCGCAGGCTTACGGATTGAAACTGCACGAAACACCGGTGGGGTTCAATCATATTGGTGATTTAATGATGACACATGATGTACTGATCGGTGGCGAGGAGAGTGGTGGCATCAGCATCAAAGGACACATTCCGGAAGGCGACGGCATCTTAATGGGCTTGCTCTTGCTGGAAGTAATGGCCTATGCCGGTGCCCCACTGCATGAGATCATCGCAGATTTACAACAACAGTTTGGCCCCTCGCATTATGCACGCAATGATGTACGTCTCAGCAAGCAACTTGCCAAACGCGAAGTGGTCAACCAATTGGAAGCGAGCACCCCCACACACCTGATCGGCGAATCTGTGGTGCGTGTCAACACGATGGATGGCATCAAGTTCTATCTCGCAGATAATAGCTGGTTGCTGATTCGTCCAAGTGGGACGGAGCCTGTCTTACGCATTTACGCGGAAGCTCGCTCCAATCAAGCAGTAGTTGCTCTGTTAGAAGAAGGTGATGCGCTGGGGCAAGCCTTGCTCAAGTGAGGATGAGTGACAGGGTATGATCACTTACATCATACCCTGCTTGATTTAACGAAATTGGCGCAAGAGATTGAACCAGAACGGCGCACCCTGACCGACAGCCAGCATGGTTGCCAGAATACCGATTATCTTCAAACTTATCATCCATCCGAAGTTAGGGTTATTGCCGGGGATCAAGTTCCAGATGTAGCGCGAATCACTCAGCTTATACGCCTCGAAAGAATCTTGGCTGATGTCAGACAAATCACTGAAATTCCAACCAATGGGAATGCGTGCCGCCTGAATTTGTGAGAGTGTGCGTCCGGCGGCGGCGACAGAATCGCTGATATCGTCAAGTGTGACATCTTCATCGGAGGAGATGGCTTCGTTCGCTTCGTCGAATGTGGCTTCTAAGCGCTCGATATCAGCTGTGTTAGCGGTCTGTGCGACGGCACTGCGCAAAACAGGATCTTCCCATAATTTGAGCGCAATATACATAGTATCGACGTTGATCAGCAAAGCAATCACTAAGCCGATCAAATACGAAAAAACTTTCATATCACGGGCGTAGAGTTCTGTCGCTTTGTAATTGGCATCATCGAACCACTTGACGATCTTCTCTTCAACTTCTTCGAGCGTTTTAGAGGTTTTGAGGATGGTATTGATCGCATTTTTGAGATATTGGTCTTTGATGAACTGCACCCCCGCCATCAGCGAGACGTTGACATCGGTCTTGAGTCCACGATCACCAATCTCCTTGCTAATATCACGCAAGCGCTCGACCAGAGCTTTTTTGTGGGCGCTCGGAGGCAGATTATTGATCATGTTCACTAGTTCATTGATGCCCTGACCGGTATCGACAACTGCGTTGATGCGCCGACGAATATCGAGCCGTTGTGGTTCATCGTCCATCTGCACCGCGATATCATCCAGCACGGAGAATAACTTACGATCCTCTTTAACGCTAACCAAACTCAATAGTACATTGCTGAAAGTCTTGGGATTGATCCAATCCACCCCGCTCAAGGTTGCACTCAGGATTTGTTGCGCTTGTTCTTCGGTGAGGTTGTGTGCATCCTGAACCACCGTCCATCTTTCCATACCCTTCACATCAGTGAAATCGACCACCCGAATCAAGGGATGGGTGATAAAACGAGCGGTCAACTCTTTGTCATGAAGCAGTCTTTTGATCGTATCGAACAGATAACGAGCACGCAAGCGCAACGCCTGCGAAATAATAGCGTTAATTTGTGTGACGAGGATGCTCAACAGGCTGAAGATGAAAATTAACCCAATTAAGACTTCCAGAATAGGAGACATCAGGCACTCCGTTGTGTGGAAATAAGCGAGTTCATATCTATGCCAACGTGCCCCGCACGCATGACACAGCAAATTATAGCGCTAGTATAACACAATCACACGATTGCACCGCATAATGAATAGGTAACAAATTAAGTGGCTGTTGAGATGAGGGAAATAGGGGCTTAACATGTTTGTCGAAAGCCCCTCTGTATCCCAAGTTAACTGCTATGACGGAATACCAGTATGTCACCCTCTTGCACCACGTATTCTTTGCTTTCGAGGCGCATTTTGCCGGCAGCCTTGACCTCTTTTTCACTGCCGAGCGTCATCAGATCATCATAGCGGATGACTTCGGCGCGGATGAAGCCCTTCTGGATGTCTGAATGGATCGCACCGGCGGCTTCAAAGGCAGTTGAACCGGCGCGGATTGTCCAGGCACGAACTTCACTCTCGCCGGCAGTCAGGAAATCTTGTACACCGAGCAAGTCATACGATAGGCGGATGACTTTGTCGGCGCTCAGTTCGGTGATGCCGTATTCTTCCATGAACATTTCTGCATCCTCGGCATCGAGCTGGGCGAGTTCAGCTTCCAGCGCCGCCTGCAAGCCGATATGATTAGCTTTCTGGTAATTATAGGTGATCTGGTCGTCGCCGGATTTGCGCTCATCACCGAGATTAATCACAATCAGCACTGGCTTGAGCGTCATGAAGCCAAAACCACCGAGCATCTTGCGCTCGCGATCCGTGAAGGTCATGTCACGCAGGGGGCGTTCGTCTTCCAGATGAGCTTTGAGGCGCTCCATCAAGGGTTGTTCTTCGAGCATATTCTGATCAGCACGTTTGCCTTTGATGCGCAGTTCGTTCTCGATGCGCTCCAGACGCTTCTCGACAGCCATTAGATCGAGGAACAGAAACTCGCTATCGAGCATGTCCAGGTCGCGCTGGGCATTGACCTGCTCATAGGGATGAGGCACAACATCACTCTCGAAGGCACGTACCACATGTACAAAGCCATCCACCTGTTGCAGTTCACTCCGTAGGGGCCCCTCTAGCCCGCCTTCACCGATGCCCTTATCTAAACCACCGACATCGGTATAGGTGATGGTGGTGAAGGTCTTTTTCTTTGATTGGTATAGGGCTTCGAGGCGGTCAAGGCGCTCATCAGGCACGTTGACCACTGCCGTATTGATTTCGAACAGGCCACTGCTGACTGCGCTGGTCTCGAACTCGCCACCGGTGAGGGCGTTGAATAGGGTTGTCTTGCCACTATTGGGCAAACCAATGATGCCTAATCGCATTGTTGCTCCTATGATCTATGCGTGAAAAGCGCGAGCTACCTGCCCGCGCTGATAATTGCAGGAAGTATAGTCGCAAAATGGGTCTATCGGGAGGGTGATATTGCGTTACACTCAGAATAATCACGCTAAATGGAGGAAGCCTTATGCAATACGATAGCATCATCGGCATTGAACGCCCGCTCTCGCGTCTGATTCAGGGCACTGTCTACTTCACCGATGCCAATCCGGATGAAGCCTTTGCGCTGTTCGATGCGGTCTTTGAGCAGGGATGTAACACCTTCGACACCGCGCACGCTTACGCAAAAGGAGCATGTGAGCGCGTGCTGGGTCAATGGCTACGGGCGCGTAATATCCGTGATGAGGTGGTGATCCTCGATAAGGGCGCACATCCCTATGACGGGCAACAGCGCGTCACCCCCGATGACATCACTGCGGATTTATACGAGTCGCTCGAGCGGCTCGGCGTGGAGACCATTGATCTGTACGTGCTACACCGCGATGATCCCACACAGGCAGTTGAACCCTTGATGGAATGCCTCTATGAACAGTATCAGGCAGGGCGCATCAAGGCGATTGGGGGTTCGAACTGGTCATATCAACGCCTCGCACAAGCAAACACCTATGCAAGCGAACAAGGATTACTACCGTTTGCAGTCAGCAGTCCGCAGTTTAGCCTCGCCCGCATGATCCGTCCGGCGTGGGCGGGATGCGTCAGCGTCGGGCATGATGTAGAGGCGCAAGCATGGTATCGTGAGCAAGATATGCCTCTATTAACGTGGTCAAGCCTTGCGGGGGGCTTCATGACGGGCAAGTTCACACGCCATAATCTGGACACCTTCGATGATTATTTTGATGAGGTGTCAATCAACGCCTATGCGGATGAGGAAAATTTCTTGCGCCTTGAACGAGCACAACAACTCGCTGAACAGCATCAGATCAGCCTGCCACAACTGGCATTAGCCTATGTGCTGAATCAACCACTTCGCATCTTTGCGTTGATTGGTAGCATGACAGGCGCACAATTTGCCGAGAACCAACATGCACTGACCATCTCGCTAACAGCGGAGGAATTAGACTGGTTGAATCTCAAGCGCGATCAACTGCCGACATGAGGAAAGCCAAGAATTTACAGGGCGTTCATTTTCGCCTATAGTGCTGATAGTTGAACATCAGAGAGGCTAGGATGAGAGATCCCGATATTCGTGGCATCATCTTCGATATGGATGGGGTGATTGCTGATACAGACGAATTACACTATCGCACATGGCAACGGCTAGCTGAAGAAGAAGGTATTGACTTCTCGCGGGAGAAATATTTGCGGATGAGTGGTGTGGGTCATGAACAGAACGCACAGACCTTCGCAGAGCATGTTGACATTGACGAGGCAACGCTGGCGGAATGGATGCGTCGCAAACAAGCCTACTACGTTGAACTACGGGAGCAGATCAACGATGATGTGATCATGCCCGGCACGCTGGCACTGATCCAACAAGCAAAAGAGGCTAACCTATCATTAGCCGTCGGTTCATCGAGCCGTAATGCGCGTCCGGTATTGGAGAAACTCAAGCTACTTGATGAATTTGAGGTAATTGGTGATGGGTACACCGTCAAGCACCTGAAGCCCGCGCCGGATATTTTCCTGTGGGTAGCGGGGGCGCTTCGGTTAGCACCATGGCATTGTCTAGTGCTGGAAGATGCGCCCGCAGGCGTAACTTCTGCACGGCGGGCGGGGTGTTATGTCGTCGGTGTCGGTGAGCGTGATCTAAATAATGCCCATCAACAGGTCACGTCCTTAGCAGATGTTTCATTGGATGACCTGCTGATGCGGTTACGCCATGTTGATCCACTGGCATGAAGATCACCAAGCGATTCGACCCTTGTTTATTCTTCGAAATCACAGGTTGGCGGGTACAGCGGGTCAGCGGGTTGTGGTTCAAAGTTGATGATAATGGGGATGTTCTCATCACTGACCAGCACCGATAGCAAATCACCAAGCCCTGTCTCTAAATCGGTGATAGCCTGTGTTAGAATGCCTTCCTCCAGCGCGGTATCGCGATAATATGCTAGCGCACGATCTCGCACCGTATCTTCCATCTCTACCATCGGTTGCCCAAAGAAACCAACATTGCGTTGCACCACATACGATTGTGTCTCGTCGATGAAGCAGGTTTGTAAGCTCGGCGCGGGCAGTGTGACGGTCAAAGTGCTGGCGACAGGATCGTATTGAATATCCTCTTCGGTAATCTGGCTGATGTCTATACCAGCTGTAATTGTGCCCACTGCTACCATAATCACATTATCGCCATAGAGTGCGGATAACCATGCCGGCATCTCACGCTGTCCGGTTATGACTTCCGCATAGTTGAACTCAGTGGTGGTCAATTGCGAAACTGCGCGCACACGCTCCACCGAGGGCACATAAATATCATCAGGGATGTTCATCTCACCCACCGCGAAAAACACAGGTGGTAAACGGAAAAACCCTGTGAAGCTATCCAACACGCCCTGAAAACCAATGAAAATACTACCGACTAGCAAACCCAACGCAATCAAGGTGACGGCTAACATGCCCCCGCATCCCCACAGGCAATTGCTGTTGGTGGCGGGTGGTAACGTGTCATCTGCGGGTACGGTAATTTCAATATACTCTGGCAGATTGCGTTTGGGTTTATCTGATTGCTGGCTCATGATGTGGCACTCCTCTGGTTGTGCTTCTCTGATCATGCACACAATTATTCTATCATGCACGCAAACGCGGTGATTATAACCATTATAGTTGATCGCATCCTCAATATACGCCATAATGCGAAAAAAGTTCATAAGCAAACACCTAAGGATAAGGCAACCGTGACAAAGACTTATGATTTTGACACCCTGCATGATCGGCAAGACACGTCATCTATCAAGTGGTCATTCCGCATGAATGACGCGGGGCAGATTGTCCCGCTCAAACCCGATGATATTCCGCTATGGGTAGCAGAGATGGAATTCCCGAACCCGCCGGAAATTCGCGAAGCCCTCAAGCGCCGTATCGATCATGGTTTCTTCGGCTATACCGCATCGCCCGAGCCTTTGAAACAGGCTGTCGTCGAGCGCGTGAAGCGCCTGTATGATTGGGATATTCAACCGGAATGGGTGTTGTTCAATCCCGGCATGGTGATGTTCCTCAGCGTGATTACGCGTGCACTGACGCAACCTGGCTCCGGTGTATTGATGAATACGCCCGTGTATGGCCCCTTCTTATCCCGCCCGCCCCAGTTCCAGCGCTTCGCACAGAAAGTGCCACTGGTACGGGTGGAAGACGACGCGCACACCTTCCATTACGAAGTGGACTTCGACAGCTTTGAGCAGGCGATCACCTCACAGACGGAGATGTATTACCTGTGCAATCCGCATAATCCGCTCGGCAAGTCCTTTCGCCGTGATGAATTAGAGCGCCTCGCGGAGATTTGCCTCAAGCACGATGTGCTGATCGTCTCGGATGATATTCACTGCGATCTGATGTTGGGTGGCACGCCACACACGCCTATCAGCACACTTTCGCCGGAAGTAGAAAAAAATAGTATCTTCATGATGGCGGGCACCAAGACCTTCAACATGGCGGGCATCGCCTGTTCAGTCGCAATCATCCCCGATGATGCTCACCGTCAGAAAGTTGCAGAGGTCTCATGGGGATCCGGCTATCATGTGGATACACTCGCCTATGAGGCGCTGTTAGCCGGCTATCAGGAGTGTGGCGAGTGGTTACGACAGACCAACCAGAAACTGACCGAAAACCGTGATCTGGTGGTGAACTTCGTGTGCGAGCATCTGCCGATGGTCAAGACGACTGTGCCAGATGCCACATACATGAATTGGATGGATTTTAGCGCGATCACCTTGCCGGAACAATACGGCTCGGTGACCGAGTTCTTAGCACAAGAAGCCGGCGTGATCTTCTCGCCGGGGTCATTCTTTGGCGATAACCTCAACGACTATGTGCGCATGAACTTTGCCTGTCCGCAACATGTATTGGAAGATGCCCTGTCGCGCATCAAGGATACTGTTGAGCGTTTCGCCTGATCGCTGCATAACTGATGCTAGGCGTGCCAATAGCCTATGCTATACTGTAGCACATAAGCAAAAGCAAACGGAGATGAATGGCTATGGAAAATAATCCTGTGATTAAATGGGCGCAGACCCATCCCCGCGTCTCGGCATGGATTGTATTATCGACGGGTATGGTAGCGATGTTGCTATACTTCGGGCGAAACGTCGGCTTAACGGCTTTCAACTGGGTGGCATTGATCATCGCCACTGTGTTAACTGCAGGTCTATGTATCTGGATCATCAGTTGGGAAGACGAAGACGACGAATCCAGCAACGAAAATACCCCCGAAGGCGAAGCGAGTTAAGCGTACAATGGGGGCAAGCATGCCCCCTCATCCTTCACAATCGCCAGCGCAACCAGCGAGGCACCACACACAAGCCGATTACCAGCATCATCGATGATAACTGCAAAGATGTCTGTGCATTCAGCGTGTCCGGATCGAGCGTATAAAATGGCGCTGGTGTGAAGGTCAGGATGAAGATCACCAGAGCGCTAAATGCCACCACACGACGGGGCTGATCAAGCGGTGTGATGGTATCGAGCGGAACGGCGTAGAAACGCCCGATAAACACCAGCACCAGTAAGAAGAACACCCACGCTGATTGCCCTGTGACAATCGATACAGTTACCAGAGCCATCATCACCGGATAGAACGCCCAGCGTGCGCGATTGCCAAAGAGCGCATACATCACATGTCCGCCATCTAACTGACCGAGTGGGATCATGTTCAGTGTGGTGACGAATAAACCCGTCCAACCTGCGAAGGCGACTTGATTGATGAGAACATCGGCTTCAGCCGTCGGGTAAATTTGCCCCAGCGCGATGATCTTAGCGAACAAATAAATCAACGAATTGCCCTCGATGGTGCCAGCGGATAAAGGCACAATCGGCGAGGTACTCAAACCATAAATCACCAGAGGAACCGCGACGATGAACCCGGCAATCGGCCCCGCCGCTCCAACATCCAGTAGAACACGCCGATTCTTGAGAACATCGCGCAGGACAATCGCCGCACCGAATGTGCCGAAAGGGCTAATCAACCACGCGGGGATGAAATACGGCAAACTACTATCTAAGCCATGGCGACGCATCATCAGGTAATGTCCCATCTCATGGGCGATCAAGATCGCCATCACCGAGAGCGCATAAGGATACCCGCGCCATAATTCACCGAACGTACCCATCAGCATCTGATTGAACGTGCCATCGAAGGTCTGACCAGCAGCTAGAAGTGCCTGCTGTGCACCGGTGAAGAACACACTGAATACTGTCAACACAAAAAGCAGAATGTTCAAGCCAATGCGCGAGGGTTGTGGTTCTGGTAGGCGTCCATCAATGATGTGAATGTGATGCGGAGCATCCACCTGTGATGAATATTCACGTAGGAGCGCATAGCAATCATACGCTTGCAACGCTTGATCAAGCGCATCATAGACCTGCTCACCCTCTTGTTTGAGGTAACCGGCAAAAGTCACCACCAGATCACCATCCCCACGCAAGACAATCGCTTGATCTTCGCTGGTAAGGTCTTCCACTATGCTCTGATATTCTTTGGCGATGGATAAGTAAGGCTCAACCACATCACGCAAGTTATCAATGATCGTGACCTCTGGCGACGCTGTCGGCATCTCAAGTGCCGGTGTGGGCAGTGGTTGAGGCAAAAACTTGGGCGATGATGCGGGTTCTCTCAGCATGGTGATCTCCGTGTTATGGTTCATCGTTGGCGCTGATGCTGACTATGCCAGCACAGGCGATTATATGCTATGCTTGGGCTGTTTTAATGGTAACAGCAAGATAGGTTTAAGATGTTCAGACGCTTCTTCTTCATGATGACACTCATGGGCGTTTTCAATGTAATACTGAGCGCACAGGATACCATCATCAGCGATTCAGCAACGGGTACAGTGTATACCATCGAGCAATACGCCCCCGCTAATTTTCCAGTGGGGATGGCGTTCGCCCCAGATGGTCGCCTGTTCTACAACGAAAAAATTACCGGCAACGTCCGCGTCATTTTAGCAGATGGCACGACACAAGTAGAGCCTGTCATCAACTTAGAGACCGATGCATTACAAGAACGCGGGATGTTGGGCTTGGCGCTCTCGCCGAATTTCGAGGACAATCAGATGCTATATGTGGTGCATACGGCTATCGGCACAGCGCGGGATTTTCCGGCAAACCGTCTGGTGCGCTTCGCCATTGATGACGATAACCGCGCCGAAACACCGGAAGAACTATTGCGCTATCCCATTGAAACCGGTGAGTTATTGCACAATGGCGGTAATGTACATTTTGACGAAGATGGTTATCTGTATCTGAGCCTGGGCGATTTTGGTGATGCGACAAACGCGCAAAATCTCAACACCCCGCAGGGGGCGGTTAACCGTTTTATGCTGGATGAGAATAACGGGCTGATGATTCCCCCTGATAATCCGTTTGGTGAGGACAACAGCATTTATGCGTATGGCTTCCGCAATCCTTTTGATTATACCTTTGACACGCGCAGTGATGTGATCTTCGTGGCGGAGGTCGGCCCCAGCTGTGACGATGAGATCAACGCGACCCGCGCCGGCGATAATCACGGATGGGATGCAGATTATAGCTGTGTCGGCACGGATGGCACAGTCGATGTACCAGATTACGTGGCACCCATGCTCTCTTACAGTGCGCCAGTCATCGCGCCGACAGGCATTGTGGTCTATGAAGGCGCGGCATTCCCAGATTGGCAGGGCGATCTGTTCTTCTGTGATTGGAGCTTCGGCACTATGCGCCGTGTTGAGCTAGACGAGACGCGCACACAGGTTGAAGCAATACACGAGATTGATCTCGGCGATACCACCTGTAAGCTTGATCTGGTGATTGGTCCCGAGGGTGGCCTGTACTTCGGTACAGTCGGCAGTGGTGGTGGGGCGATCATGCGCCTGTTGCCTGCTAAAATGCCGTAAAGACACAGTGTTTACCCTTAAGATTATTTGTTCGTTACTGACTACAAACAGGATTATAACGAATCTAATACTTCAGTGTAATCGCTTTTTAATGCTGTTTGTCATAATATAGATAGTAACGGAATGGTTTGTATTTTTGTGAGTGCCCCTACCCCCACACACTTACAGTAAATATAGCCTCCACTTGAACATGTGCTAGACAAAGACTGCTTCGGCGGTCTTTGTCGCTTTAATGGGCAAAACAGGCGGGCACAAACACCCGCCTGTTCCCCTGCGTTAGGCTTCGTCGAGGATGATATCCGGCTCATCACGGTCTTGACCGAGTAAGGCTTGTTCTTGTTCGATGATCTCTTCTTCGAGCTTGACGAACAGAGGTGCGGGTTGGCGCAGCGCTTGCCCGACAGGCACTGTTTGCGGTTCCCATGTACCGATTGCCCTACTGCCATCATAGGTCAGGGCTTTGTGACTGCGTGTGCTTTCCTCAAACTCTTGAATAGCCAACTTGCCGAAAAGTTGCCCATCAAAGCCGAGATATTCATGCACCGTCTGACTGCTGAAAGGGATGAAAGGCGCGAACAAGATTTTGAGGTGGTTAATCACCTGTAAGGCGGTATACACACTCCGTGCGGCATCGGCGCGATCTGTCTTGTAGGTTTTCCATGGTTCACGATCATTGAGCCAGGCGTTGGCATCTTGCGCCAATGAGAGCGCAGTCTCCAGTGCCTGACGCAATTTAACCTGCTCGATCAGCTCACCGACTGTCTCGAAGCCCGTTTCAACCTGCGCGATGATCGCTTGATCGGCGTTGGTCAGTTCATCATAGGCGGGCACAGTGGCATCGAAGCGTTTATAGGCAAAGCCCAGAACACGGTTGACCAGATTACCCCAGGCAGCGAGCAATTCGTTGTTAACACGAGCATAGAAGCCTTCCCAGCTGAAATCACTATCGGTGGTTTCAGGGAAGGTGCGCGTGACATAATAACGAATCGCATCGGCTTGATAGCGACTGAGGACATCCGGTAACCAGATCGCCCAATTACGGCTCTTGCTGAATTGTTTGCCTTCGATGTTCATGAACTCGTTGGCAGGCACATCATAGGGCAAAGTAAGCCTCTTATCAGGATCATCGTCATAGAGATTACCCACACCGATCAGCTCTGATTGCCAGATCACGGTATGGAATGGGATGTTATCCTTGCCGATGAAGTTATAGATGCGAGCATCGGGGTTATACCACCATTGCTTCCACGCATCGGGTTCGCCGATGTTCTTCGCCCATTCAACAGAAGCAGTTAGGTAGCCCATGACAGCTTCAAACCAGACGTACATCTTCTTATCTTCCCAGCCATCGAGCGGGATAGAGATACCCCAATCAATATCACGGGTGATAGGGCGCTGGCGCAAGTCCTTGACGAAGTTCTTGCTGAAGTTATAGACATTCGAACGCCAGTGATCTTGATGGGTATCGAGATAATCACTGAGTTGATCGACAAAATTCTGTAATTGCAAGAAGTAATGCTCGGTCTCGCGCACAACCAGCTTATCATCGGGATCTTCGATATTATGGGGATCAATCAGTTTGACGGTTTCCATCAGGTTACCGCAGTTATCGCACTGATCACCACGTGCACTCTCATAGCCACAGATATAACAGGTTCCCTGCACAAAGCGATCCGGCAGGAAACGCGATTCTTTATCGCTGTAGAGTAAGGTTTGCGTCTCTTTTTTGAGATGCCCATTGTTCAGCAACGCGGTGAAAATATCCTGTGCCACCTGATGGTGGTTCTCGGTATCAGTGTGGGTGAACAGATCATAGCTGATGCCGATCTTCTGCTGAACTTGCAAGAAACGCTCGTGATAATGCTCGAACAGATCACGCGGGGAAATACCCCGTTTACGCGCCTCGACAAGAATCGGCGTGCCGTGGCTATCACTACCACTGACCATCAAGACATGATTGCCTTTGAGGCGATGGTAACGCGCAAAAATATCGGCAGTGAGATAGGCGCCGGCAAGATGTCCGATGTGCATATCCCCGTTGGAATAAGGCCAGGCGACTGAAACATGGATGTATTCGCTCATGAATATCCTCTTTGTGTGTCGGTTCATAGGTGTACGATTATAGCGGATGATGCGTCAACATCAGGGTTGAGTGATGGATCAACCACACAAGGCGATGACACATACTGATGAATGCTACACGTTGTTTGTTTTCGCCCCCGCAGGGGCATACTATGCCGGTGCTGATACATCGTTAAAACCCTTTCATTGAGAGGATTAATCAACTTAACGCAAACAAAAAACCGTCTACACAGGGCAGACGGTTGCGCGTTCCGTTATTTGGCTATCACATCACAACATGAACTAGCCGTCTGCCCGTACTATGGACATCGGCATCGGCATTAAGTTGGCTGTGGTGTACGGTATGTTTATCATAGCTCCGAGTATAGAGTCTTTGTGCGTGCGCGTCAAGTTAGGTGACGCGATCATGTATCAAAAACGGTTGAAATTCGTTCTGTTGATTTTGATATTCGGCTGAGACGGATCTCAGCCCTACTTATTAGATTTGGTAGTTGAGATAGTCATCTTCACGGATGCTTTTGTACGACAATGAAGTGCGAGAGTCCCCATGTATCGAAGATGCCACCTTCCAGCGAATAGAGAAAGTCGCGCAGGACGAGCATTGGCTTGCCCAGGCGCGGAACTAGATTATCATACCCGCCATAGATACGGCTGTGATGTTTGATTGTGATCGGTAGGTCATCGAACAAGCGCTGTAGATTGCGATAGGTATAAGCGCGTACATGGGGCGCGAGCTTATCCCGCAGAAAATCAGGGAGGTAGTTTATCAGGGGTGTATTGCCAAAGTGATATTTCCCACGCCAATAATGCCCGTGTTGCTCGAAGGGATACCAGCGATTGGGGCAGAAGACAATCAGATGTCCACCTGGTTTGAGTGTCCGTACCATTTCGTACACGGCTAAACGATCATCCGCCACGTGTTCGATCACTTCGTTGGAGATGATGGTATCGAAAGTGGCACTGGCATAGGGCAAATGTTCGCCAGCAGCCACCAGCGCATGAGCAATCTGGGCATGACGTGCTTCGCGCACTCGCTCGAATTCAATCTCAAATAAATCAACCTCCTGTGGTTGATAACGCGCCTGAATCTGAGCGGCATAGGTGCCGTTGCCACCGCCAGCATCTAGTACACGCGCAGCATCAAGCTGTGCCCATTGTTCGATCATCTTGAGGCGACGCTCTTGCCCACTACGCCACACGTAGCTGGGTTCACCACGTAATGCCGCCTTATCCGAATAGCTCATACCCTCTCATCCTCAATGTGTGTTTATCAAACAGAACGCGCTGAACCAGCGCGTCTGTTGGAGGTGTATATAAGATCTGTTAACAGAATAGACGCTTCTGCGCCGTCTGACAAGCCGTTTATGCCGAAGGCGACATGGGGCCGGTGTATTGTTTGCGGATCGGCTTGCGGGGGATCATCTTGGCTTTGCCATTGATGTTTTCATTAGCAATTGGTACGCGCACTGTGACGAGTGTCCCTTTGCCGGGGCGGCTGTATAATTCAAATGTGCCGCCAATTAATTCAGCACGTTCACGCATGTTGACCATACCGAAACTACCACGACTTTCATAGTCCATATCAACTGCGCTGGAATCAAAGCCACGACCGTTATCGCGCACCTGTATGATGACCTCTTTGCTCTGGATAACCCCTTTCACCTGAATCATCTTGGCTTCTGCATATTTACGCGAATTATTAGCGGCTTCTTCGATCAAGTAAAAGATACTACCTTTTGCATCTTTATCTAAGACGCTTTCGATTTGATCATCGAGTTGCACGCGCATGGGTTGTTTGTAGGTCTTTTCCATCTTCTCAGCTAGCTGATTGAGCGCGGTTTTCAACCCGCTAGATTCCAATGAGAGGGGACGAATCGTGAACATTACATGACGCAGTTCTTCAGTAGCACGCAACGCCATATTACGGATATTATCCACCTCGCCTTGTAGGCGTTCAGGGTAGCGATCAGCAATGGTAGTGATCGTCGAAAGGTGCATTGCCACTGCTGAAACAGTTTGTGTTGGGATGTCGTGTAGATCCCGCACAAGCGCCTTGCGCCCATTAGCCTCAATACGCAAGATACGCTCTTTCTCCTCACGCAGGTCGTTATAGAGTACGGCATTATGCAGAGCCACAGTAACCTGAATCCCAATCGAAGCGAGTGTGTCGAAATGATCTTCGTTGATCGCATTACGAGCAGTACTGCCATAAACGAGAACGCCGAAACTCTCAAAATTAGCTCGTAAGGGGATCACCAAGGTTGATTTGACCAGCGCAAATGAGTTGAGCTTGCCTAATTCGGGGTCATCACTCCCCCCTTTATAGATAATCGGCTCGCCACGTTCGAGGGCTTGTGCAATTACCCCTCGCATACCCGGAAAGCGCTGACCAACTTCACTATATTGCAAGCCACGGTGCGATTCTATGCCGAGTGTGCCATCTTCATCGGCCACCAGCAATGCCATGCTGACCACCCGCGCTGAAGGGTTATCGTAGATGCTCATACGTCCTAGATCGAGTGCAGAATCCAGAATATGATCGAAATTGAGGCTAGCGTTGATACGTGCCGCCATTTCAGCGAGGGCGCTGGTACGATCACGCATGTCATCGAAGCGTTTGCGTACTGTCTCGATTTCCTCACGGACTTTGCGCCGATCAACGCTGTTGGCTTCATCGAGTGTAGCGTTCCACAACAAGCTGATCATTAAAATCACGATTGCAAAGAACATGATGGGTACATAGGCAGTGGTATTACCCAGCACGGCGTCAAAGCCCACATCGGGACGAAAAGCGTAAGTAAAGAAGAGGGTTACCAAACTACCGATTACATGCGCTGTGCCGAAAAGAATACCGACAAACATGCTACCCGATACCGCGATGATCACCATAATGCCCACCGGCAAGAGGTAATTATCACCTATTGGGGACATAAAGTAGATATACGCACCGATCAACGCCCAATCTGCGGGCAAAACGACGAAGGGTACATATTTCTTGACGGACGGAATCAGCGTCATGATAGCCACAATGAGTGCGGTTACGAGACCAATGATTGCCGGATAAGCGAGATCACTGACCGAAGCAAAGTTAGTTACAGTGCGTGGATAAGTGGTGAATAACAACAGGCTGAATGCAACAATCATCGTCACTTTCAGCAATAGATAAAGCCAATTTTTCCCGTTACGCATGGTTAAAATAGCAGACAACATGGATTTCATCCGGTCGACTCTACAAATACAATTATTGCAACCTTAAGCTAACATGAAAACAGCATCTGAACAATTAATAATAGTTATTTATATGAATATAATGCTGTTCACCTTGCACAGGGCTATAGCGTGAGCATAGTTGCATAAACCCATCGTACTGAACACGTCAGGTCGCGTATCTATTATTATGACGTGAATCGCTCATTCTCGAAAGTCATCAAGCGCATTCGAGCATTTTGTGATGGAACACTCATAACCAAAAAGCTACATCGCCGTTGACGTTGTTAGGCAACATACCCCGTGCCAACCACCCCGCGAGTTGTTCAGCATTCTGAATGGTCACAGGCAAACGGGGGATTATGGATGTGCCATAGTTCAAAAGAGTGAGGGCAAGAACCGCATAAATCGTCTGTTCAATGGTCACATCGCCCTGACGAATGCGCAAGTGGATAGCTTCGGGCATGGTATCTGGTTGTGAACTAGACGAGACGACGAAGGCTTCCACAGGGTTGAGCAGATAGACACTACCCCAGGGTGGCTGTGCGATGCCTTCTTGTAGCGCGTAAATGTGCGGAACACATTCGGTGTGGATTTCAACGAAGGAAAATTCAGCGTCGAGTGACTCACCCCATGCACTCAAGGCTTTGAGTAGGAGATGCGGTAGTGTACCATGATAATGGATCATGACGCGCTTACCTTTGAAGATCGGCTCGGGGAAAAGCATCTGAATCATGCTCATAGGTGGGCTAACATCGGGCTCTAACTCTTGAATATCCATGAAATAGCGCATGAAGTAACCATCCCGGCGATAGATGCGCGTCATCCCCACCACACGATCTCCGCGTGTGAGTTTCTCGCGCACCCAATCCAAGCCTACAACTAAATTGACCGAATCAAACGGCTCCGTGAGGACAAAGGGCGTACTACCTGTGCGTGCCAGAACGCCCATAATCACCCAACCCATCGCGTCAGGATTGTGCATGGTGCTCTCATAAATTGCCTGTAGCGCAATACCCTTACCTAATGTGAGCGTCTTGAGATATTCATAGCTGGCTTCTTGATCATCAGCGAAGCACGCCAGCAAAATATGCGGTTGTTCTTTCTCGACGACACGCACTGCGCTCGCCAGATTACTAGGCGAGACAACGCGAATTGTGCGTTCACGAATCATACTAATGTCAAATTCAAAATCTCGTTCCATCTGGCGACGCATGGCTTCGACAAAGTCCGTGGCGAGCTTGCTATCCAGCGCATTGATGACTGCGATACGAATCGGCGCATCTTTGAAGCGCAGATGCTTGGCAAACAAACCATGCACGATGAATTCGTTGGCGAGTGTCTGGAGCTTATAGGGGCGCACACGCTGGTTGCCAAAGGTCATCTCTGGCACATGGTCAAGGTAGATAAAATGATGTGGCGTGGTGCGATTGTTATAAGCATTGCCGATATGCTGATCAACTTTGAGCAAGTCAGAAGCGGATGAGACAATCGAAGCCATCGTTGCCGGTGGTAAATTTTGCGCTGATGCTAGACGGGTGCGATCAATGGAAAAACGCTCGTGTTCTTCAGGGCGAATGATGATATTGAGTGCCGATGCGACATACTCACGCCGCACAGCGCCAAAACTAACCGTCACTACTTGATCAGTTGGATCAGCGGTCATCAGCAAATCATGCATGGCGCTCGATAATGTGCCCCCTAGCAGACGCTCGCGGGCACTGGCGAGATCATCATCGCGAATCTCTGTGATGATGCCAATGTTGCGGGCGTTGGTCTTATCGATGACTTGCAAACCAATCACATCATCGCCTTGAGTGAGCGCCATCTGCACGTTGTACAGCGCCAATAAACGAGACTGCAAGCGCAACGAAAGCGCTGGTTGTCCATCAACTTCCCACCCTGCAAGATGATAATCACGCATCACATAGCCGTTCGGGATGCGCGTGCCATGTTGGCGGAGTAACTGGCGCAGACGGTCATCATACATTTTCTCGCACCATTGCGCGGTGAATACGCCAGCATCCTCAACGGTGGGATACCAGTCTGTTAATTCTTGTAAGCCCTGAAGATCACCGAAAATCATCGGGAACTCTTTACGCAATACATCGAGCATGATGTCAATCTGGATGGGTGCTGGCGCTTCATCAGTCAGGATCAACTCGCCTGTCCACACCCAACGACCTGTGAAGGTTCTGGTGATGCGCGTCAATAGATCCTGCGCCAGTATGTGGGCTATCCCGCGAGCCATCGTGGGTTGGTAGGCTGTCAGTTGTTCGATGCGCGAGGCATCAACCGGGAAAACTTCAGTTAAATAATCGACCATATAGTGTCCTCATCTTCTGCTGAGTGTATTGTGAACGATTCAGCAAAATCATGCCAGACAGGATATAGAATACTTGTGCTAAATTTGAAAATTCTAATTGACACTTAGCTAACGCCCATCTAAAAATTTTTCAACATTCATGCGAGAGGTTATACTAGAGCATACGTTTAATCTCATCAACAGTAAGGGTTCAATGATATGACTGAAGAAGCCTTCACGATACGACCATTACAACGCGAAGACCGTGAGTGGGTCGCTCACTTCCTCGATGAACATTGGGGATCCACACAGATGGTGACGCGGGGGCGTGTGCTATATGGTCACCTATTACCTGGCTTTGTCGCGGAGCGCTCTAAGCCACCCACCCCCGGTGAGGAAGTTGAAGAGTTGGATGACGACGCAACCGAAGAGAATCCGATTGTCACGATGGAGAAAATCGGGTTGTTGACGTATAACGTCGAAGATCAGGAATGTGAGATTATATCACTCGATAGTCATATCAGAGGCATAGGTGTCGGGACGGCGCTAGTCAATGAGTTGATCGATGCCGCGAAAGAATCCAAGATCAAGCGTATCTGGTTGATCACTACCAATGACAACCTGCCAGCGCTCAAATTCTGGCAGAAGCGCAATTTTGAATTAGCAGTCATCCATCGTAACGCCATCGAACAGGCGCGACGGCTGAAACCACAAATACCCATCACAGGGCTGGAAGGTATACCCATTCGTGATGAGATTGAGCTTGAGATGCGCTTGATTTGATCACAACGCTAATAAACACCTATCGGGATATTGATCTGTAAGCAAGTGCCACTGTCCTGCGCACTATCAATGGTGACTGTACCGCCATACAGACGCGCACGTTGTTGCATATTGCGTAAACCCAAGCCATTGCTGGTGTTGGCGCGTTCGCTATCAAAGCCTGTACCGTTATCAGTGACCATGACGGTGAACAATCCGCGTTCAACCGTGGCCTTCACCAAAATGTGATCTGCGCCAGCATGGCGAATGGCGTTGCTCATAGCTTCGTTGACAATCAAGCAAATTGATTCAAAGGCAGATGCTGCAAAGGGCGCTTGTTGATCGGGCGCATCAATCTCGATTTGTATCGATTGCGGCGGATGCAGACGATCTTTGAGATAGACTAAATAATCATGGATGCTCAACATGTGCCGTTTAGAGCGTAAATTGCCAATGAACCCGCGTATATCTTCGATCACGTCATTGAGGTTGTTGACGAGTTCGGTCAGGTGTTGTTCTTCGATAGCGACCTGATTACGGCGCAAGAGATCGACCTGCATACCGATGCCGTAGAGCGATTGGATCACGCCGTCATGCAATTCCATGCCGATGCGTTCACGCTCTTCCAGCAGGCGTAAGCGGCTCTCGCTCTCGGAGAGTTGTGCACTGGCAATTGCTAGCGCAGCATAACCGGCAAGCGCTTCAACCAGCGTTTCGTCATCGGTAGAAAATTCGCTACCATCAATTTTATCGCTGAGATAGAGCATGCCATAGAGATGATTGGCAACGATAATTGGCACACCGAGAAAACTGTGCATCTGTGGATGATTAGGAGGAAAACCATACGAGCGTGGATCGTTTTGCATATCATTCAGGCGGATCAGACGACGTTCGCGCATGATAGCGCCGATTAACCCTTTGCCACGTGGACGATCCCCGATATGCGCTTCCTGTTCAGCTGTCATGCCGGATGTCTTGAAGAAGCGCAATCCATCCTGCCCATTGGGTATACCCAGCGCCGCATATTTAGTCTTGACCAATTCACGCGCCACGTCAGCAATGCGTTGTAAGACCTGTTCAAGATCGCGTCCTTCAGCGGCAAACATGACAGCTTTTGAAATTTCTTTGAGTTGTTGTAACAATGTCGTCATAAGAAAATAATGACATTCCTCACTAGTTATATAGAAGTATGTGACGTAGAGTACTTTAAGTAGCCATGCTAACATTGTACTAGAATCTGTAATGTATGTAAAAGAGGGGTTAACCATTATGGCACGAACTATTCGCATCCTGATAGCGGATGACCATTCGGTTGTTCGGGCTGGTTTGCGATCTTTATTGGAGCATCAAGGACATTTTAGGGTGATTGCGGAAGCCGGAACCGGTGAAGATGCTATCCAGCTAGCGAAGGAGCACCGTCCTGACGTTGCTGTGTTGGACATCCGTATGCCGGGGGTTTCGGGTATTGAAGCCTGCCGCCAGATCATCGATTCTGTGCCGACTTGTAAAGTTGTGATGTTGACATCTTACGCTGAAGACGAACTCTTGATGGCGGCCATTCAGGCGGGTGCATCCGGTTATGTGTTGAAGCGCATTGGCGATAATGAGCTGGTACAAGCGATTGAACGGGTGAGCCGTGGTGAAGGTATGCTCGATCCTGCCATGACAGCCAGCGTCTTTGCTGAGGTACGCAAAGCCAACCAGGCACAACATGCCGCCGCGTTTTCCGAATTAACCCCACAAGAGATGGCTGTGTTAGCGCACGTCGCCGAAGGCATGACCAATCGCCAAATCGCGGTCAAGCTCTATCTAGGCGAAGGCACAGTGCGCAATTACGTCAGCAGTATCTTATCCAAAATTGGTGCAAACAATCGTGCTGAAGCCGCAGCATTCGCCGTACGGAATAAGATCAGCGAGTTCGTACCCATCAACGAAGACTGAAGCGCTCTGGCTATCATCGAAACCACAAGGCCTGCCTCAGCGCGGGCGTTTTGGGTTGATGGCGGTAATTGAACTCTGACCGACTTCACGCTATAGTGAGAACCTATAGGGATACGACAAAGATGGGATGAGATGGCATGTCATTCTTCACAGGCAGAAAACAGAACGAGACCGATGATAACCCCCAAGATACACAAACCACATCCAAAGTTGGCTTCGATACTGTATTGAGTGCTTCAACAGTGCTGGAAGGCTCGCTCAAGAGCGAAGGCAATATCCGCCTGGATGGGCAATTTTCCGGCAAGCTGGATATTACAGGCAATATATTAGTGGGCGAAACCGCCGAGATTCATGCAGATATTGAAGCACGGAACATCTCGATTGCAGGCACTGTACGCGGCAACGTGACCGGTAACAAGGTACAACTGCTCAAGACAGGGCGCATCTGGGGCGATATTCAGTCCAATTCATTGACCACTGAAGAAGGTGCCTTTATCGAAGGCAAGATCACCATGCATAGCATTCCCGTCCACAACATTGATGATGACAGCATCGATATCACTGATGGGGATATACAACCAGACGACAATGACGATATTCCCGATATGACTACCGATGTGCTCGATGACACCCTGGTGGCACACGATGATGATGACGAAGGAGATGACAAGCATGATTAAGGTCTTATTCGTATGTTTGGGTAATATTTGCCGGTCGCCAATGGCGGAAGGTGTGTTTCAACATAAGGTTAATCAAGCAGGATTGAGCAATCAGATCATGGTGGATTCCGCAGGGACGGGTAGCTGGCACGCCGGCGAGCAAGCGCATCGGGGTACACGGCAGATACTCAGTAAGCATAACATCCCTTACAATGGGCGAGCACGACAATTTGCACGCCGTGACCTGAGCGACTTTGACTATATTCTGGCAATGGATGAGGATAATCTCGCCAATATTGAGCGCCATGCCGGCGGCGAATCAGATGGTGAGATTCGCCTGTTCTTAAGCTATGCAAAGGATGCCGGTACTGTTGACCGCGCTACTGTGCCGGATCCGTATTATGATAATCGCTTTGATTACGTCTATGATCTGGTGGATAGGGGTTGTGATGCTTTACTGACTCATATACGCGCCCAAAACGATCTTTGAGCTAATCTGATGGGGCAGACGTAGCGATAAGCTCGCGGGTGGCGATAGTCGATGCGGTTGGGGCAGTATCGGCGCTATTGGGCGTTAATGTGGGGCTAGGTGTGTAAGTGAGGGTGATTGTTGGCAGTGGCAAGGGTGTATTGCTCGGTGTGGCTGTCGGGTTGAGCGGGCGCAGCACATCCTCGCGCATGTAAGCAGGCTCGATGAAATTGGTGAGCGGATCGCGATCTATGAAATACCAGACGAAGCCATCCGCACCTTCTCTTAGCTCCAATACACAAACAACGGTGCCACGGGGCAAGGCTTCGATAAGGCGCGAGTCTACGCTGGCGGTCTGACGCATCACACCACTATCCGCCTGTACTTCAAATTCCTGACAGGGTGGCTTAGGTGTGGCGGATGGTCGACGTGTAGGTAATTCTGCAATAGCGGTTACTTGCCGGACGGCAGTGACAGTTTCGGCACTGCGTGAAATTTGCGTTGCTTGACTGACACTCACCCCACTGCGCATGAATGATTGTATATTCGCCCACAGGTAAGATCCACCAAAGATGAACGCTACACCGAGCAAAAATGTAAACCAAGTCGGCGGGCCTCCACTTTGTTGCGTCCGATAACCCATAGCTCATCATAGCCTCAACCAATAAAGATGGTCTCCATCTTAACGAGGAATAGGATCACTTGCCAAGTGTATCTCAATGAGCGTGGGGTGATAGTTAGTTTGAGATGAGTTGACGCACGCGCCGGAGCAAATCATCGCCGTCGAAGGGGCGTGTGATGAAATCATTGGCTCCAACAGATTGACCCTTCTCAAAATCTTCCCGGTCATCAAAACCGGTCACAATCATGATAGGGATGTGACGGGTCTGTGCCTGTCCTTTGAGGTATGCGCAGACCTCGAAACCGGACATATCCGGCATACGAACATCTAGCACAATGACTTGAGGTTGGTTATTGTTTGCCATATCGATGCCTGTTTTGCCGTTGCTGGCGAGTAATACAACATAGTTTTCGGATGATAGGAAGGCTTCCATCACCTCACGATTCATCGCATCGTCATCGATTACCAGTATTGTTGGATTGTTAGACATGCGAACTCCTAGCGGTAACTATTATGATTAGTATGATGATCGCCGTTCATAAATCATCCTGAACACAGAAATCATAACGCACAGTGCCCCACGTTCATAGAGTTGGTTATACTCAGCGCCGATACCCGAACACGTCAGCTTCACCCGATAAATAGCGAATTGCCCGTGACCAACTATTGCCTTCAGGCCCCATTTTGTGATGGGGGACGTTCTCATCATTGTGTTTGATATACAACTTTAAATCGGCGTGTAAGGCATACCATTTAGGTGCTTGTAGCGCCCTGAATGCTCTGATCTGATCGGGACGCTTGAGTTGACGCAAGACCATCCGCGCATGAGGCAAACACACGCCACCTATTGAGTGCTCATAGGCATCGATCAAATCCGGATCGCTCACATTCTCGGCGATAATTGACACGAAGGCGGTTTCGTTCTTGTTCATCTGGTCACACATCAAGCAGTTCCCTGCCGGTTCGAGTTGATCAGCAACACGCTCGCCTTTGCCCTGTCGCCCGATCAACTGACCAAAGCCCCCATTTGCATCCGATTTTGCGAGGTCTTTCACAAACTCTACCATCGTTGATTCGTACATGATGGCGATAGCAGGTGCACCACCTCGCGCCTGCATCAGTTGGTGGGCGTGCGCGTTACATAAACCGCGCCCTGCTCGAAAAGCGAGATGCGTCGGCACTTTGTTGATGCGTTCCAGTAAAAGCATATCTAAATCGTGCTTGAGATCACGCATCACCAGATTACACACCGGACAACGCGGTGCATCAAAAGCTTTGAGTAGATCGACATGGCGTGTGGATTCGTTCATCGGCATGGTATGATTATCTCTCGATTGTTGAATGTGATCGCTTGCAAATACGTGACGCGAGAAAGTAGTATTGATGTATTGCCAATTGCTCCCTATCCGCGAGATACCTGCCGCGGTACGTAGTCCCATTATTTTCATACATGGTTTTCCGGATTCACCGGAGATATTTGCTGATTATCACACCCCACATGAACAAGCACAAGACTGGTTACAGGGGCGCAATATCTACGCGATTGAATTCCCTAACCGCCACACTCGACCGAACTTTCCGCCTTTATTGGCACTGATCTCAGGGCAGATGAGGTGCGAATTTGCCGAACATCTCACACACCTGATCGCCGATAGCCCTACCGGACAAGTTATTCCCATCGCACATGATCTCGGCGCAACCTATACATGGCGCTATATCCGCCAGCAGGGTGGCGCGGGCATCGAACGTTTCGTCAGTTTATCGGTCGGGTCATCCTTCCGTTATGACATCTGGGAACATGGCGCATCAGCGATCACATGGTTATATTCGTTGATCTACATCCTACCTTATTATTTGCCGTTTGCACCATTCCGACGCATGTTGGCACAGGCACTCACACAAACTGCCGGTTACCAATCAGACAGCGCCGAAAAGGTCTATCAGGATGTGTTTCACTATTGGTATGCGCCTTTGTGGTTGGTGCGCTTTCCGATCTTCTTCATCCCCTTGCCGGATTACACTGCGTTTGATTTTCCAGTCCTATTCATTCGCTCGGAATGGGATCGTATTGCGTCAACTAACGCCTTTGAGCGTACATTGGCGCAACGTGCGGATAGTCGCGTGTTGGTGTGGGAGGAAGTCACTCACTGGTTCCCGGAACAGCAGAGCCAGCGGGTGCTGACCGAGATCCGCTCATTCTTGCACGGTTAAACGCAAGCAAGCAAAAACGGGCATGACGTTATTGTCATACCCGTTTGTTCACCGCTCACAATGATATGCAGAACTTAGATGCTGTCCATGTGCTCGATGATTGCACTGGCGAATTCGCTGGTCTTGACTTCTTGCGCGTCGGGCATTTGACGGGCGAAATCATAAGTCACGATCTTATCAGCGATGGTGGCTTCATAGGCATTGGTGATGAGGTTAGCGGCTTCAAACCAGCCGAGATGCTCCAGCATCATCACACCACTGAACAACAATGAGCCGGGGTTCACCTTATCTAGGTTGGTGTACTTGGGCGCGGTGCCGTGTGTGGCTTCAAACAGAGCGATCTCGTCGCCGATGTTCGCACCGGGGGCGATCCCCACACCACCGACTTCTGCGGCGAGTGCATCGCTGAGGTAGTCGCCGTTGAGGTTAGTAGTCGCGATCACATCATGTTCGCTTGGGCGCAACAACATCTTCTGGAACATAATGTCAGCGATGGTATCCTGAATCAAAATCTTACCTTCAGGAACCTGCCCACCATGATTTTCAGCGACCTCATCCCAGCTGATTGTCTGTTCCGGGAATTCTTCTTTGGCGAGTTCATAGCCCCAGCGTTGGAACGCACCTTCGGTGAACTTCTGGATGTTGCCTTTATGTACCAGCGTCACACTCTCGCGTCCGCGCTCAATGGCGTATTCAATCGCGGCACGGATCAAGCGCTTGCTACCGAATTCACTGATGGGCTTGATACCCAGACCGGCGCCTTCGAAGAAACCCGAGGCACCCAGTTCTTCGCGCAAGAATTTCTCAAGCTTGTCGCGTTCAGGTGTGCCGGCTTCAAATTCGATGCCCGCATAAATATCTTCCGTGTTCTCGCGGAAGATAATCACATCGACATCTTGCGGTTCTTTGATCGGACTTGGTACACCCTTGAACCAGCGCACCGGACGCACACAACTGTATAGATCCAGCACTTGACGCAAAGTCACGTTCAGGCTACGGAAACCGCCACCAACAGGTGTGGTCAGTGGGCCCTTAATACCGACTTTGTACTCACGAAACGCCTCGAAGGTTTCTTCGGGCATGTAGTCGCCACCGTAAACTTCAGCCGCTTTTTCGCCGGAATACACTTCCATCCACGTGATTTGCTTGTGGCCCTTGTAAGCTTTTTCAACGGCGGCATCCCAGATGCGCTTGCTAGCGGTCATGATGTCATAACCGATGCCGTCACCTTCGATGAACAGCAGGATAGGGTTATCGGGGACGTGCATCGTACCATCGGTGAAGGTAATTTTCTCACCGTGATCAGGAACAACGATCTTATCATATGCCATAAATTATATACTCCTCAGGTTTGGTTCAGATTGTACTCATACTTAGCCGTGTGGATTATAGCACAGGATAGCAGACGTGCGATTATCCAATCATGCCACGAGCATCAAGCGCTCAAGCGTAGAGGATTAAGGTGATGCGCTCGTGTTGACGCGAAAATGTGACGTGAGAATGACCAGATCGAGCAGATCGATCACATCATCGCCGTTGAGATCCATCTGCACAGGAGCAGTCTCGATTAAATGCCCATAATAGTGGATCAACAAACGCGCATCTTGCTCGGTAATCACCCCATCACCATCAAAATCACCATTGGTCAGTTGTAATGGCGGTAAGAGGACATCTGCATCACTCACATCAAACGCCAGAGTGATCGGCAGGTGAAACGCAGCAACAACTGTCAGGCGATAATGACCAGCAGTGACCCTGTATTGATAATCGACATCGCTCAGAGTATCGGTGCGTGTATCGATTATGTTGCGTAAGGTCAGCGTATAAGTACTGTTTTCTGGCAATCCAAGAATCTGACCGCTGACCGTGTAGAGTTGCCCGATCAAGTCCGGCGCTTCTGTGACTTCCGGCGTGATCTCCGGCACAGGCGTGAGGGTCGCTGTCGGCTCTAACGTCGGCTCGTCAGTGATCTCCGGCACAGGCGTGAGGGTCGCTGGCAGCTCTAGCGTCGGCTCGTCAGTGATCTCCGGCACAGGCGTGAGGGTCGCTGTCGGCTCTAGCGTCGGCTCGTCAGTGATCTCTGGTGCAGGCGTGAGGGTCGCTGTCGGCTCTAGCGTCGGCTCGTCAGTGATCTCTGGTGCAGGCGTGAGGGTCGCTGTCGGCTCTAGCGTCGGCTCGTCAGTGATCTCTGGTGCAGGCGTGAGGGTCGCTGGCAGCTCTAGCGTCGGCTCACCAGTGATCTCCGGCACAGGCGTGAGGGTCGCTGTCGGCTCTAACGTC
>JBNPEE010000070.1:0-4638 GCA_051117475.1 Anaerolineae bacterium | reverse complement strand
CTGTCAGCACGTATAAGCCCGCCAGCAAACCCACGATTACGAGAATCGTCAGCAAAGGACCAGCAGTCACCAACAATAAGCCCAGTGTTCCACCCACTACACCCATCAGCAAGCCGATCATAATCGACACTAAACGTGTATCTAATGAGACAAACCACGATTTGAAACGGCGAACGGCTTGTGATTGATCCATCAGGCACTCTCCTCGGTAGATTGACGACGAGCAACTCTAATTAGTGTGTAGACACCAAGCACGATAATAATACCCCATGTGATCACACTGATGATCAGCCCGATTCGATATGATAGCGGATGATAAGTCATTTGCAACGTGTGTTGCCCTGCCGGAATTTCAAACGCTGATAGGCTACCATAAGCACGCAGAATTTCAACCGACACGCCATTAAGCGTCGCTTGCCATCCCGGATAATCCACCTGTGCCAGTGTGAGGATCGCATTATGTGGGGTATCAATACGGATAGTGATCGCTTCCGGTGCGAATTCCGTGATCTGTGCTGTACCGATAGGTGTCGGATCATCTGGCAAAGCTAGTGACGGGTTTTGTTGCAAGATGACTGTATCACGCACCGGAAAATTCGGGTCAAAGAGCAATTCAACAGCGTGTTCGTCACTGCCCACTACTGCGACGGCGTATACTAAATGGGCGAAAGCACGCGGCTCTGTGATCTCATGCAAAAATACTGGCCCATCACGATCAGCGCCTGTGGTGATGATTTGTGTAGAGGGTTGTGTGAATTGCTCACGCTCACTGAAAATATAGCGCACGGCGAACACGTCCCATGCACGCGGGTTATTAACATAATCACGGTAAACAATCCGCCACACACTATCCAAGAAAAGCGGACTGATTCCACGAATGTCCATCACTTGATAGAGGCTACCGTAATTTGCTTGCAACCCGCGAAAACCATCAACGCGATAAGGCATTGTATCCTCGATATTCTGTACGCTTTGGACTAGCGGAGGTGGACTCATCACAAGTTGCTGATCGGGCGGGATGGAATCATAGTTGGTATCAGCATCCATGTTGACGCTGAACAGTTCAAAGACGATTAATGCCAGCAAAGCCAGCATGATCCAATCGGTACTGTGTTCATGCCTGAGCAGGTGCTGTAACAACGCCCATACACCAAGCATAATCAACGCGCTCAAGGTGGCGGAACTAACAATCTGCCCGAAGCCCTCACCTACTTGCCCCAACCAACCAACAAAGATCAGTGATGCCAACACACCGACCAAGCTCATGGAAATATTGATGATCCGTCGCAGACGTTCGTCGTTATGGGTGTGAGACCAGTTGACCAGATGCATCATCCCCCATCCCGCCAGCACAGCGAAGCTATTCGCGACAAGAAAGGCGGCGCGTTCCTGCCCACGAAAGAAGCGCAAGCCTGGCACAAAGTTGTAAAGCACATGATATAACATCGAATTAGCACCCAAACTGAGTAACCATGCACTCAACGCGACTAGTACCCAGAAGCGACTAGCACGCCAGCGATAAGCAATCGCAATTGCAATGAGGATCAGCGCAGGAATACCTACATAGAGTGGTGAGAAGGAGCTCACGGTGCCGGGCAAGATCAGTTGTGCAATATCCTGAAAAGGAAAGCCGTTGCCTTTCACTGCAAAACCAAGATCACTGCGAACAGTCAGGCGCAGGTACTCCAGACCGGGCAAGAACGTGACGGCTGTTGTGCCAAATGTAGTCACGCCCATGAGGACCGTGCCGAGCAAACTATCGCGCCAGCTTCGCCCTTGCTCATACAGGCGATATGCCAACCATGCTATCAGGAAATAAGTTAAGAACCAGCTTGTTTGGGGATGCCCCGCCAACCATGACAGACCGAGCGCAAAGCCTGCGCCGATCAAACAGCGCCATTGAATATCCTCTGCACGGGTAGCTTCTAAAATCGCGAGCGCTGCTAAGGGTAGCCAGATCGCTGCTTCTAACAATGCCAACTGTAGGGGTGGATAACCAGCTATGAAGCCCCCGTAAGCCGCAATGATAGCACTTGTGACACCTGCCCAGACGGATCCTGTTAAACGGCGTGCAAAAGCATACATCAGTAAAGAGTAGAGCAACACATGAGCGATTGCTTCCAACTCAAGCACATGGTATGACCAACCACCTGTTAGCGATGCCAGAGCAATGGTCAACCAGCGTGGTGGGTAAAAGACTGCCGCCTGCGTATCTGCGATGAAGGGTAAACCACCATTGTTATAGGGATTCCATAACGGAATTTCGCCCTGCGAGAGTCGTTCATACTGGTATGCACCAAACGCCACAAATTGACCGGAAAAATCTCCTTGTTTGAACGAGGCTTGATCGGCGGCAATCGGTGTGAGTATCCGCCAGAAGAAGATCAACCACAAAACGAAGAGCGCGATCACAGCACGCAGGTCAAGATTTTTGAGAAAAGTCATGCGGTTTCCTCGATGACACGACGGTAAAATGCGCTAACCTGTGCAGTGACAGTCTCCCAGTTAAAATAGTCGCGCAATTCTGCGACCTGCTGACGCAAGCTCGCTCGCAGATCAGGCTTGTGTTTGAGTTCGGAGATGGCATCTGCGAGACCTTGCTGATCATCCGGCGGTACAAGTATTAAACCACCGCTTTCAAACTCCGTCACAGATAATCTGGGTTGTGTGGTGATGACCGCGCATTCATGCTCAATTGCCGCCATTAGTGTACCCCGTCGAAAGGATGCCCCATCCCGAAAAGGCAAGATGATCGCATCGACGATTTGTAAATAAGAGCTGACAGTTACCTCATCGACATAACCGGTCCAGATTAGTTGATGCGCTATACCTAGATCCTCAATCAGTCGGTCAATGCGCTTCGCATAACTCACGTTGGTTCGGTCGGCAGTGCCAGTCCGTTCACCAATCATTAACAGAGTTATACCAGGGTCATCAAGCAAAGCGAGTGCCTTTAAGAGCGTGTCGACTCCTTTGCTATGATTGATAAACCCAAAATAAGCGAGCAAGAAGCACTTATCTGGCAAATCTAAGCGGGCACGCCAGTGTGCAGAATCGTTTAGGTTTGTGATACGAATGCTACTAGCAAGCGGGATCACAGCATGGCGTAAGTCTTTTAGGCGTAGAGCATCTTCATAATTGGTTGTGATCACTCCGTCAGACGTGCGCGCCATATGCATCACGATCCAATCTCGTAATGAACCCGCCTTCGGAAACAAGTACGGAAATCGAAGATCGTGAAACGTCGCTACAAAGGGTATAGCAACCCGTGCAGGCAAAAAGTGAATCCACGGCGACATATCGAAGGCGGCTGTCTGGAAATGAAAATCTACAACGTCAAGTTGATAGTGATCGACCCAACGATTGACCGCACTAAAAGTTTGCCAGTTCCACCGTGACAAAGTATGGGTCAATGGTATCTCAGGCGTTTGCTGTTGCGTGTTGCGTGTACTGAAAATGTATACCTGATGCCCCTGCGCGTGTAACTGACGTGACAGAATATCAACATGATTGCCAATCCCCCCTTGCAAAGGCGGATATTCGCCTGTAATTAAACCGATACGCATTAGGACACCTTCAAACCACTTCGGAGTACCTGCCAATAAATCTGCACCCGTTCCTGACGTAACGAGCGCTTATGCCCAATGACACCTTTAAGCGCCTCAATCACCAATTGCCATACGTAGCCGAATAACAAGAATAAGCGCAATATCATTGCAAAAAGCATCCCGTGATGTTTACGAAAATAGCGCAATTTGCTCTGCTGAAACCAGACATGCTTCTGTGCGCCAATCTGATCCGTACTCTTGCCCCCATGATGTACAATTTGCTCTGTACCCAGATAGATCGCTCGCCATCCCGCATCCTTGATGCGCTTGCACCAGTCGAGTTCTTCAGAATACATGATGTACCCCTCATCTAATCCCCCCACCGATTGATAAATCTCACGGCGCGTCATCAACGCTGAGCCTTGCATCCAATCAACATCCAAAAGGGCATTGTCGGGTTGATCGTCGATGTAAAAGTGCGTCATCATAGCGCGAGGAGCGAGCGGTTGTAGCCATGTACTCTCGAAGAAGGCAATAGCCTTCGTTGGGAATCGACGACGTGAGGATTGGGTGCTGTGATCGGTGTTCAGGGTGTGGGGACCAACAATGCCCACATCAGGATGAGCATCCAGATAGGCAACCATCTGTGCAATAGCATCACCAATGATTTCTGTATCCGGGTTTAGCATAAATAGGTAACGTCCGTGTGCCGATTCAAAGCCGATGTTGTTCCCACGCGTGAAACCAACATTCTCATGCTGAGGCAAAAGCTTCACTTGTGGATAATGGGCTTGAATATGGGCAACAGTCTCATCGTCACTAGCGGAATCCACCACGATCATCTCTACAACTGGATAGCCACCATCCGCCTGATTAATTGCTACGGGTGATTCAATAATAGAAGCAAAACAGCGCGATAACAACGCCTTTACGTTCCAACTCACGATGATAATTGAGACATCGATCACAACATTACCCTCTGCACTTATTACACTTTCGCGTGGGATTTTACCATCTATTTCCAAATTCACAGAGATTGCATTACAAATCTGACCCATCATAGGGTTAACGAAGCAATGCCCAAACCGTA
>JBNPEE010000035.1:0-196711 GCA_051117475.1 Anaerolineae bacterium | reverse complement strand
ACCTGCAAGTTCAATCGCACTTGATTCTGGGTTTCCCAGTGACATTATGTCGTCGTCAGCTAAACGAATAATTACCCCATTTTCTGTGGTTTCACTAGAAGAAGGGCGGTCTGCAATTAATTCAAAGATGATCTCATCTCCAAATAACCTTTGAAACACATCAGGTGGAACGGTAATATCTGAACATTCGATTCTAATTCTATCATTAAGAATGTTTCTGACTTGAATTAATGCTCGAACTAAAATTCTGACTTCCTCAGCACTAAATTCATCTGATTGTGCGTTGATAGTTACACCGTATTCATTTTGTACAAAGCATTGTAGACATCTCTTTCGACGTTGCCAGTCTCCACCAGCGAATCGCGGATCATTCTGAGAGCACGGTGTGTCTTCATCCTCATATCCTAATTCAAGCTCATTAGTGCTAGGATTGATATATTCATCAAATTCAACACAAGGATGATTGCTCAATTCATCTACTTGCTCTCCTAAATTTCTTACTTCTGTTGCCAGCCCTTCTGGCACAGGTGTAGGTATGGGCGTTGGTGGTATCGGTGTTGTCATGTTTATCCTCCATTTGACATTTTGAATATAGAATCTAGGGAGCTTTGTTTAACCCCCTAGATTGAGATTAGAAAATCAGGTCTTTAGAGACGCTTAACTGACCGTACCCCAGGAAGGAGCGGTTCCAATCGCGGGTTTGAGCGTTGCCTCAAACTGGATCGCACTGCCCGTTTCCAGGATGGGTTTGTAGCTCTCGATGATGTACTCCCCTTCAAATTCAGGGTCGTTGGTGGTCGGTGTCGCATTGTTGCCGACCTGCACCGTCAACGTCACCTGTGTACCATTTTCAAAGGCATCCTTGAGCACGGTATGCGTCCCGGTATTGCTGGTGGTTGTCAGATAGCCCTTAATGGTCACCGGAGATTGCAATTGCCCATTGATATACTTCTCGGCATCATCGCCGAAGCCTGCCACCATATGTTGCTTGAAGGTCAAGGGCACATTCACCGAAATGATGTCGCCATCTTCAAAGGTGCGGAGTGTGCCGCCATTGTCGTCCATTTTGACCACGATATGGTCACCTGCTGAAACTGCCATCGAGATCGAACCTTTCTTTTTATGACTATCGAATAGATAATTGTGTTTGCTAAGATCGTGCCTCCACGTCCTCCGGTTGCCAGACCATGTGAGAACGCCGGGGGCGCTTTCATTTCTGTTGTTTAGAAGCGGATCACACTCATCGCCAGCCGCACCGTGTCACATATCTTGCAAGAATGCTTTACCGGACGATTTATCACACCGCACCGTAACAATAGTAAGCGACCGTCAAAAAGCAGGGGCAAGACCTATGGATGACTGTGTTGAGATCCTCTGATGCGACCCGAGTCGGATAGTATAGGTAATTACCCTTGCTTGCGCATAGTTTCTTGATAAGTTTTTGATATAGTATCGAGCGTGTATACTAGATTAACTGATTGGGATTCGATCACTATTGCACACGAATGCGCTAGCACACCAAGCAGATCATATATCGCACTTAGGATAATAGCTAATGAGTTGGTTACTACGATTCGGTTTATTACGCTTATGGGCGCAGTGGCGCTCGCTAGTCATACTAATTATTGGGGTGCTATTAGCAGCGTTCATCGGAGCAAATGCCTCGCTCTATACCACAGCCATTGCACAGGCGGGCATGGTCCAATTTCTGGATGCACAACCCTCAGCAGAAACCAATATCTTCGCACGGGTGAGCCTCACCCCCTCTGATGTGACGGATTTACCCGCAATCTGGGATACGTTTGATAACACCATCATCAGCGCAACCGATGCAACTGCCGGCGCATTATCCAGCTGGATAGGTGCAGTCATCCCTTTTGCCGAGACACAAGCCTTAATTCCTATGCTTGATGGTGCAGATATTGATAATACCCGCGTGCGGCTCGCTTATTATGACAACCTGAGCAATCATATTGAACTCATCGACGGCACACTCCCACAAGAAGTGACTGATCCAAACATTCAAGCCGAAGTCTTGCTGAATGCCGAAGCTGCCGTCTTAATCGGCGTTGAGGTCGGTGACATTCTGACACTCGATCAGCGTGGGCGCGATAGCAGTCAAGTATTTAATGTGCGCGTGAGTGGTTTAATTCGTCCGATCACAGCAACTAATGCGTACTGGTTCGAGCCGTCACCACTTCGCTTCGAGACAGCCGGTAATGATATCGAGACCAACTTATTGACCTCGCGTGCCGATATGGCGCAGATTGTCGCGCAATTCATCCCTGATGTGACTATACAAATCGGGTGGCGCATCGCACCGGATTTCAGCCAACTGCCCTTCACGCGCGTCAACAGTGCAATCACAACAGTGGACGATTTAACGATTAACCTTAATGAGCACGTTCTCACCGAAATGGATGCGGGCGGCAGTTACGTATTTTCTACTAATTTGCCGGATTTACTGCGCCAATATCGCGAGCAAATTGTATTCTTGAACATCCCTTTTGGCTTATTTTTGTTGCAATTAGCGGCGCTGGTTTTGTTCTTCTTGATCTTAATCTCGGCGTTGGTACGCCGGGGTGAACGACGCGAGATCGCCGTGTTACAGAGCCGGGGCGCTACCGATCAACAGATCATCATTGCTCGCAGTGTTGAATCCGCGCTTATCTGTTTGATCGCCACACTCATCGCACCCTTTCTCGCGCAGGGTTTATTGCGGTGGTTTGTGCCTATATTGACCGGCATTGAACAGATCCCACTCGAACTTAATGGGACAGTTTTCGGCTATGCAGGTTTTGCCTCTGCGGTGGCATTCATCGCCCTGACTGTGACACTACTGCCTGTCTTACGGCAACCACTCATCACAGCTGGCGGTGCAGGGACACGTAGTGGAACCCAAACTTGGTGGCAAAAATATTATCTGGATGTCATCCTGTTGATTGTGGGCGTGATTGCCCTCTACCAACTGACTGAATCCCAATCCGTTGTCGCCAATACCGTTACTGATAACACGCAGATTGATCCATTGTTGATCGTTGCACCTACCCTATTATTCGTGGCGTTCAGCAGTGTGTTATTACGCTTTTTCCCATGGGTGATGCGCGTGTTCACCGCATTGTTCGCCCGTCAGCAGGGTTTAGAGGCAGTATTGGCTGGCTGGCGTGTCAGTCGTGAACCCTTGCATTACGGACGCATCACGTTTTTGCTGGCGCTCGCCATCGGCATTGGTTGGTTTGCGGTCAACTATCAAGCAACGCTTATCGGCAATCAAACCGATCAAGCGCAATATCGGGTAGGCAGTGATGTGCGCATCGTCTATGAAGATCCACAATCTATTACTGTCAGTGAGAGCATGGCGCGCATTGCATCCTTGCCCGATGTCCGGGCGAGTGCAGAAGTGATCCGCTATGAGTTGCCCTCCGTCATTACAGTGTCCGGCGGTGGACGGCGCACCCGTCAAGCAGGCGATTTATTGGCATTCAACCCTGGCGATCTTGATAATGTCGTCGAATGGCGTACCGAGTTGGGCACATTGAATCTACCAGACCGCCTGTTTGACCCTGATCAGACAATAGGTGTCACTGTGCCCGCAGATACGCAAACGATTCAATTCTGGGCACAGTTGACGACAGATGTCAACATGCTCTTCAACAATTTTACAGATGATGTACGCCCAAACCCCTTAGCCTTACTGCGATCACAGACCTTACGCTTGCGTGTGCAGGATGCCACAGGCAGATCAATTGTGCTGACACCGCAGGCAGATCGCACACTGATTGATCAGCGTATAGACGAGATCAGTGCTGATTTCGGTGAGGGCCAATCGCCGTGGATGGCAATTGATACCAACGACGATGGTCAGCCAGATACCGTGCCACGCTATGATTGGCCCAATGATGGGTGGGTGTTGTTTGAAGTCGATTTGACGACACTTGACGCACCACTACAACTATTCGCTATCGATGTGTTCCTGCTTAATGACAATCAATTCTCACGGGCAGAGCTTACTATCGGTACGTTACAATTTATCGGCAGTGAAGATACGATAGCGCTCGATTACGAGGCGCAAGGTTATACGGTGCAAGCCTCGCTAAACGCTTTTAGCCCACAGAACTTGACGACCATTACCCCCGATGATTCTCGCTTTGGAGCTGAAGCACTCTATGCAGAATGGACAACTGCCACTAACTCCAGCGCACCCCCGACGATCTTCTCAGTCATGATGAACTATCCAGAATATACCAGTGTATTGATCAACACAGGCAATCAAGAACGTCCGGCAGAAGAAGAAGCTACAATCACCGGTTTACCCGTGTTGATTAGCCGTAGCTTTGCCGAATTGAACGAAATCGGCACCCTCGATCAACGCTTCAACCTGGTGATTAATAATGTCTCGCCGTGGTTTAGTGTAGAGCGCGTGCTGGATTATTATCCGACCTTATATCAAGAGCGCCCATACATCGTGACTGACGCCAATATGCTCAATTACACCATGCAACGGGCGACAGGTTCAAGGCTAATGCCGAATGAATTGTGGCTTCGTTTAGCACCCAATGTTGATCAAACCGCATTTATTGAGCAGTTGCGCCTATCCAATGATGCTCCCCTATTCGCTGACATCCTGAGCTTTGACGCTGTGCATACATCCTACCAGACCGATGTGCTATCCGTCGGTGTGATCGGTTTGTTGTTTATCTCGTTCATGATCGGTTTAGCACTCAGCATTGTCAGCTTGATGACCTATATGAGCCTGACCGTACAAGCACGCATAGGTGAATTTGCTGTATTGCGTGCGCTGGGTATGACAATTTCGCGCATGATCTTCAGTATCTTGATCGAACAAATGCTGGTGTTGTTTGCGGCGATTGTTCTAGGGGCTATCATCGGGCACTTTTTGACGGTGCAGGTTTTGCCACCACTGGCATTGAGTGCTGCTGGAGGGGTTGTCACAACCCCCTTTGCTGTGATCGTAGATAGCCTCGTAATTGCCCAATATCTATTGATTATTTTCATCATGCTCATGGTTGTACTTGCGCTGAGTGCAATCAGTGTTCGACGCTTGGCAACTGCCGACGCCTTACGCTTGACGGAGGAGTAACCCTTTATGATTCGTTTTGTTATCTTGCGCGTTATTCGCGAGTGGCAACAGATGAGTGTTCTGTTATTGAGCATGTGCCTGGTGACAGGCTTCCTCGCTTTAGGCCCGCTCTACATACAGGCCGTTTCCATTGCTGATTTTGATCAGCGGGTGGAGAATGCCCCACCAACGACTCTATCTGTCACCGTGCGCAACGCTATCCCCTTCGCCGAGATTACCCCGATAACCATTGATGATAGTTTCGGCACGTATATCGACGAGCAACGTGCTTACGCCACCACGGCCGGCTTCAACTGTGGTTTTCTCTATGATCCAGATGCGCCTGATGGGATCGGCGCGAACAGCTTTCGGTTCGAGTGTTATCGTCCCTATCAGTATGATGATGTCACACGCTATTTTACATTGGTCAGTGGGCAATTCCCCACAGACAGCGCCGATGACATCGTGCAAGCGGTCATCACAGAAGCCTCTGCGACAGAAAAAGACTATGCGCCCGGGCAACGTTTGATTGTCGGCGCGGAACCCCGTACCGCAATCACTGTCGAAATTGTAGGGATTGTAGAACCTCGCTTAACGTCCAATCATCCTTTCTGGTTGCAACAAAGCATGTTGGAGATCACCGATACGTATTATACGCCAACCGATGTGCGCGGGGATCTCTCGTTTGCGGTGAGTGCTTCCGCGTTTGAGCGTCTGCTGGCTGTCACCGATGAAGCAACCTATGTGCGCCAATTTAACATCCTGCCCGCTACGCTCAATGCGCTGGATGTGCCTGTAATCGAGACTGCTTATCAGACACTTCGTGATAATCTGCTCCAAATTCATCCCGAAGTCACAATTGGTAGTCCATTTGATGATTTTTTGAGTGAGTATCGGCGGGCTATCAATAACATACAGGCGGCAATCACTCTATCATTTGTGGTGCTGGTGCTCATGCTGTACACCATCGTCGCAACCGCTTCACTGATCTTAGAGCAACAGGGCGAAGAATGGTCAATGATGGCGAGCCGTGGGGCAAGCCACTTGCAATTGATCGGGATGCAATCGCTTACAGTCCTGATTCTAGGGGCAATTGCTGCTCTGAGTGGGCCGATCATCGCTTACGTGATGATGGTGATTCTCGCGCTGGTTGGCCCTTTCAGCGGAATCATTGCCATCAGTGATCTAGGCGAATTACCGCTTTTATCATGGGGGTTGAGTGCGATAGCTTCCGGCATCATCGTGCTGGCGCTGATCATACCTGCATGGTCATTCGCAGGGAAAAGTCTACAGAACCTCAAGACACAGACGGCACGTGCACCGCAAGCACCATTCTGGATGCGTTACTTCCTCGATGTGATGATCTTCAGTCTGGGATTCATCTTCTTCCTGCGTCTATTGTCATTCACCACCGATGACAATCTCTTTGAAGTTTTGTTGAATCCGTCAACGTTAGTCGGCTTGCTCTCAGAGACAAGTGCCTCTACCTTGTTCAGCGATGTCTTCAACCTTGCGGGGCCTATTTTGATGCTATTAGGCGCGTCGATGTTGTGGTTGCGCTTGTTCCCGCTGGTGGTGCGAGTATTGGGGCGTTTGATCGCAAACGGTGATGGTTTAACAGTGCGCCTTGCCTTCTGGAATGTAGAGCGTGATCCGGGGCATTATGCGCAATTGGTCTTATTATTAATCGGGACACTAGCGCTAGGAACCGCATCATTAGCACTGATGCAAACGCGCACGGTCGGCGGGTGGTCAGCTTCGCTGGCAGAGGTTGGTGCAGAGGCACGGATTAGCCTGCGGGCAATCGACTATGATCCTGATACTGATTGGGAGCAATTGCCGGGCGTCGTTGATGCCGTTCCTGCTATGCGCTATCCCACAGATGTCAACGATGGTAGTGCTGTGGTCGCACTCAATCCCGACGCAATCAACAGTGAGGCGCTTGCCCCCCTTGCGGAGCCGTTCGCACTGCTCACCGGGGAAGATAGGTTTGATTTCCCCGGTTTAGCATTGCCGCAAGATATTATTGCCGTACAACTGGATGTCTACGCCGAAGCACCACAAGATACGGGCGTAATCGATACACAGGTGGCATTAGTGCTCGAAGATGCACTCGGCATGCGCCAGACGATCACACTAACCACTCCAGACTCAACAGCGTTTGGGCGTTTTATCACCTACGAGAGCGATCTCGTCGCGTTCGGCACACCACCCTATCGTATAGTGGGGCTTAACTTGCTCAGCAATCATGACCGCCTGACCGAGTTCGATCATGTTGTATATCTTGATCATCTGCGGGCGGTGATGACTTCCGGTGAGGTGCAAGTTATCAACTCGTTTGAGCCGGACACGTATGACCAATGGCAATGGAACCTGAGTTCACGCCGTCAGCAGGTACTGAACACTACCGCTTTTTCCAACACGACCGAACCCGTCGCTGAAGGCTCACACAGCTTGCGCGTGTTATACTTAATCGAAGAACAGGGACAACCGCCAAGTGTGCGTCCGGCACAGATGATATACAGTCATATGATCTTACCGCCGATACCAGTTGTTGTCTCAGAGAGTTTTGCTAATGCAGAAGGTCTTGCAAGCCGTTTTAGGCGTGCGTTAGTGATCGGTGATACGCTGACGGCATCCTTGACTTTGCCAGCCAGCACATCATCTGCACAGATTGATCTGTCCTATCGTGTGGTGGGAATCGTCGATGACTATCCCTCGTTTGTAGAACGCGAACGCCTATTATTTGTCGATGAAGATTTGTTGCGCTATCGTTTGAACAGCGATTCAATCACCAATACCTTTGCCAACCTGCTCTATGATACCAACACGGTGTGGTTTGCCCTGGAAAACCGAGAACCTTCTCGCGAATTTTTGGAGGCGATTGTGGCAGTCTCCGGTTATGAGCATGCCCAATATGCGTGGCAGCGCTATCAAGACATTCAACGCGATCCGCTAGCCAATGCGGTCACTGGTTTATTATTTGCCGGCTTCTGGATTGCGCTCGCTCTCAGCCTAATTGACTTTGGTTTTTATATGGCGATGACTATTCGTCGGCGGGCATTAACCTTCGCCACCTTGCAAGCAATCGGTTGGCATAATCGCCATATCGTGCGCTTGTTGCTAGTTGAGCAGATGATCTTCATCACGCCGGTACTGATCATTGGTGTGTTGTTTGGGGTCTTACTGGCGATGCTCATCTTGCCCTTCTTGATGCTGGTAGGATCATTGACCTTACAAATCCCGATCATGTCTATCTTGAGCTTGCTGGCGTTGTTAGTGGTATCTTTCATCTTGATGTTGCGTTTGACTGCGCTGGCGCTCAGTCGACGCAGTGTTAATCAGGTTATGCGCTTTGGGGAATGAACACCTTATTGGTGCGGCTAGTACTTCGCATCAAATTTAGAGCAGAGGAATTTATATGACATCATTCATCGAATGTGAGAACTTAGTCAAAATTTATAAGATAGCCGAGCTTGAGGTAGTCGCCTTGCAAGGGCTTGATCTAACCATTGAAGAAGGCGAGATGATCGCACTGATTGGCCCATCTGGATCGGGCAAGTCAACGTTGATGAATGTGTTAGGCGGGCTTGATGTGCCTTCGGCGGGTCGGGTGCGGGTCGGGCGTTATGACCTGCTCGAACTGAATCGCCGACAACAGACAGCCTACCGTCGGGATGATGTTGGCTTTGTATGGCAACAAACTGCACGCAACTTATTGCCGTATCTGAACGCACTTGAAAATGTCATGATGCCGATGACTTTCAAAGGGCTTGGCTCCGCTGAACGGCGTGAACGGGCAGAATCATTACTAGAGACAGTCGACTTAGCAGAACGTCTGCACAATCGTCCTGATCAACTATCGGGCGGTGAACAACAACGGGTGGCGCTGGCGGTAGCGATGGCGAATCATCCTCAATTACTGCTCGCAGATGAACCAACCGGTGAAGTTGATAGTGAATCCGCGAATCAAATCTTTGATACGATGCACCATCTCAATGAGGTTTATGGGATGACAATTGTGATCGTGACACATGATCACGCTGTCGCCAATCGAGTGAACCGTGTAGTTGGGATGCGTGATGGACGGGCAAGCATCGAGGTATTACGACGTGCAGGTTCTGATGGTGTGGCGCTCACTGCAGAGGAATTTGCTGTGCTAGATCGCACAGGGCGTTTACAATTGCCCCAGCGTTATATGGACTTGCTTGAGATGGAAAAACGGGTGATCGTGCGCTTACATGACGATCACATCGGCATTTACCCGGACACAGAGACAAAACAGGATCGTTGACGATGGCGCAAACACCGATTATACGCATTGAACAATTGCATAAGACCTACCATACCGGCAGTGAGATCGTGCAGGCTGTCCATGACGTGAGCTTGAATATCTACGCGGGACAACTAACCGCGATTGTCGGGCGTTCGGGTGCAGGTAAAACGACGTTGCTCAATTGTATCAGCGGTTTAGACACCCCGAGCGAAGGGCGTGTCATACTCGATGGACAAGACCTATTCCAGCTAAATGATGATGAGCGTATTCAACTACGCCGAGACAAAATTGGGCTGATCTTCCAGAATTTTGGATTGTTACCCTTGCTCAGCGCACAAGAGAATGTGGGTGTGCCCTTACGGATGCAGGGGATTCGCACTGATGAGCGCAATGCGCGGGTGATAGAAGCATTGGATTGGGTCGGGTTAGGCAAACGCAAGCATCATCGTCCGTATGAATTGAGCGGTGGCGAGCAACAGCGCGTCGCAATTGCAAGGGCGCTCGCCTCGCGTCCATCTATCCTGCTAGCTGATGAACCGACAGGACAGCTCGACAGCCAGACCGGCAAGCGGATCATCGACACCATGCGCGACCTGACCGCACAATTACAAATCACGTTAGTGATTGTCACCCATGATCCGCTGGTGATGTCCTCTGCGGATATCACTCATGAGATGCTGGACGGCAGAGTGATCGAAACACGTATGCCTGATCCTGTGGGCACTGCTATGACATGATATGAAGGCGCTTCTGCACTGGCATTCTCGGTTGCTTTCCTTCCCATTTGCTTTTCTCCTATGATCTCTAGTGGGTTGGGAAAGCCTCCTTTATACCGCTCAAGTGCCCGACTGGTTTTGAAACGAAATGTCCAACCAAGATTATGTACCAAGTGATGTGCCCGTTGTACGACTATCGGAATTCCACCGATGTCAGGTTGCGCGGTGCGGATGGAGATAGATTTTATGTCGATTTTATAGGGTAGGAATCAATAGTCAATCATGCTGTGTAGCGAACATATCTTTGATAGTTGTCATGAAACGGCGATCATCAATCGGCTTGGCGAAGTACTCATCAAAGCCAGATTCGATCACCCGTTGACGCAACGCTGGTGTGTGGAAAGCCGTTATTGCAATACAATCTAGATGGGCGGTTGCCTCGTTATCACGAATGTGCTGTAGCAAATCAAACCCATTCATATTGGGCAATGCCAGATCAATCACCACCACAGAGTGTTCCTCAGGGGATAGAATTTGCAACGCATCCTCGGCAGTGCTAGTCAATTCAATCGGGATACCCGCCCGAATTAACATGCGTCCCAATATCTCTTGACCATCGGCATCATCTTCTACTACCAGTACCGAACTTGCCATAGTTCATTGCTCCATTTTTAAATGTAGGGGTAATTCTACAGTGAAGATTGTATACTGACCGGATTCACTCTTCAAACTAACATGTCCGCCCATGAGTTCGGTCAAATTTTTCACAATAGATAATCCGAGTCCAACCCCTTGATTCTGACCGGTGTGCGACATCTGTCTGAAATTCTCAAAGATGAACGTTTGCATATCGTCAGGGATACCAATGCCGGTATCCGAGACCCGTATAATCAAGCAATCATTCGCCGTGGCATGTAAACCAAGCTTAATTTCACCTTCATGTGTATATTTGATAGCATTGATGACCAGATTCGAGATGATTTGTGTCAAGCGTTCTTCATCGTGCTGAACCACATCTGGCAGGTTTGTATCTATCTCTAATGTAAAGTGCAACCCCTTTTGTTTGGCTTGTATCGCTAAATCTTCCCGAATGTAATGCGCAAGTGCGGTCAAATTGACGGGTAGAATGACCAATTCCAAACTGCCAACAGCCAATCGAGACAGGTCGAGCACGCTATCCACCAACATATTCAAGCGTTTACTGTTCGCGAGGCAACGTTGTGCCATATGCACATTATCAGCATTCAGCTGATTACTGTAGAGCATCTCACGCAAAAATCCAATGATGGCGTTTAACGGTGTTCGCAACTCATGGCTCATGTTCGCAAAGAAGAGATCTTTCATCTTAGATGCAGTCTCCACAGCTTGTCGCGCTTCTTGTTCTTGTTTGACCAATTGCTGTAATTTTTCTTCGGTACGTTTGCGCTCCGTGATATCGGTGGCTATCCCCAACAATTGCACAGCGCCATCATCAAAGATGAGCGGCACTTTGATGGTCTGGTACCAGCGTGTCTCACCTTCTACACTCGTCACGGGTTCTTCAGGGATGAATTTTGCTTCTCGATTCCGCACGACTTGCAAGTCATCGCGGCGGAAAGCTTCTGTTTCCTGACGTTCCCGATTATAGTTTTCATCATACTTCCCCACCATCTCCTCCGGCACAGAACCATACCAATCTGCCAGCGCTTTATTGACAAGTGTATAGCGCCCGTCAATATCTTTGGCAAAGATAAAACTCGTGTTGAGGTCAACCACCTGACGTAAAAACCAGCGCTCGGATTGCAATTGGTCGCGTGCTTTTTTCTGCTCACTGATGATCGAAACATAGATGATGAGTCCACCCACCCCACCACCTCGATGATACCAGGGGCGAATTTCGCGCCGCAACCAATCAATCGATCCATCAATACGCCGAAATTCAACTTCGTCATCGGTATGCACGTTATCCGCTAAGCAATATTGATGGATGGCTTTCCAGGAATCGTTAATCTCAGGAAATACATCATAGTGACTTTGTCCGCTTAGATCCACATGTGCCAATTGAAAATCCTTTATCCAGCGCTCATTGGCAAAGATGTAACACAAATCACGATCCAAGATCGCCACTGACATGGGCAAATGTCTCGCAAGCTGTTCGAACTGTCGCTTTATTTCTGATGTGCTAAATACAGGTGACATGATAAGATATTCTCTCAATGAGCGCGTGAGGGTGTAGAAACGCCGAAAACAGATGATACGCGATCATCTGCCTTCGGATGCTATTTGTGGAGTGCTACTATCCGTCTTCAGGTGTAGAAATGTGTGATACAACAATGAAGCCGATCGTACTCAACGCAACCATATAGAAGCCGTTTTCATACAACCAGATATGCCACGGTTGCAACATTCCTAAGATGCCAACCATCATCCCTATCACCGTCAAACGCTCAATGATTCTAGCGATGTAATTACGCTTGATAAGTTGTCCAGCAAAATCACCCAGCGTGCCCACCACTAGCAGAACCAATCCGAGCACGTAAAGCCACTGCCAACCCCATTGAAACACAGCTAACACACCAATTGCTAACAAGATTACCGAAAGCTGCTCAAGGCGTTCGATGTCTAGCATACGCGGAGTATCAGTCTTCATATTTGATGTCCACACGCTGACCACCACGTGCTGATTCGAGGATAGCATCGCAGATGACCGCGTTACGATACCCGTCCACAAACGTAGCCCCATAGGGCGCAATATCGCTATCATTGACAATAGCACGGAAAAAGTGATCGAACTCATGCACGAAGCTGTGCTCCCAGCCGATGATATGGCCGTGGGGCCACCAATTTTCCCAGTATGGATGATGCGCTTCTGTGACCAGTACATTACGGAAGCCCTGTGTCGTGTTCGGCTCTTCACCTGCCCAGAAAACATTCAGCTCGTTCAGGCGCTCGAGGTTAAACTGGATACTGCCATTCTCACCGTTGATTTCAAAGCTGTTAAAGTTCTTGCGTCCCTGTGCAAAGCGTGTTGCTTCGACTGTGCCGAGTGCACCGTTTTCAAATTCCATCGCCGCCACAAAACCGTCATCAACATCTGCTTTAGCCATTCCACCTGATCCATCCGGGCGTTCTGTCAGCCAGGTTTGGGCGTAACCCATCACCGATTTTGGCTCCCCGACCAAGAAACGTGCGAGATCGATGATATGGGCACCGAGATCACCTAATGCCCCACTCCCTGCAACATCCTTTTTGAAACGCCAGCTAATCGGCATCTGTGCGTCCATGCCCCATTCTTGCAGATACACCGCACGCCAATGGTAAATACGTCCGAGCTTACCACTTTCGATCAGTTTCTTCGCCTGTTGAATAGCAGGGACGAAGCGATAGTTAAACGCGACCATGTGTTTAACCCCTGCTTTTCTCACGGCATCTAACATCGACATCGATTCTTCAGCTGTGCGTCCGAGGGGCTTTTCACAGAAGACATGTTTGCCCGCTTCGGCGGCGGCAATCGTCGGTTCAGCGTGGATATTATTGGGCCCACCATTATCGAAGACCTGAATATCATCATTCGCCAGCATGTCGCGCCAATCGGTATACGCATTTTCATAGCCATAGCGTTTGGCAGCTTCCTTGACCGCCTCTTCGTCACGGCCAGCAACGCCCACCATACGAGGAATCGCTGCCGGTGGGTACATCATGTACGGGATGGTGCGGAAAGCATTACTGTGTGCTTTCCCCATGAATGCGTAGCCCAACATACCAATACCAATTTCAGGCGCATCGCCTTCTGCGGCTTTGCCCGCCATGCTTGTAAAACTACTACTCTGTTGCTTTTCATCAGCCATTATGCGCTATCCTTTCGATCAATAAGTGAATCTGATATTCAACTGTGTGAGCATATTCTCAATCAGCGTTCAAATTGTCAGATATATACTCTGAAACATCGGTTGCCTATTGCTTTCTATATACCTTCGTCATGCATACTAATCAGCAAAGGCAGAATCAAACGCCACATCCGATGCACCGAAATCATTTTTCTTGACCCATGCTGCGGATTCTGTTGCGCCAAACTCTCTATCCATACCGCTATCTTCCCATTCTACAGAGAGTGGCCCCGCATAACCGGCACGGTTCAAAGCACGGATCATCTCGTCAATATCTAAATCGCCATGACCGGGTGACACGAAATCCCAACCGCGACGGTTATCCCCAAAATTGAGATGCGATCCCAGAATACTGCGGGTTTTATCGAGGCGCACTTTGCTATCTTTCACATGCACGTGGTAGATTTTATCGGGGAAGGTATCGACGAATTTAGCAGGGTCGAACAACTGATGAATGAAGTGCGAAGGATCAAAATTGAAGCCGAATGCTTCCCGATGATTGAGCACCTCCAACGTTTTCTCTGCGGTGTAAATATCGTAGGCAATCTCTGCTGGATGGCATTCCAGCGCGAATTTTATACCTACTTCATCGAATACATCCAAAATTGGGTTCCAACGATCAGCAAAATCTTGATAACCGGCGTCAATCATGGCATCAGACGTAGGTGGAAACCGATAAATCATGTGCCACACAGGGCTACCTGTGAACCCATTCACCACGGGTACCCCAAATTTTTTGGCGGCACGCGCAGTATTCATCACTTCTTCGGCACAACGTTGACGCACACCTTCAGGATCGCCATCACCCCATAAGCGTTCCGGCAAAATCTCCTTATGACGCTCATCGATCAGCGCATCAGATACACATTGTCCGACTAGATGCGTGCTGATAGCGAAGCATTTTAGACCATGCTTTTCGAGTATATCCCAGCGTGATTGCACATAACTGTCATCGACGAGAGCCTTATCGACTTCAAAATGGTCACCCCAGCACGCGAGTTCTAAGCCATCGTAGCCAAAACTTGCTGCTTTCTCTGCGAGTGTATCGAGGGTTAAATCTGCCCACTGTCCCGTAAATAACGTAACAGGTCGTCCCATTGTAAAAATCCTTTCTGTGATAGTAATTAGAAAATAGTTTTTTCACTGTCCGCATCAAATACATGAATGCGGTCAATATCAAAAGATAAATGAATGAGGTCGCCAGAATCAGCGCTGTAATCAGCATCTGCGCGTACTTTAAGTATCTGCTCACCGACTTGTACGTCGAGGTACGTTCGATCACCGAGTGGTTCTGAAACGTATACCGTACCTGTAATCGTGTCGCTATCGGCAGTATCGTGAATCTGAATATCTTCCGAGCGCACACCGAAGATCACATGACGATACTTGGCATCGAGGGCATCTCGTTGCCATGTTTGTAAATCTAGCGTGAACAGGTTGTTATCACCGTGCAATTGACCCGCTTCATACGTGCAATTCATGGTGTTTATGCGCGGACTACCCACGAATTGCGCGACGAATAAATTAGCTGGTTGGTTATAGATTTGCTCGGGTTCTGCAATTTGTTGTAGCATCCCCTCGTTGAGTACCGCGATGCGATCTGCCATCGACATGGCTTCAACCTGATCATTCGTCACGTAGAAAAATGTCGTATCTAACTCACGCTGTAAGCGTTTGAGTTCGGCTCGCATCTCGACGCGCAACTTAAAATCGAGATTCGTCAACGGTTCATCCATCAAGAACATGCGCGGTTGTCGTACCATCGCCCGTCCCAGCGCCACCCGTTGCTGTTGGCCACCGGACATCGCCGCCGGACGACGATTGAGTAATTCTGTAATCTGCAACAAATCTGCAATCTCACGAATACGCGCATCCATTTTATCACGCGGTATCTTACGTGCTTCCAACGGGAACGCCATATTTTCATATGCCGTTTTACGTGGATACAGCGCATAAGTTTGGAACACAAAAGCAACGTCGCGCTCGGCCGGGCTGAGACCGTTGACAACTTCTCCATCCATGAGAACGGTACCGTTATCGAGTGCCTCCATGCCTGCTACACAGCGTAGTGTGGTGGTTTTGCCTGCCGCAGTAGGGCCCAATAACACCATGAATTCACCATCTTTGATGTTTAAGTTGATGTCTTGGAGAGCTTGTACACGCCCAAATCGTTTGCTGAGATTTTGTACGTCCAAATTAGACATGAACCACCGCCTTATCGGTCAATAGAGAGTGTTCGGTTTGCACGTCGAACAGATGAATGCGCTTTGGATTGAGCTTAAGCCTCACGTGATCACCACGTTGCAACATCACTTTGGGTGGCGCGGTCACAGCGAAGCTAGTTTTCCCCACATCTATCCGATAAATCGTCTCGTCGCCGAGTGGTTCACGCAAACGCACTTCTCCTTGAAAATCCGCATCGTCATCGGTGCTATGTACGATATGAATATCTTCAGCACGAATGCCAAAATGTACTTGCTTTATCGTCTTTGTTGCGTCATGGACGTACTCTGGCAAGATATATTTCACGGCATTATCTGCGCTATACACCGTGTGATTAGTTACGTTTGCCCGAATAATATTCATCGGTGGCGATCCGATAAAGGTCGCCACAAACAACGTTTCGGGGTGCCGATAAATATTGAGGGGTGTATCCACCTGTTGTAGCACACCGAGATTCAACACGGCAATCCGATGACTCATCGACATGGCTTCAACTTGGTCATGGGTAACATAGACCATCGTTGTACCGAGGTCTTGTTGCAAATGTTTGAGTTCTGCCCGCATATCAGAACGTAGTGCCGCATCCAGATTTGTCAGGGGTTCATCCATCAGGAATACCTGAGGTTGTCGTACCATCGCCCGTCCCAACGCCACCCGTTGTTGTTCACCCCCTGGTAAGCGATTCGGGCGCGATTTTAACAAGTGACTGATGCGTAAACGCTCTGTAACGTCTCGCACACGCCGTTCAACCTCAGCTTTAGGCACTTTCTGCGCCCGTAATGGAAATGAGATATTATCTTTAACACTCAAATGAGGATACAGCGCATAAAACTGAAACACAAAAGCAATATCTCTATCACCTGCGCGTAAATCATTCACCAGGCGATCACCGATGTGAATATCACCGCTCGTCTGTGTTTCCAGACCCGCAATTATGCGTAGCGTTGTGGTCTTGCCACATCCGCTCGGACCCAGCAGAACGAGAAATTCACCATCGTCAATGTGCAAGTCAAGGTCTTTGACAGCGACGACATCATCACCGAATTTTTTCGTAACTTTTGAGAGTGTAATATCTGCCATGATTATCGCCTCACTGCGCCGAAGGTGACGCCTCTCAACAGGTGATTACGCACTAAAAAGGTGAAGATAATCACCGGAATGACGTAGATAACTGATGCGGCGGCTAATCGTCCCCATTCCACTGCGCCGACCCCGATGATGCTGTTCAAGAACGGTGGCACAGTCGAAGCGGCATCGCGGTTCAGGAAGTTGACCAGCACAAATTCATTCCATGATACGATGATCGAGAATACAGCCGTTGCCGCCATCGCTGGAATAGCTTCCGGTAATACAATTTTGTATATCGCCTGAAAGCGCGAATAGCCATCGACCATCGCAGCATCTTCGTATTCTTTCGGAATTTCGTCAAAGAACCCTTTCATAATCCACACCACGAACGGCAAATTGAACGCTGTGTACAAGATAATGAGACCGATATAACTATCGCGTAAGCCGAAATCGCTAAATAGTACAAAGATAGGAATCAACACGACAATTGGCGGCAACATTTTGGTGCTTAATACGAAGAACATGAAGTCATCTTCGAGTGGGATCGTAAAGCGCGAGACAGCGTAGGCTGTCAATGTGCCGACTAGCACCGCAAGAGCTGTCGATGCGCCCGTGATGATGATGCTATTAATCAAACGATTGCGGAATTCACTCACATCTGCCTGAGATGTAACCGTGCTACCCTCACCACTTCCAGATTCTCTACCAATGAGCACATCAAGATAATTGCGCATCGTTGGTTCAAATTGAACATACGGCAGATACGTTGGTGTGGTGTTGACGACATCCGCCCGTGTCTTGAAGGACGAAATCAAAATCCAATATAATGGGAACATAAAGAACAGAAACACGAGACCAAACGACAGCAACCACAATAGACGTTGCCATAGTGTCATAGGACGTTCCATGCTCATTGCCCTCCTTTAAAACTGTTGAGTTGACGGATGAGCAGATTCGCAAGCGCGATAATCACGACAAGCATAATGTAACCATATGCCGATCCCAAACCCGTATCAAAGTTCTTGAATGCAAGGTCATACACATAGAGTCCAGCAGTTTGCGCAGCACGCCCTGATCCGCCCCGATCACCGACTAACACGAAGATGATGTCGATCATCTTATAGGCTTCCATTACACGAAAGATAATGCCTATCATCAAGAGCGGTGCAACAATCGGGAGGGTGATATGCCGGAAGCGGAACCATGCTCCGGCGCGGTCAACTTCTGCGGCTTCGTATAAGTATTTCGGAACTGCCGATAAGCCGGCCAGCGCAATTAACATCATGAAAGGTGTCCACATCCATACATCCACCAGCACCACCGACCACGGAATGATATTGCGACTGGAAAGCCACAATATCGGTTCAAATCCCAGCACATTGCTGATGTAATAATTGAGCACACCATTCCCTTGCATCATGAAACGCCAAAAGAGCGCCACCACTACCGGTGATAACATCATCGGGATGAGCATCATCGTCATCAAGACACTGCGTCCCGCAAATTTGCGGTTGAGCAACATCGCAATGCCGAAGCCTAACAGCAACTCAATCAGCACCGATGGGCCCACAATGCGTCCCGTCGTGATGAAGCGTTCCCACGGGTTATCATCTGTCAACAATTCGACATAATTTTCCGCGCCAACCCATTCAATATTATCAGGATTACTCAGTAATGTGCGGTCTGTAAAACTTGCAGATAAAGACCAAATCAAAGGATAAATGGCGATAAAAATAAGGATAAGTAAAGTAGGCATTACAAACGCAAAAGACATCCAACGATCCGTGAGCCAACTGAAGGGCGGTTTGCTCACCGGTGGCGCAACATGTTTTTCTTGCTCTTGCCTCGTCATTTCATTAGAAGACATAAGGTTGAATCTCTAACTGGTTTGTCTGATAAAAAATTTCTGTCGGGCTTGTGACCCATAACCGGATACCGGAGGAGGGAGAGCCGAAGCTCTCCCCGTATGTAAATTCATTCACTACCTGTGATGTCTGGATAGGCATCGTTGAGTAATTCCTGATGTTCAGCAGCAATTTCGTCGAGCGCTTCCTCGGCATCAATCTGCCCGGTAATTGCAAGGTTCAAGAATTCTTGCTGAATGCCGAGCATCTCTTGATACTCTGGTAAATTCCAGAAATCTTTTACCAATTGGAAGGCTTCTGCGAACGATGGTGCATAAGGTGCAGAGTCAAGGAAATCCTCACTGTTGAGAATCGAGGTACGTCCCGGGAAGCCGCCTTCGCGTGCCCAGCGCAACTGAATCTCGTCCGATTGCAACCATTGAATCAGCGCGAGTGCTTCTTCTTGGTTCTCACTGTACGCGCTCAGGCTGATGCCCATACCACCGAGGCTGATGAAGTGTTCATCTTCACCTGGGACGACGGCAAAACCGATATTATCCGCTTCGGCACAACTATCAGAATCCGTGAACGCACCACCGAAACCGTACCAGATCTCGACCATGGCGGTTGTGCCGTTGCACATTGCGCCAACGACTTCATCGAAGCCAAAGCTACCGGCGCCGCTGGGCGCGGTCTGCCAGAGTTGATTCGCAAAGTTGACCGCTTCTACCCCTGTTTCATCATTGATGATGCCCTCAACCTGATACGTCTCAGAATCCCATAGTTCGCCGCCGAACGACCACAAGATATGATTCCATGTGGTTGCAACGAGGTCACCATCCGGGCTCCAGTGCGTCGCGAAGCCATTTTCAATCGTATCGCCTTCAGCGAAACCCTGTGCTTGTTCCAGCAGTTCTGTCCAGGATGTTGGGGGTTCTAAACCCGCTTCTTCAAAGACATCGGTGCGATACACCAACATGCGCGTATCTGTCATCATTGGAACCGAGTAAAAATCGCCACTGCCTGCCGGCACTTCACCATAGGCAGATAATGCCGCCGGCACATAGTCATCGACGGGCAAGTTTTCATTCATCCATTCAGTGAGGTCAACGATATGATTGCCTTCAACCGCCGCACCCATGAACTGGCTATCAAGAATAGGTAAGTCGGCTCCCCCGCCGGAAGCAAAATCAAGGAAGATTTGGTCGAACCATTGACCAATCGGCACACAGCTAACCGTCACCGTTGCATCAGGATAATCATCGGTGATGGTATCGAGGAGATCACACGGAGGCCATGCGAACCAGACAATAGAGAGTTCTGTATCTTGTGCATTTGCTGGAATTATTCCAGACAGCAATGCGACAAGCATACTAACGAGTGTTGCTTTGCGTAACAATTTCATAGAAACAAACTCCTTTAAGAATAAATAAATAGCCTGCTCACCCGTCAAACGGGATGGGTGACGAAATAAGTGTGATGCTCGATCAAGGATCGAAGGTAAAGATACTCTCGGCAGTTAACGCAACAATGCCGAGTAAGCTCGCATCTTTTAGGGATGCCAGCTCTATCTGTAAATTTTGTGTCTTAAAAGACTGTGCATAATCGAGAAAACTTCGCCGCACAGCAGCCAAAAACGGATGGTTCAAATGGACACCTGTGCCACCAATCAAAATGATTTGCGGGTCCAGTAGGGTACTCAAGTTAGCAAGAGCTTGCCCTAGAAGTTGCCCGCTCGTCTCGATGACTGTTTTTGCCTGCACATCGCCTTCTAATGCTTGTGACTGGAGTGTTTCCTCCATTGCAAGCGGTACCTCATCGACGATAGTGTTCAGGGACTTGAGTGTATTATCAATCGGGAGCAACATATCCCCTAAGTCACCGGCACGCCCCGAAATACCCCGATACATCTGTCCATTGAGTATCAAACCAGCGCGTACAGAGTCTTCTAAACTGACATAAATGATATGATCATACCCTATTCCACGCCCTTTGCGTAACGCCGCAAAGGCCATCGCGTTTGCATCTTTTTCAATTTTGATGACTGAATGAGGAAAGCGTTCGCGTAAGAAACTCAAAATTTGGTAGCCGCCCCACTGTGGCAATACAGACGTTTCAAACAATTGCCCGCTGAGTGGGTCTATCGCGCCGGGCAATGTCAACCCTACCCCGAGTACTCTATCCAGTGCAATGTCAAAACGATTGAGCCGTTCTGCGACAAAATCTGCCATCGTCTGGAGTACAAAACTCGGTGTAGCTTGTGTAGCAATCGGAATCATACGCCGCAAGCGAACTTGCTCGCTGAAATCTACAAGCGCAATATCCAGTGTGTCTTTGTTGATGCCGATACTCAAGAGATAGCCAAAATCAGGGTTGAAAAATAGGTCTCGAGCACGCCGCCCGCCAGTATAGGTCGAACCATCTTGCTCGGCGATAATCTGCTTTGTTATGAGTGTGTTGACGACGCTCGTGATTTTTGAGGGGGAGTATCCAATTTCATCCGCAATCGCTGTGCGCGACAGCTGACCACGTTTACGCAATGCCTGTACAGACTGGTAAGCCGCGCTCGATAGCGTAATCGGAGTAGTTGGTATAGTGTTGGTTTGAAATGGATTATTTATAGTCATAAATAAAAAGTATTCTTTAAATTTAGTTTGAATAGTAAATCAAACAGAAAGTTCTGTCAACAAATTAGTTTTTTTATTTTATAAATTAATTAGCGATCTTATCGGCGTTCCTCATCTGGTTTATGGCTTTGTCGGTACGGTTTATGATAGTGTAGCCATGTATCGCCGAGGTTATAGTCAGCTTGGTTAAGGCGCGAGAGTTAGTCATAGAATCTATAATCAAAATGGGATTGGTGCGCCGTTCTCACACGGCACACCAGCGCACTGTCAGACAGTGCGACCTGTCCTGTCGGTTTGGTTCATCGCGGCGACAGGGCACACTAACAGATAAACTAGTTGCACTGAGAATCTGAATCATAGTTCTGTATGGGAGACCAATGGAGCGTGCCCTCTAAAACATTTGGAAGAATCATGCTAGTTCGCGTTTCAAGATTGTACATAATTGGACCATCATTTGTTTGAATTGCCAAATATGTCTCATCTGATGACCATGATGGAACATATCCTCCAAGGTCAGGATAATAATTCAAGTTGAAGTTCTCTACAGGAATTAATTCTCCAGAGTCTAGGTTAAGAATAGAGACTATAAAGTCTTCCTTTTCCCATTCGGAGGTTACGGAAACCACCACAATCCGACTACTACTTGGTGCCCAGCGCATCCCAATGACAAACTGATTATTCATATGATATGTTGTCTCCGTACCATCGTTTAAGTCAATGATCGTAAGTCCAGTTTCGACATTTTCTGAATTATCAGATTCTGCATCCTCATTTTCTGAGGTACTTAAGCCGTAACCACTTAGAGCATAAATAGCTAAACTGTATTGATCGGGAGAAAGAGTACCCAAATACCCACTAGGAGCACTTCTCGGATATCTGGGATACAAGGACGATCCAAAATTTTCAACAGAATTATCTGCGACATTTATAGTTTGAAAAAGTCCATCATATTCGTACAATATTTCATCCGAATTTAACCAGTCTAATGCAAAACCCAGTCCATCTATGGCAACGATTGTTTCTGGTTGCAAATCCGATAGACTGAGATTCCAGATAATAGACTGATCATTTTCGCGGTCGTGCTCTGTGTAGGTCAAGTTACTACTATTTGGAGACCAAAATGGAGCAAGGAACTGCTCGGAATCTGGTAAAGTGCGAATCTGTTCATCCTGAAAAGACCAGACTATCCAGTTATTTGTTGCCTGTTGAGCCAGTAAATTGCAACCATCATTAGACCACTGCAAATCTCCAGCTCTCAAGGATAAGTTCTCGATTTCCCATGTTTGCTCTGCTCCAATATCATATATTAATAGCGACCCATTCCATGCAGTTCCAATGACGGGACCTGTTAAATTTGTGTCTTGAGCATACGAAACTTTAGTGAAAATAAGTATAAAAAATAACATCGTGGTTATCTGAGCAATTTTGTTCATGTTAAGTTTTACCTCACTTGACTGTATTGACTAATATAGGTCTAGGAGTATAGTACCTAGACCTATTAGTTTAACTAGTAATTCTACTGATAAGCCCCACAGCAAGATTCAGGACATTCTGGCAATCCGCCACTATAATCAACTGGAGTTGCTTGCGTGTATACACCGATTGCATCAATACCTGAAGGCATATCAGGAATTATGCTGGGGCTTATGAATCTCGTACTTAAATCGCTGGTTGATCGTGGGAATCTCGCATTGGTTGAGGATCGAATCTGGAAATCGAGATGCGACCCTGAAGAATTCCCTGTGTTCCCACCAACGCCTATTTGAGTACCCCCACTTACAATATCACCTACTTTGACATCGATAGATGACAAATGCGCGTATTGAGTGTACCAAGTTTCAGTAGTCTGACCTCGTGAAACTTGATGCTGAATTTCAACCCTATGTCCATATCCTGTGTCACGTTCCTCAGTCAGAGTTACAGTTCCAGATGCGACTGCAAGGATTGGTGTCACTCCATCTGTAGTTCCTAAGTCAATACTTGGATGAATGTAAAACTTATCAGATATAGGTTCACTTGGTGTGCCACACTGACAAGTACCCTCAAACTCGCTACAGGTTGTTCGAATTGCATTACAAGTGTTTTTTACAAAGGTTCCTGGATTAAACCTTTCTTGGCACTCGTTCTCACCGTATAACCAACCACTGATAAATGGATTTTCTACAGGCGAAACCCATTCACTAAAACTTTGGGTTCGCACAGTACAAAGCGTTATATAAACAGACCACGGTATCCCTGCCTCGCGCAGTGCCTCACACTCAGTTGGGCATATTTGTTTGCCAGTTGGATCAGTATTCATCACAGGATTACCGTGTACCCAACTATAGCCATTCAAAGACATTGGTCTATCGAGCAATCCTTCAAACGGATCAAGCGCATTGAATACACCCAACTCAGGCTCATAATACCGCGCCCGTAAGAACACGCTACCATTCTCATCCGTCTGTTCACCGGTGAAGCCGAAGTCTAGGGGTAAACTGCCGGTTGGATTCCCATACGGATCATATGCCATTGATCTCTCCACCGAAGCACTGTCATCGACCACAGCACGCACCGACCCTAAGCCATCCTGAGCATAGTAAGACCAATCGCCCAGACCATTCTCGGCTGAGTGAACCGCGCGTGGCGCGTGGACATAACGCTTGAAAATCTGTCCACCACCAACCGACTGGGTGACTAGCACCTTGATTAAACCACCCGCGACATCATTGACATACTCACGATAGGCGCCCAGATGCAGGGTTTGAACCCGATTACCCAGCCCATCATAGAAATTGAAATGGCTGTAATTGAAGTTTGCCAGTCGATTCGCCCTATCCCATGTGTAGGTATCCGAACCCACCGTTCGCAGGTTGCCGTTGTTGTCATAGGTCAGCGAATTCGTGCCATCGTTGGTCATCTGGTTAGCGGCATTGAAAGTACGATTCACACCATCGTAATCCACCAGATTACCCGCCACATCATAGCCGTAATTGTAGATCTTATCGCCGAGATTGTAGTCGGCTTGGTTCAGGCGCGAGAGTGAGTCATAGAATCTATGTTTAAACTGGGATTGGTGCGCCGTTCTCACACGGCACACCAGCGCACTGCATGGCAGTGCGGGCTGTCCTGTCGGTTTGGTGCATCGGGATGACAGGACATATCTATATATGAATTCAAATTTAGCGCATTTTTTCAAACACACGAAGCCCTCTGCTTGAAACGACGGCAAGCTGTAAGCCATTATCACTCCACTCAATCATGTGTGCAGTATCGAAAAACCACATCATCAATTTCGCTATCGATATCCCATACTATCACTTTATTATTGTCAATACCTGCTAAGTTGCCCTACCCCTGCACATTCTATCTCATACGTTCCTGCGGTATAATCCGCGTTTGAAACGCAAGCAAACATAGGATGATCTCTATGCGGACACTGGGAGCAAAGCGACTAAGAGACGGACGAACTCGTTTTACGGTGTGGGGCTGGAACGCAACCCGCATCGACTTACACCTGCTCAAGACCGATACCCTCATCCCAATGCAACGCGATGAACACGGGTATTATACCTGCGTGGTCGATGATATTGCGGTGGGCGATACCTACCTGTATCGCATTGATGATGAAAAAGAACGCCCTGATCCGGCTTCGCGCTGGCAACCCGATGGCGTACATGGTGCATCAGCGGTGATTGATGAAAATTTTAACTGGACAGATGCCAGTTACAATCCGCCGACCATGCGGAACACGATCTTCTATGAATTGCATGTGGGCACGTTCACACCAGAAGGCACGTTTGAAGCGATCATTCCTCATTTAGATTACCTGCACGAACTCGGCATCAACGCGATTGAACTGATGCCCATTGCCGAGTTCCCCGGTGAGCGTAATTGGGGCTATGATGGTGTGCAACTCTACGCCGCCCATCACGCTTACGGCGGTGTCGATGGCTTGCGGGCGCTCGTCGATGCTGCCCATGCGCGGGGCATCGCGGTCTATCTGGATGTGGTCTACAATCATCTCGGCCCCGAGGGCAATTATCTGTGGGATTACGCGCCGTATTTTTCCAGCGCTTATGGGGGCACATGGGGCGATAGCCTCAACTTCGACGGCGCATACAGTGCCGAGGTGCGCTATTTCTTCATTCAGAACGCGCTCTACTGGCTTGAGGTCTGCCATATTGATGGCTTCCGCCTGGATGCCACACACGCGCTGTTTGATTTCTCCGTTCCACCGATCATCGAAGCGCTGACTGCTGCGGTGCATGATTGGGGAGATCGCCATAACAAGCGCGTCCACGTCATCGCCGAGAACGATCAATCCAACCGCAAGCACGTTCTACCACGTGAACTGAACGGCACGGGCTTAGATGGTCAGTGGCTCGATGATCTGCATCATGCCATTCATAGCCAGCTGACCGGCGAAACCGACGGCTATTATGCAGATTTTGGCGCCTTACGCACGATGGTCAAATGCCTGCGTGAGGGCTTCGTGCGCTCTGGCGCATGGTCAAACGAACGTCAACGGCATGTGGGCACCTATTCAGGCGATATTCCGGCAGATCGGTTCGTCGTCGCGTCACAAAATCATGATCAGATCGGTAATCGCATGCAAGGCGAGCGCCTCGAACACATCACCGATTGGGACAGCGCAAAATTGGCGGCGGGCATGGCATTGTTATCACCTTATGTGCCCTTGCTATTCATGGGCGAAGAATACGCCGAGAGTAACCCGTTCTTGTACTTCACGTCACATGGTGATCCGGCGTTGATCGAAGGTGTGCGTCAAGGGCGCCTAGAAGAATTTGCCTATTTTGCCGATCAGGGCACACCGCCCGATCCACAAAATGAGCAAACCTTCGAGCGCAGTAAGCTCGATCACAGCGCCCGCAAAGGGGGCAAGCATCAGCGCATGTACCAGCTCTACCGCGACCTGATCGCCCTGCGCAAGACACACCCTGCGCTGACCAATCCTCATCGACAGGATACCACAGTTCACTTTGACGAACGCCAGCGCGTGATCTGGTTGGTGCGCCGTTATCACGATCAGTGTGTGGTGATTGGCTTCAACTGGCATCTAACGCAAGAGGCACAGTCTGCCCTACCGGATACCGGTCAGGTGATGGAGTGTGTGCTGGATTCAAGCGATATGCGCTATGCCGAGCGCACAGTACTCAAACCACGTGCGCTGGATGTCGTGGTGCGTGATGTATTGACACTCGCGCCAAAATCGTTTGTGGTCTATGCCTCCGTTACGGAATGAGGGCGTTCATGAATGATCAACGATGGGCACTGGCGCTGATCCTCGCCTTTTATGCGATCAGCGCCAGTTTATACATCATCAATGTGCCGATCTTTGAAGCATCAGATGAAGCCGAGCATTTCATCCACATCCACACGATCTTAGGAACGGGTGATCTGCCAATCATCCAGAGCCGTGATGAGATGGCACGTCAGGCTGATCCAATCCTGCGCTGGAACAACCAGAGTCATCACGCGCCTTTGTATTACATGAGTGCTTCATTGCTGATTAGCTGGTCCGAACGGGCAGACTTAGCGCAGTATCTGCAACCCAATGAACTGATCTTCCTGCGTGACATCGTAGAAGATAACGCCAATAAGTGGTTACATCGTTACGACGTACCCACGAGCGACACGCATCAGGCGGTGTATCTGTTGCGCGTGGTGAATTTACTGATCGGTATGGGCACGCTGATGCTGGTTTATCGCACGGCACAATGCCTGAGCGATCATGACTGGTTAGCAACTTGGGCAACACTCTTAACGGCTAGCATCCCGACTTTTTTAGTCGTCAATACCAGCGTGACCAACGACGCGCTGGTAATCTTCCTGTATAGCGCGGGTTTGTGCTGGCTAGCACAGGTCTGGCGGGCGAAGCGCCTCTCATGGCACGATACGCTGGTGATCAGCGTCATTATGGCCGGTATTGCCCTCACCAAGTTAACCGGCGTGACGCTGTTCGGCGTGGTTTATCTAGGCGTGCTGATCGGTTGGTGGCGCGGGCATTGGGGACGTGTAGAAACCCTGCGCGTGATCGTCATTAGTGGCTTGAGTGTGCTGGTGCTGGCAGGTTGGTGGTATGCACGCAATTGGTCGCTCTATGGTGATCCGCTCGCGGTGGATGCAACAGCCTCTATCTGGGGGCGCGAGACAGCTTTCACACTGGCAATATTCCCTGAGGAGTTAGTGCGCATTGGCAAAACCTTCTGGATGATGGTGGGTTACTTGCATTATCCGGTATACGCGCCCGATGAGTTTTACATCTATACCGCGATCATCACGGTACTGGGGATAATCGGTATGGTACGTGCCTTCCGCAGTAGCAATGTGCCCTATCTATTAGGCTTGATGCTGGTCGCTTGCGCTGGCGTACTGGCGATGTTGCTTTATGGCACGCTTAGCGTCGATATTTCCTATGGACGGTTGTTATTACCAGCCATCGCAGGCTTCGCGCCTTTGCTGGTACTCGGATGGCTGTATATTGCTCGACTACTTGCACCTCTGCTGATTATCCCACTAAGCGTAGCAGGCGTCCTCATCCCGTTGACTGTGATACCGTCAGCATATCCACGCCTGCAAGCGGTGACTGCTCCCCCTGTTGATGCCACCCTGATTGACTGGCAAGCAGATACATTGACAATAGTCGCTATCGACACGCCCGATACCCGCGCCCGCACTGGTGATCGCTTGCCGGTTGACCTGTACTTTCGCGGGTATCACCCGAGCAATCCGGCGCTGACCATGACCGCTGTCGATACGATACAGGTACAACGCTTCGATCACATCGAAGTGTATCCGGGCATGGCAGATACCAGCACCCTGCCACCTGACCAGCTGTACCGTGTGCGCCTGTGGTTGACCATCACCCAACCACAGATTGCCTTACCACCGCGTCAGGTCAATATATTGGTGCAATGGGTGGATGTCGGCGAGAACGAGGCTTTGTCCTTCGATAGGGGCACGGATCTGTTAGAAGTGGTTGGAGCAACTTATGCAGATGGACGCTATCGTGCGCCAGATCTGGGTGTTGACGTGAATGTGAGCTTCGGCGAGCAGATCATCCTGCGTGATTATGCCCTGCCAGAGCGCATTCAAGCTGGTGAACCGTTAACCCTCTCTCTGGTGTGGGATGCCACGTCGGAACTCGCCCGCATCCCTGATGAAGCGATCCTCACCCTACAGGTATTCGATGCAGAAGGTCAATTGGTCACCCAAGACGATGGGGCTTTGTGGTGGTATCCGACGACGCGCTGGCTAGCCGGTGTGCCGTTCGAGGATGTGCGGACGATCCCCCTGCCAGATGATCTGCCACCAGGCGACTATGACCTCGCCATCGGTTGGTATCGTGTGCAGGACGATCAATATCCGCGCTTGCCGATCAGCAACAGCGATGCACAACAAGACGATCTCTATCGTATCCCGTTCATGATTGAGGAGATGAGATGAAGGGTAACACGCGAAAAGTATCCGGCGCGGTATTGACGATGGTTTGCAGGGGTTCCGGCTCGGTATAGCGCGATAATTCAGGAACTTGTTGCGCCATCTCCAGATATAGCTGGAGCGCGACACGCTCGGAATGATGCCAGCCATCGAAGAAATCTTCATCAGTGAATCCGAGTGTGCGCACATCGGAGAAATCGAACAATGGGAAGTCGTGTTCGGCGAATTGTTCAACAATAGATTGCTCTGCCTGTGACAAGTAGTTGTGGCGCTCGCTGATTGCAAGTTCATCCCATAATGTAGGCATATAGGGGGGCAAAAAGCCAACAACCAAAATATCACGCTCACTGGCATAGTTCAGGATCGCTTCGAGCTGTGCCAGCGCCTCACTGGAGACAGTCTCGCCCCCGGTGTACATCTCATCGCCTTCAGCGAACAAGTTCATGTGATGGCCGCGCAAGTTCGGTTGCCACAGATGCCCCGCCACAAGAAAATCACCGTACTGCTCACTGCCATCATTGCGGAAACCGTGCCCGTCGATGATCGCCCGCCTGCCAAGCGCCAAGCCACCACTGCCCCCAGGTTCCTCACGGGCGAACAAAGTGCGATAGTCGAATGTCTCGCCTGCTAGCACATCTTGCAAATACGAACGATTGACCACGAACAAACGGCTCCAGGCATCTGTCGGTGGTTCCACAATCGGATCACCCGGATAAGCGTCATTGAACCAGGGATAATCAATCCCCAACACGATCACCTCCGGTATATAATCAAGATTGAATAGCAACCGGCTAATTTCTTCTAGTTCCCAAGCGGGCGCTGCGGCATTGTAGAATGCATCCGGTTGACGGTTGGCGAATTGGGCGCGGAATTGCAACACCCGCGATGAGCCGATCAGCAACACATCGGCGCGGTGGTGGTTGCTGGCAAGTAGTTTATAATCTTGATCGCGGTTGCCGTAGCCAGGGCGATATAACACCTCCCAATCACTCTCTTGTAGGCGAATGACCTCCGGCAGAGGCATTGATTCGCCGACATAGACCAGACCGCCGGTCACGAGCAAAAACGGGATGGCAATTGGCAAGCTGAACAATACAAGTTTGAGTACAAATTTCATCGGTGAGCCATCCGCTTAAAACTGAAAGTAAATGAATTGTTGGGCACCTGCGCCATATAAGCCGGAGAACAGCACCGCCACGATCAGCGCGTAGTATGCGCCCCAGCGCAAGGCGAAGGGCGTGCGTGCCAGCAGACGCGGTAAAGTCACGCGGGCATCTGCTAGATCAACCACAATCAGCACACCAATCAAGGCAAAGGACAGATAAAACTCGGTTTGCATCGCCAGTAGCGCCTCTGAGAAGGGTGCGAAAATATCCTGTGTGGCATCGAATACGAATAAATGCGCCACGATATACTGCGCGTCAGATAGTGAGTTGGAACGGAAGAAGATCCACGAGAAACTCACAAACAAGAAGGTGATCAGCACACGCGTCAACACCATGCCGACAGATTTGCCCGATAGCCAGCGCACATCATAGTGATGTAAGAGCGCCACCAACACAATCGCCAGACCATGCAACACGCCCCAGATCACGAACGTCCATCCTGCCCCGTGCCACAAGCCACTGACCACAAACACGATGAACAGGTTGAGCAGATTGCGCCACATCGGCACGCGATTACCGCCTAACGGGATGTACAGATAATCGCGGAACCACGTCGAGAGCGAGATATGCCAGCGCCCCCAGAACTCACGGATGTTCTGCGAGAAATACGGTTGGCGAAAGTTCTGCATCAGGTCAAAGCCCATGACTTTCGCCGTGCCGATGGCAATATCGCTATACCCGCTAAAATCACAATAAATCTGAAACGTGAAGAAGAATGTGGCGATGATCAGGGGCAAGCCAGTGTATTCATCGACGTTGTTATAGACGCTGTTGACGTAGATCGCGACGCGATCAGCAATCACCACCTTCTTGAAGAAGCCCCACAGCATTAACTGTAAACCTTCCACCACCCGATGTTGATCGAAACGCTGTTCGATCTGGAATTGGGGTAAGAGGTTGGTAGCACGTTCGATGGGACCTGCGACCAATTGCGGAAAAAACGCGACATACGTCGCCATCACGCCGAAATGATTTTCCGGCAATAACTGCCGCCTATACACATCAATGGTGTAAGACATCGATTGAAATGTATAGAATGAGATGCCGATTGGCAAGATCAGGTTATGCGTTAAAGGCGTATAGTTGAACGCTACTGATGCCGATTCATTGAAGAAGTTGAAATATTTAAACGTGAATAACACGCCCAAATTGACGATGATACTCATGGTTAACCACAGCTTACGCCGTCGGTCGTTATCGTCGTTGCGGTGGATCATCCGCGCTGACACATAATCAACCACGGTGCTGAAGGCAATCAGGGGCACATATTGGATATTGCCATAAGCATAGAAGAAATAACTGACTGCCAGCAGAAGTATCCAGCGAAAACGGTGTTGGATCGCGAAGAATAACGGGATCACCACACAGAAGAAAACGACGAAATCGGGCGAGATAAATGACATAGCAAGGGCTCATCTGTTAGTATAATCGTTCGATATTCTATCACAGTGAATGATAGGGTCTAGTGCCCAGATTACACCATCGATACGCCTACGAAAGCGAGCGTGATGCAATTACCAGACCAATTACCCCACCCCTCACAGCGCCGAATTGCGGTGCATGTCAAACCAGCCGCCGAACGTGCCCTGCGCGATGGTCACCCGTGGGTGTTCGATCAATCAATACGCCAACAGAGCAAAGCGGGGTCAGCCGGTGATCTTGCCGTGATCTTCGATAAGAAAGATCGCTTCTTAGCGGTTGGGTTGTATGACCCTGATTCACCGATACGGGTTAAGATCTTACAGCATCACACACCAGCAACGATCAACACAGATTTTTACCGCGATACGTTATCTCACGCCTTCGCACAGCGTGCCCCCCTAGCGGATAAGGCAACGGATGGCTATAGGCTGGTGTATGGTGAAGGCGATCAACTACCAGGGCTGGTGATTGATCGCTATGGGACAGTACTGGTACTCAAGCTGTATAGCACCGCATGGATATCTCACCTGCGCGATGTATTAACTGCACTCAATGACTTAATGCCAGAGCAAACGCTCGTCTTGCGCCTCAGCCGTAACCTGCAACAGACCGCTGAACACGGTTTACATGATGGTATGATCTTACAGGGCACATTGCCGGATGTGGTGCGCTTTCAGGAATATGGCTTATGGTTTGAAGCCGATGTGATCGATGGGCACAAGACCGGATTCTTCTTCGATCAGCGCGAGAATCGGCAGCGGGTACGTGATCTGGCAACGGATCAGCGTGTGCTGGATGTGTTCTCGTATAACGGCGGTTTTTCGGTCAATGCGGCAGCAGGTGGCGCGCGAGCCGTCACGAGTTTAGATGTGAGCGCACAGGCGCTGGCTAGCGCACAGGCGAATATGACACTCAACCAGAATTTGCCGACTGTCGCACAGTGTCGGCATGAGATCATGGTAGCAGATGCCTTCGAGGGTCTCGCACAATTGGCAGATGCCAACACGCGCTATGATCTGGTCATCATTGATCCGCCAACGTTCGCCAGCAGTCAAGATCAGGTCGCGGGTGCATTGGGCGCTTACTCGCGTCTGGTGCATCTAGGATTGAATGTGCTGGTAGCAGGTGGCACGCTGGTGATGGCATCCTGTAGTAGTCGTGTGCCGGCGGAGGATTTTTTCGCGCTGGTACATCATAGTGCTATGCAGGCGGAGCGTCCTTTGCAGGAGATCGCACGCACCCGGCATGCGCTCGATCATCCTATTACCTTCGCAGAAGGCGCGTATCTAAAATGCCTATTCGCCCGTGCGTGAAGTGTTATAGGAATGGGGGTAAACTCGTACTACCCCTAGCTTTCTCCCATGCAGACGTTGCACCAGAATTGTGCTATCCTTTAAAATAGTTTTTAAACGAAGTATTGAGGTTAAACGATGACAGAAAAACACGGATTTGAGTTAGTAGAATCGCGCCATATTGCTGAGATCAATTCGGATGCGAAGTTGTATCGGCATATTAGGACGGGCGCAGAATTGCTCTCGTTGGAGAACGACGACGAGAACAAGTCATTCATGGTGAGCTTCGTCACGCCCCCATCCGATGATACCGGCATCGCACATATCCTCGAACATTCTGTGCTGGGTGGCTCGCACAAGTACCCGCTGAAAGAACCGTTCGTTGAGTTGCTCAAGACATCAGTCAACACCTTCCTCAACGCGATGACCAGCTCGGACATGACGATGTATCCAATAGCCTCCACCAATTTGCAAGATTTCTATAATTTGCTGGATGTCTATCTGGATGCGACGTTCTTCCCACTCATCACCGAGCAAACGCTGATGCAGGAAGGCTGGCATCTGGAGACCGAAGACGAAAACGAAGACGGACGCTTGATCTATAAGGGCGTGGTCTTCAATGAGATGAAAGCGGCCTACTCGACACCGGATTATTATCTCAATCTGGTGACGGATCGGGCGTTATGGACACAAACGCCCTACCGCTACAGTTCGGGTGGATTCCCTGCCTCTATCCCTGACCTAACCTATCAGCAGTTCAAGCAGTTTCACGAGACTTACTATCATCCGGCAAATGCGCGTTTCGTCTTCAGTGGTGACGATGATCCTGAAACACGCCTGCGATTGGTAAATGAGGTCATCAATCAATTTGAGCCGAAAACCGTTGATGCAGAAATTCCACTACAAATTCCGTTTTCAGAACCACGCACTGTGGTTGAAGGCTACGATGCCAGCGATCAGAACGGTAACGGGAAGATGGTCAGCGTGAACTGGCTCTTGCCCGATCAGAACGATCTCAAAACCCTGAACCAGTTGTCACTGTTAGCCCATGCGCTGGTAGCCACATCGGCTTCGCCCTTGCGTAAGGCACTGATTGATAGCGGTCTCGGTGAAGGCTTGACCGGCAGTGGCTTAGGCACTAGTTCCCGCCAGACGACGTTCTCAGTGGGCTTAAAAGGTGTCAAAGAAGCGGACGCACAAACAGTCAGTGATTTCATCATAGAGACACTCGGTAAAATCGCCGAAGATGGCATCGACAAAGAGACGGTCAAAGCCTCGCTCAACACCATTGAATTCAGTATGCGCGAGCGCAATTATGGCAGTTTCCCGCGAGGTTTAGCCAACGCAATGATCGCCATGCGCCCGTGGATTTACGGCGGGAACCCGCTCGATACGCTGGCGTTTGAATCCGAACTCGCCGAGCTCAAGCAACAACTGGCTGAGGACGATAACCTGCTGGAGAATCTGATCGGTCAGTATTTGCTGGATAACCCACACCGCGTGACTGTCATTCTCAAGCCAGATGAAACTGTCGCCCCCGCACGCGAACAAGCTGAAAGAGATCGCCTCGATAAAACCCGTGGTGCGATGAACACCGATGACATCAAGCAGGTGTTGAGCATTCAGCGAGACCTGTTAACGCGCCAGCAAACACCGGATACGCCAGAAGACCTCGCCAAAATCCCAACTTTGACCCTCAGCGACATCGCCCGCGAGATCACCACAGTGGATCAGGAAATTATCGAGCAAGACGGGGCGCGAATCTATTTTCACGATCAACCGACAGGGGGCATCATCTACTTGCAAATGGGCTTGAACCTGCGCGTGCTACCGCCGGAACTGTTACCGTATGTTGAACTGTTCGGCGAAGCCCTGACACGCATGGGCACAGCAACGCAAGATTTTGTACGCCTGACACAACGCATCGGCAGTCAAACCGGCGGACTGGGTGCGGGCACATCGCTCTCCATGCGCCGTGACGGTTCCGACTATATCGCCTATCTAATGCTCAGTGGTAAGACGCTCACCGCGCAAAGTCAGGAGTTGCTGGACATCGTGCGCGATATTGTACTGACAGTCAACCTCGATGATCGCGAACGTTTCAAACAGATTGTGCTGGAACGTAAAGTGCGTATGGAGCGTTATCTAGCATTTGCCGGGCACGCTGTCGCTGCCGGGCGGGTACGCGCCCAATTCACCGAACCCGATTGGGCAAACCAACAGATGTCAGGCACCGATCATGTCTTCTTCTTGCGCGAGTTGATCGAACGCATTGATAGCGATTGGGATAGCGTGCGCGGGGCGCTGGAAGCAGTCAAACTGGCACTGGTCAATCGGGCGCAGATGGTGGTCAATGTCACAATGGAAGGCAAAGATTGGTCAAGCTTCAAACCACAGTTGGATAGCTTGCTCTCTGCCCTGCCGGCACAGGATGTCAGCCTCGCCACGTGGCAAACTGCCGATACAATCCCCTACGAAGCCCTGACACAACCGGCGCAGGTCAGCTTCAACGCGCTGGTTGCCGATATTCACGCGCTAGGGTATCAACCAGATGGATCTGTTAGCGTCATCATGAAGCATATGTCACGCGAGTATATGTGGCAGAAAATCCGCGTGATGGGTGGCGCGTATGGCGGCAACATGAGCTATAGCGTCAGCACCGGTCTGGTGAGTTATCTCTCATGGCGCGATCCAAATATCAGCAAGACGCTGACGAACTTCAAAGGTGCATCAAATTACTTACTCGACTTACAAATGAGCGAGGATGCACTGGAAAAAGCGATCATCGGCGCAGTGGGTGATCTAGATAGCTACGAACTGCCGGATGCGAAAGGTCGTCATGCGTTCATGCGTCATCTGTTAGGCTACAGCGATGCCATGCGCCAGACCTACCGCAATCAAGTGCTAGGTACAACGCTTGCTGATTTTCATCAGCTAGGGGCGATTTTAGCGCAAATCGGCGATAGTGGGCGTTTTGCAACAGTGACCGCACCGGAGTTCGTACAACGGGCGGGTGAAGAACTCGGCGTAGAATTCCAGACAACCAAGCTACAATGAGTGCCCATTAAGCACAAACAAAAATCCCTCCAGCGTCATGCTGGAGGGATTACTTATCTATTCATTTAGTACCCTGCGAGAGGATCGTCCGCTCAGCACTTAGCTGTTGACGGCATCTTCAAGGTCTTTACCAGCCTTGAACTTAGCCACCGTCTTCGCAGCGATATCGATTTCTGCGCCGGTCTGTGGGTTGCGCCCTTTGCGTGCTTTGCGCTCTGAGGTTGAGAACGTACCGAAACCTACGAGGGTCACTTTATCACCCGATTTGAGTGCACCGGTGACGCTATCGGTGAATGCTTCGAGAGCTTTACCTGCATCGGTTTTGGAGATGTCCGCACTTTCGGCCATTGCACTGATTAAGTCGTTTTTATTCATTAGTTTATATCCCTTGTGTGAACGAATAATGCTGAGTTAATGTTACCAGCTAAAGTTTACGACAGACTGAACCCTATTGGCAAATGAAAACGCCAGTTTTTAGGGGTTTTTGATAGGATTATTTCAACTTTCTAATGGAAAACAAACGTTAACCGTTATATTCAAGTTACAATCTGCTCGTTTACGATCAATCCAGCTGAGGTTGCTGCCAGATCCAACTGCCCACTGTGATGTTGCGTCGTTGGAAGACAAAGACCGCTCCAGCAAAAAACAACATGAAAATCCCTAGCAAGAATACCATGTTCAATGGATCAAGACCTTCTGTGAAAACGGTAGCCGTTGTGTTGACATACGAGAACAGCGAAACATCCCCCACCCAACTAAGTGCTTCAACTAAGCCCGCAACCGAGTTGAGCAGATAACTTCCGACATAGATCACGGTCATGATAACCAGCGCTGAACGGCGGTTCGGTGTAATCGTACCCAAAAACAAGCCGATACCGAAGAAAGCGAGCATCAACGGGTATGCACCGAGCAATGCAAAGAAAATTTGGAGTGGCATGGCATCGACGGCTGTGGTCTGACGCACATAAGCCAGACTGAGCGCACTTCCCAGCCCCATAATCACCATAATCAAGAAGATCACCACGGCGAGCGCAGCCGTTTTCATGGCGACAATTTGCCAGCGTGGCAGAGGCATCGCTACTACCAGTTCGAGCGTGCCGTTATCTTCTTCACCTGCAAGTGTAGCCGTGCTGGTCATGATGACATAGATCCCCAAGATAATCGGCATAATCTGGATGACAACCGAGGCAATATAGCCCGCAAAAGACCCTAGATCAATGCCCATTGCCTGATAAATACTGAGATCTGCCAGCCCCGCCATCTCCTCGGCAACTTGCGGATAAATTGTAATGTACATGGCGGAAAAAGCCGATAAGGCAATACCCCACCCTAGAATAGCAACCCACCGCGAGAACAGTTCGTGCTTAAATAGATTGACCATCGTTATAATCCTCCATTGCCGTTACTGGTGCGCCCATAAAAGTTGAGGAAGATTTCTTCCAGCGTCACATGAGGCACTTCAAGATCATGAATCCCATACGGACTCGCGATTTTCATCACCTCTGACAGGCCTTCCCGCACTTCCAGCATGATCATTTGCCCATCGCGTCCGGTCTCTGTCACGCCCTCCAGGGCGAAGGCATGTGCAGGAGGTAAGCGCTCAAAGGTGATATGCAAGCGCTTAAACGCTTGCCTTGTGAGTTCATTCACGGCGGCAGTGGTAATCAATTCACCATCACGGATGATGCCGACACGGTCACAGACAGCCTGCACTTCAGGCAGAATATGTGAAGATAAGAAGACAGTGCGCCCATCTGCTTTGACCTCGCGCACCAGATCCATCACCGTTTGCTGTACCAATGGGTCTAAACCACCCGTCGGTTCATCGAGGATCAACAAATCAGGCTTGTTCATGAAAGCCGCCACAATACCTATTTTCTGTTTATTTCCCCGCGAATATTCTTTCATTCGGCGGGTAGGGTCAAGGTTCAAACGCTCGCACAACGTGTTACGAAATCGTACATCCGCTTGTGTATCTTGCAAGGAGGCTAACATATCGAGGAAGCCATTGGCTCTCATCCCCGGATACAGGTTTAATTCGCCCGGCAAGTAACCGATGCGCTTACGCACTGCGACCCCATCCTGTTGACTATCCAAACCAAAGACACGTGCACTTCCAGCACTGGGGTGAATAATGTCTAAGATAGCCCGTTGTGTCGTCGTTTTTCCTGCGCCGTTGGGGCCTAAAAAACCAAAAACCTCGCCCTGCGCCACTTGTAAATTAACGTGCTTAATCCCCGGATGTTTGCCATAATAAACTGTTAAATCATGCGTTTCGATCACATGCTGTACCACGGTCTCGCTCCTTGTGTGAGTTCATCACCCTATCCCCGCTAAACCTGATGACCCATTTTAACGTTCTGGTCAAATTTAGCCATATGTTCATCTTATAGCGGATTGATGGAGCGATTACCCCCAAATACTGGGGGGTGCATTCACTCATTTTTATGGGTCCAAGGAAGACGCTATATGCAAATACATAATACAGGAGGAGAAATCTGCTATTGAATCTTGGTAATTTGTAAGTTTTAGTATAAAAAATCTATACAATCATGACAGGTGTCACGGGTTGTATGTGATTAATGTCATGAGTAAATACGGTTAACTTCGATATTATCAAAGAATAATCTATGAGTATCCAGCGGTTAAGCGTCCCTTGACTTAGTAGGCGACCATAGATTACTATATTTTTGTATATTTTTATAGAATTTGTCTAGTATATTATACAGGTTTCTACCCATGACAAAACCTCCGTGGTTGAAAAAGACAGAAAAACGTGAACCCACCCCGCAAGATCGTGAACGTGCCGCACGCCTCACCAAGCGGCAATATGTGCGCTTTGCTTTCTACACGGTTGATCCGGTCTGGCGGCGCTTGCCAGCAGAAGAACAAGCTGAACAAAAGCTCGAATTGCTCGACACCATCACCGCGTTCAATCGGCGTATGTTATTACGGCCCTATAGCACGATGGGTACCCGTGCTGACGCTGAACTACTATTATGGCAAATCGCTGAAAAGCCAGAAGTTTTCCAGGAATTGGCGGCGGCGATTGTGCGCACACGCATGGGATCGTATCTCAACCTCGCCTATTCATACTTCTCGCAGACCAAACGCTCACTGTATGAGATTCGCGTACCAGCGGCAGATGGTGAAGAAGAAGATGAAGATGAGCGTCTGGTGATTGATCCGACCGAATCCAAGTGGTTATTCGTGTATCCGTTCATCAAAACGCGAGAATGGTATCAACTCTCGCAGGCGGCACGTCAGGGGATGATGGATGAGCATATCACCATCGGACGCAAATATCCCTCAGTACGTCTCAACACCACCTACTCATTCGGCATTGATGATTATGAGTTCATCGTAGCATTTGAGACAGACGAACCGAGCGATTTCCTCGATTTAGTACAAGAATTGCGCGAATCCACCGTGAGTCTGTATACCTTGCAAGATACCCCACTTTTCACCTGCATGAACCTGCGCCTTGATGAAGCGTTGGACGCACTCGGCGGGCCTGAGATTGCCGAGCAAATCGAACCCGGCACCGAGCGCGAAGTATGGCAGGACGTGTGCCCGCTCGATGACCTCGCGCCGGGCGAAACCCGCGTGGTATACGTCGAAGGCAAGCAAGTCGGCGTGTTTAACATCAACGGCGAATTATACGCCATCAACAACCGATGCTCCCATGCACGCGGCCCTCTGACCGAAGGCGAAGTCAACACAGCAGAGTGTAGCGTGGTTTGCCCATGGCATTATGGCAAGTTCGATATACGCACCGGTCAGGCAGTCGATGGTCTGGTGAATAAACCCGTTGAGACTTATCAGGTTGAGGTACGCGACGGCGTGATCTGGGTAGGTACAAAGATTGTCGCCTCGTGATGACATTGTAGATTGCATAAAATGAGGAAAAACACCGATGACAGTACAAGGCGCACCAAGCAAAGACTTTCCTAAGTACGATAATGACGCTCGCCAATATGATGCCGTGCTGGTGATGAGCTTCGGCGGGCCGGATAAACCCGAAGACGTGGTTCCATTTCTGGAAAATGTCACACGCGGGCGCGGTATCCCCAAAGAACGCCTCGAAGAAGTGGGCGAACATTACTATCAGTTCGGGGGTAAAAGCCCGATCAATGATCAAAATCTGGCGCTGATTGAAGCGCTCGAAGAAGAACTCGCCGCACATGGACATGATCTGCCGGTGTACTTCGGCAATCGCAACTGGCACCCGCTCATCACAGATACGCTGCAACAGATGAAAGACGATGGCGTGAAGCGTGCAGTGGCATTCTTCACCAGTGGCTTCAGTTGTTATAGTGGTTGCCGTCAATACCGCGAAAATATCATCGAAGCACAACAAATCGTCGGTGAGGGTGCGCCAGCAGTAGATAAACTGCGCGTATTCTACAATCACCCCGGTTTCATTTACCCGATGGTGGAACATGTCAAGCAGGCGCTGAGCCAATGGGAAGAATCCGAACGTGAGAACGTGCATGTGATCTTCACCGCACATAGCATTCCGATGGGACAGGCACGCAACAGCGCTTATGAAGATCAACTACAAGATGCCGCTCAATTAATCGCTGGTTTCGTCGGTATAGAGAATTACACGCTGGTTTATCAGAGCCGTAGCGGCCCACCGCAAGTGCCGTGGCTAGAGCCGGACATCGTCGATTATATGCACGAGATCAAGGAACAGGGCATCAACAATGTGGTGATCGCGCCGATTGGTTTCATCAGCGATCACATGGAGGTGTTGTTTGACTTAGATACCGAAGCGCTACAAGCCGCCGAAGAACTGAACATGAAGATGACACGTGCCGCCACAGTCGGCACAGCGAAGCCCTTCGTGACCATGATCCGTGAGTTGATCGAAGAACGTATGAGTGCTGATCCTGATCGAAAGGCACTCGGTGAGCGAGGGCCCAATCACGATATATGCCCGATTGACTGCTGTCTGCCCGGCACCCGTCCAAAGCACACCGCCACGCCTGCAACCGAGACTGCTTAACCGAGAGTGTGGGCGTGTCGCGCTTCCGCCATGCCCGCAGAAGAACCATCATGCAACAGGATTAAAGAGGGGCTATTGTGACACTGTTACTCGTAGGATCTAATCACCGAACGGCACCGATTGCACTGCGTGAACGTCTATATGTCAGCTCAGAACGTTTGCAACAGGTGCTGAAACAACTGCGTCATCACAGCACAACGATCAGCGAAGTGATCATGCTCTCGACGTGCAATCGTTTTGAAGTCTATGCTGCCAGCGAGCAACCAGCGCTTGCACAGCAAGATATTGTCGATTATCTATGTGAGCATTTCACGATCACCGAAGCCGAGTTGATGCCGACTTTATATATTCAGGAAGATGAAGCGGTTACAAGCCATCTGATGGCGGTTGCCGCCGGTTTGGATTCGATGGTTCTGGGTGAAGCACAGATCATCGGGCAGGTGAGCGGTGCGCTGGAAAATGCCTCGCTGGCACGGACTAGCGGCGCACGTTTACACCGCCTGTTTGAAGCAGCCATCCATGCCGGGAAACGCGCCCGCACTGAAACGTCGATCAGTCAGCATACCACGAGCATCAGCCACGCGGCGGGCTTGCTGATGGTTGAGAAGGTGCTCAAGCCCGATCCTCATGTGCTGATTCTCGGCGCGGGGGATATGGCAGAGCTGGCAGTTTATGCCATCCACAAATACGGTTTGAGCCATATCAGCCTAGTAAACCGCACATTTCAACACGCACAAGACCTCGCCACTAAATTCGGTGTGCAGGCGTATCCGTGGTCTCAACTGTGGCAGTTGATGCGCTCGGCAGATGTGGTCATCACTGCGACCGGCGCACCGCATACCTTGCTCCATATCGAAGATATGCGCGGTGTCATCGCTGAACGCCATGAGCCGTTGATCATCATTGATATTGCTATCCCCCGTGATGTTGCACCTGTTGTCGGCACGCTCGATGGCGTTGAGTTATACGACATCGACGCGCTACAGCACATCGTTGATTCCAGCTTAGCGTCACGTCAGGCATGTGTGCCACAGGTACGTATCATCATCACCGAAGAAGCTGAACGTTATCATGATTGGTTGAGAGAACGTGCTGTCGTGCCCCTCATCTGTGATTTACGGCAGGAAGTCGCGACCGTAATTGAAACCGAGCTACAACAGGCAATCAATAAGTTACCGAACATCTCAGAGAACGAGTTAGCAATTGTTCGGCGGATGGCACATCGCATCATGAACAAGGTTTTGCACGCGCCAACAGTCACCCTGCGCTCACGCGCTACGGATGAAGACGCAGAACATTATGCCAACATGGTACGCGAGTTATTCGACATCGAAGGCTCAGGCTACGCATGAGCAACTCCCCTACCCTGATAGAAGGAAAACCACTGTGACCCGTATTCGCATCGGCACACGGGCGAGCGATCTTGCGCTATGGCAAGCGCATCACGTCGCCGATTTATTGCGCCATCATCATCCTGACGCGGATGTTGAACTGGTGACCTTCACCACCAAAGGCGATACCATCCTCGATCAATCGCTACCGTCAATCGGTGGCAAAGGCTTGTTCACTGAAGAACTCGAACGCGCCTTGCTCGATGGCAGGATTGATTGTGCAGTACATAGCCTCAAAGACTTGCCCACACAAAACCCTGATGGCTTGATCGTCGGTGCTGTGCCGGAACGCGCCCCGCTTGGAGATGTACTGATTAGCAAACACCGCCTGCCCTTGCACGATTTACCACAGGGCGCGACAGTTGGCACATCCAGCTTGCGCCGTGCCGCACAGATTCGACGGGTGCGCCCTGACGTGACCATCATCGACATTCGCGGGAATGTGCCAACGCGCATTGACAAAGCCCTCGCCGATGATAGCCCTTATGATGCCATTGTGCTGGCACAAGCTGGCGTGACACGTCTGGAACTGACCGCGCATATTAGCGAGGTACTGGCACTCGATGTGATGTTACCCGCCCCCGGACAGGGCGCCATCGGCATTCAGACGCGCACCGATAACATCGCCTTATTTGCGCCATTGATCCACCTGCCAACTTTACTCACTGTCACAGCAGAACGCGCCTTCTTACGACGTTTAGAAGGTGGTTGCTCGGTGCCCGTGGCAAGCATGGGCACCTATCGCAAGACGCACTTGCATTTGATCGGGCGCGTGGCTTCGGTAGATGGTCAACAGTGGATTGAGGTTCAGCGTGAGATGACGTTGACCGAAAACGCGCTCGCAGATGCCAGCACACTCGGTCGATCAACTGCCGATGACGCTATCGCACAGGGCGCTGAGGCGATCTTAGCTGAGGTCAAAGCCGGATGAGTCTTAGAGATCGACGGGTGGTGATAACCCGCGCCCCCCATCAGATAGAAGAATTTGAACGCCTGCTGACCGAAGCGGGCGCGATCCCTGTGCGTTATCCTTGCATTGACATCGCCCCACCCGATGATCCAACCGCGCTCGATGACGGCCTGCATGATCTCAACATGTATGATTGGGTGGTGCTGACCAGTCGCAACACAGTGCGGGCGCTCGCACAACGGATACAAGCGCAAGGCATTATGCCGGCATGGAGTGCGGTCAAATTAGCGGTAGTCGGCAATGCTACCGCTAACATCAGCGCCGAACAACTCGGCAAACATGCTGATTTCATCCCACAAGATTACACCGGCGCACAACTGGCACAAGAAATGCCCCTACACGCGGGTCAGCGGGTGTGGTTACCACAATCAGCATTAGCAGGTGACGATCTGGCGCAGGCATTGCGGGCACAGGGCGCACAGGTCACAGTTTGCGATGCTTACCAGAATACCATCGGTAGCGGGGGCGATGACCTGCCGACACTGTTGGATAACGATCAAGTAGACGCAATAACCTTCACCAGTGGGAGCACCGTCACCGGCTTGCTGGAGCGTATTGCCCCGCGCCAACCCTTTGACCTGCTGACGGTGTGTATCGGCCCCAGCACACAGGCAGTTGCGCTCGAAGCGGGGTTTCAGCGGGTACATCACCCGCAGACCTACACCCTCATTGATATGGTACAGTTATTACATGATTTATTCCAAGAGGTCACGCATGGCACTTCCTGATAACCCTACTCAACAACGCGCCCGCTCATTAACGACACGCCCGCGTCGCCTGCGCTTGAACAGTGCCATTCGACGCATGGTGCGTGAGACAACGCTCACACCGGATGATTTCATCTATCCCCTGTTCGTGCGCTATGGCACAGACGAACGTCGTCCGATTGCCTCAATGCCAGGGCAATATCAGTTCTCCGTCGATCAACTGGCAGATGAGGCGCGTCAGATTGCGGAACTCGGCATTCCAGCAGTCATCTTATTTGGGATTCCGCAACACAAAGACTGGTGCGGAACCGATAATTTCAGCGCAGAGGGCATCGTACCGCAGGCGATCCGCGCTATCAAAGACACTGTGCCCGATCTGCTGGTGATAAGTGATATGTGCTTCTGCGAATATACCGATCACGGGCACTGTGGCATCATCAACACACCTGATCACGAACACTATCACCCTGAATTGCCGGAAGGCTACCTGCTCAACGATGAGACGCTCGATTTGCTGGGACGTGCCTCGGCAATCCATGCCGAAGCCGGTGTGGATATCATCGCGCCATCGGGGATGATGGATGGTATGGTAGGTGCAATTCGTTCAGCTCTGGATGCGAGCGGGCATCAGCAGGTCAGCGTGATGAGCTACGCCGCTAAATATGCCAGTGGCTTCTACGGCCCTTTTCGTGATGCCGCCGAGAGTCCGCCGAGTTTTGGGGATCGCAGTCAGTATCAGATGGATCCCGCGAATCGGCGTGAGGCGCTCAAAGAAGTGGCGCTCGATGTGGCTGAAGGCGCAGATTTGCTGATGGTCAAACCGGCGCTGGCGTATCTCGACATCATCCGTGAGGTGAACGATCACTACAACTTACCCCTCTCGGCCTATCAGGTCAGTGGTGAGTTCAGCATGGTACACGCCGCCGCCGAACGCGGTTGGATTGACCTCGAACGGGTGGCGCTGGAGACATTGACCAGTATCAAACGTGCCGGCGCAGATATGATCGTGACCTATTTCGCCAAAGATGCCGCCCACTGGCTTAATCAATAATCGTAGAGATAAAGGATTACATATCACATGACAACCGTTGACGTGAACAAATTACCCAATGCTGAAAAAATCGCCCGTGAGAGCCGTTTCTTACGCGCTACCCGCCGCGAATCGGTGGATGCTACGCCGATCTGGTTGATGCGTCAGGCAGGGCGCTACATGGCAGAATACCGCGAACTACGCAAGGATTATGGCATCCTTGACATAATCAAAACGCCGGAACTAGCACGCGATGTGACCCTGCAACCGATCAACGCCTTCGATCTGGATGCGGCGATCATCTTCGCCGATATTTTGCCCCCATTAGAGGGCATGGGCTTACAGTTAGAGTTTATCAAGGGCGAAGGCCCTGTGATCCATAATCCGATCCGCACCGCCGGCGATGTCGATGCACTAATCACCCCACCCGCTGAAGAAGCCTTATGGTTCACGTTGGACGCCATCAAGCTGACGCGGGAAGCACTCGATGAACGGGGCATACCCCTGATCGGCTTCAGTGGCGCACCGTTGACGCTGGCAAGCTATGCCATCGAAGGTGGATCGAGCAAGAACAAAGTTCACATGAAGCAGATGATGTACAGTCAACCGGAGGCGTGGCACAAGCTGATGACCAAACTCGCTGAAGTGGCGGGCGATTATCTGCTGGCACAAGCCCGCGCCGGTGCACAGTGCTTACAATTGTTCGATAGCTGGGTGGGTGAACTGAACCCGCAGGATTATCGGCAGTACGTGCAACCGTACAGCAAACAAACACTGGATATCGCCCGCGAAGCCGGCGTGCCTCTCATTCACTTTGGCACCAATACCAACGGCATGTTACCCGACATTCGCGATGCTGGCGGGGATGTGATCGGTGTAGACTGGCGCATTGATATTGACCATGCCTCACAGATCCTCGGTGACGATGTCGCAATACAGGGCAATCTCGATCCGGTCGCGCTCTATGCACCGTGGGAGGCGCTCGAAGCACGGACGAAAGATGTACTGGATCGAATGAAGGGGCGCAAGGGGCATATCTTCAACTTAGGACACGGCATCATCAAGACCACGCCGGTTGAGAATGTCAAGCGGTTGGTTGATTTCGTGCATGAATATACCCGTGTTTGACATGGCGGGCGATCACAGGCGATGAAAATCACAGTACAGAAAGAACAAAAGACAGTGATCATCGGTGGGGGGATTGCCGGTCTGGCTTCGGCATGGTATCTGCAACAGGCTGAAGTCGATTACACCCTCCTAGAAGCATCTGATCAGTTCGGGGGTTTGATACAGACGCATCAGGGTGCGGATTGTCGCATGGAATTGGGCCCCGATGCCTTCATCACGCGCAAGCCGTGGGCGCTGGCGTTAGCGCGTGATCTCGGTCTGGCGGATGATCTGATCGCCGTCAACAACACCCCCGAACGCATCTATGTACTGGCAGATGGGCGGCTCGTGCCCCTGCCAGATGGCTTACGCTTGCTGGTTCCCACGAATATCGAAGCCTTCCTCGCCTCGCCCCTGTTGAGCTTAGGCGGTAAATTGCGCGTGCTGATGGATCTGCTGATTCCTGCGCGTGCCGATGATAGCAGCGATGAATCGCTGGCGGATTTCGTGGTGCGCCGTATGGGGCAAGAGGCGCTCGACAAGCTAGCCGATCCCCTATTAGCGGGGGTCTACAACGCCGATATGGCACAGCAGAGCATCCTCGCGACTTTCCCGCAATATCGCGCACTGGAGAAGCGTCACGGCAGTCTGATTCGAGGCATGTTAGCCAGCACCGCCGACGCGCCCGCCTCCGATGAACCGGCATTGGTCTCGTTGCGGGACGGGATGTCGCAGTTAATTGAAGCACTGGTGCATCAGCTAACCGGTGACGTGCGGGCAAATGCCCCCGTGACGCACATCGAAGAGGGCTACCGCGTGCATCTGGCAGATGGGACAATCATCCATGCCGACACGCTGATACTCGCCACACCGGCGAAAGTCTCGGCACGTTTACTCGAGCAGGTCGCACCACAGAGCGCCGATGGGTTACAGGCGATCCGCTATGCTGGCATCGGAAGCATGTCGCTGGTGTATGATCGGGGCGATGTGCCTCATCCACTCGATGCGTACGGTGTGGTCATCCCCAGCAGTGCCGGACGCATGATCGACGGAATGCAATGGTCAAATAGCAAATGGATCAACCGTGCGCCCGATCATCAAGCACTGATCCGCGTGTTTTACGGAGGGCCTCACACGCGCTACATGCTCGATAAATCGGAGAACGAGTTACTGGCTATCGTGCGCGAAGAACTGCGGGCGATCTTAGGCATCACCGCTAAGCCCCTGAACTATCATCAGGGCACATGGAATGATGCCTATCCGCAGTATGATGTCGGTCATATTGAGCGTATCACCGAGATTGAACACGCCCTGCCGAACACCATCCGGTTAGCGGGCAACGCTTATCACGGCGTGGGCATCCCCGATACCGTCAAGACCGCCCAAACAGCCGTGCAAGACTTATTGACAATCATCACAAGCTAGAGGATTCTATGGTTTCTAAAGTGACGAGCAATTCTGAACGACTATTCGCTGAAGCACAAACCCTGATGCCGGGCGGGGTGAACAGTCCGGTACGCGCCTTCAAGAGCGTTGGGGGTACGCCCCGCGTGATCGAGCGGGGTACAGGCGCACACATGGTCGATGTCGATGGCAACAAGCTGATCGATTATGTGCTGAGCTGGGGACCTCTGGTACTCGGTCATGCCTACCCTGCTGTTGTTGAAGCCCTACAAGATGCGCTCAGTCGCGGGACAAGTTACGGGGCACCCACAGCCAGCGAAAACGAACTGGCGCGTCTGGTGATCGACACGATCCCCAGCATTGAGATGATCCGCTTCGTCAACAGTGGCACAGAAGCCTGCATGAGCGCGTTACGGCTCGCCCGCGCCTATACCGGACGCGACAAGATCATCAAATTTGCGGGCAATTATCACGGACACGCGGATATGTTGCTGGTACAAGCCGGTAGTGGTGTCGCAACATTCGGATTGCCGGATTCGCCCGGTGTGCCGAAGGGAACTGCCAGTAACACCCTGACTGCACCCTATAATAATCTGCTAGCGGTACGGGATTTGTTCGAGGCGCACCCCGATAGCATCGCCGGCGTAATCGTTGAACCGATTGCGGCCAATATGGGCTTCGTGGTGCCCGATGACGGCTATCTACAGGGCTTGATTGGTCTGGCGCACGAATACGGCGCGTTAGTGATCCTCGACGAAGTGATGACCGGCTTCCGTGCGGACATAGGGGGCGCACAGGCCATCTGGCAACTAGATCCCGATATCACCTGCCTCGGCAAAGTGATCGGTGGAGGCTTGCCCGTAGGTGCGTATGCCGGCAAACGTGAGATCATGCAGGCGATAGCGCCAGCTGGCACAATGTATCAGGCAGGCACATTGAGCGGAAACCCGCTGGCTATGACTGCCGGCATTGCCACCCTCAGCGAATGGAAGCGCGAGGGCGTATTCGAAGCCACCGCCAACAAAACCACGCAACTGGTACAGAGTATTCAAGACATTGCGGATCGCTTGAACGTACCCCTACAAAGCGGGTCGGTCGGCACGATGTTCGGCTTCTATTTCCTAAAAGAAGATGATGCGCTGATCCGCGATTATGCCAGCGCCAAGCAATACGCACACACCGAGCGTTACGGCACGTTCTATCATCAGATGCTAGCACGCGGGGTGTATCTCGCGCCAAGCCAGTACGAAGCCGGCTTCGTCAGCGCGGTGCATAGCGATGCCGACATCGAACACACGCTCTACGCCTTTGAAGAATCCCTTAAAGCGATTTTGTGACCGACCTAACGATAGATCGTTGACCGAGGCTGGCTCTCAACATATCTCTGCGCTGACTACATACTTTGTGCGAGGTAGATAATAAACACAATAAGTCTGATCATCCATAAAGTTGGGATAATCAGTCTCATCCATCATCAAGCGCAGGTCACTCACCAGCAGAAAATAACGCTTCGTGCCTTCGTCGTCTTCAATTTCGCGCTGGACTACACCATGTACCATAGCCACCTCGCCCTCAGCTTGAACACGCCCTACAACACGGTTGAAAGTGATCAGGGCGAGGATGATAATCATTGCAAACGCCCATGTAGCAATCAACCCTGCCCGATCGCCCATCATGTAAAAAACAATGCCGATCACAAAAAACAAGATAACAAGAGCAATTCCAATTCGTGACACTTGTCGCCAACTAGTTTGAAGACGCATGATCTGTTGCGGCGACAGATCACCCCGACGATTATAAGCTAAATCGGACTCTGCGTAAGGCATTGTTCAACCTGTTGAATACTAAATTCAGAATTTTAGCTAGAACAGCGTTAAATGATTAACTGCGACCCAATAAGCGCGCCAAACGTGCTAGGTTACCCATCAACAGGTGTTGCAGAAACGGCGGTATGCCGGCGATATAGCCGTCCATTTTCTCCCACAATAATGCCGAAGTGAACAAGCCTTTCGGGGCACCGTTCGCGCTCATGCGACCTTCCCGTGCCAGTGTATAAATCATCTCAAACATAGCTTGATGATTACCGGCGGGTCGCACATCCTGTAACAGAATCAGCTCACCGTCACTGATGTTTTCAAACTCATGCACCTGTCCGGGCTGGATTGTGACCGAATCACCGGTATTCAAGATGTGCGCTCTGCCATCGATTTTAAAACGCAATCGCCCCTGCTCTACAGTGAACGTCTCGGTCAGAATCGGGTGAAAGTGGGCCACGCCCATCACAGTAGGATGAGGTGCGTAATGGCGCACCTGTAGCCATTCACCGCCTGTTTCTTCTGTTGTGACGATGAATGTGAGCTTTTCACCTGTATAGGGATTTTCCAATGTGTCGTCTCTTGAGGGCATCATTGTTCCTTTTATGTGTGCATCAGGATGTTAATAAAAACTGTAACATAGATACTATCTGCATGCTACGAAATGCCAAGCAATCATGCCCACACAATTTGATCATTGGAATAGTAAGGCAAGCGCATCAAGATTCAATCCAACACCAGAGCAAACCGTTATTTATACAACCTGCACAAATTGATTTAGATAAATCACACTATTCTGGGCAATCGCTACGATTGCACGTTTACAAGGGATGATGTGCCTGCTAATCTATCACCTGTAATAAGTAATTAAATGAGCGCACAAACATGCAAACACATTTCGTCAGCATCAGCAAGAAGGCAAAGAAGACCAACCACACATAAGCGTGGGCGTTTTTGCTTTCAGGTGACGAAATCCTGATTAAATCACAAGAACCCGCCCACGAGGCGGGTTTTTTCGTTTGTATGGCACAGATATAAAAAGGTCAAGACCATGAGCTACCCTATCAGCAAGAAGAAGCGTAACCTGACGACTGTTCTGGATCGTTGATTTTGCCCTGCTCTGTGCATGTGTGCGAAACGCCATCTGGAACACTCCGGATGGCGTTTTTATTTGCTGAACGTATGAACACCTATCACAACCATCATTAAGAGGAGTAACACCCATGACCCAAACAACCCACTGCCCCGCTTGCGATGCCAACATGGATATTCCAGCGGATGCCATGCAAAACGAGCTGATCGCTTGCCCCGACTGTGGTATTGAACTGGAAATTTTGAGCTTAAACCCACTTGAAATGGACTTCGCGCCGGAAGTCGAAGAGGATTGGGGCGAATGACCATGCGCGTCGGTTTACTGATTACCCACATCCGCGCCGAAGAAAAACTGCTGATCGAGGCTTTCCGCGCACAGGGCATCGAGCCGGATATTCTACTCGATCGTGACCTGTTGTTCGATCTCACACAGGGATCACAACAGCCTGCCCCATCGGGCGTGGCGTGGGCAGATTACGATGTGGTGTTCGAGCGGTGCGTCAGCACCTCACGCGGGATGTACGCACTCGCTATCCTCAACCAATGGGGCGTGCGCACGGTGAACAGCTTCTATACTGCATCAATCTGCGGAGATAAGTTGCAGACCTCATTGGCACTGGCGAGCGCCGGCGTGCCTCAACCACAAACGCGAGTAGCCTTCGCCGAAAATACTGCACTGCAAGCGATTGAAGCCGTGCACTATCCCGCAGTGTTAAAACCGGTGACCGGTTCATGGGGGCGCTTGCTCGCCCGTGTTAATGACCGCGACAGCGCCGAAGCGATCATCGAACATCGTCAGACGCTCGGCAATTACACCCATCACACCTATTATGTGCAAGCCTATGTCAACAAGCCCGGACGCGATATTCGTGCCTTCGTAATTGGTGAACGCACCATCTGCGCGATCTATCGCAGTTCGGCACATTGGATCACCAACACCGCCAAAGGTGGCGAGGCGAGCAATTGCCCCATCACGCCAGAATTAAATGAGATCTGTCTGCAGGCGACACGGGCGGTAGGCGGTGGTATTCTGGCGATTGATCTGCTGGAAGACGAGAACGGTACCTTACTGGTCAACGAGATCAATCATACGATGGAATTCCGCAACAGCAGTGCCCCTACCGGCGTGGACATCGCCGCTGAAGTCGTGCGTTACACGCTACAGGGCGAGGAGATCGTTGCCTCATGATACGAGCGACGATTGTCGGTGGTAGTGGCTTCACAGGCGGTGAATTATTGCGCTTGTTACACGGTCACCCACAGGTTGAGGTTGCGCAAATCACCTCCCGTCAGCACACCGGACGCTATGTGTACACCGTGCATCCCAACATGCGCGATGTCACACCATTACAATTCACGCATCCGGACGCGCTCGAAACCTGCGATGTGCTGTTCTTAGCCGTGCCACACGGACACAGCGCCCGTGAGATTGAACGCTATAGCGCACTCGCCCCAAAAATCATTGACCTCAGCGCCGATTTCCGACTGAATAGCGCCGACGCTTATCAACGCTGGTATGGCGAACCTCATCCCAATCCTGATTGGCTCGAACGCTTCGTTTACGGTCTGCCGGAATTTCGTCGCGATCAATTGTGCGGTGCAAACTATGCCTCCGGTGTGGGATGCAACGCCACCACGCTCAACCTGGCGCTCGCGCCACTGGTGCAGGCAGGTTGGGTCTCGCGCATTCGTGCTGAACTCAAAGTCGGTTCATCAGAAGGTGGCAACCGCGCCAACGATGGCTCGCATCACCCGATCCGTTCGGGGGCAGTACGCACTTATGCCGCGCATGGGCATCGGCACATGGCAGAGGCGCAACTCATCATGGGCGCTGACGTGCCCTTACGCTTCAGCGTGACCGCGATTGAGATGGTGCGCGGTGTGCATCTGCTGGCACACGTTGACCTCAACAGGCAGATCGCGCTCAAAGATTTATGGCGTGCTTATCGCGGGCAGTATGGCACAGAACCGTTCATCCGTCTGATAGCAGGAAAAACAGGTCTGCATCGCTTGCCGGAACCGCGTGTAGTAGCCGGTACCAATTTCTGTGACATTGGCTTTGAACTGGACGACGACGGTCAACATGTGGTGATCGTGGCGGCGCTCGATAATCTGGGCAAAGGCGCGACGGGTAGCGCGGTGCAGAGTATGAACCTAATGTGTGAATTTGACGAACGCGCCGGACTGAGTTTCCCCGGCATTTATCCTTAAAACAACGCTTTGTGAGATTGGAGTAAACGACGATGGAGAATGTACTGGTTGTAAAATTAGGGGGCGGACAGGGCTTGGATGTGCCACGTGTCTGCCGTGATCTGGCAGAGATTGCACAGGAGCGCCCGTTGGTAGTGGTGCATGGTGTCAGTGCGCGTATGGATCAGATGTGCCGTGATCTCAACGTGCCGGTGCGCACGCTGACCTCACCCGACGGGCACAGTTCACGCTACACCGATGCGCGTACCCGCGACATCTTTGCCAGTGCATCGCGTTCGGCTAATCAAGAGATTTGCGATTGGCTGACTAGCTACGGTGTGAACGCACTCGGAATCACTGATGAGATTGTGATCCATGCTGAACGCAAAGGCGTGGTGCGGGCAGTTGTTGATGGGCGCGTGCGTATCGTGCGCGACGATTACACCGGACGCATCACCGAGATTGACGGTGCCCCACTGCGCGACCTATTGGCACAGGGCATCGTGCCCGTATTGCCCCCGATGGCAATCAGCAATGAGGGTCTGTTGAACATCGACGGTGACCGCGCGAGCGCAGCCGTGGCTTCCGAACTAGATGCGAACACACTCGTGATCCTCAGCAACGTTGCCGGCTTATTCCGCGATTTTGAAGCCGACGATGCACCGATTGCCGAAGTGCCCTATGAACAACTGGATGACGCGATGGAATGGGCACAAGGGCGCATGAAACGCAAAGTTCTCGGCGCACAGGAAGCACTTGATGGCGGTGTGCAACGGGTGATTATCGGTGACGGGCGCACGCGCAATCCGGTATCACAGGCGCTCGAAGGCGTTGGCACCCAATTCACCCGCTACCGCACAGCAATCGGTGTATGAACATGATGAATCAACAGAAACCCACACCCATGATGACAGAGACCACCGCTTCAATTGTCGAACGCGAGGACGCACACACTTCCGGTGCTTACCCCAAGCGCCCGTTGACAGTGGTGCGCGGTGCCGGAGCGTTGGTCTATGATGAGACAGGCAACGCTTATCTGGATGCAACAAGCGGTCAGGGGGTGGCGTTACTCGGTCACAGTCATCCCAACGTGGTGCAAGCCATTACCGAACAAGCCAGCACGATCATCACCACGCCGGAGATCTTCTACAATGACCGCCGTGCGGAATTATACGAGGTACTCGGCATGGTGTTACCGCCCGAACTAGATCGTTTCTTCCTATGTAACAGTGGTACCGAAGCGATGGAAGGAGCGCTCAAGGTGGCGCGTCTGCTGACCGAGCGCACCGGCATTGTGGCGACGATGCGCGGATTTCACGGGCGCACGCTCGGCTCATTAGCGCTGACGTGGAACCCCAAATACCGCGAGCAGTTCGCCGAGTGGCAACCGGACGTGACGCATGTGCGCTATGACGACATCGACGCGACCTGCGAAGCCATCACCGAGCAGACCAGCGCCGTAGTTATCGAGGCGATACAGGGCGAAGGGGGCGTATATCCGGCTTCAACGGAATATTTGCAAGCTATACGTGCACGCTGTGATGAGACCGGCGCATTGCTGATCGTCGACGAGATTCAGACCGGCTTCGGGCGCACAGGCGATTGGTTCGCTTTTCAACACGCGGACATCGTGCCGGATGTGGTGACGTTGGCAAAAGGTCTAGCAGGTGGGATGCCGATGGGCGCGGTGGTCTGGCGCGGGGAACTGGGTCAGTTGCCCTCTGGCACGCATGGGAGCACCTTCGGCGGGAATCCTCTGGCATGCGCCTCAGCAATTGCGACAATTCGCACCCTACAAGCTGATGAGCTACCGCAACGATCCGCTGAGAAAGGCGCCTGGCTACGCGAGCAACTAGAGGTGCTCAACTTAGATGCCATCCGCGAGGTACGCGGGCGTGGATTGATGATCGGGATTCAGCTCAGAGGGCGTGTGACCCCCGTGCTGAAAGCCTTACAAGAACGCGGGGTGCTGGCATTGCCGGCAGGCAGTACGGTCTTGCGCTTGCTCCCGCCTCTAATTATCAGCGATGAGCAACTGCAACAACTGGTAGACGTGATCGGTGAGGTGGTGCGTGATTGAGACACGGATTGATGACGACATCGCCGAACAATTGCTGGAAGATCTAGTCAGCACACCAAGCCCCTCCACGCAAGAGCACGATGCGTCTGCTCTGCTGGTGAACTGGATGGCGACACATGGCTATGATCGCGCTTTTGTCGATGAAGCGGGCAACGCCGTCGGCATCATCGGTGCAGGTTCACGGGATGTGGTGCTGTTAGGGCATATCGACACCTTCGGGGGCAATCCACCGGTACGCCGTGAAAAACGGGCGCTATACGGGCGCGGGGCAGTCGATGCCAAAGGCTCGCTGGCGACGTTCGCGGTGGCGGGCTTACGCGCTCACCTGCCGGATGACTTACGCTTGATCGTGATTGGCGCGGTGGAAGAAGAAGCCTCATCGAGCAAAGGCGCACGCTACGCCAGCGCACAATACCAACCGTCACTGTGCATCATCGGTGAGCCGAGTAACTGGGATCGCATCACACTCGGTTATAAAGGACGTTTACTGCTGGATTATGAGTGGTATGGGGCGCTCGCGCACAGTGCCGGACAGGCACGCTCCGCACCGGAACACGCTGTCGCCTACTGGCAACAGGTACAAGCCTATGCTGAAACATTCAACGCCGGCAAAACGCGCATCTTCGGTCAATTAGATGTCACCTTGCAAGAGATCAACAGTGGGCAAGATGGCGCGTATGGGTGGTCACGGGCACTGATCGGTTGCCGTATCCCGCCGACGCTGACCCCGCAGGCAGTGGAGCAAGACTTACCCGCACAGGAGGGATCGGTGCGGGCTTACGGACACGAAATCGCATATGTGGGGGATAAAAACAGCGCCCTCAGTCAGGCCTTGCGCGGCGCAATTCGGGCGCACGGAGGCACACCACGCTTCGTCCACAAGACTGGCACAGCTGATATGAACGTCGTCGCGCCGGTGTGGGATTGCCCGATGGTGGCGTATGGCCCCGGTGATTCCGCGCTGGATCACACACCGGATGAGCATCTCGATCTCGATGAATATTTGCGGGCAATCGATGTACTAGCGGAAGCACTCGCCCGCCTGTGAGAGCGCTCAGTCCGGTTGGCTCCAGTCGAAGACGTGCAGGCAAAGCGCCTTGGAGAGTTCCTCAAACACTTTGAGACCACGCACGCTGTGACCACGCTCATCCAAAGGAGGCGAAAAGACCGCAATCCCCATACGCTGAGGCACAATCCCGATCAACCCTCCACTCACACCACTCTTAGCCGGAATACCGACGCGGTATGCCCACTCACCGGATGAATCGTACATCCCGCAGGAATACATCACACTCAGCACATCGCGCACGTAGGTTTTCTCTAAGGCGCGTTCGCCGGTGATGGGGTTCACGCCCTGATTGGCAAGTGTGCCCGCCATCGTCGCTAGATCTACCGCATTGATCGACAGCGAACATTGTTGAATATAAAAATCCAACACCTCCTCAATCTCGCCCGTCACGGTGCCCGAGGCATAGAGCAAGTTGGTGATGGCACGGTTGCGATGACTGGTCAGGCGCTCGGAGGTGAAAACCGGCGCGTCCATATGCACCTCTCGTCCAGCAAATTGTTTGAATTTTGCCAGCAGGCGCGTCAGTTTATTGGTGAGTGTCTCGCCTTTAATCAGGTCACCGATAGCGATGGCACCCGCATTTATCATCGGGTTAGGAGGGCGTCCGGTGCTTTCATCCAGCACAATAGCGTTAAAGGTCTTGCCGACAGGCTCCACCGCGACTTTTTCCAGCACCTGCTCGCGTCCGCAATCTTCCAAGGCAATGCCATAGGTGAAGGGCTTAGACACCGATTGAATGGTGAAGGTTTTTTCAGAATCGCCCGCGTGATAAACGGTACCATCCGCCGTCACAATCGCAATGCCAAACCAGTTCAGATTTGCCTTAGCAAGTTCGGGGATATAGGTGGCGACTGTTCCCGCGTTCAGCGGTTGGTAACGCACGTGTAAATCATCAATCAGTGCTTGTAGATCAACCATCTATGACTGTCTCCTATGTTTGTGTGGTCATGAGCAAGGATTACTGCTCCTGTTCGAAGCGCATCAGCACCGTGTTGATGCCACTCTCCCAGTTCAAATAATCGCTGAAGCCGAACTCCACACTCTGGTTATCACGCTCGGTCTGGCAACGGCTGACAATCACTGAACTGACTGATTGCACCTGTGCGATGATCTCCTGAGCGCCGTCAATCAGGGCGTGTGCGTCGAGACGCTCATAAATGCGGTTGAAGCGCGTGCAATCCACTAATGCATTCTCGTTGCCACTAGCGCTGAGCGCTCGTACGTCCTCGCGCAATAAACCGAGAGGATCTACTCGTGGTAAAGTGCCAGCCGGCACAGTGTCTACATCCAACAGGCTAATCGTGAGGTCTGTCAGGCGCAGAGCATCCTCACCAGCGGGAACCTGTAAGGCAACCATGCCACCTTGCCACTCGGTGAATTGCCCTTGCAAGCTGATTGCGCCCATCTCGGCACGGATGAAGCGATCTCGAACAGTGAGTGTGATACTTGTCGGCACCACTTGAAAGCGCACACGCTCAATCGGACTGCTCACACCGTCCTGCACTGCGCTGAGCGTGGCACTGTTATCGACAGCATCCACCAGCAACAACAGATAATTCGCCTCATCCTGACTGTAAAAGATAATGCCGAATCGGGCATTGTCACGGATCGAATCGCGTTCGATACTCAGCATGATCTGAAAGCCATCGCGATCATCGGGCAGGCGCAGAGGCACACGCCCCATACGCACGCTTGCCACGTACTGCATCGACATGTTGAGGTCTGTGCTGTAGCCGATGGTATTGGCTCCGCGTGCCAGTGTGACTGCCTCAGCATCCGCGAGAAAAGCAGTTGGCTGAGGTGTATCGCTGGCAGTGGGGGTGATTGTCGGACTAGCGGTGACACTTGGCTCAGTAGTCGGTGTGTGTGTAACAGTGGCTGTTGGCGTGTGTGTAACAGTGGCTGTTGGCGTGTGTGTAACAGTGACTGTCGGCGTGCTGGTAGCGGTCACGCTGGCAGTGACTGTTGGTGTGTCACTCGTGGGACTGGTCGGTGTATCTGTGAGTATTATGGGTGAGTTAAATTGGCTATTAAACCACAAGCCAACACCCGTCAGCAGGGCAATCACAATCAGCGCGATACTCACCCAACGAAGCACCTGATTGGGATTCGCGGGCACCTCAACAATCTCGGTCTGCACAGGGCGTTCGATGGCTTGCGGTTGGATACGGTCAAAATTACGCAGATCATCGGGCAGTTGGGGTAAGAGTACCTCATGCACATCTTCTGCAAAATCTAACACGCTCTGATAACGCTCAGTAGGATTTTTGGCAAGTGCCTTTGCAAAAATCGCATCAATCTCCGGCGGAAGATCATCGCGTTTCTGACTGAGTGAAGGTGGGGGTTGCTTCTCGTGCATTTCGATCACCGCACGACGCGCCTCGCTGAACGTTAACCCGGTGGGCGGTATGAAAGGTTTCTCACCAGTGAACATCTCATAGAGCATGATCGCGAAAGCATAAATATCGGCGGTATGGTCTATTGACTCTTTAATCTGTTGCTCGTGAGGCATATAAGACGGCGTACCGGCTCCACTCAACGAGGGATCATCGCTAGAACCTGCAATGCCTAAATCGGTCAGGAAGGCGCTCTCGTCTTCACCGACAAGTAGCACATTGCCGGGCTTAATATCACGATGGATGAAGCCTTCGCTATGCAAATAGTTAATCGCGCGGGCGATCTGTGCCATGATACGCACAATTTTTGGTAAAGGGATCGGTATGTCGGACGATTTGACGTCTTGAATGAGATGTGTGATCGCTGTGCCCTGTACGTAATCCATGATGATGTAGGCACTGTCTGCCTCGCGCACAAACTTATAGAAGCGTACGATGTTGGGGTATTGCAGATCACGCATGTGCTGTGCTTCACGCTCGAAGATAGCGAGAAATTGCTTACGCTGGCGGTATTGCTCGCGCAAGATTTTGAGCGCATAGACGTTAGGCGTGCCACGCTCACGGGCTTTGTAGACGCACGCCATCGCGCCAGAGCCGATGAATTCATCAATGATATAACGTGGGTCTGAGATGACAGCGCGTGCTTGTTCGACATCGAAACATTTATCGTTAGCCATAATTGGCTCTTATCCCCCAACCGCAATGTGATGATATAGGTCTCGTGCGGGATATTCTACCACAGCACTGACTAGAATATAGCACATAATTACCGAGTAATATCAATCGCATAAGCCGGCATGACAGACTGTGCCTGATACAGTTGTTGCCAACGAAACGGTTCCGGTGCGAGCTGTGGTAAGAGTAACTCGCTGAAGAAAGCACCTGTCTCTGCACGTAACTGATCCACCTGCCTCCCCATCGTTGGAAATGATGCGCTCAGTTGCGGGGTATTCAGTGTGACCGCAGGTATAAGCTGTTGGGATTCAATCGGCGCGATGGCTTCTTCAGAAGGGCGCGTTACCGCGAGCATCGGGACTTCGTTCAATTGCTCGCGGATGTTACGTAATTGATCAAACCGGTGCGCGGGTGCGAATTCCGGCATTTGCGGGCGCGGATTGGCAGGCGGGCATCCGCCGAAGGCGACACCACTCTGTTGCGCCCGTGCGAGCATCACCCACATCTGATCAAAGGGGGCGAGATCGGGGCGGTTGCTAGCTAAATGCGGTTGCTCAGGGGGCATCCAACCGCGCTCAGGGTGATAGACATCACGCATTGCCTGACGGGACGCGCCCAATTGCGCCAGCGCATCAGCAGGGATGGAGTTGGCGCTGTGCAGATACAGCTCACAAGCGTTCTGATCAACGATGAGTGTCGTCTGGTTGTTATGGTACTCGGTCAGATAAGCTAACTGTACGATGCGGTGGTTCTCCTGCGCTTGCTGATCGGCAACGCTCGATGCGCTGAAATCAAGCATAATAGGCTCGACGATGAAATCCGACGGTTGTACCTGTGCGATCTCAGGAATCATGCTGTCAAAGGCACTGTCAGGGGTCATGCCGGTGCGATCAGTATAGTGCGTTGGGCTATTGTAGGCGAAGGTGTACAAGTTGCCCTGTGGATCATGACGCACCCAATCGCGCTGAAGAAAACGCCCGATGCGCGGATGATAGGCACGCACACCCATTAAAATTAGCTCCGATTGTGACAGGTAAATTTGTTCAATCAGATCACGCGAAGGCGTATCGGCACTGGTACGGGCGTCCGAGATAATCACCTGCTGGAAGGCGTTGGTACTGAAGCCAACCTCGGTGTCAAAGGACGTGTGGTCATCGGCGACGAAGCGATTCACTTGTCCTAAGCCATCGTCCAATGTCCAAAAAACCCGAGCATCCTGTATCACCAGTAATGTCTCGTCGGGGGTAGGTGCGAGATGCACAGTGACTTGCTCGCTGACAATATCCTGCACGGCTACCAGACCAAATGCATCGTATAACAGGCGCTGATGCTGATCACCCTCGATCACTTCAGCAACGCGCCCTTGAGGATTATAGCGGATCTGTGTCAGGTCTAGACTCTCGCCTAAACTGGTCTCGCGCTCAACAGCAAGCAAACGGTTAAGCGCATCATATTGGTAGCGGGTGACGCTACCATCCTGATGCACCTCGGCACTCAAATTACCGGCGCTATCATACTCATAACTGATAGTGGGCGTTTGTGCGGATTGCAATAAAGGCATCATGAATAACGCACCTATCCCCAATACAATCAGCCATCGGTGCCGACGACGCACCAAACGCCACATCGGCGCACCTAGCACAATCATGAAGGGGAATGCTACCGGTAACGAGAAACGGTCTTCTAGCTCAAATCCCACATCCTGAAATTCAGCCACCAGTTGATTCTGATCATTATATTCGTAAAGCGTGCGCGTTTGATTGCTACGCCCGATCTGCTCAATTTTTTCAACACGGTTACCGGCTTCGTCGTAGGTATAGTTGACTGAATAGATAATCTGGTTGTTCTCGTCTAGCCAGCGTTCGCTGATGAGTTGACGTGCGTTGTCATAACTGTAGAGCTTTGACCAGTTATCGCTGCGTGTCAGGCGTATGAGGTTGCCGATTGAGTCATATTCATAGGCAAAGCCCACCAGACGCACCTGTTCAGCATTCAGATGAATGATGGTACGCACGCGCCCGTTACGGTCATAACTGTAGCGCGTTTCAATGCCGTTACTACGAATTAAACCCGTTCGCCAGCCGTTTTCATCATAGGTGATACGTACCCATTGCTCACCGAAGGCAATCTCAGTCGGGCGGCTGAAGGCATCATAGGCAATCGCTAAAGCACCATACACGCCAGCATCGCGTTCAATCAAGTTACCATTTTCATCATAACGATAACGAGCGATTAAGTCGGCGGGGGTATCCTCGTCGTCACTATCTGCACCGAGCATGAACTGCGTCAGCTGACTATACCCGTCATACGCCAGTGTGATCTGTGTCTCACCATCATTGAGGCTAGCAAGTTGACCATTTGCGTCATAGGTGCGGTCAATCTCCAGGGTATCTGTTGTTAGCGTAACCACACGCCCACGCTCATCATAGGCGATGGTAAAGGTATTCTCATTGGCGTTGGTGATGGCGGTAATCTGACCGAGCGCATCCCGCGTCCAGGTCTGACGGTTATCAGTGCCATGCGTGATACCAATCAGCTGACCAGCACGATCAAATTGATACCCTACCTGTTCGCGGTTGTCTGTCGGCGGTAGCGTCACTTGCGAGAGATGCCCGCGTACATCATAGCTGAAGCGCGTCACAGCGCCTAGCTCATTGGTCTGCTGAACCAGTCGGTTAGCCAGATCATAGCCGAAGAATTGCGTATAACCAAGCGGGTTACTGACCTGCTCGATATTGCCCAATTCATCATAACTGTATGACCAAGTATTGCCACGAGCATCGACATAACGCACGCGCCGACCTGCCCCAACATAGGTCATGGTATGTGTTTGTCCCGCGGGGGCTTGCACACTAGTCAGGTTATCGAAGGCATCGTATTGATAGCGCGTGGTCAAGATCTGCGGATCGCCGTTCTCCGTTGGGCGGGTTTGCTCGATTGCGACAAGATTCCCAAATAGATCATAGCGATAGGCTGTCACTTGTCCATCAGGGGTGGTGATACTGTTCACACGCCCGATGCTGTTGTATGTGAAACGATGCGTGCGCGTCTCGATTGGACTGGCACGTTCAGTGACAGCGATCAAGCGGTTGGATGCATCGTAGCTATAGAGGCGCTCAACACCATCGATAGTGAGCGATCGCGTCAGGTTGCCGGCGGAGTCATAGATGAATTGCTCGGTGATCTCATCTGGCGTGCCGGATGCGTGCGTGATGGCGCTCACGTTATCGTGTTCGTCGTATTGATAACGGGTAGTGATCCCCTGTGGATCGGTCAACGCGATGCGGTTACCGTTGTTATCATATTGCATCTGATAAGGTGTGGCGCTCTCCGGTGCTTGATAACTGATCAGGTTGCCCTGTTCATCGTAGCCATACCGATGCACGATGGCTTCCTCGGTAGTGATGGTGGTGCGCGTGCCCTGACGCACACCGACAATGCGACCAGCGCTGTCATAGTCGTAGCGCGTATTGATCGCTATGCCTTCATCCACGCCCAGATCAACAATCTCGACCAGACGTCCCACCGGATCATAGAGATACTCGTACTCGATACCACTAGAGCCGGCATAACGTGCAATGCGCCCGTTACTGAACCAGCTGAAAAATTCGGATTGTCCATTCGGATTGGTGATGCGTCCGATCTCACCGATCACGTTATACGCATAGAGCGTAGTTTGCCCCGAGGGATTAGTGGTGCTGATAATCCTGCCGAGTGCGTCACGCTCATAGAGGACTTCGCGCTCATCAGGTTGGACGCGGGCAACAATACGCCCTGATAGGTCATAAGTTAAACTTGTTTGCAGGTCATTGGGTGCGATGATACGCGTCAACAAATCACTTGCGTTGTATTCATAGCGCGTGATCGCGCCGGAGGGGGTAATCACGCCCATCAAGCGGTTGAGATCATCGTACTGGTATTCAGTACGATTGTTACTGTCGCGGGGATCCGTGACCGCGATCAGATTACCCGCCTCATCATACTGATAGATCACCTGGTCATCACTAGCCAGACGAACCGTGATCGCGCTACGATCGGCGTCATATAGGTAACGGGTGCTGTTATCGTTAGGATCGATGACGTGAATCAAGCGTCCGAGGTTATCATAATCGTAACTATAGTTTGTTCCGGTGGGTAGTGTGGCACTAATTATGTTATCGTACCGGTCATAGGTGTAACGTGTGATCGCACCGCCGGGATCAGCTACATTAGTGAGGCGTAGCCCGTCATCATAGCTGTATGTTGTGGTTGCTACATCATTGAGCGTGGTAGTCAGTAAATTACTGGCAAAATCGTAGGTCAGCGTCCGCCCTTGCCCGAGATTATCATTGAGTGCGATCAAGTTACCGCGTGCGTTATAGGTCAACAGATAGCGGTAAGTCTCGCTCCCGTTGCGATCAGCGTCAATCACCTGACGCAAACGCCCCAGCGTATCATGAATGTAGCTAGTCCGTTCACCCAGCGCATTGATAATGTGATAGTTAATACGATTGCTCACAGTATCGAGTGCAGTCTCATAGCGCGTGGTGAAGCCGTCACCATCCGTCTGTGCAATTAACTGATCCAGCACATTATATTGATAACGCAAGGCCTGACGGGCATCCGGCGTGATTATCGCCAACAGGTTACCCGCTGAATCATACTGATAGGCAGTGAGGCGATTCAGCGCATCGATGCGTGCAATCAAGCGATCCTGTGCATCGTACCGATAACGTTCAGTGCTTATCGGGGTATCATAGCGCATGAGGTTATCATAGGCATCATATTGATAGCGATATGTATCTGAACCCTGCGTGATCGATTCGATCAATTCCCGATCAGGATGCCACTGGACGCTCGTGATCTGACCAGCCGTATCAGTGGTACTCAGCAAACGCCCTACCCCATCATGCTGGACGCGCCACACATGATCCGGCGTATTGGTATCAATCGCTTGCATGCTACCCTGACGGATTAAGCGCGGATAACCGAAGCTGTCATATGTGTAATCGGTGACACGGAAAGCGTCATCTGTAGCAACAGGTTCGATGATCTGACGCAATTCTCCACGTGCATTATAGCTATAGCGAGTGCTGTGACTCTGGCGATCTACACCGGAACCGGACAGGGCACGCGTCAGCGCGATCAGTTGATTGCGCTCATCATAGTCGAAGGTAAGCCAATTGTTGATGCTTGGTGTATCAACAGCTGTCAACAAGCGCGTGAACCGGGCTCCCTCCGTATAATGTAAGCGATATGATCCAGTTCCAGAGCCAAAGAGCGGGTCTGTGAAGTGTGTCAGATAGCCATACTGATCATAGTTCAGGCGTAAAATGGTGCGGGTCGGTTGGACAATCTCGGTCAGTCGACCGTTATCCTGTGCATAGCGCCATTGATAAACCCATGCCGGATCTGGCAGAACCCAGCGAATTAGGCGCGTCTGGTCATCATACACCCAGCGCATTGTGCGTTGGGTATCGTCACCATCGCCTCCTCTGACACGCCACATCTGTTCGCTGGCACTCGCCTCGTAGGATAGCTCATAACGCTGAGGCAAATCTCCGGTGGCATAGTCGGTATAGGCGCTGACTTGCTCCTGCGCATTGTATTCGATTGTCATCTGACGTGCATAAGGGCTGTTGACATCATCGAGCGCCACCATACCCGCATCTTCATAGCGGTAGCTAGCGCGATAATCTTCTCCGACGTAATCAACGTTGACCAGTTGTCCATCATCGTATGTATAGCGCGTCACGCGCCCCTGCACACCCCGCATCGCGATGATCTGACGCGCATCATCAGCATAAATTTCGATGCGTCGTCCGTAGGGCTCCAGCACCGCAAAGCCGTTAGAGGCATCGAAGGCTTCTAAGTAACTCGTGGGCAAAGGCTCGATGATGAGAACTTGCCCTTGTACTGTGCTGATCCGTATCAAGCGTCCGGCATAGTCAAAGTGATATTGTATGCCGGAGGCCGTATAAGCGACCCAGTTACCGGTCAAGCCTCTGGGACGCTCAACACGCCACGAACGCAAATTCATCGAACGAAACGCACCATCTTCCTGTTGTGTGAACCCGTGCACACTGCCATCAGCAAGAATGATGCGCACCTCCCCAACAGGCGCACGGCGCACATCCAGTTCAATCTGATAAGCGTGACGCCATCCCTGCCCCAATTGCGCGTAATGGGGCGCATCACGCATGTAATCGGGAGTTTGGTTATGTGGGGCGAGGCTGTTATAGGTGCGTGACCATTCGAGTGCGGGCGCTGTATCAGCGACAGCATCATCTTGCACAGGGTAGATAAAATTACCATTAGCGCGGTTGATTGGCATCAGCGCAAAATCAAAATCTAACTGCGGGAAATAATCGCTGATTGTCGTGCCCCAGTTGGCAAAATTTTGAGGCAGAATATACGGCGTAGTAGGCATGAGAAAACGCGTGTTATCCGGTAAGAGCGTGCTCATTGTCCCGTCCATACGCTCGAAGCGTAGCGCACCATCATCGATGATAAGATCGCGTAGGTCAGGACGGGATTCGCTGGCTTCACGACCATCGATGAAGCGTACACCCACCTCATCGGGCGCAACACGCACAGTCTCTAATCCGGCAGGATCAAGCGTGAGCGTGAGAACTTGCCCCTGTAGATCATCTAACCGCACGTCGAATAAGCGTGTATCAATCAGAGGTGCGTTAAGTTCCGGGCGGATGCGGTTGCCCCGCCGTAACAAACTACCGGATCGTGCATCACTGACCAGTGCAAAACCCGATTCATACAGCACGATTAATTGTCCATCAATCTGTGCCAATGTCTGCCAACCGTCACCATCCGTGATGAGCGTGGTCTCATCGACACTCACAACATGAATCGGTTCCGCGTTGGGGCCTTCGCCGCTTATACCTCCGCGACGTGTCAAACTGACGCGATCACCAGACAATAATAGGCGTTGACCATCGCGCAAGCGTACCACAACTGCTTCGGCACCAATGCGAATTGATGACACATCATAAAAATCAGTGCTGAATGTACGCCGATCATCGAGCCGTAGCGTGACTACCGCACTATCCACAGACAGACGCTCGATATCATTTTCGGTGACTAACACCGCACCGTCTCTACTGCGTAAAGCGATCTCACCCGTGGCATCTACCACAGCTACATCACTGATGACACGCGCAACCACATTGCTATTATCAACAATGACACGTCGTACACCTGTAAGCGTGAAAGGATCGGTGCGTGTTGCATCACCATAGACCTCTATATTGAGGAACGATGTTGTCGGTGTGCCTGTAAAATAATCGGGCAAAGTATCCGCATCGAGCTCAGGCAAAGGGCGCTCTAACAATGCACTGGCATCGGTGATCATCTGTCCCCGTTGTTCCAGTAGCAGGCTGTACTCGCTCTGCGTCAGCACACCATCTGAGGCAGCGCTCTGCTGGGTGATCTCAATACGATAAGTGCCCGTTTGGGGCAACCCATCGCTGATGAGTATCTCATGGTTGTGTTCGTCGCGGGTATCATCGAGCACACGCACAGGTTGACCATCAGGAGCAATCAAACGCAAGCGAGGCACGAATATCCCACCGATACGCGCCACACGCACCGCAACAATCTCGCCTGTTACTCCCTCAAAATACCAGCTCTGCATAGTTTCATCAGCGTTGACAAAGCGCCCTCCAACACGCTCCCCGTAGCTCAAACTATGTATGTTATTGGTCTGTGCGGCGAGCGGTATTGCCCACAACAACACAATCCATAATAAGCTGATATACCAGCGTGATGCTCTCATGAGTTCATTTCTCCGTCGATGCGCGTGAATCGAACTTGCAAGTTGGGCGATAACTGCACTACGTCGCCATCGTACAGGTCGTGTTGTTGTTCAATCGGCACGCCGTTGATCAAGATCGGGTTACTGGTGATGCGCACAATACGAATCGTGCCTGTGTCACCGGTGATAAAGCGCGCATGATCGCGGGAAATTTGCCGATCCCCTGCCACCAGAATATCACTGCCTATACGCCGTCCAAGGGTGGCAACAGGACGATGTATCTCATAAATGATATCATCGCGTTCATTGATAAGATTAGCAACATGTGTCTTGCCAGTGCGCGAAGCGATCTGACGCAGAGTGACGATCTCAGTCTGTTCCATCTCGAGTAGGTCTTCGGTATTGTAGAGCGTGACCTCACCAACAGGGGATTCGTTGACAGGTGAGGGTTTTGCTGTGCGTTGGAACCAACCGAGTAACTGCGCCATTGCCAACAAAACCACCAGCACTGCCATGCTCGCACCCACGATAATGAACTGTGCGTTGGTTAGGAACGGAGTCGACTGAACAGGTTCCAACACAATCGGCACCGCAGTCGGGCTTGAGTTAACCATGGCTAAGCTGATCTGTTCAGTTGGGGTAATTTCCGGCGTGAGCGTAGGCGTAGATGTGGGTGTGGGTGTGAGCGTAAGCGTAGGTGTAAGCGTTGGCGTAGGTGTTCGTGTCGGTGTGGCACTCGGCGTGTGCGTAGCTGTGGCGCTCGCTGTAACTGTCGCCGTAGCCGTGAAGGTCTGGGTCACTGTAGGGGTAAGGGTCGATGTGGGTGTGGGCGTATTGGTCGGCGTTGGGCTGGGAATGAGTTCACCCGCAGGTCGTACAATCACTGTGATAATCTCACCATTGGATAAAGTCAACACCAGATCACCTCGGGTGAAGGCTTGTTGTATAGGTGTCGTTGCAAGATAGAAAGTTGAAGCACGCAACTCGCGGATATACGCCTGAAACCGTTGTGATAGCGTGCCGACTGCCCCCAATGAGACATAACCACCGCTGATGCGGGCTAGGTCAAGATAGACACTCTGATCATCACGACCGATCAAGATCACATCAACCGGCACATCACTAGAGCGCGGTGCGGTACAATTGGGGGTGGGTGTCGTTGGTATACCGGCAACTACCAGCACACGCCGAATCACTTCGGGGGATTGTGTGTCATCGGGTAATTGGGCGAGTGCATCAAACACACAGGCAGATGCTAAGGGTTGAGCACGATAGGTATCCAACCAATCCATAATCAACTGAGGATCATTGGTAGGGTCAAGGCGGGACACACTCGTTCCGAATTGCACGCCAGCAAAGCGCAATTGCGGGTCAAGTGCGCCCGTGAAGCGCCGTAGTTCATCGGATAGCACGCGATAAGCATCACGCATGCTTGCGCCAGCATCGATCAACACCCACTGCTCACTATCAAGTGTCTGTGTGTTTAGAGTGAGCGGTGTCTGGATGCTGTTGACGCGCAATGAAGCTTCACGCAAGGTGACATCTGGCGCTGTTTCGATCTGAAGCACCAACCGATTGTCTGCGTCGTAGCTCGCTCGCAATAACCGCGCTGATGGTCGTTCTTGTGCGCTCATTGGCTGACCGAATGCAATTATCAGCAGTGCAAAGATCAACGCGCTGATGATGCAAATATACGAATAGCGCAAGCCGTGCCTCACTCTCGTTTGATCTCTCAATAACCCTAGTTAAATGTTACACGATATGACACGTTTGGGGAAATCAAAAACGCACCAGTAGGACTGATGCGCTATAGAACCCGTGTGATCTGCCTGACGATTCAGTACAGTGTGATTGTTTAGCTGGTAGTCAAAACCTGTTCACGTTCAATGCTGTTGATTGCGCTTGCTTCGCCAATCCGCTGCAAGTATTGACGCACCATCATAGCGGCAGTTGCCCCCTCACCAGCTGCAGATACAGCTTGTTTCGTGCTACCAGCACGCACATCACCTGCGGCGAACACCCCGCTTAACGAGGTTTGGAAATCGGTCTGCGTGGTGATGAAGCCCCATTGATTGCGCTCGATGCGTTCCGGCAAAAAACTGCTATTGGGTGTCAAACCGATAAACACGAATACGCCATCAGGTTGTAAGGTCAACAACTCGCCTGTTGTGCGATCTTGCACCAGCAAGCCATCAAATTGATCATCGCGAATTTGTAATTCTTGCACCGCGTGGTTGAGCATAACGCGCATGTTATCGGTCTCAGCAACTTTATCCTGCAAAATTTTGCTGGCGTTGCTGTGTGGCATATACTCGATGATTGTTACCGATTTGGCGAACTTATCAGCGAGGAACAAGCCTTCTTCAAAGCCACTGTTACCCCCACCGATGACCACCACATCTTTGTCTTTGTAGAACGCGCCGTCACAGGTTGCACAGAAGTGCACATTCTTACCGATCAGCTCACTCTCACCAGGTACATTTAAACGACGATATTGGCTGCCAGTAGCGATAATGACCGAACGTCCGGTGAATTCGCGCCCGCTTTTGGACGTGATGATACGGTATTGTCCTTCGCTCTGGATGTCAGCAACTGGCTCACCGCGCACAATGTCCACGCCGAAGCGTTGCGCCTGTTCAACCAGACGATCAGCGAATGCCGCACCGTTGATCCCTTCCGGAAATCCGGGGAAGTTATCGAGTATTTGCGTGACAGCTACTTGACCGCCGGTGTTAGAGGCATCAATCACTAAAGTTGAGAAGCCTTCACGGGCGGTATAGATCGCGGCAGTTAACCCGGCTGGCCCACCGCCGATGACGATCACATCATAGAGTGTGTTTGATTGCTCGGCGCGAACCCCTGTTTGTTGCGCGAGTTCAGCGTTGCTGGGTTCGACCTGAACCGTTCCATCCGGATAGATGATGGTTGGAATACTACGATTGCCCTGATTGGCTTTTTCGACATAAGCAATTGCTTCGTCATTATCGGTAATATCGATCCACTCATACGGGATGCGGTGTTCGCCAAAGAAAGCTTTTGCACGCTGGCAATCCGGGCACCAGTTCGCACCGTAGATGATGATCGTATCTGTCATGATGATCTCTTTCTGAATGATTTGTTGATGGATTATCACATGCTTATAGACGCAAAACCGACGATAATCTTTCGTATCGTCGGCAATATGTGACAAATTTCACTGTATCAGCAGATCAAGATCATAGTTCAGCAAAGTACGTTCGCGCTTGCTGAAAGCGTGCCGTGACGCGCTCTTCGCCCATCGTGCGCACCATCTCATAGAGATCGGGGGTTTGTGTCTTGCCGGTGAGCGCCACACGGAAAGCCATCATCATATCCCCAAACCAGCCTTTATAAGCATCGGGATCTTTCTCGTAATCTTTGCGTCGTTTGGCATAGCCGTTATCGAGCGCGTAAGAGCGCATCCGCTGAATCCATTCATTCTTGTCTTCGTTGACGGTCTGCGGAACGGTCTCAATCAAATAATCGAGCAAGATCACCATATCGGCAGGCTTGATCTCCGGCGCATCGGCATAGCCATCGGGCACATACTGCGCGAATAAATCATCGAACAGCACACCATAATAAGTCTCGATCTCATCCCATTTGGCGAGGTCTTTACGTGGTTTATCGCCGCCACGCTCAATATCGAAGACGCGCACACTATATTCCGCATCGACGCTCAAGCGTTCCGCCATCTCTGGTTGATAGGTCTCTGCCCATGCAAGCGCCTGTTGATAGACGGTCTGTGCGTCATATCGGGCGATGATCTCGCGGGCGACACTGGTCAGCTTCTCCATATCGAAGAGGGAACTAGCGCGTCCCATCCGGTCAATATCGAAGGGGAACTCACTATAAGGAGCGTCCGGGTTGTCTGCACGCCAATCTTCAAAGTTCGAGTTTGCCAGATTGAGCAAATATTCAAGGATGGCATCCTGCGGATACCCGCGCTCGTAATAGTAGGTCATCGCGGCTTCGTCATCTTTGCGTTTGGAGAGCTTGCGCCGTGAATCGCCATCCATCTTGGCAATCGGGGCGAAGTGCGCGTACATCGGGATGGGTGCGCCGATGCTCTCCAACACCTGAATGTGCAAGGGCAAAGATGGTATCCACTCATCACCACGCAAGACGATATTCACGCCCATCAGGTAATCGTCGATGACATGTGCGAAGTGATAGGTCGGGAAGCGATCTGATTTGAGCAAGACTGAATCCAGTTCATTAGCAGGCAAATCAAGCCGTTCGCGCACTTTATCGCGCACGGAGATTTTCGCATCCGGTCTCACCTGTGCTTTGATCCGCACGACAAATTCTTCACCATTGGCTAACTTGCGCTCAACGTCGCTCAGCGACAGCTGACGACTACGCGCCCACACGCCATAAATACCAGGACGGTTGTTCTCTCGTTGTTGTTGCTCGCGGATAGCACTCAGTTCATCATTGGTCATGAAACACGGATAAGCAGTGCCATTGGCGATCATATCTTTGATGTACACCTGATAAATATCGAAACGGTCGCTCTGAATATAGGGGCCATATGCGCCACGCTGTTTAACAGGATCACTGCTGATGGGGCCTTCGTCGGGCAGTAAATCCACACGGGCAAGTGCTTCAATGATCTGCTCTACGCCCCGTTCGATCTCGCGGTTCTGGTCGGTATCTTCGATACGTAGAATATATGCGCCACCACTAGCGCTGGTTAACATGCGGTTGATCAGTGCGGTGAAGATACCACCAATGTGAATGAATCCGGTTGGGCTGGGTGCAAAACGGCTGACCCATGCGCTCTCTGGAAGGTCACGCGCAGGGTACTGTGCTTCAATTTCGGCTGGGGTTTTGGTAACATTGGGGAAGAGTAAATCGGCGAGTGCTTGTCTCTCTTCAGCAGTCATGGTGTTGATGGTCATCGGCTTTTGTTTGTCCTCTGAATGTTATGTGTTTGTATTGTTGGGTGGTTAATGACTATAGGAAATTATAATTCCAATGAAATTGATCAAGCGCCACGAGTCCCTCTCCAGCCACGCAAAAATATTGGGAGAGGGACTCAGGAAACGGGATGACCTTAACCCTCGATCAGCAACGTTTCGGGGTCTTCGATCAAGTCTTTGATCTTGACGAGGAATCGTACCGCATTGCTACCATCAACAATGCGGTGATCGTAGGTCAACGCCATGTACATCCACGGACGGATGACAATCTCGCCATCCACCACCACCGGACGATCTTTGATACCGTGCAAGCCTAAGATGCCCACCTGCGGATAGTTCAGGATAGGCGTGCTCATCAGCGAACCGAAGACCCCGCCATTGGTGATAGTGAACGAGCCACCCCGTAGCGCTTCAATCGGCAGGGTGTTATCGCGCACCTGTTGAGCATACCCTTTGATCTGCTCTTCAATCTCGGAGAAGCTCATGCGGTCTGCATCGCGCAGAACGGGCACGACTAAGCCTTCTTTGCCACCGACAGCAATGCCGATGTCATAATAATGCTTGTCGATCACATAATCACCTTCGATCTCAGCATTGAGGCGCGGGAAGGCTTTCAACGCACCGACGACAGCTTTAACGAAGAAGGAGTTAACCCCTAGACCGACACCAAATTTTTCGCGGAAAGCTTCTTTGCGACGGGTACGCAATTCCATCACCGCGCCCATATCCACTTCCTGGAAGGTGGTCAGCATGGCGGCTGTCGCCTGGGCGTGAACGAGGTTCTTGGCGATGGTACGGCGCAAACGTGACATCTTACTGCGATCTTCGTCATCACGCAGATCACGCTGGCTCGCTGGCTCGGATGGTGCAGATTTGGGTGCGGGTGACGGTTTCTCCGCTGGTTGTGATACGCCGTTCTGCTGACCATCGATGAAGGCTTGCACATCGGCTTTATCGATCTTATTACCATTGGCTTGAACTTGGCTGAGATCAACGCCGTGTTCCTTCGCCATGCGTTGCGCGACAGGTGTCGCTTTGACTCCGCCAGCATCCGGTGTAGGCGCAGATTCAGCAGGTACGGTTTCAGCTTTAGGTTCAGCTTCGGGCTGAGCCGTGCTCGCCTGCGAGCTTGCGCCGGTATCCAGCTTTGCCAGCACCTGACCGGCAACCACATCTTCTTCTTCAGCCGCTATAATTTCAGTGAGTACCCCCGCTTGTTCGGCGGTGACTTCCAACGCGACTTTATCGGTTTCCAGCACCACCAGCACATCACCGACTTCAACAGAATCACCGACTTGCTTTGTCCATTCGGCTACTGTGGCTTCAACCACCGATTCACTCAAGGGTGGTACAACAATCTCAACCATTCTCTACTTCTCCCTACTCGGTTTGTGTTCTCGTGTGTGTTTGCTCACTTATGACGTGGTACGGCTGATTTCGTCTTGAAATCCCAATCAAAGGTATATTCGGTGATCATACTCTGATTAATCGCCCATGCCGTCTTACTGCCTTCTGCAGGACTGGAACTGCGTCGTCGTCCGACATAATTGACTGGAACCCCCATGCCTACTAATTTCTTGAGGCGGTATTCCATGTAATCCCATGCACCCATGTTCTTGGGTTCTTCCTGTGCCCACACAATCTGATTGACGTTGGGATAGCGCGTGATAATCGCGCTGAGTTCCGCCACGGGTAAAGGATATAACTGTTCAACGCGCACAATCGCCACATGGGGGTATTGCTCGCGGAAGTCGGCACGGGTCAGATCATAGTAGAATTTACCACTACAGAAAACCAGACGGGTGACCTCTTCCGGTTGTACGGTAGTGTCATCGATGATGGGCATCCAGCGTCCACTGGTGAGATCGCTCATGTTCGCCATCACATCCGGACTACGCAATAAGCTCTTAGGTGCCATGACCACCAGCGGCAAGGGGTCAGATTCGAGCAGAAGCGCTTGTCGGCGCAACAGGTGGAAGTATTGTCCGGCGGTTGTCGGGTTAACGATGCGCATGTTGGTCTTTGCCGCCATCGACAGGAAACGCTCCAAACGTCCACTTGAATGATCGGGGCCCGCACCCTCGTGCCCGTGTGGCAAGAGCATCACCAGCGAAGGCGTATCGCCCCATTTTTCACGCGCTGAGGTGATGAACTCATCAATGATGTTCTGTGCACCGTTGACGAAGTCACCATACTGCGCTTCCCAGATCACCAGCGTATCTTTGGCTTCGACATTGTAGCCATATTCGAAGCCGAGCACAGCTTCTTCTGAGAGCGGGCTATTGTGTACCTCGAATGAGGCTTTCGCCTGTGGAAAGACATGCAAGGGGGTCAGTTGTTCGCCCGTGTCGCGATCATGTAAAACCGAATGACGATGACTGAAGGTCCCACGTTGCACCTCTTGTCCGGTGAAGCGAATCGGAATGCCCTGCGCCAGAATGCTTGCAAAGGCGAATTCTTCGGCACCTGCCCAATCAATCGCCCGTTCTTCGGGATCGTTGAGCGTAGTACGGCGCGATAATATCGTCTTCTTGAAGCGCGTGCTGTAAAAATTGAAGCCTTCCAGCACCCCGCGCAGACCATCATTGATCGCAATCAGGTCATCGGGTGTGATGCTGGTAGTGATCTTCTTGGCAATACCCTGTGGCGGTTCTTCCACATCCAGATCTGCGATACCGGCTTGTTCTTCAGCAATTTCGTCATAGATGGCCTGTAAGCGTTGGGTTTCTTGCTCAAAGATGCTCTGTGCATCGTCCGCACTGATGTCACCCCGTGCAATCAAGGTCTCCGCCCAAAATTGACGCACGGTGTCGTGGGCACGCACGACTTCGTACATCTTGGGTTGCGTGAAGCCCGGCTCATCTAGCTCATTGTGTCCATAACGACGATACCCCACCAGATCAATCAAGAAATCCTTCTCGAAGCGTGTAGTGAAGGCAGCAGCCAGACGTGCAACTTCGATACAGGCAGCCGGATCATCAGCGTTGACGTGTACAATCGGCACACCAAAGCCCTTCGCCAGATCACTGGCATAGAGCGTACTGCGCCCATCTTGCGGCAAGGTGGTGAAGCCCAGCTGGTTGTTGGCGATAATATGTAAGGTTCCACCCACCGCAAAACCCGGCACACGGCTCAGGTTGAAGGTCTCAGCGACGATACCCTGACCGGGGAACGCCGCATCACCATGAATCAGTACCTGTATGGAGGCACTGGAATCAAAGACAGGTGCGCCGGGCTGATGGCGTTCAGTGGCGGCAGCGCGTGCCATCCCCACAACCACAGGATTCACCGCTTCTAGGTGGCTGGGATTCGGCGACATCTTCAGTACCAGTTTAGAATCTGGCACCTGATGTTCCGCGCCCTTGTGATATTTGACATCATCGACTGTCCAACCAATGGCTTCATTCTCGCCGGCGCGGGCACGGGTATCGGTAAACTCGGCAAGGATTTTACTGTAGTCGCGATGCATGATGTGTGCCAGCACATTCAAACGCCCGCGATGCGCCATACCGATACCCATATGGCGCGTCTGTGTAGAACGGGCGTAATTGACCACCTCATCCAACATCGGCACCATCATATCCAAGCCTTCGATGGAGAAACGGTATTTCGTCGGGAACGTGCGCTGTAAGAAATGCTCCATCGCCTCCACTGAGGTCAAGCGTTGTAACAGCGCACGGCTTTCTTCTGCTGTACCCTCATAACGATAACGCCGTGATTCGATGGCATCGCGCAGCCAGTGTCGTTCATCGTTGCTATGGATGTGTTCGTTATCCCAACCAATCGAATTGCTGTAAATATCTCGCAATTCCTGCACGACCTGATACGCTGTACTTGCCTGCTGAGCAAGCGTGCCATCTGTGACGAGGCTTGCCGGCAAGGCTTTAAGGTCTTGATCAGTGATGCCATGTGCATCCGGATACAGTTCAGGATCATCAGGCGGTGGCGTGCCAAGCGGATCGAGCTTAGCGCCTAAATGCCCGAATTGGCGAATCGCCTGTACCAACCCAACTGCCCCCACGACTCGCTTGAGGTCAAGCGCGGATGGTGTTGCCGTGCCGTTACTCGCAGGCACATCGGCTACAGTCAACATATCCGGTGACCATGTGCTAAAAAATTGCGCCGTCGCGCTATCAACGGAGTTTGGGTCATTGAGGTATTGATCGTATAAATCCAGAACATAACCGAGGTTTTGCCCTGTAAAATCTTTTACTGAGACCATTCGGTTCTTTTGCCCCTCTATCTGCTAGTCTCTAATCCCAACTCACCGATCATGATGAGTGTGTGTGACTGTTATAGTTTCCAATTCTAACAAATTTTAGGGTGATTTATAAGCCATGTATCCTGAGTGGCATCTACATGATATTTCAGATTAAACTGAACATTATAAATCGTTAAAATTCAGTGAGATCCAATCACAAAAAAAGGCTTTCATGCTATACTAGACTGACTAGTCAGTTTATTTGTGAAAAAGCGCACACATGACAGACACGCCCAAAACAACCAAAGATCGTATCCTCGATGCCGCGATGAGTATCTTCAGCCGCAAGGGCTATTATGATACCAATCTCGATGAGATCGCACAGGAATCCGCCTCATCGAAAGGGTCCATTTATTTTCACTTTCCTAACAAAGAGAAGTTGTTCATCTCACTGGTGGATCAATTCGCCGATGTGATCGAACGCAACGTGACGGAAGCCATCGCCAGCCAACCGGCAGGCATGGGGCGCGTGCAAGTCGCCATCGAAGCGGTGCTGGATACCTTCGGCAAATATCGCCGTCCGGCAAAAATCTTGCTGGTGCAGGCAGTCGGCTTGGGCAACGTGTTTGAGAAGAAGCGCATGGAAGTCACGGATCGTTTTGCAGACTTGATCCAAACCTATCTTGACGAAGCGATCCACATCGGGGAGATTGCGCCCGTTGATACCGATGTCGTCGCTCATGCGTGGATGGGTGCCATCTATAACGTGGTGATTCAGTGGGTGTACACAGGCGAACCAGAACCGGAGCGCATCATGCAGGCGCTGGTTCCTCTGTTGCTCAAGAGCGTCGGTTACAATGCAGATGAGGGAGCGTGATCGTGGTACAATCGGAGAACAGCAGTTACACCAGCATTCCCGCCCAATACGGACGCTTGATCAGCACACATATACCCTGTCCCGATATTTCACTGGCGCAATTATTGCGCTCGGCGCAGGGACAAGCCCGTTTTTATTGGGAGAGTTCCCGCGATGATGTCGCCTTTGCAGGGGTGGGCATTGCCCTCGATGTGATGGCGTATGGCGCAGATCGTTTCGAGACGATTCGTCATCACGCACTGACGCTCTTTGCCGATGCGCTGGTACTCGATGAGCAAGAATCGCTCGCCTCACCGCGCCTATTCGGGGGTTTCTCATTCCGCGATGATTTTGTGCCCGATGTAGCATGGTCAGATTTTCCGCCGGCGCATTTCGTCCTGCCCCACTATCAGATGGTACGCATCGGTGAGCAAACGTGGTTGACGATCAACGCACACATCCCCTATGGCGAGCCGGCACAGAGCTTGTTACCCGACCTGCGCGAAGCCCTGCACGCCAAACGTGAAGCCTTATTAGCGACAACACCGGCCTCTATCCCTGCACCGCAACAAATCGGCTTAGACTATCCGATGACGTTCAGCGATTGGCAACAACACATCATCGATGCCACGACCCGTATGCGTGACAATGCGTTCAAGAAGGTAGTGCTGGCACGTGTCGCTGAGTTGCGCTTTGATCGCCCGATTGACACCGACAGCGCACTTGATTTTCTAGCGCAGACCTATCCAGAAACCTATCGTTTTCTGTTTGAACCACGCCCTCACAGCGCGTTTTATGGGGCAACGCCGGAATTGCTCGCCAGTGTGCAGGGTAAGCAGGTCAAGACGATGGCGCTCGCTGGCAGTATTCAGCGCGGGAACACCCCAGAAACCGATCGCGCTTATGGCGAAGCCCTGCTCAACAGCACCAAAGATCGCTATGAGCATCAGTTGGTGATTGATGGCATTCAAGAGCGTCTGGCACCGCTCACAGAACAGATCGACATCGGCAACACGGAGATCATGACGCTGAGCAACATTCAGCACATTCACACGCCTATCAGCGCGACGCTCAAGACGCAGGATGGCATCTTACCAATTGTCGAAGCCCTACACCCCACGCCGGCACTCGGTGGTGATCCACGTGAGATCGCCATGCAGATGATCGGGCAATATGAGAGCGTACCACGGGGTTGGTACGCCGCACCTGTCGGATGGATTGATCGTCATCTGGATGGGCAGTTCGGCGTGGCGATTCGTTCAGCAGTGGCACAGGAGAAGCGCGTGTGGCTCTACGCCGGAGCGGGAATCGTTGCGGAGAGCGATCCCCAGAAAGAATGGGAGGAAACTGCTCTCAAATTCACACCGATGCTCAACGCGCTGGGGGTTGAGCAACATCTATGAGCCGCAATGATCGCACAGAAGCAGATAGGCTTAACACACATGGCTAATCGCAACACACTATGGGCGACGGTATTCGTCGATGAGCTGGCGCGCAGTGGCTTACAGGCAGTGGTTGCCGCACCGGGGAGTCGTCACACGCCTCTGATGCTCGCCTTTGCTGACCATCCCGATATTCGCGTCTATTCGCACCTTGACGAGCGCAGTGCATCGTTCTTCGCGCTAGGGTTGGCGCTGGCGAGTGAACGTCCGGTGGCGCTAGCCTGCTCATCGGGCACCGCCGGCGCGAACATGTATCCAGCTGTGATTGAAGCCCATCAGAGCCGTGTGCCCTTGATTGTGCTGACGGCAGATCGTCCGCATGAACTGCGTCACAGTGGCGCGAATCAGACGATTGATCAGATCAAGCTATTCGGTGATTTTGCGCTGTGGTTCGTGGATATGGCATTGCCAGAAGCGCAAGCATCGGCAGTGGTCATGCGTCACCTGCGGACAACGGCGAACCGCGCCTATGCCACCGCCAACGGCACGCGCAAGGGCGTGGTACATCTGAACTTTCCGTTTCGTAAGCCACTGGAGCCAACACCCATCGCTGATGACGTCACCGACGCACCAGCATCTGCCCTACCCCGCCCGAACAACACGCCGTTTACGCACTTCGGCAGGGTGCGTCTATCCGGTGCCGAAATTGACAGCTTCAACACCATTCATAATGCGCTTGCACAGTACGAAAACGGTATCATCTTATGTGGTGGGCATACCTCAGGCACACCCGATACCGCCAGCGCCCTGCTCGAATTAAAAAGTTACACCGGTTATCCGATCATCGCGGAAAGCACGTCTGGCGTGCGCGGGGTGGCCCTGGGGGGTGGAGATTATTATCTCGGCTTGCCAGATACCCTCAGCGCCGATGTCATTCTGCGCTTCGGCGATGTACCAATCTCCAACACGCTCAATCAGTATATTGCGCGCAGTTTGCCCACCTGTTACGTGCAAGTCACACCTGACGGCAATTGGTCAGATGATGCCCACCTGACCACCCACCTGATACCGATGGATGCGGTGATGTTCGCCGAACACCTGATGCACCAGCAAGACTCCCTGCGCGAGACCAGCCCCCTGATGCAACAACTCAATGAACGCGAGCGGATCACATGGGAGATTGTAGCGCAAGAGATCGAGGCGGGTGCGTATTTCGATGGCGCAGTGGTCTATGATGTGCTGGAGCAAATCGCAGGCGATAGCACCTTATTCGCGGGGAACAGTCTGGCGGTGCGTCATCTCGATCAATTCGGTGTGCCACAGGATCAACCCCTGCACATCTACGCCAATCGGGGCACATCAGGCATTGATGGCAATGTCAGCACTGCACTCGGAGCCGGTGCCGGACATCGCGATCACCCGCTGGTGGCAGTGATGGGTGATATCACCTTCTACCATGATATGAACGGTCTACTGGCGGTGCATCGTTGTGGTGTGCCGATCACGCTGGTGATCCTCAATAATGATGGCGGGGGTATCTTCAATCGCTTGCCTATTAAGAATTTTGAGCCGAACTTCAGCGACTATTTCATCACCGCGCACGGGCTGGATTTCTCACACAGTGCCAAGCTATACGGGTTAGAGTATGTGCGCGTTGAGGCTAACGAAAGCAACGCACGCCAGACATTCCGCGAGGCTTTCGTGCAGGCACAGAGGCACACACAAGATAAGGCGATCAGTACGTTGATTGAGGTGCGCACCGATGGACGCGCTGACGAAGCACGGCGACAAGCCATCATGCGCCGTGTGCGTCAGGCATTGGATTGAAAGTGCGATATATGGTTCGTGTTTTATTTTTTACCACAAAGAAAAAATCCTGTGAAAAATCAGCAAAACCGTACTTATTATTCTTACAAGGGCACAAAATATATAGCATTTTAGGAGAAAACGATGGTAACAACACCCGAACAACAAGCAAAAATCACCACAGCTGACCAGATGAAGCTCGCCGAGTGGGAGCAAGTCAAAGCATACGATGACATCACGTTCCACAAAGCAGAAGGCATCGCTCGCATTGCCTTCAACCGTCCGGACATCCGCAACGCATTTCGTCCACAGACCATCGACGAGATGACGGAAGCCTTCCTCAATGCCTGGTACGATAGCACCGTCGGCGTGATCTGGATCACCGCCAATGGTCCCAGCAGTAAGGATGGCATCTGGTCATTCTGTGCAGGGGGCGATCAGAGCGTGCGCGGTCATGCCGGTTATGTGGGGGATGATGGCGTGGCACGTCTGAACGTGTTGCAATTACAGCGTTACATCCGCAACTGCCCCAAACCTGTGATCGCCGTCGTGCCCGGTTACGCGATTGGTGGCGGGCACGTGTTGCACGTCTGCTGTGATCTGACGATCAGCAGTGATAACGCAATCTACGGGCAAACAGGCCCCATCGTGGGGAGCTTCGACGCGGGCTATGGCTCATCCTACTTAGCCAGCCACATCGGGCAGAAGAAAGCGCGTGAAATCTGGTTCCTATGCCGTCAATACAGTGCCGAAGATGCCGAGAAAATGGGCATGGTCAACACCGTGGTTCCGCTCGCCGATCTCGAACAGGAAGCCCTGCAATGGTCACGCGAGATTCTCGAAAAATCGCCGATTGCCCTGCGCTTCATCAAAGCCGGCATGAACGCTGAATTGGACGGTCAGACTGGCGTACAGGTGATGGCAGGCGATGCCACCATGCTGTTCTACATGACCGAAGAAGGCAGTGAAGGCAAGAATGCATTCCTTGAAAAGCGCAAACCAGACTTCGGCAAATTCCCGCGTCGTCCCTGAACGAAAAACAGCGCAGGGTCACTTGATGCAAAGTGGCTCTGCCAGATGATCTACACACACGAATGAGGACTTAAACTACCATGCAAGATTGGCTAGAGGCACGCACCCGCACCAGTCCCGATCAGATTGCCCTGATTGACCACAGCACACCCGATGCTCCTCTGACTTTGACCGTTGCCCAATTGCATCAGCGCGTTGAGCAGGCGTGCCAGCACTTGATTCAGGACGGCGTGCGCTCTGGTCAGCATGTGGCACGTTTAATGTCCAACGATACCGAGGCAGTCGTGACGATCTTCGCGCTGATGCGCTGTGGCGCGGTGTTCGTACCCCTCAACACACGCTTGACCCTTGCTGAACTGGATTTTCAGCTCAATCAGGCGGATGTAGCGTGGTTGTTGCCAGCAGGTACTGACGAACGCTTACAGGCATTGCACGCTAAGGGACATCGCATCCTAACGTGGGATACCCCCACCAGCGATGATCTACCAACTGTCCCACACCGTCAAGTTGATCTCGATCAGTCCGCGTTGATCGTACATACATCGGGTACCAGCGGACAACCCAAAGGCGCGTTGTTAACTTACGGCAATCTATTCTACAGTGCGATGGCAAGCGCCTACCACATCGGGCATTTGCCGACTGATCGCTGGTTGTGCGTGTTGCCTCTGTACCACGTTGGCGGACTGAGCATCCTCGTGCGGGCAGTGCTGTACGGCATCACCGTCGATCTCTACCCACAGTTTGACGTGCAGACCCTCAATCAAGCGCTGAGTACCCACCCCATCACGCTGATTTCACTGGTGCCAACTATGCTCCATCGCCTACTAGAAGCCCGCACCGAGGATTGGCATTCGGCGTTTCGGTGTGTGCTGTTGGGTGGTGCCGCTGCTGATAAGCGCCTGTTAGATCGGTGCATCCGCGAAGATATTCCCATCGCCACCACGTATGGACTATCCGAAGCCGCCAGTCAAGTGGCGACAGCCTATGGTGAGGTAGCGCGACGCAAAGTCAGCACAGTGGGCAAACCCCTCTTATTCACCGAGGTGCAAATCGTCGATGAAGTGGGGAACGCTCAACCGGCAAACCAATACGGCGAAGTTGTGGTGCGCGGTCAAACGGTGATGCGGGGTTATTACAACAATCCATCCGCGACCGCGCACACCCTGCGCAAGGGGTGGCTCCATACGGGCGATATTGGTTATCTCGATGACGATGGCGACTTATTTCTAGTGCAACGGCGCAGTGACCTGATCGTCAGTGGTGGTGAGAACGTCTACCCTGCCGAAGTGGAGGCGGTACTACTAGCGCATCGTGCTATTGAGCAGGTGGCAGTAGTCGGTGTAGATGATCTCGAATGGGGCCAACGTGTCGCTGCCGCGCTTGTTCTAGCGAACAATTACGCCCCGAGTGCCGAAGCGGTGATCGCCTATTGTCGTGAGCATCTCGCCGGTTACAAGATACCGCGCAAGATTCAGTTTGTGCGCGAACTACCCTTGACGGGTAGCGGTAAGATTCAGCGCGATGCAGTACGGGCGTTGTTCCATGAGAGTGAGGAGGCTTGAATGCAGACTGTACTCTGCTTACACGGATTCACCGGACACGGTAGCGACTGGTCAGCGACGATTAGCTGCCTGCCGCAAACTTATCAGGCGCTCGCGCCCGATATTGTCGGACATGGTGATGATACAGCCCCTGATGATCTCAAAGCCTACTGCATGGAGACTGTCGCCGAGTACTTGATGCGCGGTCTCAGCGAGCCGTTGACACTGGTGGGATATTCGATGGGCGGGCGTTTAGCGCTGTACATCGCCTGCCATTATCCTGATCAGGTGCGCGGGTTGGTACTAGTGAGTGCCTCGCCTGGTTTACGCACCGAAACCGAACGCGCCGAGCGTCGTCAGCGTGATGAGCAACTCGCCGATCAGATCGAAGCGCAGGGTATGGCATGGTTTGTTGAGTATTGGAGTGAGTTGGCATTATGGGATAGTCAATCAGAGGCGCTCAAAGCCCAATTGAACGCGCAACGTGCCCGCCACACAGCACGCGGATTGGCGCAGAACTTGCGCGGGATGGGTACGGGGGCAATGCCCTCATTATGGGATGACTTACCGCACCTGACCATGCCCGTACAGTTGATTGTTGGGGCGCTCGATCATAAGTTTGTGGCGCTCAATCAGGATATGATGCAAGCAATTCCACATGCCGAGCTATTTATCGTGCCCGATGCCGGCCATGCCCTGCACCTCGAGCAGCCGGATCGCTTCCAGCAAATACTCACGCGCTTTCTAGCAGATCATCCATGACGCAAACGCCGATAGAGAATAGCACTTCCAGCTAGCATCGCACCCACCACAATCAGCGCAGAAGCCTGCATTAAATGAGCTAACCACCACACCTCGCCGGTTGAGGGAAGCGTTTCGATAGCGAGGAAGCTCATTACCGCGCAGTTGGGCGTTTCATTCGCCGAACTAGAGACACAAGCGATATTCTCAATTGCGTCAACAACCTCATCATCGTCGCTGACACGCGCTTCAATCGTCAGGATGACGCGCTCACCGGGAGTGAGTTCCTCGAGTTCGAGGCGGATGTCCTGACCATCAATAGTCAAATCGCCGATAGTCGCACTCGCGTCTAAAATCTCAATCACATCCGGCATCTGATCCTGAATGACGACATCCAGTGCGGTGTCATTCGTCGGATTGATGACACGAATAGTATACGTAATTTCAGAGCCGGGAGGTGCAACCGGCGGATTGCCTATTTTGCTGATATACGGTTCGTCGATAATGCGCGGTTGTATACCATCCGCAGTGACCACCGTCACGCCAGAATCTGGCGCGTTACCGTTAGTCTCCAACGTGAAACTCACATCACGGCTAGCCCCTACGCCCACTGTCCCTAAACGGCAGGTGATAATCCCACCAATCTCCGTACAGATCGGATCACCGGGTATTGCCGCACGATATTCTACACTCGGACGCAACCGCTCCTCGACAATCACATTATTAGCTACCCCTAACCCTGTGTTGACGATAATCACCGACATCTCATCAGAGCCGTTACTCTCAACCCTAACTTCTAATTCGGGCAATTCCACTGGTTCTTCGACCGGCGGTTCCTCGACCGGCGGTTCCTCGACCGGCGGTTCTTCGACCGGCGGTTCTTCGACCGGCGGTTCCTCGACCGGCGGTTCTTCGACCGGCGGTTCCTCGACTGGTGGCTCCTCGACTGGTGGTTCCTCGACCGGTGGTTCCTCGACCGGTGGTTCTTCCACAGGCGGTTCTTCCACAGGCGGTTCTTCCACAGGTGGCTCCTCAGGTGGTGGTGGTGGCGGTGGCGGTGGCGGCGGTGGCGACAACACTGTGATCGTTTCCATAAAAGTATCTGTCACGCCCGGAAAATTGCTATTCTCAATGATTAATTCGATTTGATAGGTGCCAGGGAAACGGAAAGACTGTAATAAGTTATAGGTTGTTGAGACAGGTGTCCCGTTAATCAACCAGGTGGTATCCGTGATGAAACCCGTTGAGGTATTACGAAAATTGATGAAATCTCCCGAAGTGATCGTCGTCGAGCTTGGCACAAATTCAGCGTTGAGTGTGGCATCAGTTATCGGTGCACACTGCGCAAACTCGGATGTATTACCAAAAGTGGGCGAGCCAACATTGCGATCAATGGTATACGCCGTGATAAAATCACCAATATCATAGGTACCGCCCGCCAGCGTCACGTTGAACTCTCCCGGCGTTGTCGTGAGTTGGTAGCTTGTACCGCCATCTTCCAGAAATTCTTCACCCTCTCCATAGCCACTGGCATCACAGGTATCATTAACAAAGAAAACCAGATCATAGGTGCCAGCTGAAGTGGGCAAACGACCATTCATCAAGAGTTCCGGGCCGTTGGTCGCCGCCGCAGCGATAACCGGAAAGTTAAGGTTACCATTCGCGCCAGTATCACCATCGTTAGTACCATCGTTGAGCGTCAAGCCATTATTATTAAGATCAATTCCGAGCGCACCATTATCATATAAGCGCGTATCTTCGATCAGCACACGATTGGAACTGGCAATAACAATACCATCAAGTCCATTATAAGCAATGATGCTGTTGAAAAATAAACCACCAGCATCATCGATAAAAACGTCATTACTGCGCCTGATAATAATGCCATTAAGCCGATTACCGACATCAGAATTTCCTGCACCGATCACGCCAATATTATTGGCATTGATTGACGACATAGGCGAATCGACTAACGAGATACCATTCGCATTGAAACCAATGACATTCTCTGCGATAAAGGCATTAGTAACATTATTGAAGTTGATCCCGTTGAGGTTGTTACCATAGCCGGGTGTGGCATCACCCACACCGATGAGACCAATCGCATTGTACGAGACATTAATATTATCGACATTGAAAGCATTGACCCCATGCCGTCCGTTAGCACTGATGACATTGCCAAAAGTGTTAGACCCCACCGAACCACCAATCACCGTGGCATCGGATAAGCCCCGCACCACGACGCCGTCAAAGGTATTACCAACTGGATCGCCATTTTCATCCACGCCAATGAAATTATTGCCGATGATTATATTATCAGCTGTAACAACCTCTATGCCAAAATCGTTATCATAAATATAGTTCGCCAGTTCAGTTGTTACGATACCGTCACGCCCAATTTGCACATCAGCCACATCACGCACGCGCACACCCACCCCGGTGCCACGGATGATCATACCGAATATACCGGATCCGTTGGCATTGATGGTGGGGTCAGTGGGATCACTTGCAAAATCAAAACCCCAGCCAATATTCACACCGGTATCAGGTTCGATAGCCACACTATGTAAGGGATCCGGCACACCCTGATTGAATCCGCGTATTTCCAGAGTTGAAGTGATCGTAGGCAAATTACTCGTCAGCGGAATGATGACATCATCAGGGAGCACGCCACCTGTATCGAAGTAGATCTCGAACACATCAAGCGCCACATCAGGTGTGCCAGGTTCGATGAAAGCACAATCAGAACCCGTATCATCGCCGGAGTTGACAATCGTGATGGCTTCACGCAGGTCACACACACCATTCGTCGCTAAGTTAGCAAGTGTGTCATCTGCGTCACTATCAACGAGTACGGTATATGTTGCCTGTGCTTGTACGTGTGCTACCCACAATACAAACACAATCATCAATGTGATGAGTGCTATGAAACTGATGAGGTGAGAATGCCGAAAAGACCGCAACATATAGCTACCCAGACGGTTTAAGATTAATCAATATGATTTTATCATAAGCTGTTCACTTCACACCCCTCAAGAATAACACATTCACACAATTTTGCTTGTATTCAATTTAAACCTCCAGGGCAATTGCATCAAACTTAGTGTAGCAATTGTTCCAAGAATGTGGTGTTGAGTGCAGCTTTGTACCGTTTGTTGCGTAAACTGTCCTTGGAAGTATCCTTTTTTAGAATATTGAGTGCCAAATGGCGCAAAACAGTCATATTTTGTGGGCTATTTCCAGTGCGGATACGCGAAACATCTTCACGAAAGGTAACATCCAGTACCCAATGTAAGCTATTTCCGATGGCCCAATGACTGCACGTGGCTGCCAGAATAACTTGTGCATCATGGGCTAAACTGCTGATATAAAAGGCGGTTTCCATCTCGATAGTATCCGCTTGTCGTCGTTCACGCTGGACACAGAACAATGCTTTGTAAACCAGCCCATCCCTCATGATGTCGGATTTGCTCAAAAGCCAGGCGATCACTCACCACCCAAAAACGACGGATTTCGATGCGTCCATGCTTTTTATTAAAAATCTCATAATAGCGACTTTCCATGTTCTCAAAATTGAACTGATCTCCATACGCCAACCAATCTTGTATGACTTGTTGCAACTTCCCCCGATTATCTTTGACCCACAGCACATAGTCTACTTTTTCGTCACGGATTGTTTGGGCAATCTTCTTTAACCCATCGCATCAATTGTCACAATACAACCCCACACGTCCAGCACACACTATAACTCAGGAATAGCCGTTATTTCATTTCATTTAGCATCGTTTTTGCTATCACTGGCATGGGTAAAGCACAACAGTATAGCATGGATTAGTATGACCCGAGCCAGGCCGATGAGCAGATGAGCAGAAATCAAAGGAACCGACATGCTCGCACTTGCAACAGACCAATCGCACAGCTAGTTTGATGAGCGCGTGGTACAATGTCCTCATTTTGACAGTATCAGAAAGTGTCCGTGTGAACAGAGAGTTACTGCAACGCCTGATCCTCGCTTTTTACATGCCATCAGTTCTGCTGGCGATTGCCTGGGCAGTGATGAGTCCGGTCTTGCCCGTTTATGCTTCCACCTTAACCGAATCCTATCTGCTAGTGGGCGTGATCCTTGCGGTGACCTCGTTGGGACGTGTATTCGGCAGTTTGCCAGCGAGCTGGTTGTTGACGCGCTTCGGCATCCGCAACACCATGTTAATTGGCATCGCCCTCATGCTGAGTCCCGCGCTTGCGCTGTATCTGGTGCGTAACCTGTGGCTGATTATTGGCTTGCTGTTCGTGGTAGGTATCGGCTTGGCGATCTTCAGCATTGCTCGCCATACCTATATCTCTGTAGCCGTTCCAATAGTAGTGCGCGGGCGGGTAATTAGTCTGCTGGGGGGTATCTTCCGCGCTGGATTGTTCGTAGGGCCGTTGATTGGCGGATGGGTAGGTGGCACATTCAGTCTACAGACAGCATTTCTGGCGATGTTTGCTATCGGCATCAGCAGTGTACTTTTCGTGCTGGGTTTCATGCGCAATTTAGAAGCGAGCCTACCCGCACCTGATGAACAACAACCGCGTGTATCCTTCGGCAAAATGTTACGCGCCAATTATCGCGTGATCGGCGCGGCGGGTGCCGGTCAATGGTTGGCGATGCTCACACGCGAGGGCTGGCGCGTGCTAATCCCCCTCTATGCCGCGAATGTGCTTCAGTTGGATGTGCAGACAATCGGTCTGGTGATGGGCTTCGGCGCTGCATTCGACATGCTGTTCTTCTGGTTATCGGGTATCTTGATGGATCGCTTCGGACGTAAATGGGCGATTGTCCCTTCGTTTATCATGCAGGCGACAGGCACAGCGCTGATACTGGTGGCAAGTAACCCACTGATGCTGACAATCTTCGCGGCGTTCATCGGCTTCGCCAATGGCATCAGTAGCGGCACGATGATGACCGTCGGTGCGGATTTAGCCCCACCGGATACGCGCAGTGAATTTCTGAGCCTGTGGAGCTTCATCGGCGATATGGGTGGGGTCAGTGGGCCGATGATTGTCGGTGCGGTGGCGCAAGCGTTCATCATTCAGATTTCGATTTTATCAATTGCTGGCGCGGGCTTCGGCGCGGCGATTTTGTTTGCAGTCTTTGTTCCCGAAACACTCAAAAAACGCAAGACTGTCCCCCACACCTAACCTCATAAACCCCCTAATATGGGGGTTTTTCTCATTACAAAATCGCTTACACTAATGATGGTTGTACATAAACCCCATACAGAGGAGTTAGAATGTTCAAGAGATTGAGTTTTGTATTCGCGATGTTGCTGGGCTTGACATCACTGGTCAACGCACAGGAGACATCCACTTTTGAAGCCGCCCCCTGCCCTGTCAATGTGCCGTTCGGCTTTGTTGAAGATACTGGCGCAGGTGGTATTGAGTGCGGTTTTGTCACCGTGCCGGAGTTCCATGCGGAACCTGACGGCAATCAGATTCGGGTGGCAGTTGCCATCATCAACAGCAACTCACCCAATCCGGAACCCGATCCGGTGTTCATGGAGCAAGGTGGGCCCGGTGGCTCAACCATCGAGTTGTTCATGCAACTGGCCCCCCTATTCGCGCCGATCCTCGCAGAACGTGATGTGATTCTCGTCGAACAACGCGGCACCAAGTTCAGTGAACCCAATCTGGATTGCCCCGAAGTGGAGCAATTGACCATCGACACCATCAGCGATGACATCGAATTTGATGAAGCGCTTGCTTTGCAAGATCAAGCCTATCAAGCCTGTTTTGACCGTCTGGAGGGCGATGGGGTCAACCTATCAGCTTTCAACAGTGTGGAAAATGCCGCCGACATGATCAGCGTGGCGGATGCGTTGGGCTATGAACAAATCAATTTCTACGGCGTATCCTACGGCACGATGCTCGGTCAGCACCTGTTGCGTGATTTTGAAGATCGCCTGCGTAGTGTGGTATTCGATGCAGTTGTACCGCTGGAACTTAACTTCTTGCCGGACATCATCGCCACCACCGACGAAGGTCTGACCGTGGTCTTTGACCAGTGCGCCAATAACGAAAGCTGTAATGAGCGCTATCCAGATCTGGAAACCACGCTGTTTGATACCGTCAGTGACCTGAACGAGAATCCGGTGCTGGTGCCAATCTATGACTCCGAAACAGGCGAGAGTTACGATGCCTTCTTCAACGGGGATATCTTACTGCAACTGTTGCGCAGCCTGCAATACACCACCGAATTTGTACCGAGCTTGCCGGCATTCATCGACGCCACCGCCAACGGCGATTATGCGTGGGTGGAACGCCTCTACGGTCTGATTATCTTCCAAGCGAGCCGGGGCAGCGCCGAAGCGATGTTCACCAGTGTCGTCTGCGCCGAAGATGCCGACTTCACCGACGCGGACATCACCACTGAAAACGTGCGTCCGGCCTTGCTGGATGGCTTCCGCATCTCAGTAGAGGGCTTCCAACGTGCCTGCGAGCTGATCGGTGTCGATCAACTGGATGATTACGTCGATGAGCCAGTGCGCTCTGACATCCCTGCCCTATTGACCACCGGCGAATTTGATCCTGTCACGCCACCGCGCTATGCCGCAGTGCTTGAGCAATACTTGCCGAACAGCACCAATCTGGTGTTCCCGGCTGTCGGTCATGGTGTGTTGCTGGGTGGTGCCTGTCCGGTGTCGGTCATCGCGGATTTCATCAGCGATCCAGAAGGCGATCTCAATACATCCTGCATTGATAATCTCGCGATCAACTTTCACCAGTTCACGACTGATCCAAGCGGACAGCTTCAGTTCCCGTTGCCGCGTGATCTGAACGATGTCAGCGAAGACTTTGCTCGCTATGAGAATGAAGCCGGCGATATTGTCGTGTCGATCATCGCTAGCGAAGAAGATGATTATGATGCCGCCATCGAAGAAGCCTTGAATACCACTGTGCGCGAGGGCTTCAGCACACCGCCTCTGTTCACTGCCACTCAGGAAGATTCTTTCGGTGAAGTGGTCAACAGCATCTATCAAGATGGCACAGACTTCGTGCTAACTTACGCTTTCACAGTGCAAGAAGTGATCGCCGTGGTGGTGATGGAGTTCCCGCCGGCGCAGATCAACGCAATTGATCCGATATTGATCCCGCTCGCATCGAATATGTTCTACATCGACTGAGCATGTGTGCCTCTGCTGAGCGGTCAGGGCAATCAGCAGAGGCAGATTGATCTTAGCTGTAAGTATCCACTAAAGAGTAGACCTGCAAATTGGCGATTGAGGGCGCATTGACTTCAATCGTCTTTGTTTGCGAGGGGCGCAGATGGAAGAAATTATCGCTGAAGCGCCCCCCGGGCAGTTCCAACCACATGTACAAGGCAGATATATCGCTGGTGAGCGTCAATTGATAGCGTGATCCACCCAGTTCGCGGGTTTTGAGTGCGATCTGTGGGCGCTGTAGAGATAGGTTCTTGGGGCGGGTGAGCGTCACTAGATTTTCCGATACCAGCGCATCGCCCTGATACAGTTCCAACCACACAATCAACCCATCTTGCCCATGAGAAGCGACTTCTTGCGCTAAGTCAAGCGTGGTCAAGGTATGGCTTGCCCGTACAGGAATCATCACATCTTGCGTGCCTTCGCGCAGGGTTGCACCGGCAATATCAGTCACATACCAGCGTAATTGTGCAGGTTGTTCGGTGGGCGCGTCGCTCGTCAGATGAATGATGACGCGATTGCTAGCGCTATCTTCAACGGCGGAGAGCATCACTGGCGCATAAAATCGACGCGCCATGTATTGCAGGGCTTTCCAATTACCGAGCCAATCCAAGCCTGCCCAGCTGGCGGCGGGCCACATATCGTTGAATTGCCAATAGAGCGTGCCCATGGTGCGGGGCATATTGCGTCGCCAGTGTTCGACGGCGTACTTCATCGCCATACCCTGTAAAATCTGGCTGAGCCATAGTGTGGAAGCAAAGTCTTTGGGATCACGAAACCAATCGCGCTGATAATGCGTGATCGTGCCGTTGCCAATCGGACTGCGCTGGTGATGTTGCATCACCGGACTGAGGATGTCGTGATCTTCTGGCAAGGTGAACGTCGCTACCGCCGATGGTTCCGGAAAAGACTGAAAGCCGAACTCGCTACAGAAGCGATCCGGGCGCGTCTGATACCACTCAAATGGTTGTTTGCCGTGCCATACCTGCCATAGATGCGTATCGCCCCAATCAGGATTTGCCCAATCTTCGCGGTCACCCTGCGGGGAATGGGGGCTACCGGGCCAGTAATTGGTCTGACCATCCAGTTCAGCAACAACCGACGGCAGAAGCTCATCGAACAAGGCGCTATAATCCTCCCAGCTGACCACCTGATGCCAGTTATCACTGCCCATGCCCTGTTCGATCTCATTGTTGCCACACCATAACGCCAAACACGCATGATGACGCAAACGGCGCACGTTATCTTCCGCTTCAGCTTGGACATTCGCCATGAAATCATCATCAAAACTGGGATACGTACCACAGGCAAACATGAAATCTTGCCAGACTGTGATACCCATTTCATCGCACAAGCGATAGAAAAGATCATCTTCGTAGATGCCCCCACCCCACACGCGCAACATATTCATGTTGGCATCTTTGGCGGAGGTTAGCAGTTGGCGATACGTCTCCGGCTTGGTCTGCCCCGGATACGGTGTTGCGGGTATCCAGTTCGCTCCTTTGGCGAAAAACGGCACGCCATTGCACGAAAAATAAAAACTCTCGCCCCATTCATCAGGATGGCGCTCTAAGCGAATCACACGCAAACCGATGCGCTCGAGCGTATAATCAAGATGGTTGAGGTCGCGGTCAAACAATCCCACCAGCACATCATAGAGCGGTTGCTCGCCCATGCCATTGGGATACCACAGCGCAGGGTTTTGCACGCGGAACGTGACAGACGTGCTATCCCCGTCGAAGGTTACACGGCGCGTATCGGTGATGGTCATGCCATCCCGCGCCAGCGAGATCACAGCTGTCACGGTCTCTTTTTGGCGCGGGGTAATCGATAAATATACGGTCAAATCGACCTCACCACCCTCATGGTGCTGTTGTGTGATACGCACATCGGATAACCGCGCTTGACCGATGCCGAGCAGTTCAATCGAGCGCCAGATACCTGATGTAGGCAACATCGGGCCCCAATCCCAGCCAAAATTACACGGTTCTTTGCGGATCCATGCGCCGGTGGTCAGGCGCATCCCCTGCACCCACCCGACCATCTCGCGCTTTTCAGCATCTTGCTTGAGCGTGTAGGGCAACGGTGCGGAGAAGGCGATTTCGAGGGTGTTCTCGCCGACAGTCAGCGCTCTTTTCACGTTGAATTCATAGGTACGGAACATGTTATCAGTACGGGCAATTTGCACGCCATTGAGCGTGATCGTTGCGAGTGTATCCAACCCTTCACAGCGCAAGAGCACCTGTTGCGACTGTAAAACTTCATCGGGCACAGTGAAGCGTCGGCGATAGATCCAATCTGTCTCACCAATCCACTGCATCCCCGCTTCGTTATCACGATAAAACGGATCGTCCAATAAACCATTCGCCAATAAATCAGTATGTACACAACCGGGTACTGTTGCCAGAATAATCACTTCATCCCCGGCTTTCTGTAGCTCCCATGCCCCATTCAACGAGAATTTCCGCATGATCTGTCCTTCGGTTCGCAAGGGTTAGTAAAAGTATTTGTGAATTTTTTCATTGTATCAGGTGCATACGATTATTTAAGGGCAGACACGCTCACACCAGCTCGCTCAGGCGCGTGATGAAAGCACGGTTGGCTTCAGTAGTGCCAACGCTGACGCGCACCGCATGTGCCAGACCACTCTTGTGTTGGGGGCGCACCAGAATACCCACTTGCATGAACAACTCGGTCAAGTCAGTGGCGGGATACGCAGTCTCGAACAATACAAAATTCGCCTGTGATGTCCAGTATCGCACGCCCAACTGCGCGAAAGCCTGCTCGAGCAATGCCCGTTCACGGTGGGTGAAGTCAATCACCTGCTGAAGATAAGCCTGATTACGTACCGCAACCACGCCTGCACCCAGTGTCAGCGTGCTGTGATGAAATCCGCGATGCATACTCGCCAGATAATCCGCGATGCGCGGAGGTGCAATGCCAAAGCCTAGCCGTAAACCCGCCAGACCATAGGCCTTGCTGAAGCTATAGGTCAGCACAAGATTGGCATCATTCAGCACATACGGCAGAGCATCGGGGAAATCGGGGCGGGTGACGTAATGCTCATAGACCTGATCGGCAACTACCAGCACATGATCGGGGATAGCACCCAGCAAATGTGCCATCTGCGCGTCAGTGATAATTGTGCCGGTGGGGTTATTGGGATTACACAGCAAGATCAAGCGCGTGCGCGGGGTGATCGCGTTCAGCACCCCTTCTACATCATAGACGAAGGTCTGAGGATGCAGTGGCACATCCACTACCCGAGCGCCCTGTAAGACGCTCGTTTTTTGATAGGCGCTAATGAATGTGGGGCTAGAGACAATCACCTCATCATCAGGGCGCAAAAACCCCCGTGTGACCAGTTCCAGCGATTCATAGCCACTCATGCCCGTATAGAGATAATCAACAGTCAGCCCGCGCCCGATAACCTCTATCAGCGCCTCGCGCAGGGCAATATCAGAATAATCGGGATAACGGGCGAGCGTGGGCGTAAGTTGTTGAATGGTGGCGATCACATCCGGCGCAGGTCCGAGCGGATTCTCGTTTTGTGAGAGTCGGTGTACCGTCTGCACGCCATAACGTTTGCGCACGTCATCATCACTGATACGCGCTACCTGTCGCTCATAGCCTGTGACGTACATTGGCAAACCCATCATGTAAGCTATCTCTCGTCAAGCAAGTGGTTTGGTGAGTTCGCGTTTACGGGGCACAACCGAGCCGGGCAAGCGCATATGGGCATCATTCAACCACTCATGCCGATCCAACATGCCTTGAATCAAGCGTATCTGACGGGCGGTAAGTTCTATTTTCGCAAGGTTCTTGCGAGAGAAAATTGTACCTGCCTGCGAATTGCGATTAAAGGCGGGCAATGCCGTCTCCACCTGATGCAGTGGCAAACCACAAAAATCGAAGATTTGCGGCAAAACCGAATCGGGATCATCCACCATATCTTCGTAACGCACGCCGAGAATCGGATAACCCTGTTCGATCAAATTTGCATAATGCTGATTGAACTTGAGCCACAGCAATGCACCGGCTTCTACCATCTGCAAAGGACGGAACTCAGCAGGGTTGAGCGCTGGCAAATAACGTTTGAACACCAGACGCACCACCTCATGCACGATGCCCGGCGGCGTAGGTGTGCGTAGAATCAAGCGCATGTTCGAGCGAATCCAGTCAAAGGTATTGCGATAGAGGAATAAGATTTTGGCATTCGGATACACATCAAGGATGGAATCCATCATGTAACTGACAAAACTGCGTTGTTTCATCACCAGGCGCGTACCATGCCGATTGAGCGAAGCCGATGAAGCATGAATCAGAGGATAGCGTTCTTCCGGTGAGAGGCGTACCATCTGCATGAACACATCTGGCTCATCGTAGACGCTGGTATCCGGCAAGCGATGCAAAGCGCGGTTAATTAAGGTCGTACCGCTACGTCCGATGCCACAGACAAAAATTGGGCGGTCAGGATCAGGCTGTGATTGTGCCCAGCCGAACCACTCATCATGCGAGACAACCAGCACACGCTGAGCTTGCTTGAACTGCTCATGATACATGAACGGTTTGCCAAGTAACGAATATTCCGGCGCAGTCTCGACGAAATGCACTTCATCTTTGCCATGATTGAGTGAATAAGGGGTAATATGATCGGGAAGGATGTCCGGAAGGTTGATATCAGTCTTGCCCCACTTGAGGAAATTAATCGGATTGGCAACAGTGCCCTTGATAAATTTGTTTCGCGCAATGATCGATCTTGCGACTGCTCTCATGGTTTACCATTTCTTTTAAACATAGTGATTATTGCCGAATGCCCTCGTGCATCTCTCAATAACTAAATCGTATCATAGTATACGACACAGTGTCTAATTATTCTACTGTCATGAGATGATTCTTATTAAGCTATTAAACGTCTCACTATAAATAACACACAGGCTCAAGAACGTGACGTATTTGCGCGTGATTTGTGTTTTAACAGGCAACACACCCCTCATAAATATAGGAGTGTGTTGCTGGTACTTATTTTCAGTTTACCGTGTTGCTCAGCGCATCAGTTCCCTGTGAAGGTGAAACGGATGGTCTGTGAGCGTCCGGCGCGTCCGTTGCCACTCCAACGTGAGTATGGCGTGGCAGTGAGGGTGTACGTCCCTGCTGAGGGGCGCCAGGCATTGTAGTTACCCTCGATATCAAGGAACACTGCATAGGGGAGCTGGTCTTCATAGTGGACACGGCCCCCATTGACCTGTACCCCGAGGCTCTCGGAATTGCCGGACACCTCGACTCGAATATTCAGATTGCGTGTTGGCAAGTTATTGAGCGCGATGCTCTGACCGTTTGTCAGGGTCATGATGTCGCGGTTGGTATCCGCATTGACTAGCACGAAGCGCGTCACTGCCATATTGGCGTTACCGTTGCCATTATTGCCTCCACCTCTTGACGGCGGTTGAGTTGGCGCAGGTGTCGTCGGTGACGGTGTGGTCGGCGCAGGTGTCGTCGGTGACGGTGTGGTCGGCGCAGGTGTCGTCGGTGACGGTGTGGTCGGCAACGGTGTAATTGGCGCAGGTGTCGTCGGCAACGGTGTGATCGGTTGTGATCCACCACCGGATGACTGACGTACCACACTGAAAGTTACACTCATGCTGTTACCCTCATTGCCTGAGGCATTGTTGCTCGTGTAGGGTATCGCTACCAGCGTATAATTGCCTTCAGACGGTGACCATGTCCTATAGTCGCCACTTAAATCACCGGCTAAGGCATAGGGCGCTTCATTCTCCAGACGGAAATTGCTGTTATCATTCAAGCTGAAGCGCACACTCTCCACCCCACTGCTGACCTGCGCCCGCACGTTAAGGTTATCCGTTGGCAAAGCGCTGAGGTTGATCTGCATCCCATCGCTGAGCATCAGCAGATCTTCATTGGTATCTGCATTGACCAGCATCAGGCCAATCACAGTATTGGGCGGTGCTTCTGCGCCACCATCACCACCGGTCACTATCCAAGAGAAGCTGGTCTCAGCAGTCAAGCCTTCGGAATCAATGGCAGTCACAGTCACTGTACGCTCACCGCTAAGGGTGGGTGTACCCGTAATTTGTGCTGTTTCAGGATCAATCGTCAAGCCATCGGGCAAGTCACGTGCTGTAAAGCGCAGCAGATCACCATCGGGATCACTTGCTTCGATCTGCAAGCTGATCATCACACCCGCAAGGCTCATTTGATCGGCAGGCGTTTGCAAGCTAGGCGCTTGATTGCCGTCCGGTTCTGGTGTCGGCGCAGTGGCGGGTTGTGTGCTAGCGCAGACTTCCGCACTCCATGCCGAAACTGTCAGGTTGTTGACCGCACGCACACGATAGCAGTAGTCAGTCTCAGGGTTTAAGCCTGTATCAAAGTAAACCGTGCTATTGGCAGGTAGCGGTGTGATAACCGTTCCATCGCGTTCGATCTCATACATGATCTCATCGCTGGCGTTGTCCACCCATATCAGATCAATGGTGGTATCACTCGTCGCCTGTGCGCTCACTCCGCCTGGTGCGTCCAACACGATTTCTGTTAGTTCCGGTGTTGGTTCATCGGTTGGTTCATCGGTTGGCGCTTCAGTTGGTTCATCGATCGGCGCTTCGGTTGGTGCTTCAGTTGGTTCATCGGTCGGCGCTTCAGTTGGCGCTTCAGTCGGCACTTCGGTTGGTTGTGTACTCGTGCAGATGTCCGCACTCCATGCTGAAACAGTCAGGTTATTGACTGCACGCACACGGTAGCAGTAGTCTGTATCAGGGTCTAAGCCTGTATCATAATAGACTGCACTATCGACTGGTAACGGTGTGATGAGTGTACCGTCCCGTGTAATCTCATACGTCGTCTCAGTGCTGACGTTATCGATCCACATGAGATCAATGGTGGTATCGCTCGTCGCCTGTGCGCTCACTCCGCCCGGCACATCCAACACAACCTCAGTCGGTTCTTCCGTTGGTAGCGGCGTGGGAATTTCACTAACCGTTCCATCTGAGTAGCCTACCGGAACATATCCAATACCTACTTGATCTTGTCGGACGTAATCACCCTGTGGTGGCGTGCCTTCCAGGATGTATCCATGAATACGCGGTCTCATTTCTGCCGGCCATGTGACACCGCTACCGTCAGATGTATCAATAACTTGTGCCTGATTTGGATAGGATGCACGTTCACGTGGCCATACCGCGTTACCCAGACTTCCATGTCGCCCAGAAGGTAAATCCAGATATACATTCTCAAAGGTCACATCACCGGCATTGTTTACATTACTGAACCAGATGAGATAACGTGCAGTAGGACGAGCGATAATATTCGCATTGGATATATCAACTGTTCCTAGTGACCCATTAAAATCTGCTTTCAGCATGAAGCCTTGATAATCTGTTGCTCCGGTGAAGTGATCAACCCGTAGCTCGACCACATTACCGTAAGGCTGGATTAAGTCCGGATGATTATCAGTGAAATTGACCTGATCACGAGCACGAATGTCTTCGATACGCACATTCTGGATCTGGACAATAGCATCAGGTGCATCAATCTGGATGCCTTCGCTCAAGTCTTCACCATAAATCCATACGCCTTCAATATGAACGGTACCTGTGGAATCTTTAATTTTGATTCCGGTACGACTAGAGCGTGTCGGATTACTGCCTTGATAGGGAATGTCGATTTCACCACCAATCAATACAATATTACGACCACCCTGAAGCCTCAGTGCCTCAGTGACAGGAGTATCAGGCATGTTCAGGATGTAATCTCTATTAGAATCTAATTTAATAGTCCGATTCCCGCTTGTACGGACATTGATCGTTGTCGGATTATCCAACTCCGGTGGTGCCCATCGTAGTAGCGTAGGCGGTTGAAGCGGACTAGATGCGTCTTGTGCATTACTGACTGAAACAGTGAATAGGCTTGCTATCACTAAGCCTATAACAAGTACTTGCCGTAAAATTCGTTTAGGAGTTTGATTGTCTACTATCATGTTAGACTGTCCTTTGTTGAATCACATATATACTCCCACAAAGTGTTACAGTGGGGATTAAGATCTTGGATGCATGGTATTGTAATGTAATTTGTTATGTAAGGGGGATAAAGGTACTAAGAAGTGTTAGCGAAGCGTTTCTTATGGTGAGAATAAATTAGCAAACAACAAGGGTTGTCTTAACTATTGAGTGTCAATCAAGACCATCTGAGGGAAAAAAGCGAAAGAAAGAATTAATTTTCACATATAACATACTGAATTTATTAATATTTTATGGGCTGATAACAGTTGTCAATGACTTTAGTACTAAATTTTGCCTTTATGTTTTAACAATCAAACACTAGGCGCATTATGTTAAAAATACCTTACCATTAAGGGTGCGGGGGCATCATTTTGCTCTGATGCCAACGGTACGCTAGATAGACCAGCGTGAACGCTGAGAATGCAAATAAGAGCGGATCAGTCGGCACGCGGTAACGGGTCGAGGGATGAAAGATCAGGTACATGATCGTCATGCTAATCTGCACGAACCACAACAGCGATACATCACGCCAATAACGTGCCGATAGCCCCACCCCCACCAGCGCCAGCATCAACAAGCCACCGAAGTACAGCATGTGTACCGGTCTGCCGACGCGATCAAACAAGCCTTCGCTATAGATGGCGATAGTCTCGATATCTTGTAGTTGGGCGTCGGGATCATCAACGCGCACGATCATCAACTGATCGTTTTCGTCCAGCTCAAAGCGTTGACCGGGCAAGGGGTTGTTGCGCGGGGCAATATCGATGCTCCAATGCACCAGAAATTTCACCCACAGCAACTCCGGCAGTTGATCGGGATGATCCGTGATCCACTGCAAGCCGGCATCCAATAAAATCTGATTATTGCGGAAGTAGTCGCCACGAATCGCCTGTGGAGGGCCGGGTGACCATTGCACATCGTAGCCAGCGCGGAAGAGTTGGATGGTTGCACTATTGTTGCCCTGATAGATGTTCTCGCCGGTATTGAGCGCCACCGGCACGAAAGCCTCATAAACGTGATAAGTACGCCACATCCACGGAAGCAACATCAACACGCTGACCAGCGCCACCGGCAACAGACGGATCACTGTCTGCCCTATGCTGAGGCGGAACAAGAACCACAGCGCGCAAAAGATCGCCAGCAAGGGCAACAACGCCCTATTGAGCGTGGTAATACCTAAGATCATGCCGGTTAGAATTACCAGCAACCACAAGTGCCGATCCAACTGCGGGCGCTCACGGATAGTCACCATGCCCAGGATGAAAGCGTGCATCAGGAGCATGAAGAAGGCAGTATCGTTGAGTGTCAGGTTCTGAAAGATCAGATACGGGTAACAGGCGAAAAATAGCACGCTGAGTGTGGCGATCCATTCATGGGCGGGGTGTGCGCGGAACAATCGGCGCACGATCTGATACAGCATGAGCATGGTCAGCACGTCAAAGACGGTATGCATCAGACCAATCTGTAAGCCCCCACGCCCGAACAGCACATACAAGCCGGCCACTATCACACTGTATAGAGGAGGGATGTTGGCATCCGGTACGCCAGCTTCGCGCCCATACACGCCCGTTTCTAAGAGATTGAGCGCGTACTCATCATAAGCAGTTGAACCGTGAGTGCGTCCAGTGATCTCATAACCAAAGAGGCTCTCGTAAAATACACCAAGTAACACCACCCGCAAGATGACCCCGATCAACAGGGCAACTTTGAGTTTATGTTGTGTGAGCGTGCGGAAAATTGCTGTCATATTAACCTGCCTGATGCTCGTTCATAGTTGGCGCAACACCCGCGCCGGATTGCCCACTGCAATCACGCCGTCAGGGATATGTCCCGTAACCACACTGCCGGCGCCGATCACACTGCCCTGCCCAATCTGTGCGCCTTTGAGGATCATGCACCGCATCCCGATGAACACATCGTCACCGATGGTGACCGGCTCGGCGTTACCAGCGAGCGGTTGTGCGAGGCGTTTATCAGGCTCAAGCGGATGAAAGTCCGTATCGACAATCAAGCTGTTCGCGCCGACAGTCACTCTATTGCCAATGGTAATGGACTGATCACAAACAATCGAACCGCCAGTCATACCAAAATCATCGCCGATGGTCATCTGTGCGCCAACGCGGCGCGTGCTGATAATCACAGGGCGATCCACACCGAGCGGATTGCTGGCAACGCTGGCGCGTAAGTTCAGGCGTTCACCAATTTCTACGCTGCTATCACGATGCACCTGCCAGATCGGCATTCCGTAGAAACGCCAGCCGACACCGACTTCAGCCCCAGAGAAATATAGCGCCATCAGGTTCGGGAGCCATTGTAGCCAGCGCAACAGCTCCAGACGCACTTTCCACGGCATCTGACGCGCTTGCTGAAATGCTTCTTGTGAGAGCAGGCTTTCAGGGATCGGTTGTGGTGAGGTTTCTTGTTCGTTTTTCATGACAGCGCATGATAGCATAGCCCTCGCATTCTTCACAGTATTGCCCCTGCCCCACAAAGTGAGCGGTGATCTGTGATAGGCTTTTTAGCGTGACATATGTGCATTTGACCGAATATACCGAAACGTTTTCAGTGTATTCCCTGATAAACTTTCTTCATTCACCCGACATTCATATCAATATGTTGACAAACATTTCGTTTTACGATACTTTAAGATTAAAGGTATCCAAAACGTTTCGGATCAATCGAAACGCTATTTTTTGAATAGAAAATTTATTGTCATGCCTGTAACACTTAAAGATATTTCCAAAAAATCAGGGTTTTCTGTGACGACTGTCTCGCGCGCGCTCACCGGTTACGATGACGTCAACGAGCAGACTCGCCAGTATATCCTCAGCATCGCGCAAGAACTCGGTTATCAACCGAACCACATTGCGCGTCAGCTACAGGGTCAACGTACACACACGCTTGGTTTGATTATGCCAGCGCGTGCCCACACGCATGACGATGATTTCTTCAGTGTGTTGCTCAAGGGCATCACTTACACCGCCGCGAGCAAACATTTCGACGTGCTGACCAGCGCCGCGCAGACTGGCGCGACTGAACTGGATACCTACCAGCGCATTGTCGGTGGTAAGCGGGTTGATGGCATGATCGTCGCCCGCACCTATCGTAGCGATGCCCGTATTCACTATCTGAAATCTGTCGATTGCCCTTTCATCGTACATGGTCGTCTCGCGCCTGATGAGCAGAGCGACTTTCATTATATCGACGTGGATAGTCAATCCGGCATCCGTATGGTGACTGAACACCTCATCGCACGTGGTCACCGTCACATCGGCTTGATCCTGCCTGAAGTTGATCTGGCGTTCACGCCTTATCGCTTAAACGGCTATCGTGAGGCACTCGCCGCACATGACTTGCCCTATCAGGCGGGATACTGTGCTTATGGCAACCTCACCTACCAGAGCGGGATCGAGGCGGCACACCACCTTTTGACGCACCAGCCTCAACTGACCGCGATCATCGGTGCCAATGATTGGATGGCACTCGGCGCGATGGCTGTCGCTAAAGAACGGGGCTATGCCATCGGGGACAGTTTTGCCATTGCCGGCTATGATGACATACCAGCCGCATCACAAGCAGAGCCAGCCCTGACCACCGTTCGCCAGCCAATCTACAACATTGGCGAACTACTAACACAACAATTATTGACTATCATCGACGATGCCCCCACACGCTATCATCAGCGGATCATCCAGCCTGAGCTGATCGTCCGCGAATCGAGCGGTGGGACAGCGTCCTGATGGAGAGAGGAGCGCCATGAGCTAAACGCACATCAAGCCTAATTCATGAGCTAAACCTATTTTTACTTACTGACTTTCGAAAAGAGAGGAACATCATGCGTAAAAGTTTAAGCACTATGATCGTTCTGGCGATGCTTGCTAGCCTGATCAGCATTCTGCCAGCCGCCGCACAAGATACTGTCGAATTGGTCTTCTTGACCAGTGAAAACCAGCCGGAGCGCGTCGAACGACAAGAAGCGATTGCGGCAGCGTTCGAAGCAGAGAACCCCGGTATCGATGTCATCATCGTGCCTGTTGAAGAGAACGAACAGGTGAGCTTCATCACCATTAGTCAGGCAGCCAACACCCTGCCGGATCTCGTCTTGCATTCGGTACAATTCACCGGACGCTGGGTAGCTGATGGCGCACTCGATCCCGAACGCGCTACCGCAGTGATCGAATCACTCGGCACAGAGACCTTCAGCGCGGGTGCGCTGGCACTCGCTGAGGTCGAAGACGGCTTGTACGGTTCGATCCCGAATGATGGTTGGGGACAACTGTTAATGTATCGTAGCGACTTGTTTGAATCCGCCGGTTTAGATGCACCCGATAGCTATGCCGACATCATGACAGCCGCCGAAGCCCTACATGATCCAGATAGTGACATGATCGGTTTCTGCGGGCCTAATGCTCCGGATCAACAGTTCACATGGCAAGTCTTCGAGCATGTGGCGCTGGCAAACGGTGCAACCTTCGTCGATGCAGACGGCAACATCACCTTCGATAGCCCTGAAATGCTGGAAGCGATGGAATTTTATAACGATCTGATGAGCAACTACGGCCCCGGTGAAACAGGCTGGTTCTGGGATCAAACCCGCGCCAACTACTTCGCAGGACGTTGTGCGATGACTATCTGGTCACCATTCATCCTTGATGAGATGGCTGGCTTGCGCGACGATGCCTTCCCAAGCTGTGACGAATGTGAAGATAATCCAGCATTCATCGCTGAAAACACCGATTTCGTCGGCGCGTTCAGTGGGTACAGCAGTGATGAACCAGCGGCATGGGGTAGCACCTTCAACGTTGGCATTTCAACAACGGCTGATGCCGAAGCCGAGCTGTTCTTAGACTTCTGGTACAACCAGGTGTATCTCGATACACTCGCCGTTGCGCCTGAAGGCAAGTTCCCGATGCGTGCCGGTACTATCGATGAACCGACTGTCTTCCTTGAGGGTTGGGGCACGCTCGATGTTGGCGTGAACCGTCGCGCCCCACTGGGTGATTTCTACAGCGCAGAAGACCTCGAAGTCATCACCAGCGGTGCAGATGGCTACACCCGCATGGGCTTCGATGTCGGTCAGAACGTGCTTGCGAGTGCCGTTGGTTCCACGTTCTTCATTCAGGAGAACCTCGCCAACTATCTGAATGGTAACATCTCGCTTGAAGATGCCGCCGACAACATCCAGATTGAAATCGAAGATTTGCAACTGGAACTCGAATAAACTTTCGTCGGGATGGTGCACAGAGTGTGCCATCCCCTCTCCGTGATTCATTGCCCCACTGCACAGAACAACTTCAACGCATTCACACATCGCCTGTGCAGGGGGCGCTGTTTTAGACCACATCAACAAGAATATTATTGAAAGGTCGCCACAGTGAACATGCTGTTTGAAATTATTCTGTGGGCTTTGATCGGTGCCCTACCTGGCTTCTATACTTTCTTCATGCGGGGTTATGATACGCGCCTCGGCATTGTACTGGGAGTTATCGTTGGGGTACTGGTGGGGGTCGTCGGGCAATCTATCGGCATCATCGCCAGCAGTATCAGCGCGGTGGTGATCATCATCGGTTTAGTGGGCGTTGCCCTACTCTTGCTCCCGCCCGGACAATACGATCAAGCGCCTTCACTCGAGCGACGCTTGCTGACCATCCTCGGTGGTTTGCTGATTGTCTTATTCCTGCTGGTGGGTGTCAGTGAGATTGTCTTTTTCGGGCGCAGTATTGATCCCGGCATCGTGACTATCTTCATCTTAGTCGCCTACATCTTCTTGATCCCGCGTGGTAATTTTGCCGAGCACAAATCTAAAAATCAGCGTATCACTGATCTAGCTTATGCATTGACTATCCCCACGGTGTTAATTGTGATGGGCATTGTGATTTTTCCGGTGGTGTGGAACGTGGTGCTGAGCTTGCGCCCCATCCGCGTCGCAGATTTGCCCAATATTTCGTTGGTGACGCTCGATGATATCACGGCAGATGGGCGCGTTTGGTACGAGAATTTTTACTCACAGGGTGGGTTGCGTCTCGATACTGTCCCCTGTGAATACACCGAAGACGGCTCTCAATGTGCGCGGGATGACGAAGGCAATATCATCTATGTCAGTCCACGGCGCACCCTCGATGACTATCGCGGGTGGCGCGAGTGGTTCCCGTTACCCAGCGGGGGTGAGCAACAAACGGTAGTGGGCGTGCGCGATCCTGAATTTTACCCGATGATCGCTCGCACGCTGGCTTATACGCTGGCGAGTACCGTCAGTGCGATCTTCTTTGGCTTGGTTGCCGCGCTCATCGTGCGCGAAGCTTTCCCCGGACGAGCGTTCTTCAGGGGCTTCTTGCTCTTTCCATATATTGCGCCGGTGATCTCCGTCGCTTTCATCTGGAAAATTTTGTTGCGCTCCGATGGGTTAATCAACAGCGCGATGGGCACACGCATCAACTTCTTAGGGGATAACAGCTTGCTCCCCTTGCTGATGGTGATCTTGTTCCAAACATGGCGCTACTTCCCATTTGCCTTCTTGTTCTTGCTGGCACGCATTCAAGCGATACCGGATGAGATGTACGAAGCAGCGAAGGTAGACGGCGCAACACCCATCAACCGCCTGATCTATATCACCCTGCCCCAATTGCGGGCGGTCTTTGGCACACTGTTCTTGTTGCGCTTCATCTGGACATTCAACAAGTTTGATGATGTGTTCTTGCTGACCGGCGCAATCTCGCAGACGAAGGTGATTCCGGTACAAATCTTTGAACTGTTGTTCACGCGCAGTAATGTCGGGCAGGCGAGCGCCGTCGCAGTCATCATGGCGGGCATTCTGGCGATTGTTCTGCTGATCTATTTCCGTTACTTCCTGGTTGAGGAGAATTAATCATGACGACACCCGACACAAGCCAGAGCAACCGCATGTCTCGTGAGGAGATCGAAACCCTGATTGCGCGTGTCTTGCGCTGGGTGATGATCGTATTCTTCTTCGTGGTGACGGTCTTCCCATTTTACTGGATGGTCAATCTCTCCTTCCGTCCAGAGCAAGATATTCAAGTCAACCCGACCAAACTCGCACCCACATGGAGCGATATACAGAGTACCCTGCATCCTGTGGGGTGTTGGATACGCCATGGGCGCGATGATGCCTATACATCCGATGAACTGACGCGCATCATGTTAGAGAACAGCAGTGCGCCGGCGCTCATGGCAGAGTACAATCTCAGCTTGCTGGTGATTGAACCCGATCCCCAACCGACGACTTACACCCTCGTCCCTGAAGCCGATCTGACCGACGCGCAACGGCGCAATGTCCTTGACACGACCGAAAACGTGCCGGAAGGCTTCGTGCTGGTACAGGATGTTCCGGCGCAAGCATCCACCGAATACATCGCCCTACCGAGCGATCAAGTCAGTGCGGAACAACAGGCTTTCGTGACCGAGTATAATCGCCTGCCACAAAGTGACACTCGCGTAATCCTCGATGCGCATAACGCTATCCGGGCTGGTATCGCTGAGATCAGCACCGAAGAAGAACTGCTGGAACGCGCCAATCGTCAACAAATACCCGATGAATGCGTCAATGTATTCAATCAGAGTAGCTTCACGATTGTACTTGCCGAGCAAGGCTTCCCGCCTTTCATCTGGAACAGTTTACTACTCTCATTGTTGACGGTCTCGCTGACGCTCTTGCTGGCGATTCCGGCAGCTTACGCCATCACACGTCTGCAATATCTAGGGCGCAACATGATGTCATGGGGTATCTTGCTGATTTACATGTTCCCCGCGATTGTGCTGGCAATCCCCCTGTTTGTGGTTTTCACCCGCACCGGCTTGCGCGAGACGCTCGAAGGTCTGGTGATCATCTACATGTCAGGGACGTTGCCGGTAGCGCTCTACATGCTCCGCAGTTACTTCATGACCATCCCACCCGAACTCGAAGAAGCGGCGTTGATCGATGGCTGTACCGAGATGGAAACGATCTGGCGCATCACCATTCCATTGGCGATGCCGGCGATTGCTTCAGTGGCGCTCTATACCTTCATGATCGCGTGGAATGAGTTCTTGTATGCCTTCCTGTTCCTCGCTGCGGATACGTCGCGCTGGACCTTACCGCTCGGCTTGCAACGGCTCGACAGTCAAGAGGTACCGATCTCAGCGCTAATGGCGGGTTCACTGATCGTCAGCATCCCGATCATCGTGATCTTCTTCTTCTTCGAGCGCTTCCTGACGCAAGGCTTGACTGCTGGCGCGGTGAAAGGTTAAACATGGAACACCGTTTCGAAATAGCACGTAGGGGCGCAGTATACTGCGCCCCTACAAGACCCATTTTGACGAACATGGGGTAAACATGACACTCTTCGACCTATCCGACTATCATGTTCGGCAACTTGACCCTGCACAGGGAACAAAACCTCTCGATTTTGGTGGAGGGGGCATTACAGGCAGTGTCAATCTGGATGGGCGTTTCATTGCGATCAATACCTATCATCCTGAACATGGCTATATCACCCTGACCAGCATTCCGCCCTTCACCGATGCAGATCGTTACGATCAGGCAAAAGTTCGTGCCTATCGTAAATCACTTGTGACTAATGAAGGCTTCGGCTTGCAATTCGAGCAGGAGATCATCAAACGTGAATATTTCTTGATAGAAGATGCTGTGCCTTTCATTCGTTTCACCCTCGCAGATGGCACAATCGCGGAGTGTGTTAGTTGCTGGCTTCAGCGTATTGGTATGTATCAGTTCTGGAAATTCTCATCGAATCAAGTTTATGCTCAAACTACAGGTCATATTTGGATACAACGAGCTGCATACACTCAGTTGACTGAAGGCGGCATAATAAATATGCCATCCAACTTGACTCAAGTAAAAAAGATAGCATCGAATTATGTCATCATCGAAAACATATCCCTTGAAAGAGAATTCAGAATTTACGGTGTTAATTCAGATATTGATGAATTGCAAAACGGTTTACATTTTCAACAGAATCACTCAATTGAAAGCGAAGAATTTCTATTTGGAGTTATGACCAATCAGCGAAATGTTGCATCTGATGTCGCACCACAGAATGATTTTTTCTGGCAACATTTTATTGAGACTATTGGAGAGCAGTACTTTGTAAAGTTGCCTGATCAGAGTCTAGTGATCAATCGGGCAGCGACATACGGACGATATTGCGAAAACGGTATGTTAACAGACCACATGATATTACCGTTAGTCTGGACACGTGATTCTTATTATGTTGTTCGTGCAATTGATAATTATCATAAAAGTACTGAAAATAGCTATCCTGTTGCGCCCTCCCATATCAAATTTCTTTTCCTTACTCTCTGGCGAGGAACTTATTGCAAAAGCGGCAGACAACCAATAGCTTTCGCATGGGGACGGGCATTTATGAGAAACGGGATGCCCAAAGATAATAAATCCTTTCAACTTGATCAGCAATTATATCCTTTTCTTCTATTAGCAGAATACCTTCTGGAAACAGGAAGTTTGTACTTCGCAAAAGATTATATCCATGAAGTAAAGCAACTATTTTTTCTCTTGAATGACGCTCTCTACAACCAACAAAAACAAGGACTTTATCCGACTGATGAAACACCAGCCGATGATGATATACCTCTACATTTTCATTTTTCAACGCACATTTTACTCTGGCATACAATGAAGAAATTACGAATCATATATAGCGGAATGTGGGAGGGCGCAAAGTCTAAATTTGAACGAGAAATTGAAAAAGTCGAAAAAGCTGTTCCCAAATACTTCATCACCGAACACAAAGGCAAGAAAATTTATGCCTATGCCACCGATGGTGAAGGCAATTTCTATCTCTACCATGATGCCAATGACATTCCCCTCGTGATGATGCCCTTATGGGGTTTTTGTGATAAAGACAATGAAATCTGGCTCAATACTATCGAATTTGCTTTCTCAGATGATAATCCCGGTTTCTATGATGGGGTTCTTGGGTCGGTGCATAGCCCGGCTCCCTGGTCACTTGGCGATGCTCAGGAACTGATCTTCTGCAAGGTTGTTGGCGATAGAGATCGTTATCAGCGCGTGTGGGAGCGGGTCGAAAAAGTCGCACAGTGGGATGGTGCGTTGCCCGAAGCCTATAACATCAGTGATTACAGTGTTTATTCGCGTCACTGGTTCGCATGGCCCAATGCCATGATCGCGATTGCCGATAGCATCTCATGGAATTGGGAAACTGAAGGAGAATATGCCCGATGAACATCGGATTTATATCAACGCGTCTCGCCGGTGTCGATGGCGTGAGCCTTGAGACACAAAAACTCGCACATAGCCTGCGCCGAATGGGATATTCTTGCTTCTTCTGTGCGGGGGAACTGGACAGCAACGCCCAACCGGGCTACCTGATACCCGAAGCGCATTTCAACCATCCTAACGCACAAGCACTGCACGATGAAGCCTTCGCGAGTCCGCATCTAGCACCTTCGTACTTTCGGCGCTTGTACGATTCTGCCGATGCCATCCGCGCTGAGTTAGCGCAATTCATCGCCCGTTATGATATTGATGTAATCGTGCCACAGAACGCACTCACCATCCCGATGAACCTAGCGTTAGGCATTGCGATTACTGACTTAATCAAACGCACGCGCATCAAGACCTTAGCCCATCACCATGATTTTTACTGGGAACGCGAGCGCTTCATCAACAATGGCGTGCAAGATGTGTTGAACGATGCCTTCCCGCCGGATCTGCAACCGATAGTACACATGGTCATCAACAAGGCGATGCAACAGCGCCTGCGTGCCTTCAAGGGAATTGACGCACTCTATCTGCCAAACGTGTTTGACTTCGATACACCCCCTCCTGCACCTGATGACTATGCGCAAAGCTTCCGTGCGGAGATAGGTTTGAGCGCCGATGATTTGATTGTGCTACAACCGACGCGCATCGTGCGCCGTAAGGGCATCGAACTGGCAATCGAACTGATGCGCCGTTTAGATGATCTGCGTCTGGTGTTTGTGGTCACCGGTTACGAAGGCGATGAACGCGGAGGCTATGGGGATTGGCTCAAGATGCAAGCTGAACGTGCCGGTATTCGTTATCGTTTCATCGGGGAATATGTCGGCTCAGAGCGGGGTCAGGTCAACGGGCATAAGGTCTTTGATCTGTGGGATGTGTATCCACACGCCCACCTCATCACCTATCCGAGCATCTACGAAGGCTTCGGCAACGCGCTGATCGAAACGGTCTATTTCCGTAAGCCGTTTGTGGTCAACACCTATCCGATGTACCTGAGCGACATCAAGCCGACGGGCATACAAGCCGTTGAATTTCTCTACGATATTGACGAAAACACACTTGAACAAACGCGCCGACTGATAGACGATTCAGGCTACCGTGAGCAAGTCACGCAACACAATTATCAGATCGGGCAACAACATTTTTCGTATGCAGTGTTGGATGCGGTATTAGCACACGCCTTAGACCAACTGACTGCACACGCATAAGACTGTATATCGGCGCGTATCTTAAACAAAGGGGCTTTTATCATATGACTGAGACGATCCGTAACGCGATACTCGACAAGCTAATACGCATCTATGGCGCAGACATCGCACAGGCAACCTACACCGAGATGCAATCGATCCTCGCACCACTGCATGAAGGCGATCCAGAGCAACTCGCCGTCACGCAGGAAGATGTCATTCTCATCTGTTATGGCGATCACGTACAGAATAACGATCAATCGCCGTTGGAAGCATTGCATCATTTCCTAAAAGCACATGTCCACCCGACGATCAACAGCGTGCATATCCTGCCATTTTTCCCGTGGTCATCCGATGATGGATTCAGCGTGATTGACTATTATCAGGTGGATGAGGCGCTTGGTGACTGGACACACATCAATGCCATGCAAGATGATTTTCGCTTGATGTTCGATGCCGTGTTCAATCACATGTCTGCAAAAAGTGATTGGTTCAAGAAATATCTCGCGGGCGAAGCGCCTTATGATGGCTACTTCATCGACGTGCCAGCGGATAGTGATCTCTCCGCAGTAGTGCGCCCGCGTGCTTTACCCTTACTGACACCGTTTGAGACAGCACACGGCACACGGCACATCTGGACAACATTCAGCGACGATCAAGTTGATCTCAACCTCGCTAATCCGACAGTGTTGCTCGAATTGCTGAAGATTACGCGCTTTTATGTAGAGCAGGGCGCCGAGTTCATTCGTTTAGATGCGATTGCGTTTTTATGGAAACAAATCGGCACCAGCAGTATTCATCTGGAGCAAACGCACCTGCTCATCCAGCTATTCCGCGATGTGCTGGATATCATCGCGCCGGATGTGGTTATGATTACCGAAACCAACGTCCCACACGAGGAGAATATCAGTTACTTCGGTGATGGACACAACGAAGCGCAGATGGTCTACCAATTTCCCCTGCCCCCGTTAATCTTGCACACGATGGCATCTGGTGATAGCACGCATCTCACACAATGGGCACAATCGCTCGGCAACCGCGAAGGACGCACGAGCTTCTTTAACTTCACCGCCTCACACGACGGGATCGGCTTGCGTCCGGTGACAGGCATCCTCAGCGATGCCGAGATCAATGCGCTGGTTGAGCGCACACAGGTGCATGGAGGTGCGGTCTCTTACAAATCCAACAGCGACGGCAGTCAATCCCCCTATGAGATGAACATCACCTACTTTGACGCGATCAACCACCCTGATCTAACCGCCAGCGATCCGGATACGGCTGTGCAACGTTTTATCGTGTCACAGGCGATGCAGTTATCACTGGCAGGCGTACCCGGCATTTATTTTTCGAGCTTGTTCGGGGCACGTAACTGGCAAGAAGGTGTACAAGCCACTGAACGCCTACGCACCATCAATCGTCGGAAGTTCGATGCAGACACACTCGGCACAGCTATCACTGGCGAGGGGCTGAGTGCTAAGGTATTCAAGGCATATATGGCACTGCTCGACCGCCGACGCGCTAGCACAGCCTTTCATCCACTTGCCTCTCAGCACGTTCTCAATCTCGGCAAGGCGGTCTTCGGGGTGTTACGGCACGCACCAGAGGGCGATGCGGTGGTACTCGCCCTGCACAACGTCACGGGGCAAGCTGTAACGATTAATTTACCATCTGATGTCTGTGATGTATTGGGATTGAGCGCGGATTCGTTGACACTTCACCCTTACGATGTGCAATGGATCAGTGCCCGATAGATACAAAGCAGGCGTGTACCGGTACACGATCTACGCCTGCTATAGGGACAGATTATAGTAGCTACTTAGACGATCACCACATCGCGGAAGTATTCGATGGTTTTGGCTAAGCCATCGTGTAGTTCAACTTTCGGTTCCCAACCGAGTACCTCATAGGCGCGGGTGGTATCGGGTTGGCGGGTCTGTGGATCGCCTTCGATGCGTAAAGATTCTTTGTAGATAATACCACCAGTATTGTTGGATACGTCGTTGACGATCTCAGCAAATTGGGCGATTGAAATCTCACGGCGTGTGCCGATGTTGACCGGGTCAGAGAAATCCGAGTGGAACAGACGATACACACCTTCAACCAGATCATCTACATATTGGAAACAGCGCGTCTGTGAGCCATCGCCGTAGACGGTCAGTGGTTCACCGCGTAAAGCTTGCCCGATGAAGTTCGGCACCACGCGCCCATCATCCAGACGCATACGGGGTCCGTAGGTATTGAAGATACGCACAATGCGCGTCTCAACATCGTGTGTGCGATGATACGCCATCACCAGCGCTTCAGCATAGCGTTTGGCTTCATCGTATACCCCACGTGGCCCGATGGGATCGACGTTACCGGCGTAGCTCTCGACCTGTGGATGCACCAGTGGATCGCCATAAATCTCTGATGTGGATGCGAGCAAGAACCGTGCCCCTTTAGCTTTCGCCAGACCGAGCGCATTATGCGTACCCATCGCCCCGACTTTCAGCGTCTGGATCGGATACTTGAGATAGTCAATCGGGCTAGCTGGCGATGCAAAGTGAAAGATGCCATCAATCTCACCCGGCACATGAATATAATTGCTAACATCATGATGGATAAACTCAAAACTGGTGTTGCCAACATGCTGTTGCAAATTATCGATATTACCTGTGATCAGATTATCCATTGCCACAACCTGATGACCTTCTTGCAAGAAGCGATCCACCAGATGAGACCCGACAAAACCTGCACCACCTGTTACTAGAATACGCACGATATAATACCCCTCTTAGGCTAAAATCATGATTTTTATGTTACACTGAAAATAATACACATTGAGCATAATGGTGATCGTCATGCAATCACCACATTATCATAAATTATTTAATTGTTTAATTTGCACACCTAATAAGTAGCTTGTATGATAATATACTAGCGTTCTTTGTATGATATATAAAGAGAAAAGCCCATGACACCATCCACCAAACCAAGCGATAAACAAGATAAAGACACCATCACGATGGTTAATACGCCACCAAAAAGCTTGGAAACTGCCAAGCTCACCTCTGAGAATGTGCCGGATGCGTTTGACCGCGATCCTTCACAAGTGCCTTCACACGGGCGCTTCTGGTCAATTTCGCTCACAGTCGTTGAACTAGGCGTTGAGATGGTGATCAATCTCTCCGATAGCGTGTTGTTGGGGCGCTTGTATGCTGGTGAGTCGGATCAAAATTTCATTGATCTCACCGGTTACAATGCCCACGAGTACGGCGTATCGCGCCAACATGCGTATATCTCACTCTCCAACAATAAAGTCGTCATCAAAGATAACAACAGCGCCAACCGAACACTCTTGAATAAAAAGAAGATCAGCCCGATGCAAGAATACCCACTTCGCCCCGGCGATGTGATCTCGCTCGGTAAGCTCGAACTCAAGTTCAACCTATTGTTCGATCCATTCGCTTGATGTGATTGGGCGTGTAGCGCTCATGCCAGCACCTTTTCGACCGGATCACGATAAACAAGATTAAAATAATCCCCACGCTTGCCCGTTCTTCAGGATGATGGGCAAAGCGTTGCATTGGCTATACCGACGATTACCCCTTCAGGCGTTTCGGCAACCGCATACCAGACTATTCCACAGATACCAAGGCAAGCCCGCCATGATAGTATCAAGATGCACAATCCGGATAGTGTGTCTATCAGGCGTTTTGATTCAACCGACACCAAACGTTCTACCCCTCTTTTCATCACTCCATATAAACTATACTACGGCATCCTTTCAGTGGACTAACATTGCATTTAATCTGCCCCGGCTGGTGACCTGGTTTGCAACAAGTGTTTAATTTGCGGTGCGGCAAACAATAGCTTCGTGCCAGCTTATCGAAGCTTCGTACCATCACAACGTGTACAATCTCCGAATGACAAAGATATACAGAGATTTTTCAGCCCATTTCTGGCTGATTGAGGCTCTTTAGGCTCATGTAAGGTGGGAGGTTCTATGATAGATTATGAGGGGTAGTTTCACGTTTCTCTTCAGGGTATTCTCTGCCGAACCACCAATGGCACGAGTTGAACAATAGCATTGTAAAGAGACTAAACAAGCCGATTTTCATCATAATTGGTTGTGTTGGTCTTGTTTGCTCTGGCAATCTATATAACATTTTTATCAATTGTCAGATAAACACAGCACACGAACGAATCAAGATATGATACACTTAGGAATAGTTTGTTGTGTTTTCAAGCTGATCACCATTCAGATAGCAAAATTATTCTTGAGCGAGATGGTGTCATCATTGTTGCGGTGAATTTTATTGCCCATCATCAATATACGGTCTCATAAGCTTACCATACCAACTAAACATCAAACACAACAAACCACTCAATCAGACTCGGCGCCATTAGCTATCATGAGCGCGATTTTGTGTTGCTGTAAGTCTCAATTTCAATTAGATACCGGGTTGTTGCGATGTCAGTTCAAAGTGCTTTAAGTGAGAACGTTCAAACCCGTTTTCTGGTGATTACCCAACAAGGATATGGTTGGATCCATGCCTTACGCGACCTCACCGAAAACGTCCATCTAGTGAGTACGCCGGATGAGTGCGAAAAAGTATTAACTACGGAAGATCTCGACATCATTTTGTATGATGATCCAACTTTCGACCTGCCGGCGGCACACGTCGTTGAAGAAATTCACCTACAACATCCACAAGCGCTGATTGCCGTCATTAGTGGGGATTTATCCGCATCACATTACGAGCAACTGATTGATGTGGGTGCAGTGGATGCGATACGCGCTGATCTTGATACGGAAACCATGCTTCAGCGCATCAGTTCGTTGATTCGCCAGAGCAGAAAAAATCGTGAACTCGCCTTCCGCACGCGCAAGCTACACGCGACCAATTTGCTCTCACAGAAATTGCATAATGCGGAACACCCCACACGCATGATCATCGATGCCATTGAATTAATCTGCAATTATTTCAGCGTTTATGGGGTAGCGATTGCTATTAAAAATGATCAGCAATATCAAGTTTATGCCGGCACCGGCGAGAGCGACCAACATCGTCGTTTATATGAGAGCAAAACAGATCTAAAAGTAGAGAACCCACTACGGCATGTGATCGCGTCGAAGATGTCAATTGTCTTCCCTGACATCACCAAACATCCTTTCTATAACCCGATTCCAGTCATCAAAAATCCGCGTGCGACGGTCATCGTGCCGATCAAACATGGTAGCCAGATCATCGGCTCGATGGCGCTTTTTGCCCAGCATCAATCATTCACATCGGCAGATGTCGCTGTCTTCGAATTGCTGGCGAATAACTTCGGCACGGCATACCACAACACCACGCAACAACACTGGCGCGAGATCGACGCACAATCCATGCGGTACATGCTCAAAGTATGGCCAGAACTCAATCGGGTATATAAGCGTAAACAGATCGTCGAAGTCATCCATAATTACATCTTGGAGATCGAATCGGTCAAGATGGCGGGCGTGTGGTTATTCTCTCCAACGGATGGCAACGAGCATCTGCTATATAGCAGTCATACCGATTTTGAACAGATGTTACGTACCCTGCACATGGCAGGTAGCCTTGCCCAAATTCAGCAAGAGTTTGAGAGTGGCTTACAACCGCTCACCTTTAAGCGCAAGATGGATCGTAATCAGACCGATATTCTGATCCCACTTTATGAAAATTTCGATACCTCGCAGATCACCGTAATACCCATTGCCAGCAACAGCTTTGAGGGTATGGTATTTGTCATCAGCAAGTTACAACAAGGGGTTGATAACACCGATCTCAGCTTAATTGAGAACCTCACCCAGGTGACTGCCAACGTACTCGAACGTAATACGCTGGTTGAATCAATACAAGAAGAACGTGCCAAATTACAAGAGCAAACTGGTCGTGTTGAAGGGGTGTTGCGCAGTATCGATGAAGGCATCTTCTTCGTCGATGACAGTCATCAGGTGGTCTACTGCAACCCACAATTCACTGAGTTGACGAATATCACGCCTTCACAGGTGCTGGATAAGCCCTTCTCGAAGTTGTTCCAATATCTGGCATCGAGCACCAACAACCGTCAAGGCGTCTTTGATCAACTGACACATGCGGCACAACAGATGCAAGATCAAAACTATGAGGAAACCTACCCCATCCTCGAAATCAGCAGCCAGACTAATCAAACAATCTTGATCGAATTCATGCGCGTTGATGTCAACAGCCAAACTAGCGGGTGGATCGGCGTGATCGGTGCTAAAGATGCGCCTAAACATCAGGCTTCTCAGCCCGAGCAAAACGCCATGCTCTATAACATGCTCGATGACATGACTTTGCCCTTGATCGAACTCAACAACGCCACGATGCAACTGCCCCAACAATATGATCGGCTCAGTTCGAATAACTTCGAGATTTTGTTACAACGCCTGGAAAAGAACGTGCAGGATGTGCAATCGATGTGGGGTAACTTCGTCCAAATTTATAAGGGCGAAGTCGAAGGTATTAAGATTCGCTCGACCACAGTTGACCCCAGCGAGTTTCTTGAGAACTTGCTCGCCAATCGCATGCGTCTCTATCAGCGCCAGATTCGCTTTGATAAGCAAGTGGTCAACGCACTGATCCAAATTGATGAGCGTCAAATGCGCCAGTGTTTTATCAACCTGATTGAATTCTTATCTCGCGTGTCTAACCGTGGCGCACCTATTTTCGTTAGCATCACCCATCATGGCAATCAAGCATTATTCACTATGCAAGAGAAGACCACCATCTTACAAGATCATGACCTCAGCAATATCTTCACCCCGCGCCGTGAAGATGGCATCACCGATGAACTATATCCTCATCGGTTAGGGATGTATCTTGCTAAACAAATCGTTGAGGCACATGGTGGGCAACTCAGCATCGAGAACATACGCGGAGCAGGCATCAAGATCAAATTACACCTGCCACTGATGACCGACGAAGAGACCATCATCCCGATGCTAGAGGAAGAAGAAGAGGTTACCGTTTACAAGCCCCCTACAAAGGGCTTGACCATGACCTTACTTAACAGCCAATCCAATTTCCTCATCAAGCTCTATCCAGAGATTGAAGCACAAGGGCATCAGATTATCATCGAAGAGCGTCTGGACAATGTCTTGCTTAATCTCAAGATGACCAAGGTCGATCTGATATTGCTGGAGGTAGATCGGGCTAACACTGGCTTGGTCGGGCAAGTCCAACGCATCCGCGCTCAATCCGAAGTGCCAATTGTCATCATCGCCTTGCCGGATTACGAAGATGAGTGTTTGCAGGGCATTGCACATGGCGCAGACGATTATTTCATCGTGCCCTTCAACGAAGAAAAGCTGTTGGCGCAACTCTATGCTATTTCCAAACGGCAAGAGCTGGCAGCACGCACAGCCGAACCGGTCAAAGTTGGCAACCTAACTATCGATTTCTCACGGCGACGGGTTTATATCAAAGATAAGTTAATTGATCTGACTGCGAAGGAATATGAGTTATTGCGAGTGTTGGTGATGAATCGCGGGCATGTGATGACACATAAGCGCCTGTTAGCGAAGGTCTGGGGACCTGAATATGATAACGAAACACAATACCTATGGGTGAATATCAGCCGTCTACGGCGTAAGCTGGAGATTGACGACACACCACGTTACATCCAGAACGAGCCACGTGTAGGTTACGTGTTCGCAACAGACACAGATTAAATATCGGCGGACGGGCTATTAACTAGCTTCGTCCAGACGTTTCACTGCATCTGGTTTCGCATCAGGTGGGCGACGTTCGCGTTTATATTGCCCATCCTGTTGCTCCTCTGGCGGACAATCGCGGATTGACATGAACCATCCGAAGAACAAACTAGCCGGAATACTGATCAAAAACCAAATGGCAAAAAAATTAAAAATCGCTTGTAAGAATGACATCATCGTTCTTCTAGAACTATCTTTACGATTTATATGTATTCAGCATACGAGTAAATCTCAAAAATAACCGTTAAGATCTCTTTTGCACGCCGTTGTACAACGTTAGATACAAAAAGTATAATTATATTGCTCTGGTAAGATTGTATCTACACTTTGAACCCACTTATTATAACACTATATTATGATAGAATGGTCTAACTTGTCAAAAATTTCAGGCAGATTATTCACTTTTGCTGAAAACCGCTATAGTATACACCTATAACATAGTACATTATACCGATCGATTATATAAGAAGATGGTACAGGGTCAGGGCAATAAGGACACAAAAATCAGATGCTATAGAGCTATGATTTTATGATACACTGCTTCAGAGACACCGATACGCTCACAGTTCATACGAATAATGTCTAAAATGACTCCCCTATTTTATTTACCAACCATGAACGAAAGATACAATTTTTATGCCAAACATTCAGGTGTTGTTCCAAGTCCCACCGATTATTGAAGCTGGATTGCAATCCGGTTTGTATGAACGCATGGGTGGCGTGGTGCGCGATACACAGAGCAAACAGGTGGTGATGTGGTTACAGGAAGGTGGTCAAGCCGCCTCGAATCCGAATGTAGCAAATGGTTTGATGGGCACATTACTGCAACAAACTGGTATGAGTAGTGTTACCGTAGGTGCAGTTGTCGGTGGTACATTGCCAATGATTAACCTCGCAGTGTCGGGTTATACCATGTACCTGATGATCGAACGAGTGCATACACTGGAACAACAAATTGAAGAGATGTATGAGCGCATCTCAAAAGAGTTTGCACGAGATCGACGAGTTGAGTTCGAAGCCGCATTACACAATGCGCGGGATATCGTCGATAGTGATGATCTGAATTATAAGCATAAGGCAGCGAGCAATGCTATCGATCAACTATTCAAAGCACAACAGCACCGCCTCGAAGATTTCGATGAGCTACTCCCAACTACTGAGAGCGAACAAGAGCTACAACAGGCACAGATGTATCTGTTGCAAGCTATGATGGCGACAACACTGCGCACAAGATGCTATCTCGAGACTGATCAGGTTTCGCTGGCACGCCGACGCTTGAGCGAGATGTTCAACAGTTATCACGATCGAACACGGCAGTTAATCCGCAAATGGTTGGGAGAACATCCTGTGATGTATCTTCACGGCGATATCAGCGACGAGAACCTTGAACGTTATTTGCAAATCGAAGCGTGGTATCACGATATACATGACATCGACTATTTACTGGCACAACTGGTACGCGAACATCGGCATGATTTATGGAACCGCGATGTGATCAAACCACTCAATAACGCATTCGATTGGTGGAAGAAGCGCGAAACCGCAACTAAAGAAATACCTTACCTCAGCGCCCTTACGCAGATTGAAGCGCTGATTGAAAACTATAATCGTCTGATTGGGTTTGAGCTAGAACTTGCTACCATGCGCCTGACATTTTCGGAGTGGGATCAGCAGGTGGCGGATTTGTATGAACGCGATGACTATGTGGTGTTAGTAGATCAAGATATACTAGAAGCTAGTGATCGCTTATCCATGTGATACACATAAAAGAAGCGCAGGTGTGTCATCGCTGAGAATTTCCTACAAGTTTCAGCCTTCACAAGGTGCATCATCGAATGGACAACTTCTCTCATCTATCCCACAACACAATGGCAAACTCGGCACTTCTTCACGGCACATTGCCCCACTTAAACAACGCAATAAAAAAGCGAGACAGTAACTGAATACTGTCTCGCTCTCTGTGATACGTTTACCTCTCCGTCAGTTTAATCGCCAGTACCCGTGTCGGTCTGATCACCAGTACCCGTGTCGGTCTGATCACCAGTACCCGTGTCGGTCTGATCACCAGTACCCGTGTCGGTCTGATCACCAGTACCCGTGTCGGTCTGATCACCAGTACCCGTGTCAGTCTGATCATCGGTGCCCGTGTCGGTCTGATCGTCGGTACCCGTGTCGGCTGACATCGGTTCGATACTCAACGGCTGGATTGAGCCGTTCGCCTGCACACCGGTATCCACTGTGAAGCCCATCGGTGCTGACCACGGCCCATAGGTGTAACCGTTGCCATATCCCTGCACCCACCAGTTGTAAGGACCATCTGGCAGATCAAGCGTTGGTGTGATCGAGCAGATACCGTTGACATCACAGGTCGACGCGACCTGATACCATTCGGCGTGCCACACAGTGCTGTTACCATCACTGATCCAGATATAGTGCCACGACGCGCCCGGCGCTGTCTGCCACATGAAGGTCGGGTTGCTCTCGCTGATCGTCCCCATTGGCGTAGTCAAGACCGGTGGTTGTGGGGCGGCGGTCATGGTGAATGTGCGTTCAACTGACCACTGGCTATAGAGATAAGCTGGGCCCCAGTGTTGCACCCAGAAGCTATACGTGCCGGGTGTCAGGTTGAGGGTCGGTGCGATACGGCACAGATCCAACTGGCAGACACTCTCGCTCGGATACCAAACCTCATGTACCAGTCCATCAGGCCCACTCACCCATAAGTAGTACCAAGTCGCACCATCTTGTGCTTCCCAGCTGAAAGTCGGATTGATTGAGGCACTATCAGGCACATCGTAGGTTGTCACTGGATTGACCACTCCACCGTTGATGGTGAAATCATAAACCAGGCTCCACGGGCCGTTACCACTGGCATTCGAGGTGCGGATCGCCCATTCATAAGCGCCGTCACCTAACGCCGTCTTGAAGTCATAGGTACAGACTGGCCCGTTACAATTCTGACCGGCATTGACCCATTCAGCATACCAGCCTTGCGGGGTATTCAGCCAGATATAGTACCAGGTGGCGTTCGGCACCGGTTCCCATTGGAATACCGGATAGGCGTTGTTGGTCGCGCCAATTGGCGCGATGAAGTTCGATACATAGGTTGGTATATTGCTTGCAGGATCCACGCTGATTTCATGCGTATCGATAACCGCGTAGTACGAGTTACCGCCACTATCAGTTAACTGTACGATCACATTGTAGACACCTGTATCTACGCCATTGAAGGTGTAAGAACCATCACTTAACTGTCCGGTCACAGCAGGTTCTACTGCACCTGTCGCCAGATTATCCAGAGTGACGCTCACACTATCCGTTGGTAATTCATTGGTACTTGTCCACTGGACGGTCACGCTATCACCGAGAATACTAGCATACTCAATCGGAGCAGTGATGTCGATTCTAGTATTGACGACGGTCAGCGTGAGCGTGGCGGTAGCATCTTGATAACCATCCGCACTACCCGTTACGGTGATGACGTACTCACCTGGTAACAGATCCATTGTATCCATCACGAAGTTGATCGGTTGACCAGCTGTAACAGTTGTTGGGATCGTCAACCAATCCGGTTGAATCTGTGTGAAGGTATCGATAACTGTCAGGTTGATCGTCGGTGTAGTTCCGTCACTCGTGCCGGTTATCAAGCTACCGGTGATGTCGCTCACTTGACCGCGTTGTGCGCTCAAGGCAACATCGTCACCCAGAGTGACCGCCGGTATGGCTTCAGTGGTGATGGTCACACTATCGCTAACACCTTGATATGGTGTGCCAGCAATGTTGACCAGCTCAACAATCACAGTGTACGCACCCGGATTCACACCGTTGAAAGTGTAACTACCCGCCGACAGCACGATCTCCACGAAGGGTTCAACCGCCGGTGTGCTTTGATCATCGAGCGTCACTTTAACATAGTCACCGCTGACCGTACCACTGCTTGCCCACTCAACAGTCACGCTGTTGCCGGTGATGACCGCGCCATCTGTCGGCGCGGTGATCGCGATCTCAGAATCGTTGATCGTCAGTGTGACAGTGAAGCTATCGTCATTGTAGCCATCCGCGCTACCCGTAACCGTCGCAGTATAGATACCTGATGTCAGGGTGGCCGGTTCGATAATCATCAAGCCATTGTTGCCGACTGTATAGGGGCTTTCGACATCCAGCCAAACTGGCTCTAAGCCCGTTGCATCGTCGATTGCGTTCAGTGTGATCTCCGGCGTGCTGGCATCGCTGGTGCTAGCAGTGAAGAACTCGTACATCACACCCTGACCTTCTTGTGCGGTCAGGTTAACATCCCCACCGAAAGTCAGATCAGGTGTGACAACTGGTTCGGTCACCGTAAAGGTCACTGTGAAGCTTGCATCGTTGTAACCACCTGCGCTACCGGTCACCGTCGCGGTGTACGTGCCAGCGATTAACCCGCTCGCATCACCGCTCACCGTGATGTCTGTACCTGCGGGGATGGTTGCTGGCACGCTCAACCATGTTGGCGCAATGCCTGTCGCATCGTCAATCGCGCTCAGTGTGATCTCCGGCGTACTGGCATCACTCGTGCCACTGCTCACCAGCGCATCGACTGTGCCTGCTTGACCCGCTTCCGCGTTCAGCGTCGCATTACCACCGAAGGTCAAGGCCGGCGTGACCGCAGGTTCAGTCACCGTGAAGATCACCGTGAAGGTCGCATTATTGTAACCCCCTGCGTTGCCGGTCACCGTCGCGGTGTACGTGCCAGCGATTAACCCGCTCGCATCACCGCTCACCGTGATGTCTGTACCTGCGGGGACGGTTGCTGGTACGCTCAACCATGTTGGCGCAATGCCTGTCGCATCGTCAATCGCGCTCAGTGTGATCTCCGGCGTACTAGCATCACTCGTGCCACTGCTCACCAGCGCATCGACTGTGCCCGCTTGACCCGCTTCTGCGGTCAACGTGGCATCCCCACCGAAAGTCAGGTCAGGTGTAACCGGCGCTTCCACAGTGATTGTGATGCGTGTCTCTACGCCCTGATATGGCAGGTGATTGACATTTGCCATGCTGACGATCACCTCATAGGTGCCGGGCGCAACGCCTGTTACTGTATAGCTATCATTCAAAGGCAGGCTACCCACATAAGGTTCAACTGCCGGTGTACTTAAGTCATCCAGATGAACATGGATATGATCGTCTGGCAAACCACCGGTACTCGTCCACTCAATGGTCACGCTATCGCCTACGATGATTTCGCTATCGGTCGGCGCAACAATCGTCACAGTCAGATCGTTGACAGTCAGCGTGACGGTGAAGCTCGCATCACTGTAACCATCGGCGCTACCGGTAACGGTCGCGGTATAGGTACCCGGTGTTAGACCGAGTACATCCACATCAACGGTCACAGCATTGCCAGCTGTGACGGTTGCCGGCACGCTCAACCATGTTGGCGCAATGCCTGTTGCATCGTCAATGGCACTCAGTGTGATCTCTGGCGTGCTGGCATCATCGGCACTGCTACCGACAGCATCACCCAGCGTGAGGGCTTGCCCTTCTTGCGCGGTGAAAGTGATATTGTCTGCGAACACCAGCGCTGGTGTCGGCAGTACACTACCGTCATAGTCCAAGATGATGCGGTTAGAGAGCGCACTCGTCTGATTACCGTCACGGATGACGGCAACAAGATAGTTCACCCCACCATAGGTACCATCGATCAACGCATCATCCAGTAAGGTGATCGGCACATCGACTGTGCCACCCGCGCCAATCGTCGCTACGTATTCAGCAACGTTGAGTACCGTGTTGATCTCATACGGCTCGACATTGTAGCCACCGCCGGCTTGTTCAACCATCTCCCCTTCGCTCTGGTAAATCACGACTTCTGCGCCGACAGGCCCACTGACACGCACTGTCTGATTGGCATCAGCGACAGTCGCCGGCGTTACAGGAATACCTAACACCTCGATGCTCGGCGTTGCCAGATCGTTGACACTAGCGATGTTCTGTGAACCGGTCACACTATCGTCATAGCGTCCCAGTTCTGTCGTCAGGATTGACCCATCGTCAAAGACAATCGTCACTGTCGAACCGAGCAATTCGTAACCGGAGACACTCGCGGCGTGATCGGGTCCTGGAGCCGGTGTGCCACGGGTACTGATCGGGTCAACATCCACCCCGAACTCGAAAGTCTCGCCCAACTGGAAGTCATTGAATTCGGCGGAGAGTACGTTATAACCTAGTTCATATGGTACAGAGAACGGATCAACACATAGATCAGCCGGTTCGATGAAGCCTGTCTCAATCGGTGTTGTATCATAAGGCAACAGACAACGTGCTGTAGTGTCGCCTGCCACACCAAACGGGTCAAAGACCAGTTTCGGCACGATAGCGGTGCTGATATCAAAGCTGACGCTGACGATTTCTTCGCCACCGGTTGATGTATTCTCGATGTAGAACGAAAACGGTGTATAGGTGCTACTGGTATAGATATCATTGTAAGTTTCGATACGTACCAGTGCCGATGCCGTCAGTGAGGCTCCAGTGGCATTACCGGTCAAGTTAATAACCAGGTCATCTTCACCGCTATCGCTGATGATCGTCAGTTGTGCAGTCTTCGTACCCACAGTTGCTGGTAAGAAGCTCAGATCGATCACCTGTGATTCACCACCGGCGATGACTAACGGCAAGGTCATATTGTGCGAGAAGTCTGCGGCATCATCACCCGCAAAGACCAGATCAGTGATCGTGATTGCAGGATCAGTCGGTATGCCGAGGTTACTTAGCGTGAATGAGCTATCCGCACTGGTTGCGATATTGACTGTACCGAAGTCAACTGCCAATACATCCGCATCCAGCATATTGGCTTGTGTGCCTGAGCCAGTCAACGGGATCGTGGTCGGCGCGTTAATGCCATCGTGGGTGATGGTCATATTGGTGTTGGTTGTGTCGTTGACCGTCGGTGCAAAGGTCACAGTAACCTCAACGCTCTCGCCCTGTTCCAGCACGACTGGCGCGACAAAGTCGCTGGTGAATGCACCATCGCCGAAGTCCACTGAACTGATGGTCAGAGGCGATGAGCCCACGTCGCCACCATGGCTGAGCGTGATAACCTGTGTGGCATCATCACCGATAGCTACCGCGCCAAAGTCCAGTTCTGTCGCATCGCTGGAGAGCAAGACTTGTGGCGTGTCACTTACGGAGACAATCTCGATACCGGTCACAGCCGGATTCTGGACGTTGTGCAAGAAGCGCACACCCAGAGCGCCATCGGTGACCATCACCTGACTGTAAACGACATAACCTGTTGCAAAGCCTGCTAAGCCATAAGGGTCAATGTCATCGAACTCTGCCGGTACGCTGCCTTCAATTTCTACATCGAACACACGCTGACCAGCTCCTGTGATGCCCGTATAGAATTCCGCCAGATAGAGGCGCACTTCATACATGCCCTCGCTAACCGGGAACTCATAGAACATAGCATTCTGGTAACCATCATTATTATCCCAGCGTTCGGTCTGGAAGATCAACGCCGGTGTATTTGCCGGGATGGTTGGACTGCTGGTATCGATGGTCGTATTAGTGGCAGTAAATTTATTGCCACCAGCTTCAAGATAAGGTGATGGTAAACCGACGCTATCTCTTGCCCAGTTGAGGATACCGACTGGATCAATTGCGCCAGGACCACCTACATCGACACGATAAATCGGATTGAAAGAATATCCAACCGCTTCACCGAACAGGTCCACCGTTAGATCACCCTGTGCGCCATCGTTGACGATAGTCAGGGTAGCGGTCTTCGCGCCTGCTGTTGCCGATTGGAACACCAGATCAAGCGTTTGTGATTCTCCTGGTACCAGGATGATTGGCAAGGTATTGAGTACACTGAAATCATCCGCATCCACGCCAGCAATGTCCAGATCAGTGATCGTCAGATCATCGTCACCTGTCACACCTAGATTGGTGACGGTGACACTACGATTAACCACTTGATTCGTAACCACACTGCCGAAGTCAACTTCATTAATATCCTGTGCGAGTATACCGTTTTGCGAGCCGGAACCTGTCAGGCTAACTGTAAACAGTTCGTTCACGCCATCATGATCAACGGTCATTATCGCATTCTTTATACCAGGGGTGGTAGGCGTGAAAGTCACGTTCACTGTCACGCTTTCGCCCTGATTGAGTGTCGTTGCGCCAACAAAGTCTGAGCTGAACTCTGCCGAATCAAAGTCGATGGCGCTGATGGTCAAAGGCGGTGAACCCGCATCACCATCATGGCTGAGCGTAACAGCCTGTGCTGCATCATCACCGATAGCCACCGCACCGTAGTCTAGCGCTGTCGCATCACTGGCGAGCAAGGCTTCTGCTGTGTCATTTGCGGGTAGGATCTCGATACCGGTCACAGCCGGATTTTCGAGGAGGTGCAAGAAACGCACACTGAGGCTACCATCGCTGACCAGCACCTGGCTTTTAATGACATAGCCTGTTGCAAAGCCGGCTAAGCTATAGGGATCAACGTCACTGAACACTGCCGGCACACTGCCTTCAAGTTCGACATCGTATATACGCTGACCAGCTCCCGTGATGCCTGTATAGAATTCCGCCAGATAGAGACGCACTTCATACATGCCCTCATCAACCGGGAACTCATAAAGCATAGCGTTCTGGTAACCATCATTGTTATCCCAGCGTTCGGTCTGGAAGATCGACATGGGTGTATCCGCTGGAACGGTTGGATTGCTGGTATCAATGGTTGCACCCGTAGCGCTGAGTTTATTGCCACCCGCCGCAAGGTATGGTGATGGAGAACCAGCGTTATCCGGTGCCCAATCAAGGATACCGGCTGGATCGATTGCGCCAGGACCACCCACATCGATACGGTAAATCGGGCCGGATGACGGCACAGATTCAACCGCTTCACCGAGCAAGTCCACCATCAGATCACCCTGTGTGCCATCGTTGACGATAGTCAGGGTGGCGGTCTTCTCGCCCAGCGTTGCTGGTTGGAATACCAGATCAAGTGTTTGTGATGCGCCTGGTATCAAGGTGATCGGCAAGGTATTGGTTACGCTGAAATCAGCAGCATCCACACCAGAAATGCTTAAAGCAGTAACCATCAGATCATTATCACCTGCCACACCGAGATTGGTGATGGTTACACTGCCGTTAATCACACCATTGGTGACCACACTACCAAAGTCAACTTCAGTGACATCCTGTGCGAGCATACCATTTTGCGAGCCAGCACCTGTCAGATCAAGTGTAAACGGTTCGTTCACACCGTCATGATTGACGGTCATCGTCGCGGTCTGTACGCCAGAGGTGGCAGGTGTGAAAGTCACATTCACTGTCACGCTTTCGCCCTGATTGAGCGTCGTGGGACCAACAAAGTCCGAGCTGAACTCTGCTGAATCAAAGTCGATGGTACTGATCGTCAAAGGCGGTGAACCCGCATCACCATCATGGCTGAATGTGACAGCTTGTGTCGCATCCTCACCGACAGCCACCGCGCCGAAGTCCAACGTTGTCGCATCACTGGCAAGCAAAGCGTCCGACGTCTCACCCACACCGAGCAAGTCCACCGTCAGATCACCCTGTACGCCATCATTGACGATAGTCAGGGCAGCGGTCTTCGCGCCAGAGGTAGCAGGCGTGAAGGTCACATTCACTGTCACGCTTTCGCCCTGATTGAGTGTCGTGGGACCAACAAAGTCCGAGCTGAACTCTGCTGAATCAAAGTCGATGGTGCTGATCGTCAGAGGCGGTGAACCCGCATCACCATCATGGCTGAGTGTGACAGCTTGTGTCGCATCCTCACCGATAGCCACCGTGCCGAAGTCCAACGCTGTGGCATCACTGACGAGCAAGGCATCCGATGTGTCATCAACGAGGAGGATCTCGATACCCTTGACAGCCGGATTCTCGATATCATGCAAGAAGCGCACACTGAGATTTCCATCGCTAACTAAAACCTGATTGCTAACGACATAACCTGTTGCAAAGCCGGCTAAGCCATAAGGATCGATGTCATCGAATACGGTGTCTACACCGCCTTCAACTTCGACATCAAACACACGCTGACCAGCTCCTGTAATGCCCGTATAGAATTCCGACAGATAGAGACGCACTTCATACGTGCCCTCATCAACCGGGAACTCATAGCGCATGGCATTCTCATAGCCATTATTGTTATTCCAGCGTTCGGTCTGGAAGATCGACATGGGTGTATCCGCTGGAACGGTTGAATTGCTGGTATCAATCGTTGTACCAGTAGCACTGAGTTTATTGCCACCCGCCGCAAGATACGGTGATGGGGAACCAGCGTTATCCGGTGCCCAATCAAGGATGCCTGCTGGATCGGTTGCACCAGGGCCACCCACATCGATACGGTAAATCGGGCCAGAGATTGTTTCAAAACCGCTAGCGGTGGCGTTAATCATCACAGGCGAATCTACGCCATCATGTGCCACCGAAATTGTCACGCTGTAATCACCGACTGCCTGCGGGGTGAAGGTCACATCAACTATGACCGATTGCCCTGCCGGGATAATCAATGGATCAGCGGTATCTTCAAATTGGAATTGGTACGTGTTGGAACCTGTGACAACGAGATTCGTCACTTCAATATCGGCATCCGTATCCGCACCGAGATTGGTCAGGGTCAGCGGGAGCGTACTTACACTACCGAGACTTACAGCACCGAAGTCGAGCGGATCCGGCGACACTTCTAACACCCCACTCTGGAACGCCAGCGCACTCAGGCTAACTTCCGTGGGTGCATTACCACCATCATGATCAATCGTCATGATGGCGTTCTTGGTGCCACCAGCAGTCGGATTGATTGTCACTTGCACGTCAAGCATATCGCCCGGTTGCAAGGTCACAGGTGCGCTGAGATCATCACTAAAATCGTCAGCATCATCACCGCTATAGCTGATGCCGTTGATGACAATCGCAGGATCAGTGGCATCACCCGTGTTGGTTAGGGTGAGGGTCTGCGTGCTATCCTCACCAGTGGACACATCGCCAAAAGCGAGCGGGTTATCCGAGACCGACAGTTCAGACGTAGGTGGTACAAAAACCGGCACAATCTCAATGCCCTGAATTTCAGGATTCTGAACCTGATGTAAGAGGCGCACTGTCAACGAGCCATCGTCCACACTAGTCTCTGTGCTAAGCATGTAGCCCGCACCAAATCCAGAAAGCGCATAACGATCGACATCATCGAATGGATCATCGACTATACCTTCAATTTCTACATCGAAGACACGTTGACCTGCCGCAGTCACACCCGTGAAGATTTCGGCTACATAGATGCGTACTTCATAGGTGCCATTATCAACGGGGAAATCATAGGTCATCGCGCCTGCATCGCCGTTGTTTGCATCCCAGCGCGCTGTCTGGAACAGCTGTTGCGGTGTACCAGCAGGCAGTGTCGGGCTAGTCATATCAATCGTCGTGCCCGTACCAAAAATTGATGAGTCATTGACATCATGATTCGCATAAGGTGACGGATTCGCCGCGTTATCTGCGCTCCAATCCAGCACGTCTGAGGGATCATCCAACACCGGGCCACCGACATTGACGCGGTAGATCGGATCAAATTCGATGATGCTATTGCCCGCCAATTCTACAAGCGTCGGTGAGTTCAAACCATCATGCACGATTTCAATAGTGGCGTTGTCTGCACCAAAATCCATCGGCAAGTAACTTACAAGAATATCACCCTCTTCGCCGGGGTTGAGCGTGAATGGCGTATCATCCTGAACCGTGAAGTCGTCACTGCCCGTGATGGTCAGCGATTGAACTTCGATGACTTGATCGCCCGCTTGCCCCATATTCTGCACGGTTATTGTTTGGTCGAGTTGGGTGCCCTGTAATACATTGGCATAGACGAGCGGGCTAGGTGACGCGCTCAATATACCGGGTTGTTCTGGTTCTATAAACATGTAATCCCAGGTCGCACCAAAAGGTGTGGTGCCGGGACCGATGTGCGCCATCAAGCCAACTGCCATTACTTGCTCTGTTTGCACCACATCCAGCAAAACACCGGTCAGGCTAATGGGTGTGCCTAGATCAACAAAAGGCGAATCATCGAGGCTATATTTGGGCTGAACGGTGCCCACAACCGGATCAATGCTCATATACAGGTTAATCTTGCTGCTCAAATGTGCGTCAGCAACTGGATAGAAGGTGCGTGTTGGCACGCCGCCGATTTCGACGATCACCACAAAACCCACCTGACCGGTGTCCTGATCGGTGGCGAGTGATAGTTCAAAGTAATTATCCTGATCGCCATTACCAAAGTAGATACCCTGCTGATCGCCGGGTTCCGGTGATGGTGTGAAGAAGAGACCATTCATCTGTGCGTTAATGGCAAAGGGGCCATCTGCCTGTGTGACATTGACACCCCATTGCCACGCATAATCTTGCGTGTTATCCGCACCGTAAGCAGTGCCCTCAGTGAGGGTATCAACAGTCGCTTTACCCGCTGTACCGCCGATAGTCAACTCTTCCGGCACGAACATATCGAGGTAATCGGTGCTGTAGTTAACCATCAAGCCTGTATAACCAACACCGAAGAAACCGACGCCTGGATCATCCTGGAAGAAGTCATAACGCACAGGTAAGGTAGTTTGTGTTCCATTGAGCGGATCAATCTGGAATGGATCGTTGATGTCTAAAATACCATCATTGTCGTCATCAGGATCATTCAGATCAGAGATGAAATCCCCATCATTATCTTGTGGCTGGCTACCACTTGAACAGGGATTGGTGTCATTATCAATCTCATCTGCGTTGGTAAAGCCGTCGCCGTCTTCGTCAAGAATGAAGTCATACTCGCCACTACAGGGAAAATCAACGGGTTCAAAGACAGTAATCTTCTGATCAACGAAGACTGCCACCCAGATCGTACCGGGGAAAATATCGTCATCGCCCTGTGCGGTCACGTCGAGAGGTACAACGCCGAAGCCATCGAAGAGTGTCTCGTAACCCCAATCGTCAGGGTCATCAGGTGTCAAGTCAATCAAGCTATCACCATCTTGTGACAGCTTTGCGCGGTAAACAGCACCATCATAAGCAACGGTCAGCAGGTCGCCTTGCATTTGTCCTTCAAAGTTGGTGGCAGTATATTCGGTTAAACCATTGGTAGAGAATCCCCACGTTGCCAATGCGCCATCTTCAACACCGGGTAGGCGGTAGTCACACTCAACCGGATTGGCAAGCGCGAACGGCACAGGTGAATCAGCTTCGTTGCCCGCGCCATAAATGCCCTCAGGATTGGCACGTACGGGTGCAGGATGTCCAGCATAGTAGCCGGGGCCATCGATGAAATGCAAGTTATCTTGATAACTCCCTGAATCGGCTTCATTGACTGTTTGATCGCACTGCCCCGGATTCTGGTTCACCGGAGGGCCACCCCAGTTATAGTTCGGGCCGTTATCAATAGTGTACATAAGTCCAGCTTCAGTGATCACCACATCGTATGGGTTACGTAAACCCGTCGCATAGAGTTGTACCGGCCCATCGGGATCAATGCGCGCCTGATTCAAGCCATCGTTACCGCCCCAGGGATCGTTGATGTCAGAGCCATCAGGATTATTGGCACGAGTCGGGTCATCGAGTGTCGGCATATCGTATTCGGTATCCCCGATCATATCCAGATCGACTGTAATGATCGCCGCCGCATAGGCGTATTCGGGCACCAAAAGAAAATTGAAAGACGGCGCACCCATATTGGTGAACCCGCCAACTGTCACATATAAGATATTGTTGACTTCATCGAGCACCATACCATTGACTGAATGGTTCTCTTCTGAACGGGGTAATCCTCGCACCAGTTGTAAGTGTTCCCAGTCATTCCCATTCCAGGTCAAGCGCGAGACCACACCGGAGTTGGTATCAAGGTCGGTGTTTTTGCCCGTGTTACCCCCGCCTTCACGCGGATCGCTAGAAGACACATAGATCACAGGATTTTCCGCCGTACCTGCCACGACAAGACCCGTGACCTGGCGTTTAGTGGCGAGGAAGCCTGTACTCTGGTTAATGGTACCATCATCGTCACGGTTAGGGATATCTTCCCAGATCAGGTCAATTTCTTCCTGATCAACAACGTTATAATTGCCCGGCCCGAGGCGCTCGATTGTCAGCGCAAAGATCGTGCCGTAACGTTGCGCCACGTACAAGCGATCATCCGGACCAAATTGGAGCGTTGTCGGATTGCCAATACCCGTCAAGCCCTCAAGCGTACTTTGCTCGAAGGAGATATTTGCCTGAGCCGAGACTGTTGGCTGGTTGACAAACGACAAGGTTGCTAGCATGACCAGCAACAACGCTAAGTGGAGTATAAATGATGTCTTACGATGAATTTGATTCATGGGTGTTTAATTCCTGAGACCTTTACTTATGGCATGAATGTTTGCAAAGTTTCGACTTCACAATCGTTATAAGGGCACCACTCTAACAAATAGGGTGTTGCATCTTCCGGAAGCGCAAAGCGTACCGCGCCTTGCAATGTGACCTCACCCGGTAACTCCGTCCCATAAAGCGGTATACGGATATATTCTTCCGGTTGAACCGGTGGATATCGGTTGAACTGTTGATCGATCAACGTCAAGCTATCCGCTTCAATGGTCAAGGGTTCACCAGTAAAGTTGGCGAAATTAGTAGATAACATCACAAACTTTTCCCCAACTGGTGGCTCTGGCATATTAGGATTCATTTCGGCGGTAGTGAGTGTGGTCACCACAACAAATAAGGTGCTGTCTTCATTTTGATACCGTACCGATTCAGCTGGAACGAAAACATCTGACGTTGCCGCTGCTTCCTCGGTCACCAAGCTTGATTGCGTGGGTGATTCAACTTCTTGTGTGACAAACCCATCCGGGTTTTCATCAGTTGCAGGTTGTTCAGTGACAATCGGTGTGATTTCCTCACCGTCATCAGCAGGTTCGGTTTCGGCGATACCAGCTTCGGTGGGAAATTCAACGAGGGTTGGTAAGGCTTGTTGCTCATCAGGTTCGGTTGTGCAACTCGCCATGAAAAGTGCGAGACACGCCATTAATATGATTCTTGATAAGCAAAAAGACCCATGGAACTGTGTAGTGATGTGATGTTTACTCATCATTTTTCTCTAAGACTGCCCCAACTCACCGACATAGATATTTCTTACAGCCTAATGATGATGGAGCATACCTTACAGACACCTAACACCCTTGCAAGGAAACCCTAAAAACCGCTGTAAGGTAGGTGAAATCAGGCTTTAAGCGGATAGCCGTCCTCAAATGTTAGTGGATTCAAACAAATGTAGAGAATGCCTGAACAAATGCGCGTATCTGTGGGGTAACAAAAAAGCTGACCAGAGTTGGTCAGCTTTAGGTGAGTACTATTCTGGGATTGTTACGGAGATCAATCAAGCAGTTGTGCCACTTTCTCTACACGGTCAGACATTGCACTCATCAGCTGTGTGGCAAACGTCGGTGTTTGTTGTACCAGCCACAGGAATTGATGGCGTTCCATCACCGATAGGGTGACATCGCTCACGGCAGTGGCAGTCGTGCAATAAGCATCTTTGCCCAGCATCACCGCTTCACCGACGATACCGCCCTCACTAAGGGTATCCAGTACACGACCTTTATGGCTGAGTTCAACTTGTCCACTCAATACACCATAAACCCGTTCGCCTGTATCGCCTTCGTGGAAGATGACATCGCCAGCCTTCTTATAGATTACTTGTTTGTGGGTTGTCAGATAATTCACAGCAACCATGTGTCACATCCTTTAACACTCGTGTTGTTTACATTAAGGAATTTAACCTTTACTTAACATAATTATAAACTAATACGGCGAGCGATACAATGTGAACTTGCAAAGATTGTGTTAAAAATTGTTCTGATTGTGCGCAAGGAACAAAAAAGACATAGACTACGCTATGCCCTACGTGATCGTGATTGTGGTTAACGTTCCCAGTTACGCACCTTCTCATCAGCTAACAGCGTTTGCGGGCTAATATCTAAGGCTTGATACCACGTTTGCAAGCGTTGCAAACCATCGCGCAAGCTAACCTGCGGTTCGAAGCCCAGCAAATCACCGGCGCGGGTGCTATCAGCATACAAACGCAATACATCGCCCGGACGCGGTGCATCATAGATGATCTGTGCATCAGGATTGTTGACCACTGATTTGACCGTCTCAGCAAGGGCGCGAATGGTGATCTCGGCGTTACTGCCGATATTGAGCGTCTGCCCGATTGCACCATCGTGCAAGCCAGCGAGCAGAATCCCACGTGCGGTATCCTCAACATAAGTGAAATCACGAGTTTGCTGGCCATCGCCGAAGATCACCAGCGGTTGTCCCACCATCGCCCGTAACATGAACTTAGGGATTACCTCTCCGCTATCACCCTCATGATGACTGCGCGGACCAAAGGCGTTGAAAGGACGTACCACTACCGTTGGATAGCCATAACTCTCATAATAGGCGCGGGTATAACATTCGCCTGCGAGCTTGGACGCGCCATAAACCGTCATCGGGTACGTGGGATGCGCTTCGGTCATCGGGACAGTTCGTGCTGTGCCATACACCTCTGAAGTACTTGTATAGATGAAGCGTTCGACACCGGCTTCGCGTGATAACGCCAATAGATTGAGTGTGGCGGTAGCGTTGACTGCATGATTTTCTAGCGGGGCGTGCAAGGAATGGCGCACGCCTAAACAGGCGAGATGAAAGACCCTATCCACCCCTGCAAGTGTCTCGCGCATGGCATCGGCATCACGTATATCGTGCGTGTGGAGCGTCAGGGGAGCATCAGGGGGTAAATCGGCGAGGTTCTCGCGTTTACCATTTACTAGATTATCGACGACACGCACCGTCGCGCCCTCATCGAGCAACAGGCGCACCAATGCCGAGCCAATAAAGCCTGCCCCACCCGTGACAAGAATCGTATGACCATCCAGATTGTGCATCGTTGTATTGTCCTTTGTGTGTCATTCAGCAATCGCAGGCATTATATACGAGAAAAAGGGTCAATCGTCCAGATTGAGGCGTTCGATTGCGTTGAGCAGTTCCAGACGCATAATGGGTTTAGCCAGATAGGCATCAAAGCCAGCAGACAACCCGCGCTGCCGATCACCGTGCATAGTATTACCGGATAAACCAATGATCGGTGTATCGGCGATTTCAGGTGTGGTGCGGATTTGCTGACAAACCTCGAAGCCATCAATATCCGGCAGGACAATATCAAGCAAGATTACATCAGGATGTTCTTCCAGCGCCTTTGCCAGACCTTCGGTCCCTGTACGGGCGATTATCACGGTGTAACCATGGCGAGTCAATACGCGCAGGACAGTATCGAGGTTGGAGGCATCATCGTCGATGTATAAGACGCTTATACTACTAGTCATATTCGTTTCCCCTTCATCTCATCACAGCACAGCATCTCTACCTGCTATTATCCACAAAAAACAAAAAGCCTGCTCGGATCACGAGCAAGCTCTCAGTTTCGTTAGAATTTTCTAATTGCGGATACCAGATCTAACACATTACTCAGCACGGATAACGCGGGTTCCAGCAAGTATATCGTGCCATGTGCGATTTTCGGAATCGATCAGCGCCCAGATATAACCCAGTAGCAACACAGCCCCGCTGACGTAATAGCCAATCGCACGGATCAACGCATCGACATCACTCAGGCGCGAGCCATCCGCTTTGACCACACGCAAGCCCAGCAACATCTTGCCCGGCGTTTGTCCATCTTTGCGCGTCCAAAAGAACCAATTATACAGCACACCAAACACAAAGCTGATGCCACCGCCGACTTCTCCGCCTGCACCGAACAGGATGCCAGTCACAAAACCTAAGATCAGCCCGTCTACCAGCATCGCCATAAAGCGCGAGCCTACACCGCCCAATTCAGAATACGTACCATTCTTCATTTTTGTCATCGATTACTTGCTCCTCTCAGAATATCTGTCTATCTTATTATACGTGAGTCTATGTGAAAAGTTGTGCTACCCCATCTCCGGCACCAGCCAGTAATAATCATAAGGATTGAGCGTGATGGTTCCGCTCATCGGCTCATAATCGGGGCGCAAAACATCGCGATAGACATTCGCTACCGCTGGTAATTGCACCTTGGTCAGTTCGTCGCTCAGATTATGAATGGCAAGGAAACGCCCGTTGATCGAATTGCGCCAGAACATCAGCACATGCACAGGGCAATTCTCCACCCAATGCAGTTCCCCATTTGCCAGCGCATCCTGTTGTTTATAAGTGTGGATCATACGACGGATAGTATGGATCATTGCGTCCGGGTTTTCGCGGGCAGCTTTGACATTGACATGCTTATAGCCATATTCAGGATCACTGATAGGTGGCGCATACAGGCTTTCGATACGTGCATCACTGAACCCGCCGTGATTGCTATCATCCCACTGCATCGGCGTGCGTACGCCGTTACGATCAAAGAGCGTGATGTTATCGCCCATACCAATCTCATCGCCATAATACAACACCGGCGTACCGGGTAAGGTGAACAACATTGAGTTCATCAGCTCAATCTTATGCCGATCATTGCCCATCAACGGCGCCAAACGCCGACGAATCCCCAGATTGATGCGGGCTTTTGGATCGGGCGAGTAATGCGCCCACATGAACTGCCGTTCTTCTTCAGTGACCATCTCCAGTGTCAGTTCGTCATGATTGCGCAAGAAGGTTGCCCATTGCGTGCCCTTTGGGATCGGTGGCGTGTTGTTCAAGACGTCGATGATACTGGTGCGATCTTTCTTCGCGAGTGCCATATACAGACGAGGCATCACCGGAAAGTGAAAGCACATTTGGAATTCGTCACTATCACCAAAATACGGCAAGAGATCATGCGCCCACTGGTTCGCTTCTGCGAGTAAGAGCGCGTTAGGATAGTTAGCGTCAACCATCGCCCGCATCCGCTTGAGATAATCGTGTGTCTCTGGTAGGTTTTCGTTGTTGGTGCCGTCCCGCTCGAACAGATAAGGCACCGCATCCACACGGAAGCCATCGATGCCCAGATCAAGCCAGAACTTCATGATATCCAACATAGCCTGTTGTACTTTGGGATTATCATAGTTCAGATCCGGTTGACTGCTATAGAAGCGATGCCAGTAATATTCGCCGGTGCGTTCGTCATATGCCCAGTTGGATTCTTCCGTATCTAAGAAGATGATGCGCGTCTCTTGAAAGCGATCATCGGTCTCGTTCCATACATAGAAATTGCGAAATGGTGAGTCCTTGCTACGGCGGGCATCGACAAACCATGGATGCTGGTCGCTGGTGTGGTTCACCACCAGATCGGTGATGATCTTGATCCCGCGTCGGTGCAAATCCTGTACAGTCATGCGGAAATCTTCCAGCAAGCCAAAATCAGGGTGGATGCCGTAAAAGCTGGCGATGTCATAGCCATCATCCTTGAGTGGCGAGGGATAGGTTGGCATCAACCATACACAATCGATACCCAACCACTCTAGATAATCAGCTTTTTCGCGCAAGCCGAGGAAATCGCCGTGCCCGTTGCCGTCGCCATCGCGGAACGCACGTAAGTAAACTTGATAAAAAACGCTATTGTTATACCATGACATCGCAATGATGCTCCTCAATCGTGTTAAGTTCTACAAAGATTAGATCGTCAGCACAGAAATAGGTGACGCGCCCGACAGGTGTTATTTATTGTAGCGTGCAAGCCTCTCAGATAACATATAGATCAGCTAGTCGTCATTCCATATCTAGTAACAGGAATTCATCGCCCTGCACAGTATCAATCACATTCAGGTTATCCGGTTGCCACTGATAGACCTGCACCATCACCTGAGCATCGGCAACAGGCATCTGTAAATCGTGTGGATCGTAAACCACCTGCCCTACTGACCATCGGCTGGTGGCTTGTTCGCCTAATTGTGGTTGAATGTCCTGTTGGGCGATCACCTGACCACTCGCATTTAAGAGCTTGACCGACACCGTATAATCTACACTGAGCGCTGTATCCGTCTGCCACCACAGATCAACCAAGCCATCGGGATATACCTGAGCATCGATCAAGACCATACCATTATCGAAGCGCATCAGCGGTGTATCGGGCAAGCGGTCAAAGCGCAGAACTTCCAGCATGTTACCCTCATAGATGAAGGTACGTTGCATGGTGGGGATATGATTGGTAGCGCGTAGCTTGACCTCTGCATCAGAATTATCAATCCAGCGTGCCAACCAGACATGATCGGTGCTATCGGCAAAACCCAGCATCCCACTCTCATAAGTTTCGGGGGTATTTTTGCGCCATTGCCACGTCGAAGCCCACGGCACGCCCTCCGGTAAGGTGGGTGTGAGGTAGTAATCAAACACATAATCGCCCCCACCGATTTCAGAGATGACTGCCTGGCCCGGGCGCACGAACTCCGTCACCAGTGCGGTATAGGTCTCCCACGGCAATTTCGGGCGGTACACATCAACGATGAACACGCCATACAATACAATCGCCACAATCAACGCGCCTCGCGCCAGACGATCCAGGTTTGCCAGACCATACGCAATCAGGATCAGGATCGGCGGAGTAATTTGCGTCAGGCGATAATCGAACAACACCGGCAACCAGCGATTGAGTGTAAATGCCAGAGCCAACGGAACGACAATCCACAGCGCGAACAAGATCAGCACACGATAACGCGGGGGCATGATCTGCCAGCGCCCGCCCTGCCGATGCACCACCACCCAGCCTAAGCCGAATAAGACCAGCATCAGCGCCCACTGATCAGTCAGCCATGCGAGACGAAAATACCACAGCGTGCCCCAATCCGAATTATAGGCGGGCACGACATCGCCCGCAAATTTGCCGATCTGTTGCGCGATCACCACAAACCACAACCACGGCAAGAAGATCAACGCCGAGAGTACCAATAAGCCGATCGTCTGCCAGCGTCGCCGCCCACGCAAGGTCAACAGCGCATGAGCGCCGAGCGCAATTGGCGTGAACACCCCGATATAGTGTGTGAGGATGATCGCCAGCGTGCTGACTACAAAAGCCAGTGCATCCTGCCAGCGCCCTAAACGTATCCAGCGCAAATACATCCACACACTAAGCGTCACCCAGACACCATGCAAGGTGTAGGATCGTGCTTCTTGCGCAACCATCACCTCAAGATCAGACAACGCGAACAACAGGAGCGCAATCAAGACCAGCACGCCACCTTGCTGATGAGGACGATGGCGCAGACATTCTCGCGTCAAGCCCACAAGTGTCGCCATCGCCAGCACACTCGCCAGCACCGAAGGCAAGCGCAAACTGAACTCACTGGTTCCTGCCAGCCACGTCCAGCCCGTAATCAGCATGAAATAGATCGGCGGGTGAACATCTGATGCTACAGTCTGCCAGAATGTATCCGATTGCGTCACGATATAAGTGAAGGATTCATCTGCCCAAATGCTCTGCGCATCGAGATAAATGAGGCGGGTGAAAGCCCCGAACAAAATTAGCGCCAGCATCAACAGCATGGTGCGGATATTCATGGTCATCGGTCTCTGTGTGTGAATCAGGTTCTTGTCACTGTGATGCACGGCGATATACCAGCACCTGCCATAAACTAGTGGTATGACGTGCGAGGCACTCTAGCCCATTATTGCGTATAATCGCATCGATTGCCTGACTATCGTGAATATACGTGCGAAATGGATTTCCCCAAATACGAAATGCGAAGAAGTTGAACACAGGAATCAAGGACTTACTGAGCAGATGATCTCGCGGATAAACGAGCGCGTAGACTTCACGGGCACGTTGTGACGATAGATCGATTAAGGCTTCGAAATCCGGATAACAACACACCACCCGATCCAACGTGACAATATCGGTCATATCAATTTGTGGGGCGAGTTGCACAAAATCCCCATGTTGAAACGTGATGCGGTCTAGATGACCGCGCCGTTGCGCTTCTTCGGTTGCCACGTTGATATAGGCGCTCGACGCATCGACATCCAGCGCATGTGCCAGACCCTCCGCCAGCAATTCATGCGCTACCGCCCCTACCCCGCCACCAATATCCAGCAAGGTCTTATCCACCACGCCCAAGCGCTTGAGCGTCGTCAGCATCAACTGTGTTGATTGACTGGCGCCTTTCTCACGATAGGTGTTCAAGTCTTTACGCGCATATTTCTGACTGAATACATCTTCTGCACCCTGACAATGAGAACAAACCATTAACGCCCCCTCACTATGATGTCATCACACAGATTTGTTCAAAATAGAAACCGCCATCTTCCTGCTGCTCTCCCAATGTAGCGATTTCCACCTGTTCGCCCTTACGGCACACTTCGATCACAAAGCCATCTGCGACCTGTTGACCGCTACGTTTGAAGGCTACGCCATCGGCATCAATCGTCACCTGATCGCCAGCCAACAATAATTCGCCGGCTGTGGGCAAGTGATGTAAGCTAGCATCAAAGTCTTGAGGGGCAATCACAATCATCATGTTAATCTATCACTCTCTGCTTATGTGAACTATCTGCCCTATCATAGTGAGATATGCCAATGATTTCAAACCTACACTCAATCAATTATGACAAATCGTGGGTGTGGACTACAACAAATTTCACACAAACTCAGCACACACCTCTTGTACATTAGGAGTATGACGACAGGCACAGTTTCAGTTAAAATAGTGCTCACTCGTATTTTTTGTCGATTATCTATGATGGAAATGGCGAATCAAAGATGCCCTATGATGTGGTGTTAAAAAATGTCGTGAAGCGTTTTGGCTCCGGCAATCAGGAATTTGTCGCGGTCAATAACATTGACTTAGCAATTGAGGAAGGCGAGTTCTTCGCCCTTCTTGGCCCGTCAGGATGTGGTAAAACGACCACCCTGCGCATGATCGCTGGCTTTGAACAACCGACATCCGGCGAAATTTTAATCCGCAACAAAGCGGTACAGGGGATTCCACCGTTTCATCGTCCGGTGAACACGGTCTTTCAAGATTATGCGCTGTTCCCACATATGACCGTTTTGCAGAATGTGATGTTCGGCTTAGAGATGGAAGGCGTATCGAAGAAGGTCGCTAGACAGTATGCACAGGAAGCACTCGAACTAGTACAACTGCCGAATGTCGAGAACCGTCGTCCGAGCCAGCTATCAGGCGGTCAACAGCAACGGGTGGCGCTAGCGCGGGCACTGGTCAAACGTCCGGCAGTGCTGTTGCTCGATGAACCGCTCGGCGCGTTGGATCTCAAATTGCGCAAACAGATGCAGTTTGAACTCAAATCCATGCAACAACAGGTGGGGATCACCTTCATTTATGTCACACATGATCAAGAAGAAGCCATGACTATGGCGGATCGCATTGCGGTCATGCAGGGTGGCAATGTCTTACAAGTTGGCCCCCCGCGTGAAGTCTACGAGAAACCGACCACACGCTTCGTCGCTGATTTCATCGGCGAGACTAATTTCATTCGGGGCACATTGCAATCCACCGATGATCAGGGCGTGGCACAAGTGCGCTTACAAGATGGTGTCATCATCAAAGCGCAACTGCCCGATGATCGTGAGATCACATCCAGCATCGTCACCGTGCCGATTCGCCCTGAGCGCATCGCTTTCTTGCCCAAAGATACACCCAACCCTTTCCCACCGGAGCGTCAGATCACGCTCTTGGATGGGCATGTGCTGGAAGTGAATTACATCGGCACCGATACGCGCTATCTGGTGCGGATCGCCGGTGATAATGAGGTGATCGTGCGCGTGCAAAATGTTGATTACAACGAAACACCCTTTGAACCATCTGTTGGTGATGAGGTGCAGGTATTCTTCCCGCTCAAGAGTACCTATCTACTGGATAATTGAGCGCGTCGCGCCATGAATGAGAGAGGATAGTTAGCCAATGTCACATAAAAAACTCCGCGTATTGGACGTTAGCGGATCGTTCTATAAGATGGGGCGACAACACGCCCAGGCGTATCAGCAAGCGATACACACCTTCACCGAAGACCGCATCGGGCTCAGCACCGGTGAGGCGTGGACAGGGCGCAATATCTCGCGGGAAGCCGTGCTGGCACTAGCAGATGCATGCGTTGCTGAACATGAAGCCTACGCGCCGGAGTTGATGGACGAGTTGCGCGGGATGGCAGAGGTCACTGGCTTATCGTTGGGTGAACTCATCATCAACAACGGCTTCACCGATTTTGTCGATCTGGTCTATGCTCAGGGCAACACCCATCAGGCAAAGATGACCGAACAAGTCGCCGATGACTGCACTGCATTCCTGATTGGCAAGGAACACAGCGCCACCGGCAACGGTATCTTCGGGCAAACATGGGACATGCACGCCACAGCAACCCCTCATGTGATCTTACTGCGGGGCAAGCCCGATAATGCACCCAATTTTCTCGCTTTCACCATTACGGGGTGTATCGGCATGATCGGCATGAACGAACACGGCATCGCCGTCGGCATCAACAACTTGCTCGGTGCAGATGGTCAGGTGGGCGTGACGTGGAATTTCGTGGTGCGTAAGGTGCTAATGCAAGATAACTTAGACGATGCGCTGGCGTGCATCACCGAAGCGCGTCTGGCGGGGGCGCATAACTTCCTGCTGATGGACAAACACGGCAAAGGTTACAATGTTGAAGCAATGTCCACACGCAATGTGGTCACCCCCTTGAACGGACAACCACTGCTCCACACCAACCACTGCCTCACCGATTACACGCACGAAGTCGAGCGCGAACGACACGCCAACTCGCTGGCAAGCTCACAGCGTCGCTTACAACTGGCTCAAGAATATCTGGCGCATACACCGATCACAGTTGAAGCACTGATGGCAATGACCCGTGCCGATACGATCTGCGTCAAGTCCGCGCCACCGCTCCACAGCGAAACAGCCGGCGCGGCGATCATGCAACCGATAACCGGCGATTTCTGGGCAGTGTGGGGCCGTCCAGCAGAGAACGAATACGAACATTTCACCGTGTGAGCGCTCGCGCACACATCACAACACGCCCTATCCAAGCCACCGAAACGCACCGGTGGCTTTTGTCATCTTTGACAGATGATGAATCACTTAATATCACTCGCCTCAGCGCTGGTTAAGGGGTACAGCGTGCTATAATGAGCCGGCTCAACAATTGGTTGAGTCGCCTTCTCTTTTTTGTCAGCGCACACCAAAGGATATTCTTGCATGTCACCGATTCCGTCTGATTTAGCGATTGCGCAGAGCGCCACCCTGGCACACATCAACACTATCGCCGAAGGCTTGGGCTTAGACCCGGATACCGATCTCGAACACTACGGCAAATACATGGCGAAAATTAACCTGAGCGTGCTGGACAAGTTCGCTGAACGCCCTCACGGCAAGTATATTGATGTCACCGCGCTGACCCCTACCCCACTCGGTGAAGGTAAGTCAACGACAACTGTTGGACTCGGGCAAGCGATGAAGCACATCGGCAAACAGGCGCTGGTAACCGTGCGCCAACCTTCGCAGGGGCCAACCTTCGGCATCAAAGGTGGCGCGGCAGGTGGCGGTTATAGTCAGGTGGTGCCGATGGAGAACTTCAACCTGCACCTAACCGGCGATATTCACGCCATCAGTGCCGCCCATAACCTGATTGCCGCGATGATCGACGCACACCTGCACTTCGGCAACGAACTCAATCTTGATTTGCGCAATATTCCGTGGCGGCGCGTGGTGGATCTCAATGACCGCGCTCTGCGCAATGTGGTAGTCGGGTTGGGATCTGATAGCGATGGCATCGCCCGTGAGACCGGCTTCGATATTACCGTTGCTTCCGAACTGATGGCAATCCTCGCGCTGACGACCTCGCTCCAGGATATGCGAGCGCGGATCGGGCGTATGGTGATCGCTTACGATACCCATAAGCGACCGATCACCGCCGATGATTTAGGTGCGGCAGGAGCGGCAACGGTGCTGATGCGCGATACAATCAAGCCCACGCTGATGCAAACGCTGGAGAACACTCCAGCGCTGGTTCACGCGGGGCCGTTCGCCAATATCGCGCCGGGCAATTCCAGCGTGTTAGCCGATATGATCGGCTTGAAATTAGCCGATTATGTCATCACGGAATCCGGCTTCGGTGCGGATATTGGCGCGGAGAAATTCTTCAACATCAAATGCCGTGCCAGTGGGCTAAAACCAGATGCTGCCGTGCTGGTGGTGACCATCCGCGCCCTGAAAGCACACACAGGCAAGTATAAGATCGTGCCCGGAAAACCGCTTGACCCCGCCCTGACGACGGAGAATATCGCTGATGTGGAAGCTGGCGCGGTCAATATGATCCGCCATTTAGAGAACCTCAAGAAATTCGGCATCACACCGGTTGTAGCAATCAACCATTTCACCGATGACACCGACGCTGAACTGCAAGCCGTGCGCGAAATTGCCGAAGCACACGGCGCTCATGGTGTGGCGGTCGCACGTCATTGGGCGCAGGGTGGCACAGGCGCGACAGAACTCGCTGAACTGGTCGTCGATGCCGCCGAAGCACCGTCAGAGTTCCGTTATTTGTACGATGTCAAGCAACCGATCAAAGAGAAAATCGAGGTGATCGCCCGCGAGATTTATGGCGCAGACGGCGTGGATTACGAGCGCACTGCCTCGCGCCAGATCAAACAATTTGAAGCGGACGGTTTCGGCGATCTGCCCATTTGCATGGCAAAGACGCATTTGAGCTTCAGCGATGATCCCAAGCTATTGGGTGCGCCGACGGGCTTCCGCGTCAAGATCACCGAGGTACGGGCATCTGTGGGGGCCGGTTTCATCTATCCCCTGTGTGGTTCGATGCGTACCATGCCGGGCTTAGGGCGTACACCCGCCGCGCTCAACGTCGATATTGACGATGAAGGCAATGTCGTCGGCTTATTCTGAGTGGTTATTCATAGTGAAAAACGGGCGCATGATGATGTGCGCCTGTCTGCGATTATGATTCTGCGTGTTCGGTAGTCAAAAACCAGTTTCACTGTCTACCCGATGAGGATTTGATCTACCGGTGTTGTTTTACCCTGAGAATGCCCACCCTTTGAAAGACATCTTTCTGTCCATCGTGGCAATAGAGTTAATGATGCTGTTGGCGAACCTGGCTTCCATAACCGATACAGCTACACAGGCGGAAATCCTGTAAATGATGCTGTTGGCGAACTCATTGGTTTCCACAATCGCTATAGTTATGTCAATGGGAATCCTGTCAATCTAACAGACCATAGTGGTATGTGTCCTGACCTTCAACAAGACAATGCCTCGGACCAACTTGATGCCCTTCAATGTCTCGCGAATGTCAACTATCTGCAAACGCGCTACAACGTCAACATTTTGTGGCAAAACGATAATATGTCCGAAATATTCAGAGATATGTGTTTGGAAGCAACCCAATCGTTGGGTGTGAGTGAGCAGGACAAGTTACCATGGACAACCAGCGAAGTACGTACAATTTTGAATGCGTTTCGTATATTTGATACCGCTTCCAGTCGAATAAGTGAGTTGTTTAATGCTTATCCAGCATGGAGACAACAGGGAGCAAACGTCAAATTTGTAAAGCTGGCTAGCATCGCAGGTCAAGCAATAGCAGGACAGTCAGTGCATGATTCTCGTACTATTGCCCTGAGCCAAGATGTCTGGAGTGATTCACTCAATGAGCAAACTCAAGCATGGTTAGCTTTGCATGAATTCAACCATATTGTTGTCAACGATAGAGCTGAAATGGTCAATCCAGGTAATGGCGATACACAATTTCTTAACTGGCAGATAGATGTTCGGGACACCTATGGTTTTCCACAATTCGGAGCTCCTACAAGTTACGCTTACACAAATGATGCTGAATACATTATCGAAGCTATGACAGGCACGATGTGGAATCAGGGGTATGAAGGTGCTGAATATGATTTGTCAGCAGGAGGCAGATATCGTCGCAATGTTAATGAAATAAGAGGAAATATTCGTAGTTCTACAACCTTAGAAGAATGGGTTATAGACACCATTTTCGGATCTGAATAAACATAAAGAGTTAAAGGATGAAATATGCACAAGAGATTAATACTTATTGGTATTTTGAATCTTTCACTTTTCTTCGGGCTTGCAGTTGTCATGGGACAAGGTGAGACACCACAACCTACTGAGGAGTTGCCATCTCTTGTGCCATCGCCAACTGGCTTAATAACTCCACCTGAGTACTTTCCTGAATACCTCATTTGTGATGAGATCGAGGTAGATGATGGTTCTCATTGGTTCGACATCGAAATTGGAGTTTCGTCACTAGATGACTTAATGACAACCCTAGAACGATTTGGAGACTACGAAGTTTGGTTAGATGAAGATAATTATCTTTACTTGGGGAGGGTGGAAGATGAGGATGAACAACTTGAAGTTGATCCACTGTTTGCACCTTCTTTTATAGCTGTTTGTATCTCAGATGAGGATACCATTGTGTCTCTAGGCATATTATCTAGAAGAGGATTAGAATTGGATATTTATGATCTAACCGCAATTTATGGGATGCCTGATGCTGTTACTTGGATAGCTCGACCTATGTCGAGAATAGCCTTCTGGTTCGACGAAGGCATTGCAACAACCATAGACATAATTGAAGATACACAAATTCCATATCGTATTACTGCGGTCTACTACTACCCATTTGTAGATGAAACCACATACGAGAACGAATATCCATTTGCCTATACACGACAAGACGCATTATCCTCTATTGAACAAAATCCTTTTGACTTTGATGAAATAGTCTCAACGGTGACAGCACAACCCACACGAACACCAACAGCAATATTTGAGCCACCAATTATTACCGAAACGGCAACTCCATGAGCAGAAAGTAGGTCAAAATGTCCCTGAAACCCGCAGCTATCCCTGAAATTCCCGAAATGACCGCGAAAGTAGCCCAAGCTGCCTTTCGCAAAGGCAACACCTACATGCAGATGCGCGATACGCTCGGTACATTTTTCACTGATGACCAGTTCGGGCAGATGTATCTATTGTGAAAAATAAGTTCACCAACAGCGTGGTTAATTGCTTTGGCCTGCAAGCAGCTAGTCCTTTGAGGTAACTCTCTGCAAAGATGTGAATAGACAGAGATGGGTATCAAACGGGGCGGTAGGGTAATTCGATAGTAAAAATTGTACCATGACCGATCTCGCTCTCAACAATGATGTGCCCTTGATGCCGTTCGACACAATCTTTGACAATATTTAAGCCCAAGCCAGTGCCACCAACCCGCCGAACATGTGGATCATCAACACGGTAGAAGGGCTCATAGATGCGTGGTAAATCGCGGGAGCTAATGCCGATGCCCTGATCAGTCAAGCGAAGAACGAGCCACCCATCACGCTGATCCAGTTCCAGAAAAATATCGCTATCGGGCAAAGAATACTTAACAGCGTTTGACAACAAATTCAACAAGATGCGCGTGAGTAAAGTCTCATCAGCATGTACATGGGTGATCGTGGTGTGGTTCATGAAATTCAAGCGGGGCGGGTCATGGCTGACTGATGTAATCTCGTCAATGCTAAGGCGGCAAAGCGTATCAATGTCGGTCATCTCCGGTTGAAAATCACGCTCATCCAGACCACTGCGAACGGTCATATTGAGATCATCCATCATCTGAATGACATAATATAACTGTTTTTCGATGGATTCGAGCTTGTGCCGACGTGCGCTTTCGTCAAGCTGATCAAAATATTGGCTGAGCAAGTCTTTGGTGGTCTTGATGACTGATAAAGGCGTGCGAATATCATGTGAGAGTGAAGAGACCGCTTTCTGAATGAAGGCACTCATCTCTTTCTCTTTTTGTAAGCGTAAGCGCAGGCGATCTTGCTCCAACTGAATGTGTTCCACCCGTTTCTGCTCGGTGATGTCTTTGACCGCACTGTAGAAGCGTACCACACGCCCTTCACGCTCATCATAGATCGGTGTGCGGTGTGCGCGAATCCATCGATAGTGACCGTCTTTATGACGGATGCGGTATTCGCTGACTGACGGTTCACCCTGTCTGGTAAGCAAGATCTGAGATTGAGCGAGTGGTTTATCATCCGGGTGCATGACCTTGTTACCGCTCCACGTGCTGACCTCATCAGGGCGATAGCCGGTGATGGTCTCGAAGGCTCCCACAATCCATTCAATATTCAATGTCCCATCGGTATTGATGCGCATTGAGATCGCATAATCGGACATCATCTCCGTCAGCAAACGATAGCGTGTCTCATTCTCACGCAGGGCTTCTTCTGCTTTGACTTTTTCGGTGATGTCGAAACCCACACACTGCATCTCGCCAGATTGCTCGTTTGGCTCGCGTAAGTAGACAAACTCCCACAAGGTCCAGATCACATCCCCATTGGAATCAGGTTGACGTAGCGAAAGCTGATAGGAATCATTGGGGTGTGTAAAACACCATTGTATCGTCTGATTCAGTTGTATTTCATCGTCTGGCATGATGGTCTTGCTCATCAGCACACCGATCACCTTCGGAAAACGCTCCTGATAAAATTCCTGAAAGCGTCGATTGGCATAAGTGATATAGCCCTGTTCATCGGTGCGAATCATGAATGCAGTCTGTGAATCCATGATGGAGCGCAAATATAATTGATATTGACGCTGTTCGCGCTCGGCACGTTTACGCTGGCGAATATCCCGTAAGATGCTCTGAATATGGAGAAAGTTACCATCAGCATCTTTAACGACCTCAACATTGACCTCAACAGGTATCACTTCGCCTGATTGATGGCGGAATAGGCGCTCATAAATGGGCACTCGTTCGCCTGATAACATGTACTGGAGTGCGTTGATGCTATGATTGACCTCATCCGGATGCACCATGTCGAAGTAGGTCATGTTCAGCAGTTGCTCATGGCTATAACCAAACATCTCAACTGCTTTTTGATTGGCATCAAGGTGCTTGCCATGTTGATCGAGCAAAAAGACAGCATCATTAGATTGTTCAAAGAGGGCTTGCAAGCGCGCCTGGCTCTCACGCAAGGCTTGTACCGAGGTATCATCCAGAAAGCTTGCCAACAAAACCGAAACAGAACACCCCGTTTCTTCGGCTCGTTGCACTAATCGATTGAGCATCTCAGCGCTGATCGTATCTCTAACACACATATCGCTCGCCCATCTGTGAACTTGACTGCGCAGCGGTCAATCAAAACCATTTTGGTCAAGTTTTTGTATGCTGACATATAAGATAACTATATCAGTTTTATCAGGTGGGTTCAATCAAGGGTTTTCATCACCCACGCGCTATGCCTCAGGGGCAATCAATCATCATCGGATGCTAAGGCTTCTCTGATATAAATACATTAGAATAAACAATTAGAGAATATGCCAGTATACTTGGACATGAGAGGGAACATCGCTTGAACACCAAACGTATCGTCATTATCAGTCTCGTTATTGGATTGACACTGTTCATCAGCAGTTGTAACGCGGTGCCGATCGAGCGCCAACCCCTTACCACTGGCTCATTTCAACCCATCACCGGACGTGATTTGCGGATCGTCACCGGGCAAACAGTCTATGTACCTGCTTATTCTGAAGTATTCTATGGGCGCGAAGGTTTGACCTTTGAACTGGCAGTCACGCTCGCCGTCCACAACACCGATTTAACCGCGCCGATCATCATACAATCGGTGCGTTACTATGATACCGATGGCAATCTGGTGCGCGATTACATCAGCGAACCGGTTGAAGTTTCGGCGCTGGCGACAACGGGCTTTCTGGTGGAAGATACCGACACGAGCGGGGGTTGGGGGGCGAATTTCGTCGTGGAGTGGGTAGCTGAACAACCGGTCTATGAACCGATCATCGAAGCGATCATGGTCAGCACGCGGGGTAATCAGGGTGTGTCGATGATTAGCATCGGGCGTGTGATCTCACAGACAGGAACAACTTACAATACACCAACAGAGAGTGAGTAACTGTTATGGGTATTGCAACCGATATTGTGATCGTCGTCGTCGCGGCATTGTTAGGTGCGCTGGTTGCCCAAAGATTGAAGCAACCTCTCATTCTCGGCTACATCTTAGGCGGGGTGCTGGTGGGTCCCTATACCGGTGGGATCACTGTCAGCGATGTGCATGACATCGAACTATTGGCGGAACTAGGCGTGGCGCTATTGTTGTTCGCGCTGGGGCTGGAGTTTTCGCTCAAAGATTTACAACCGGTGCGCCGTGTTGCCTTGATTGGCACGCCGATACAGATGACGCTGACCATCATCTTTGGGGTAGGCATCGGTAGTTTGCTGGGTTTGACTTGGACGGAAGGGATCTGGCTCGGTGCGTTGATGTCCGTCTCCAGCACGATGGTCATCCTCAAGACGATGATGGGGCGCGGTTTGCTCGGAACGCTCTCCAGCCGTGTGATGATCGGCATTCTTATCGTGCAAGACCTCGCGATTGTACCCCTCATGCTTGTCTTGCCAGAACTCAATGACTTGCAAGCGGGTTTGCCGGTGCTGGGCTGGGCACTTATCAAAGCGGTGGTATTTATCACCGGCATGATTTTCATCGGCACACGGGCGATGCCCGCCTTGATGCGCTTGATCGCCAGTTGGAATTCCCGCGAGTTGTTCTTGCTGGCAGTGACCGCGCTCGGTCTGGGTATCGGCTACGTGACGTATTTATTCGGGTTATCGTTTGCCTTCGGGGCGTTCGTGGCAGGCATCGTTTTGAGCGAGTCTGATTATAGTCATCAGGCGCTGGGTGATATTACCCCGCTTCGTGATCTGTTCGGTTTGGTGTTCTTCGTCTCGGTGGGTATGTTGCTTGATCCTAATTATCTGTTTGATAATCTCGGCACTGTGTTATCGCTGGTGGTATTGGTAACGCTGAGCAAGATGGCGATCTTCAGCGGGTTGGTGCGCGTGTTTGGCTATGGCAATATCATCCCGATTGCTGTGGGCTTGACGATGTTCCAGATCGGTGAGTTTTCATTTGTGCTGGCGCGGGTAGGCTTGAGTACCAACTCGATCAGCCAAGATTTTTACTCGCTCATCCTGACGACGGCTATCCTGACGATGATCTTAACGCCCTTGCTCTCGCGCTTATCACAACCGCTCTATCAACTGTGGAAAGCCAATTTCAAACAAGAGCAATTGGCAACGATCAATCTACCTAAAGAGGGCTTACACGGGCATATCATCATCGCGGGAGGCGGACGCACCGGTTACTATGTGGCGCAGGTTCTCCAGCGCATGGGCTTGCCATTTGTGGTGATTGAACTCGATCAACGGCGGGTGGAACAGTGTAAAGCAGAAGGTACGCCGGTGATCTTCGGTGATGCCAGCCAAGAAATTGTGCTGGAAACGGCGGATATACATGAGGCGCGTCTGTTGCTGATCACGATACCCGCACCGACTACGGTGGAGATGATCGTCAGTCAAGCGCACAAATCCCAACCGGACTTACACATCGTCGCCCGTTCTGATAGCAACGAATTCGCCGAGCAATTGTATCAACATGGGGTGTATGAAGTGGTACAACCACAATTTGAAGCCAGTCTGGAGATTGTACGGCAGGCATTACTGCATCTGGAAGTACCCATACCAGAGATTCATCATTTTACCGATGGCATTCGTCATGAACTATATGCACCACTACGCAATAGCAACAATTACGCGGCCATTGGCAAGCTCAAAAAAGCTGCGGCGCACCTGATGGAATTGAGCTGGATTGATCTGAATGATGGTGAGATGATCGGGCGTACTTTGAACGAATTGCAAATTCGCCAGCAGACAGGCGCGTCCATTGTTGGCATCCTGCGCGATGGCGAGATGCTTACCAATCCGGGCGCAGACGAGCGTTTACATGATGGCGATGTGATCGCTGTGTTAGGCAACCATCAACAGGTGGAGCAAGTGCGTAGCCTGCTCAAGTTGAACCCTGTTCTTGCTTGAGAGCACCTCACACTGTCCAGAACATCGGCACAAGCAAAATCGCCACTAGATAAACGAGCACAGTCAGCAAACCACCGACGCGCATGAAATCAGCGAAGCGATAGCGTCCAGCGCTGTAAACAAGTACGCACGCTGGCTCCAATGGGGTGATGAAAGAGGCACTCGCCGCCAGCGCGATCATGACTGCAAACGGGCGCGGGTTATAACCGAGCAAGACCGCCGTTTGAATAGCAACCGGGATTAAGACCGCCGCCGCCGCTTGATTAGACATCGGTTGTGTGAGGAACAGCGCCAGTAAGAAGAACAAGCTCAATAATCCGAACGGCGACTGAAAGCCTGCCGGCAACTGTGCGATCATCTGCGCGAGATAATCGGCGGTGCCGGTGCTTTGCATCGCCTGACCAAACGCCAGCATACTGCCAATCAAAATCAACGTTTTCCACTCGATATTGCGATAGGCAATCTCAGGGCTGATACAGCGCGTGATAAACACCAGCAAGGCTCCGAGCAAGACCGCCACCGCAATCGATAGCACGCCGGTTGTCGCCAGTAACAGCGAACCACCAAAAATCAGCGAGGCTAACCAGACTTTACGCAGATCAAGCCGATGATTTTCCACGAGATCCAGCACGCGGAACACGCGATCACTCTCTAGCAGGCGCAGGTTATTTTGTGGTAGTTTGATGACCAGCACATCACCAATATTGAAACGCAAACGCCCAATTTTGGCATGGCGTATCGCCCCCGCTTGATTGACTGCGAGAATCTGTAACTGATAACGATCACGCAAGCCCAGACCTTTGATGTTGCGACCGATAAGCGGCGAACCTGGCAAGATAACAACTTCGGCGGTGCGGACGGCATCCTGATGCGCGTAATCTTCCAACTGCTGAATCGTACCGCTAATCTGCACCTCGATGACATCGGGCAATGTCAGGATAGATTCGCGCGTGCCTTCTACGAGCAAGGTATCACATGCCTGCAAGATCGTATCCGCCAATGGTTTGAGCGTCTCATCATCGCGTTGTAAGCTGAGCATCCCCAGATTGAGTGGGTTAATCAAGCCCGATTGATCGATGCTCTTGCCAATTAAAGATGAACCTTGTGGGATGGTCACTTCGGTGAAGTACAGATCATCGACTGCCCCACCCAGATCATCGTGCTGGCTGGTGCGATCAGGGATCAGACGCTGACCGATCGTTGCCATATAGGCTAGCCCCACGAGCATGATCGGTAAGCCAACAGGCGTGAGTTCAAAGAAGCCGAGCGGGGCTAAGCCGTGCTGTTGCATCAAACCACTGACCACCAGATTAGTCGATGTACCAATCAGTGTCACTGAGCCAGCGAGAATGCTGGCAAACGCCAGAGGCATCAACAACTTAGAGGCACTCAAGCCACTACGACGCGCTAATCCGAGGATGATCGGCAGGAAAAAGGCAGTAGAAGCGGTGTTGCTCATGAGTGCACTCATCACTGATGGTGCGACTAAGGTCACCCCGCGCAGGCGGGTGGCGCTATCATCGATGAAGCGCAATAACCAGCGCCCAATCACATCCACTAGACCGGTGTGGACGAGCGCTTCGGTCAAGATCAACAAGCCGAGGATCATCAACACTGTTTCGCTACCAAAGCCAGCGAAGGCTTCGGCAGGTTCCAGCAGACCGAGCAAGATCAACGCGAGCATCAAACCCAGTGCAGTGACATCTGCCGAGAAGCGCTCTGTGGTAAATAGTACTAATCCCAAAATTAACAGGGTGAGGAAGGCAATCATCTCGAAGGTGAGAGGCATCAAAGACGCATATCTTTCTATATGTGGCACATAGCGCTTAGTCTATGAGCAAGCACGGAATTTAGCAAGATGCGCCCACTATGACACACCCGCGAGCCAGATCAGCGTCGCGGGTTTTTTTGGTCATCTGTGTGCGGTGAGGGGCATCAAGTGTTGATGATAATCACCGGGCACTCGGTATTGTTAAGTATGCGCTCGACACGGGGCCCTAGATACAAGCGATCCGAACCAACACTAACATGTGTGCCCAGAATGATCAGATCCATCTCGTTCTCATGAGCGGTCTGCAAAATGACAGTTTCCGGTTCTGCACCAACTTCAACGAGGGCTTTTGCCTTTACACCTTGCATCTCGCCGACTTCGCGCAGGTTCTCAACACCTTCAAGGGCGATCTGCTTCTGACGTTTGAGCAGTGTACCAGAGCTATCGAGATTATGTGTTGATTGGTTCTCTTCTACCACATGCAAAATTGTGATCTCTTGCTCAGTTTCACCCACCAATGCAAAAGCGACTTCGGCGGCGCGGCGCGAGGCTTGCGAGCCATTCGAAGGTACAAGGATATGGCGTGGCTTCCAGTTGAAATACATTTGCTTGCTCTGCACCAGCATCGTGGGACAAGGTGCGGCGCGTACTAGAATGTCAATCGTCGGCGAGAACAACGTTTCAGAATCGTTGGTCTTCTGCTTTTCGCTGGCACCGAGGATCATCAGATCATAGTCGTTTTTCGCCTCATTCAGGATAGAATCAACAGGATCATCGCTGACGATCACTCGCTTGGTGATCGACTCTACCGTGAACAGTTCCGCGAGCTTGTTGAGAAATTCGTTACTCTTTGCCTGTTCATCCGGACGGCACACCGTGAGTAAAGTCAGTGAGATGTCTGAGTGTGCGCTGATCTGATCCAGCACTCGCGCTTCGATAATTTGTGAGGGGCTGGTGGCTTCGCGCATACGGATCGGCAACAACACACGGCGGACATTTATCATCAGATTATCCTGATTGAATTCCTCACGGCGCAGACGTTCGAGTTCGGCGCGTTCAGGTTCAATGTGGTGCACTGCCCATTTCATCACTGCCGGCGACATCAGCGAGGTGATGACAGCCATCACAACGATGATCGAGAACATATCCTGATTGAGAATGCCCAGTGTCAAGCCGATATTGGCAACAATAATGCCGATTGAACCGCGTGCGTTTAAGCCGGCACCGAAGAAGATCGCTGACCAGTGATCAGAACCGCCTATCGTGCGTGCGCCGACATATACCCCCACTAACTTGGAGATGATCGCGATGATTGTCACCACTGCTAGAATCATCAGCAAGTCAGGACTGAGTAAGCTCAACATATCAACTTTTAAGCCGGCAACCGCGAAGAAGATCGGCGCAAAGATGCCGAAGGTGATGCTCTCTAGCTTGTGGATAATGTCGGGGTTCAATTGAGGTATCTGGCTGAAAACGATACCCACCACGAACGCGCCTAACAGGGCTTCGATGTGTAAGGCTTGCCCGATTGCGCCCCATGCGAACATCAACAGCACCACAAAAGACAAGACCTTATCGCGCATTTGCAAATTATTCTGTACGTAGCCCAGCGCCCGACTGATGACCCAGCGCCCGACCGTTAAGCTCAGGATCATGAACGCTAGCACGGTGATGATCGATTGCGCAACAGAACCGAGCGTGATCGTCGCGCCACTTGCCAGACCAATCACCACAGATAAAATGATCCAACCAGTGGTGTCGTCGATCATGGCGGCGGCGATGATGGTCTGCCCGATGTCGCGGCGCGTAAGTTTGAGGTCAATCAGCACTTTTGCCACCACCGGAATCGCTGAGATTGCCATTGATGTGGCGATGAATAAGGCAAACACCAGCCGATCTTCGGAACTGACGAGCAGGTTATCCGGTAGCAATTGCCCCAGACCAAAGCCCAGCGCCAACGGTAACAACAAGCCACCGAGCGCAATGCCGATTGCGGATTGTGCTTTTTGCCGGATCAGTGCGAGATCGGTCTCTAAACCGGTGATTAACAGTAAGAACATCACACCAATTAAACTGACCATCTCCAGCAGATAACCCTGTACATCCGTCTGTGGGATGATCCACTCGCCGAACATGGGCACGAAGCCGCTCAAGAGCGAAGGGCCCAGCACAATCCCTGCGAGGATTTCACCGACGACGGATGGCTGACCAAGGCGCTGAGAGATTTCTCCCAGTACACGGGCAGTGAGTAATAATATGGTCAATTGGATGAGTAATGCGAGAATATCGTGGTGGGATGCCGCAGTGAATACTTGATCCATAGAATTTCCCTTTGTTTGGTGGTCACAGTATCAGTGAGTGTGTGTGTTAAGGATCGGTCACGTCTCACTGTGGGTATCGTACAGCAATCATGATTGACAGCCGTTGATTGATGGGTATCCCCTTTTCAGGTGATCCAGCTCCTTCATGCATCATTAGCCCCTTTTTCTGGATCGGGAGATTATGCTATCGGCACAGGTGCTACAATTCGGCGAGGGATAACATGCCTTCTGCGTTCTGCTTGCCGATGATTAACAGTTTGTTGAGCGTGCATGATCCGTATTTTGGCATAACATGCCTTTTATCGGACGGTCACGTATAGGGTGATCTTACCACATAGTCGGGTATGTTGCTGTACCAATATGTCACATGGGGGAAATACTGAGTAACGCAACCTGTAGGCGTACTGCCACATACACCTACAGATGCATTCGCATCAGTTGAGGAACACCTCATAGCTTTCGTAGTACGTATCCGGGTGCAGATGATCGAAGATCATGACATAGACTTTGCCCGGTTCGCCAGTGGGGGCGTTCAACTGATAGGGGCAAACGCCGTCAGGGTATTCTCCGGCTAGTGCCGAAATGATAATGCCAGTCTCTTCGCTCTGGAAGATGGTGGTGTTCTCTGACGGGCAACGCCCCACACGAGCAAAGGCTTCTGCGGGGATGCGATGTAACAAGCCCTCACCGCTTGCACTGTAGATATCAAGCCCACGATTATCCTCACTATCGGCGTAAGGATACAGCACCACCGGATTACCGGTATCGTAATCGTTGAGGCGACCATCATAGAAAGCAACCCGTGGCGCGGAGTCAAGATCATCACAGTTGAAAGTTACTGTATCGTAGACCCTTGTAGTCGGTAGATCACCCCCAGCAGGCGAATAGAGTTGTAACAATAATGGATTTAAGGCTGGTCGAGTGAATGTGCCATTCACATCGATTGTATTTGTTCCTGCAGAAACTTCAACAACAAACCGATTGTATAGAACCCTACCATCACCCTGAAGCACACGCAAATAATACGTTTGCGAAGCTGAACCGGTATTGTCCGTTTCATATTGATAGTCCACGGATGCGCTGAAGCTGGTACAGGTCAACGTAGCATCAGCAATACACGCAGAGAGAAAGATGAGTGACGTTAACACTAAAACAGGGATATAAATGCGTTTCATGAAGAAATGACCTTTATGGTGTATGAATAGATACTGCAACTATAACGTAACATTACGTAAAATTCTATAAATAATTGTAAAGATTTGAGTATGTGGGGTATGTGGGAGTCAGCAGCGGGGTATAATAAATAATAAAAATCTATAAAATTCAGCAAAAGGTATTTTTCATGCTAAACGAAAATAGTCAAAACTTTCTGACTTGGTCTAATTACTTAGAGAATGCTCAAAGAGCATTCATAGGATCAAGATTTTCTTCAACAGGAAGTTCTCCTATTTCCTATTCTCAGATGAGGATCTATGTCAATGCTTTTGCTGGCATATATTGGAATACAGAAGAAGCTATTCAAAATATTGATAGTCTTAATTTCATTATCGTTGGGAGAGAAAATTTTGATCGTAACTTTTTAAACGATGTGTTACATTTTATAAGTGATAACTCAGATATAACCATAATATCCCAAGAAGATTTCTTGAATTATTCTTTTAATTTTGATGAATGGATACCATATTTTCAAAATGACTCTCGAATCTCAAATCACATGTGTTTAAATTATCTTGCTAGTATAGGATTTAAGTGGCCTCAAATTCATTATGTGCATTCACAAAATGAACAATCTGAAGCTAAGAATAGCTGGAATGAAAAATCTAAGCTAAAAGAGTTCGGTTACTCAACAGCAAAAGGGGTATCAGTAAGTGAACGTAGAGAAGCGTTGCGCAAAGCTGTAAGTTCTATGGGATTAAAACCTGTAGCTTATTTTTTGGTTAATTTTCTTATCAATAGAATGGCTAATAACCCGACACATGCTGAAGCGATTGAAAGAAGAAAATCAGATGCTGAATGGTTGAAAAAAGAATTTTACGACCAATCGAATTATCGATTTCTATGGCCTACATAATATAGTGCATGAAAGAACTTTTTAATGGTAATCATCCTCACAAAGATTTAACAAAAATTAATTTCCTTAACGCTCTGCGTTTTGCGTTAATGCTATACTCAGGATACATCAAGGACAGAATGATGTGTCTATTTGTGACACGCACATTATTGAGGAGAAAGCATAATGATCGATCAACTGCTCGCAGGCTATTTAGGAAAACCGGAAGCCGATATTTCCGCATTGCGGCAAAAATCGGTGCAGGAATTAAAGAATGATTCAGTGTATCAAAAAATGATTGATGATCTGGATATGGAATTGCTCAATACCACAATGGCACGTACCCGTGAGTATATGGATAACCATCTGCCCCCACTGGTTGAGCATTACAAACAAAAATATAGCCTTGAGACCTTCCCTATCACTGGTTACATGGTGTGCAATTGGGTCATGGCGTATATCAAAGCCCCACACACGCTCCATAACTTACAAACCACACACAATAACGTGCCACAATCGATCATCATCGAGGTGTTGCCGGAAGTTTTAGAGATACTCGGTAATGCAGAGGCTGGCAAAACGTGGCAGAAAGCATTCTCAACGATTGTCATCCCACTGACAATCGAAAAAGTGAACGCATAAACCACACGGGCGCATCTCACGATGCGCCCAGCACAAGCTGATCACTTTGCGTCATCGTGTTTCGTGCGTGACGATCACCCGATCATCCTGTAAAAACGGCTCACAATCAGCACCAGCCCATAGCAGACTGTACCGGCAATCAGCACGCTGATATAACCACTGACCAGCGCCAGCACCACGCCCAGCACCGTCCCGATCACCGTGAAGATGCCGTTGAGCATCCACGCAATCGCGACACTGTGTGGATGATGTGTGCCGGCAATGCGTAAACCCACCGCAAATGGAATCCCCATCAGGAAAGCCAACGGCAAGATGGTTAGCGCGACTAGCAACAGGCGCACCGACACACCACTGCTGACAAACAGCGCACTCAGCGGTTGCCAGATCACCTGCCACAGCAACGCCAGCGCGATCAGTGCCAGTACAACCCATAGTGGTAGGCGTTGTGGGTCTGGTTGGCGCTGATAATACCATGCACTACCTAAACCGCCCCCGATCAGCAAGAGCGCCAGTGAGCTGGTCACCGCCAACGTCGGATGCCCGATGAACAGGCGTGTGGTCTGGATGAGTACCAGTTCAATCAGCATGAAGCCCGCACCCAATCCAGCAAAATAGACGCTCATCGGCAACAATTGCGGAGGACGTTCGCGCCAGTAGAATACACCAAGCCCCATCATTAGCGCGATCAACACACCGCCGGACGCGATCAGCAGGGGTGTCATACTGCGTGGGATACCGCGCTCAAATTGGTAGAAGAACGGGCGGTTATCGGTGGGCGCAGATAGGTCGAGATCAGCCCCCGCGATGATGTCCGCGAAGGTAGCTGTTCCGGCTTCGATCTCATCCAGTGGCGGGTCAGCTTGTACATGAGGTAGATAGAGCGGAGCAAAGCCGATCCGTTGCGCGGCACTGCCGATGCTCACCGCTTCTTCGGCAGTGAAAGGCGTTTTGCGGATTATCAGCATAGGGGTTGGCGGGCTTGTTTCCGGCGAAAGAAGCGTGATAGTATGGCGTAACGCCTCTTGATCGCTCATACCCTGTTGATTGAGCAAGTTAATAATAAGTGCCAATGAACGCGAGAGCGTCTGCTCATCGTAGAGCTTGAGCGCCAGATAGCCCTCATCGCTGAGGTGTTCCCAGTATTGGGCGAAGGCTTCGACGGTGAACACCGCGTTTTCGGTCAGCGCGTAACCACTGCGTTCAGCAGTGAGCGTAACCACCTGCGAGAGATAGATCATGTCATAGCGCGCGTCATCACGTTGAAGCACACTGCGCCCCTCATCAATCAACACACGCACCCCGCCGCTGTCGTAAAGCGTACCACTGTAGTCTTCAAGATCGCGTACCAGTGCGACACTCTGCGGGTTGACCTCCACGGCGGTGATCTGCTCTGCGCCAACCTGTTGTGCTAACCATACATCCAGGCCACCACCGGAACCGATGATGAACACGGTCTGCGGTTGTGCAGTGGCAAAGGCGAATAAGCCAATATCTTGCAACAAGAAACTGTTGCTCGCTGCCGGCGGAACCACCGATGCCGCCGCGCCATCGACGTAAATGCGCCACGGTTGATTGCCCAGCGCCACCAAATCAGTGCGGGCGAATGAGTCAAAGCGCGTTTCGATGATCTCGCCACCCTCGCGCAATACCTGTTGAATGGGCTTCTCAGTACTGAGGGCGCTCAGATCAACGCTAATGATCCCCAGCGCTACATTACCGACTAGCATAATCAATGTCACAGGTAAGGCGACCAGCGCAAATGTCTGTATGCGATAGAGCAAGCTCGCCAGCACCATCACCAGCGCTAGCGCTAGCATGGCGTTCAGTGGATTGAGGGCGTTCAACAGAGCGATCACCAGCACCGCGCCCACCCCTGCCCCGATCAGGTCATAGGCATATAGCGCCTGACTGTGCTCAGAGAGAACGCTGAACAGCGCGGCGAGAGTCACGCCGATACCCACATAGGGCAAGGTGAGCAACAAACCTGTGATGATGGGTGTATCGAGGGTAGCGGCATACGGTAAGCCGATCACCTGCACCAGCACCCCCACACTCGAAGCCATCATCCACAGTGGGATGCGCTGTTCATCACGCAAGTAAGGTTCGATCACCACCCATGCCGCGCCCAGCGCAATCCCCAGCACTGCCAGCGATAGCACCACGAAGATGAATGGCGGATAGTAGAGCGTCGATAACAGGCGTGTCAAGGTCACTTCAAGCGCCAGACTACTGGCAGAGAATACGGCTAAACTCAGATATTGTCGCATCAAGCCCTCGCTCATTGTTATTGTGTTTTGGGATCGAGTGCATCACGCAGACCATCACCCAGGAAGTTGAAACCCATCACCGTGAACATAATCGCTAGTCCGGGCATGATCCCCATCCATATCGATTGACGGAAGTAGGCGCGTCCTTCGGAGAGCATCCGTCCCCAGCTGGGATCAGGAGGTTGTGTGCCCAAGCCGAAGAAACTCAGCGCGGCTTCGGCAAGGATAGCAAACGACAAGCTCAACGAAATTTCAACGATGATCGGCGCGAGGATATTGGGTAGGATGTGACGCACTAAGATATCAAAATCATTTGCGCCCAGTGCCCGCGCCACTTCCACAAATTCTTCATTCTTGACCGAGAGCACCTCACCGCGTGCGATGCGGGCGAAGATCGGGATGTAGACGATGCCAATCGCAATCATGGCATTCTCCACCCCACGCCCTAAGATCGCCAGCACGGCGATTGCCAACAAAATGGCTGGAAATGCGAACAAGATATCCATCCCACGCATGATGACTTCATCCGCGAGGCGGTTCCCATAACCGGCGATCATGCCCAGTGTCGTACCGACGAGCGTCGCCAGGGTCACTGCGATCACACCGACCTTGAGCGATACCTGCGCTCCGTACAAAATGCGACTGAGCATATCGCGCCCGAATTCATCGGTTCCGAACAGATGTTCGCTCGTCGGGGGCGAGAAACGCCCATCAAAATTCATACCAAGCGGGTCATATGGAGCGAGTTGTTGCCCGAATAGGCCCGCGATCACCAGCAGGGTCACGAATGTAAAGCCCAGCATACCAATCGGATGACGCACAAAACGCCGTAAGACATTCATCCAGATACCATTGGATTTCAGCCCATCCTGCTCTAGTTGGGCGATGCTCTTCTTCTTACTCATGGTCATGTCATCTGCCCTTTCAAGCATATTCGATGCGCGGATCGAGGAAGAAATACAGCATATCGACGATCAGGTTGATGGTGGTCACAATGACCGCAATCACCAGCACCGATCCCTGCAACATCGGATAATCACGATCTAACACCGCATCTAGCGAGAGCTTACCCAGCCCCGGCAATGCGAACACGATCTCAACCACCACCACTGCACTGAAAAGCGCAGTCATCTGTAAACCGATGATGGTGATGATGGTGATCATTGCATTTTGTAAGGCGTGCCGACGAATCACAGTCAGGCGTTTTAAACCTTTGGCGTGTGCGGTGCGGATATAATTTTCGTTGAGCACCTCCAGCATGGCGCTACGAATGAAGCGCGTTTGGATAGAACCGCTAATTAGTCCGGCAGTGATAGCCGGCATGATGAGGTGCGAGAGCCAATCTAGCGGGCTTTCAAAGAAAGGCGTGTAACCGCTCGGCGGAAGCCAGCCCAGCGTCAATGAGAATAACAAAATCAACAGAATACCCAACCAGAAATCCGGAATAGATACGCCTATCTGACTGATGATCGACGCGACGAAGTCAATCGGACTGCGGGGGTACATTGCCGAGATAATGCCCAGGGGGAAAGCGATGAGCAAGCCAATAATTAGCGATAAGATCGCCAGTTGAAGCGTCGGCAAGAAGCGGCTCCATAATTGAGGCCCTACGGGTTGCGCAGTGATTAAGCTGTTACCAAAATCGCCCTGTAGCACGCCACCCACCCAGCTCGTGTATTGTTCCAGCAAGGGACGGTCTAGGCCCATACGCCCACGCATCACGGCGACAGTTTCTTCATTAGCTTGTACACCCAGCACCACCCGCGCTGGATCCCCTGGAATCAGTTGCACGATGGAGAACACCGCCACAGTCACGCCGAATATCACAAAAACCGCAAAGAGTACACGTTGCAACAAATAAGAATAATTCATGATTGAGTGACTTCCTCACACTGTTGCGTATGATGGGGCGTGCGAGGCACAGGAGGATAAACCTGTACCTCACATACTAAATGAACATCCGGTTTAGTTATCTAACCAGACCGTCCAGAAGTTGTTCGCTTGATCCGGACGCACGACAAAACCGTTGACGGTATCAGCATAAGCGCGGATCTCTTCCTTATTGTACATGTAAACGTAGGGCGCATCATCAACGAGCATTTCGTTCGCTTCTTGATAGATGGCATAACGCTCTTCGAAATCATCGGTGGCACGTCCGGCATCAACCAGCTCATCGAATGCTGGATTGCTATAGCCGGTGAAGTTGAATACTAAACCAGTACGATGTTGCAGGTAGAAGTACTGATCAGCATCTTTCAGGCCGTTCCAGCTACAGATGAACGCATCGTACTCACCAGCCCCTTGTAATTCTAACCACTCCGCCCATTCTGGCGCGAAAATCGTTGAACTAATGCCGATCTGACCTAACTGTGCTTGTAGTACCTGTGCCGCGCGGACAGTCTCACCAACCTGTGAATTCGGCATGAACTCAATCTCGAAACCATCAGGATAACCGGCTTCTTCAAGCAAGGCACGCGCTGTTTCCAGATCACTGCCTTCACCATACGGCGCATAGTCGAAATACCAAGGGCTACCCGTACCAATTGGACCCTGTACGGGTTCACATAAGCCAAAGAAAGCGCCATCACAGATTTGTTGACGATCAATCGCATACGCTATTGCCTGACGCACGCGCACATCATCGAACGGTGCGCGGGTGGTGTTCAAGCCGATGTAGTCATACGACAACTGGGGCACGGTATCCACCACGATATTTTCGTCAGCGATTAGCGCCTCATAACTTTGCGGGGCGATAGCTAGCACCCAGTCCACTTCACCACCCTGTAGCGAAGTCTCGCGCACAGTGTCATCAGGGATCGGGCGAATTTCGACAGCATCTAAGTAAGGCAGACCTTCTTGCCAGTAGTTCGGATTGCGTTCCAGCAAGATACGGCTTGTGCCGTCTACTTCACTAATCATGAAGGGGCCAGTGCCAATTGGTGCCTGAATCGTGCCATCTTCGTTGACGCTCTCTTGCGCGATGATGCCGGTTGATTTGTTCAGACCGAGCAAGATCGGCGCGATGCCGACGGGTTCCGGCGTAGTGATGCTGACGGTATACGTATCCACCGCTTCGATCACAGTGCCGGCGGGGCCGATATTAGCGCTGTTACCACTGAAGCCACCCTCAGGATCGAGGAAACGTTCATAGGTGAAGACCACATCATCGGCGGTCATCTCGCGCCCGTTGCTGAACAACACGCCTTCACGCAACTGGAATGTCCATGTTAAGCCATCTTCGGATTGTTCCCATTCAGTTGCCAGGCTCGGCACCACGTTGAGATCATCGTCGAAGGTAGTCAGCGTTTCCAGCACGTTGTTCAAGATTTGCAAGCTGGAATATGAACTGGTCACATGCGGATCGAGGCTTTCCCAATCATTCTGGAAAGCAGCACGTAAAGTTCCGCCGCTTTGCGGATCTTCACTATCTTGTGCCGATGCCACACTCCACACCGTTAACAGTGTGAGACTGGCGACGACGAACAAATAAAATAATCGTTTCAAAATGTCTTCCTCCTCTTTCTAAAGAGTTACAAATTGTCGGAGTGTTACTTCAAAAGTGCCCTCTGGCACTGCGTAACCTAGCTCAAACTACGCCGTATCACCTGACTCTCCTGTTGCAAGTAGGTTAGATATTCGGCGATCACATCGTCTGTCATGCGGAAGTACGGCCCCTCGATACTGAGTGCGGCGACTGTCTTGCCTTGCAGGTTCAAGATTGGAACTGAAATAGCACGTCCGCCTGCATCAATTTCACCATCGGAGATCGCATAGCCCTGTTCCCGCACCTGATACAACTCAGCTTTGAAACGCTCACGATCTGTGATGGTGGCGGGTGTCAATGGCTTAACCACTTCTGGCAGATAATTATCCCACTCATCTTCACTGAGTGATGCCAGCAGTACCTTCGATGATGCCCCTGCATAGAGCGGTTGCATCCGTCCCTGTTCGATGGTCACCCGTACTACCTGTTGCCCTTCGATGCTCTCGATACAGACCGCGTGCCGATCAAAGATCCGCATTAATGAGACGGTCTCTACGATCTGATCAGCGATGCGCTTCATGCTCGGTAAGGCGCTCAACCGTAAATCACGGTTGGAATTGCGGGCGGCACGGCTTAGCTCGAAGAAACGCAAACCGAGGCGGTAACTACTCCCTTCCGCCTTCTCGATGAAGCCCTTATCAACCAGCACTTTGATATAGCGATAGATCGTGCTAGTCGGGATATGTGTCAGCTGTTCCAGTTCGTCAACAGTACGTTCGGGCACGTCTACGCTGAAACACAGCAGGATATCTAGTACTTTATGTGCAGAAGTTGATGGCATTTTTGTCAATAGTTAACAAATTTTCTCATATATAGAGAGTGTGTTCTCATCATGTGATTATTTATAACACATCCTGCATCATTCAACAAATATTTCGACGTACAAAAATCATGTCAATTTTATACACACTCAATAGAGATAAATGTCAGGATTTTGCCAACATATTGTACTTAATTAGGTGTGTCTTAATTGGCAAATGCCGCGTACGATCTTACAATTAAAGGTAAACTCAATACTCTCTTGCTTTATTATTAACTCGTATCTGAGATTGTATGTTGTATGTTGATTGAATCGCTGTATCTCATCATCTTATTCATTGCCCTGATTGCTAACCTCTTTCTAGTTGGTATCACATGGCAACGTAAAACCACGGCTATCAGGCGCTGGTTTATCATTTCTATGGTGATTTCAACAGTGATCATTGCGGGATACCTATTTGGCAGTGTGGCGGATGATGAAGCGACAGTTTTCTTCTGGGCGCGTTTGCGCTTATCGGGTTTCGCCGTGCTCCCCTTACCCTTCCTGATTTTTACGCTCATCTATACCGGACGCATCAAGAGCCTGCGCTTACCTTATTTGCTGTTGGGCGGGATTATACCTGCGCTGACAATCTTGAGTGCGTGGGTGATTCCAGAGCAACTCTGGACGTCATGGTCAGCGGATGTATCGTCATTGGTCACAGTCGAGACAGGGACTTTGGGCGCGTGGTTTTATGTACACACTGTGTATAGCTTCGGCATCGTGTTGCTATCCTGTGCGATGATTTTCCGCTATGCTCTGACCACCACCACCCACAATCGAAAGCAAGCGTGGTTGTTGATCACGGGCGTGTTAATCGCACTCTTGATCTCGATATTGCCGATATCCGGATTGACACGAGGATTACCGAACCCGACACCCATCGGGCAAGCCTTGCTGTTCATCTGTCTTGCGTGGGCGCTATTTCGTCAGGGATTCTTGACAGATGCTCCGCTCTCATACGAGCGCATCATCGATCACATGCAGGATGCGGTCGTCGTGCTGGATAACGCGCAGAATCTGGTGTTCGTAAACGATGCGGCGCATGATTTATTTGATGGGCTTGATAGCCAGGCTGATGGTGATTCCGTACAGGACCTGTTCAGTAGCAGTGGCAAATTTGACGGGTTGACCGGTCAGACGGCTGAAGAGGCGGGCCTTGAGATGGAAATACAGATTCAACTGGCGTCGCGCACGCTCAATGCACGCTTTTCGCCGATTACGGATGAGGATGGCGTGGTGCGTTACCAATTGCTGGTGTTACGTGATGTTACCGAAGAAGAGCGTGTCAAACAACGTGAGCTTGAACTGGCGTTAGAACGCGAGCGTCGTTATCTGCTGACCACCTTCATCCAGACTGCTTCGCACGAATTCCGCACGCCCTTGACGGTCATCAGTTCCAGCGCGTATCTGATGGCACGGATGGACGATGCGGAACGGCGTGCCGCCAAAGCCGAGCAGATCAATCAGTACGTGCAGCGGGTGAACAAGCTCGTGGATATGCTCACGCTGATGACACAGTTGGAGAATCATTCGGATGAGTTAGCGTTGCAGGAAGTGGATCTGGCGACAATCTTACGAGTGGTTACTGATGCAAGTCAACGCGCCTGTAGCAAAAGGCACGCGATGCATTACGAGCGTGAGGGCGAGATATTACCGATTGTGGGGGATCCATCGTATCTGACCAAAGCGCTCAATCAAATCATCGACAACGCCTGTCAGTTCACGCCCAACGGCGGTGAAATCAGCGCGACAATCCGCATGGTGGATACCACTCACGTTCAGATAGAAATTTGCGATACCGGCCCCGGCATCTCGCCTGAGGCATTACCCCAAATTTTTGAAACATTCTGGCGACACGACACCGCACACACCACGCCTGGATTTGGCCTGGGCTTGTCGATTGCTCAGCGCATTGTGGAACTGCACCGGGGCGATATCACTGTTGAGAGCGAAAACGGACAGGGAACCTGTGTACGCCTCACATTTCAGGCAGTCTCACGGAAATAACCCGTCACATCAGCGGGGTACTATCAGCAAGGCGTTCGGCGATCAAATGCATGATTTGCCCGATTTGAAACGGTTTGATCAGATGTTCATCCGCTTGTGAACGAACATACGTGAGCAACTTATCCGGCGCGTTGAAGGGGCACAGGAAGATCATCGGGATGTGGCGCCATTCTGATTTTTTAAGGCAATCAAGCAAGTCCATACTATCCACATCACCCAATACCAGATCGACTATGATCAGGTCTGGCAAGGCTGATATCTTCCTTAACTTGTCAAACAAATCGCGTCCATTGACCGCTTGTGTCACGGTATAGTTTGATAACTCCAGCTCATGAGTGATATCTTCGAGCAAGTTCAGGTTATCATCGGCTAATAGGATGTGTGCCATGTGCTTTGGGCTCCTCACTATCGTTTACCGGTAGCCAGAAGCAGAATGTACTACCGATGCCAATTTGACTGGTGACAACAATATCTCCTCCGTACAAGCGGATGAGATCGCGAACCAACGATAAACCTAAGCCCGTGCCGATGATGTTGGTGGTCGTTGCCCAACCACGATAAAACCGTGTGAACAATTGCGATAAGTCCTTGTTATCGATACCAGGCCCATTATCACTGACCATGCCGATGATGTAGCGTCCGCTGTTGATGTCGTCCGGCATATGACCATTGAAAGCACTCAAATCTGGCAGGGCTTGCTCACAGTTCGCACCACATAGCTCTAGCGTGATCGTGCCTTGATCGGGCGTGTACTTGATCGCATTGCTCAACAAGTTACGCCAGATGCGCACCATGTCGAAATGTTCGCCCTTGAACGTCAGTGTGCTGTTGTGGATGTTGTAATGAACAGTGTGCCCTTTCCGGTTGATGTCGTCAGCAAGTTCTTCAACCACATCATGTAACGCCTTAGCGATATCCACTTCACTCTCACTAAGTGCATGACGACGATTATCCAGACGTGTCATATCGAGGATCGAGGTCACCAGCTCGGTGAGCGTTTTCGCCTGACGGGCGATCTGGTCAATCTTCTGGTGTTTTTGGTTTTCATCGAGGCGATCATAATACTGTTGCAAGATGCCTGAACTGAGTGCAATCGAAGTGATCGGCGTGCGTAATTCGTGATTAACCATCGAGATGAACTCATCTTTGATGCGCTCGACTTCTTTTAAGTGCGTGATGTCGTACAGGGTGCAGACAATGTAGCCGTCACTATCAGGCGTGCTGACCAGCATCATCTCAGCATCGAAGGTCTCTCCCTCGCTGGTGATGAGTCGCGCGTTGATCGGTTGCGCCAGAGGTTGACTTTGTAGATTAACAATCGTCTCTTCAATCATCGCTTGATCAGCAGGATCGACAATCTGCCACAGTGCTTCGTTGACCAGTGCATCGCGCTCATAACCCATTTTACGGTCAAATGCCGGGTTCGTGATATCAATGCGTCCGTTGCGCTGCACCAGCAAGACGGGCGTGCTGATATGATCGAGGATCGAGGTCATGCGGTTGTTGATGCGTTGCAGTTGCGCGGTGCGTTCCTTGACCAGTTGCTTCAGACCTGTGTTATAAGTAGCGAGTTTTTGTTCAGCAAGGACGCGCTCGGTGATGTTCTCATGAGCAATTGCCACGCGTACCGGCTCATCAACGTCGAAGCGCGTCACCCGCACCATAAACCAGAGCGGTTCGTCCGGGGTTGGGCAGGCGTATTCCAGCGAGAAGATCGCACGTTCGCCATCTATCACCTGTTGAATACCCGCTTTAACAGCTTGCGCTATCGGGGCATCGAGGCTGTGTGGATCCACCTTACCCAGCACGTCTAAATAATTGACCCCGACACCGATTGCTTCAAGATTGGCATCATTGGCTTCAGCGAAGCGTTGCCACGCAGTATTCACAGAGATGATATTGCCCTCTGCATCAATGATGGCGATTTGTGCCGAGAGCGCGTTGACGGTGGCATGGGCGAAGCGCTCAGATTCGCGCAGTTGGGCTTCGGCCTGTTTGAGTTGTGTAATATCGCGCCCGATGCCGACGATGCCGATAGTCGTTTCGTCATTGTCTCGCATGGGCGAGAGTACCGTTTGGATGGTTTGACCATCAGTTGACCACTCATAGACCACCCGTTCGCCCTGTAGGGCACGTTCGTAGGCGCGTCGATGTTCTTTACCTGCTTCTTCGTCGAGGATTTCGGCAGGCGTTTTACCCAGAAACATATCAGGCATGAGATCGTTTTTCTCCAACCAGCGCCCGAATACACCACTGTGTCGCCCTTCAGTATCCAATGTGAAGACGATGTCATCCATTGAGTTAACCAGCGTGCGGAAGCGTGCTTCACTCGCTTCCAGTCTGGATGCCATCTCTTTGCGCTCGGTGATATCATCTTTGATGGCGAGGAAGTACAGGATTTCACCTTCAGCGTTTTGCACGGGTGAGATATGCGCGTGTTCCCAGTACATCGAGCCATCTTTGCGCTTGTTGTGCATTTGCCCTGACCACTCTTTACCAGAAGTGATCGACTGCCACAGGTGTGCATATTCTTCCGGTGACGTATAGCCGGATTTGAGGAAGCGCGGATTTTTGCCCCGTACCTCCGCCAGTGTGTAACCGGTCACTTCCGTAAAGTAGGGGTTCACATATTCGATATTGCCGTCTTTGTCGGTGATGACCACACTACTGCTACTCTGGTTAATTGCGTGCCACAACAGATCGGTCTCGCGTTGGCGTGCATTGCGTTCGGTCACATCATGGATGATTGAGTACAACAGCGTCTTGCCGTTAATCTCAACCGGTCCTGAAAAGACCTCTACCTCGCGCACTTCGCCATTGGCGAGTTGATGCTCAAAGTTGAAGATTGTGCGTTGTGCATCGCGTGCGTGTTGCATCTCCTGACGCAATTCATCCGCATCGGCGCGGTTAATATCCGTGATCTTCATGCGCGTCAGTGTATTTTTATCATAGCCGTAGAATTGACAGGCAGTCAGGTTGGCATCGAGGATGTCGCCTGTATCGGGGTCAATCAAGAGCTTGGCAAGCTGGCTCATATCGAACAGCACGCGGTAGTGATTGTCTTGCAATACGTGATGTTGTGTTTCGTGCCGTTGCAGGCGCTCGCAGGCGCGGTCACGTTCGTCGGTGCGTTGTTGGAGCAAGCGTTCCAGTTCAGCGATGCGTTCTTGTTCGGTTTGTGGCGTTTCAAACTGGGTGTCTGACATAGCAGAACCCCCTTATATTATCTATCATGATGAGGGCAAATATGCCCCTAGTTATATTATCTTGTTAATGGATGTTACTGTCATGTCAGGAATATTTGACAGTTTGTATAAAGGATGACTCTAACATTGTGGAATTTTTATTTCTTAATTTTCACACTTTAAAAACAACTTATAATTAATTATAGACTTATTTATAGCAAGGAGTTGTACCATGCTCATGTTTAAAGATCAGCATAATAGACCGTTAGGGTATGTGGATCAAAATCAGATGATCTATAGCACAGACGATCAGTTACTCGGTCATGCGGTAAATGGGAAAATTCGAGATGCACACGAGCGTATCGTCGGGCGGGTGGAAGATGGCGGTAAAGTGTACGATACCCGCAATCAGCTGATCGGCTATGTCAGCAACAACGGCGAGATCATGAATGCGCGTCAGCAGGTTGTTGGCAAGTTCGATGTCGAGACAATCGGCGCGTTTCATGTTGCCGCAGCAGGGGTACTCACCAAGCTGATTCCTTAAGTGGGTTGCTCACGTATCGAGCGAAGTCACGCCGTGAATGATCGCAAACTTCACCAACTCGGTGATGTTCTCCACGCCGAGTTTGCTCATGATGCGACTGCGATAAGTCTCCACCGTTTTAGGCGAGAGGCTCAGTATCTCGGCAATTTCAGCGCTGGTTAAGCCTTCCACCACATGCTGAAGCACGCGCTGTTCTTGCGGAGCGAGGCGTGCCAGCGGTGATTTGGATTTGCTGATGTGATCAATATCCAGATCCAGTTGCATCAGCTTACTAGCAATCTTCTGGCTGAGGATATAGTTACCGGCGCTGACGGTCTCAATCGCCTTAAGGATTTCACGACTCATCGTATCTTTGAGCAAATAACCTTTCGCACCAGCCTGGATCGAACGCACGATGTACTCGCTGGTGCCGTGGATCGAGAGCATGATAATCTGCGTGTGCAGACAATGTTCAAGGATGGCGCGTGCGCAATCAATGCCATTCATCTCAGGCATCCCGATGTCGAGGATAGCAATATCCGGGCATTGCTGGTGAGCGAGTGCCAGCGCCTCTTCGCCATTGCTGGCTTCCGCAATCACCCGCATGTGAGGTTGTAGATCTAACAACATTTTAAGCCCATCGCGCACAATGGGATGGTCATCTGCTAGCAAAATGCGTCGTTCACTCATATCTGAATCACCACCTTGACTTCTGTACCCGTATCAGGGTTGCTGGTGATCTCCAGACGTGAGCCAACAAGTGCCCGGATTCGCTCCTGCATGATCTGTAACCCCCAACTGCCGGAATGCTCGCCTGCCAAATACGGACTAGCTTCAAAGCCGATGCCATCATCGCGCACAGACATGATGAGCTGATCGGTTTCCGTCATGAGGTCAATCCACACCTGCGAGGCGTCCGCGTGTTTGGCGATGTTGGTCAGTGCCTCCTGAGCAATCTGGTAAAAGGTATTATCGATCATCGGCGTGAAGGCGAGGTTATCCTCCGGCAGATTGAGGTGTACAGAAATTTGGGCGCGTCGTGAAAATTTTTCACAATACCAGCGTAAACCTGCGCCAAGTCCCATATCATCCAACACCAGGGGGCGTAGATCGGCAATGATGTAACGGATATGCTCGATGATGTTGCCGATTAGCTCGGTGGAATCATCCAGCAATGCCTGTATCGGATGCTCCGCACTGCATTGTACGCCGATCACCGACAGATTGAGACTTAAACCGGTCAGTTGTTGCCCGACCTGATCGTGCAGTTCGCGGGCAATGCGGGCGCGTTCGTCGTCCAGCACGGTCATTAGCCTTTGTGAGAGACGGTTGAGTTGTCGCTCATAGCGCACGCGCTCGGTGATATCCCCGGCGATGCCTGCCACCCGTATCACCTGACCATTCTTGTCAGCAATCGGGAAAGACTGCGAACGCACCCAGCGCACACTCTGATCGGGGCGAATCACGCGGTAACTGACCTCAACAGGTTTGCCAGCATGTTGTTGTTTAAAGGTTGTCTGCACCCGTTCCTGATCGTCAGGATGGATCGACTCGAAGAATGAACGCGGGTGCTCATAGAGACTCTCGCAACTGCGCCCCCAGATATCGGCATAGGCTGGACTGATATAGAGCATCTGCCCTGTGATTGCATCGCGCAGATAAAACACCTCGCTGATGTTCTCTGCCATTTGCCGGAAGCGCGTTTCGCTCTCGCGTAGCGCGTTTTCCATCTGCTTACGTTCTCTAATATCCTTGATAATACCCACCACACCGCTAAACGCCCCTTGTAAGTCATAGAGGGGGCCGGCTGAGATGCTCATATCGATCACCGTGCCATCTTTGCGTTGGCGCTGTACGTCTATGCCGTTGAATATCTCGCCCTGTGCCACGCGCCCACGCAAATGTTCAAACTGTGGCATGTCTTGCTCGCGGACGAAAGGCACGTGATGACCGATTGCCTCGCTCGCTTGCCATCCGAGCAAGTCCGTCATCGCCGGATTCCACAGTTGGACAATGCCGTCACGGTCAAACATCACAATGCCTAATGGCGAGGCTTCAATTAAGGTATTAAGGAATTGATTAGTTTGGTGGCGTTCGTCACGCATCCGACGCGCTTCAGTGGTATCGACCGCAATGCTGATAGCGACCTGTCGCCGATCAGCGAGTTCACCCAGATGCGTGGAGCTAAATTCCCAGATGCATTGACTGCCATCCTGACAGGTGATCTCAAATGCACCCTCATCAACGCGATGATCGAGGGTGAATAGACGCTCAATACGCTCACGTATGGTCTGTTGACGGTCACCATAAGCGAGTGCCGTCCAATCTTCGATCGTAGCCAGTTGCTCACGACTATAACCGGTAATCTCCAACCACGCCTCGCTGAGTGTGAGTATCTCGCCATCTTCGGCAAAGATTATGATTGGCAGGGGCGCATTTTCAACCGCTTTACGCAGGCGTTTCTCGCTGGCTTCTAGCGCCGATTGCGATTGACGCGCGTGTTCCACTCGTGTACGTAAAGCTTGTTCGAGCTGATAGCGCAACTGAAATTCACGATGCAATTGCACATATAAGATCGTGCCTGTCACCAGGACAAATACCAAGCCCTTGATGATGCTCAAACCGGGGATTAAACTCTCTCGAATGCCTAACGAATGTAAGATTGCATCCGAGAACAAAATCCAGATCGACGCAACCAGCACGTAAATCAAAGTGATGCGTGTTTGAGGCTGATCCCAATTCGTGATATTGCTCATAGCCTAGACCTCCCCCTGCAAGCATACTGTTAGACTTATTATCTCCTCAGTATAGCGGATTATAAAAACTCTGTATGACAATTATATGCATTCCATATCAACGATACCAGAATAAATGTTTGAGGGTTTTTACGGATGGCATTCTATCGAATAACTTTAACAGGACATTTTCTGTCAACCTGAATCCATTCACATTTCTTGACGACAAGCCAGCAAATAGCACATAATTGACTTACGACGATTTGTGATGTTAGCTAATAAGCCGAAAGCACAAGCCAATGAGCGATCAATCACCACAACAAGATAAACCTGAGTTCGAACTCGGCGATTCTTTTGAGACACAGAACCTCTCAACCGATTTTGAGTTTGAAGACACCGTATCGCGCTTCTCGGAGATGGATACCCGCCCGGCGATGCCCGGTCAACGGCGCACTATCCGCCTGTATATCCCACAAGAAGTCGAACCGCTGGTATTCTTCAATCCGGAACGCTTGGTCATTGGTCGCGGGGGGGAAGGCATCAGCTTAGATGTGAACGTCTCAGAGCAATATGGCTGGATGCTAGGTGTCTCGCGCGAACATGCCGAGATCATTTATGATATGGGGCTGTATTATTTAGCCGATCTGGACAGCACCAACGGCACATTCCTCAATAGCTCACGCTTGCGTCCCTTTGAACGCTACCCGCTCGAATCATCCGATCAAATCCGCATGGGGCACTTTCTGATGATCGTCGCCATTCCCTGAGCCAACGCACCGGAGACCCCACCACTATGCGTCAACGCCTGCTTCGCTGGTTGGATCAGATCAGTTCTGCCCCGGTGCGCCGTTTGCCTGTACTGGAACGTACTCGCTACATCGAACATCCTGCACTGACCGCCGAAACGTTCGGCACAGCGGAACACATCACTTACAACCCACCCTCTTATCAGGGCACCCTCTTACCCGAATACCAGACGATGCTCGGCACACACAGCTACCCCGCACCAACGGTTTTACACATCGACGATGGACAACTACGCGGACGACATGCGCTGGTGACCACTGCCGACGGTCAGATCATCGCCGATGCGCTATTCAATCACCTGCCCTATCGGGACGTTATCTCTAGCGGACGCATCCACTACCCGCAGAGCGTGCAAGAGTGCCTACACCAACTGACACATCACACCCACTATCAGCGCGTATTCGTGCTAGCCAATTATTTCGGCAATGCTTATTACCATTGGATGATGGAGAGCCTTCCGCGCCTGTGGTTGTGGCAACAACTAGACGAGCCAGATCTGCCGGTGCTAGTCAGTGCGCCCCTACCAGATTTCGCCCGTCAAACACTGGCTTTATTCGGCGTGCGTGATGTGCGACTGTGGCAAGATACGCGCGGGAGTGCCCAGACACTCTTGCTACCCGGCGCGATACACGGCACAGGCATCCCATCACCGCGCATGATGCGCGCGATCAGCGCCTATTTGAGCGAACGACTCGCGCCGTTACCGATCTACGATAGCCCGCGTATCTACATCACCCGTCAAGCCAGTACGCGCCGACGGGTGACCAACGAGGATGCGGTCAACGCGTTATTAGCGCGTCATGGCTTCGTCACCTATGCCCTCGAAGATTTATCACTGGCACAACAGATGGCGCTCTTTCAACAGGCACAGGTGGTTGTCGGGGCACATGGTGCGGGCTTCGCCAACTGTATACACAGCGAGCAAATCACCCTGTTGGAGTTCTTCGAGCCATCGTATATCAACCTGTGTTTTTATCGTCTGGCGAGTGGCTATGGCTTCACGTATGGCTATATCGTCGGCGATGCTGAAGGGTTGAATATACGTGTTGATCTTGACGCGCTGGAGGCGATGCTGGGCACGCTGTCGATGACCTGATGTGCTTGTATTTTACAGATAGATGTGTCACACTCTGTTTAATCAAATTTCGATTTAATTAATATTCTTGGGAGTTCTTCATGCGACTTGGTTTAGTAGTTGGATATTCTGGGGCACAGATGCAGCTGCCGATGGACTTGATCTTGGAAGCGGATCGGCTCGGCTATCATTCAGTCTGGACGTCCGAAGCATACGGCAGTGATGCGGTCACACCGCTGGCGTGGATTGGCGCACAAACGCAACAGATCAAGCTAGGCTCCGCAATCATGCAGATGCCCGCCCGTACCCCTGCCATGACCGCCATGACTGCTATGACACTCGATCAACTCAGTGGCGGGCGTATGTTGCTTGGTCTGGGTTTATCGGGGCCACAGGTGGTCGAAGGTTGGCATGGTCAACCGTATGGCAAGCCACTCGGTAAAACGCGAGAATATGTCGAGATTCTGCGCACGATCTTCGCCCGTGAGCAAGCCCTGACCCACGACGGCAAGCACTATGTCATTCCCTACGATGGCGACGACGCCACCGGCTTAGGCAAACCCCTCAAGAGCATCTTACACGGACGCGCTGACTTACCCATTTATATCGCATCAATCGGCCCCAAAAATGTGCAGTTGACTGCCGAAATCGCCGATGGTTGGTTGCCGATCTTCTTCGCGCCGGAGCGTTACCCTGAGTATTTTCAGGAACAGGTGGAAGCCGGTTTCGCCGATGCAAGCAACGGTAAGAGCATCGCTAACTTTGATATCGCACCGTCAGTTTATGTGGCGTTGGATGACGATTTAGAGACAGCGCGGAATATGGTACGTCCGATGTTGGCGCTCTATGTGGGTGGAATGGGCGCAAAGGGCAAAAATTTCTATCATGATCTGGCGGTACGCTATGGCTTTGAAGACTCTGCGAACACTATTCAGGATTTATATTTAGCGGGTAAGAAGGCAGAGGCGATGGTCGCGGTGCCCAATGAACTGATCGATGCCGTTGCACTGGTTGGCTCGCGTGATCGCATCCGTGATCGAGTTCAGTTATGGAAAGAGAGCGACGTGACCACGCTCAACGTGCAAACATTCGACATCGAAGCGATTCGCCTGATGGCAGAACTGGTGCTGTAATCGTCAACAGGGGATGATCGGTCAGTCATCCCCTGTTGACCCGTAAGAAAACAGCTGTGCCGCCTTGATGCAGAATAGCCTCTGAAAGACAACTCTCACAAAAAGGGTGTATTTCATCTCAGTACATAACGCCCTATTGCTTGAATTAAGCCGACACTCTACGACAAGCAGATCGCCCTCTACAACAGACATATAGCTCATAACACATTTTTCTCTAAGTATGGAATACAAGCCTCTTTTGCATGAACTGGACATACACACCGCACAAAACGGCCATTAATGATGTAATTGAATCTGTTATATAATAGACATAGCACATCCACGATGCAGATCATGGCATCTTAATATTAATTTGTACCGAAAAGAAAACTCTATGAACAAAGTGACCCGCGCGGATTTCAAACGGCATAACCGCCGATTGGTAATGCGTGCTTTATTCGAAGATGTCGCAGATAATCGGGCGGCGCTGGCTGTCGAAACTGGTTTGACTAAGCCCACCATCGGCAACATTGTGCGCGAATTGCTAGACATGGGTTATGTCACGGAAGATGGGTTTGGCACATCGAGCAGTAGCGGTGGCAAGCGCCCGACCATTTTACGTTTCATGCCCCGTGCCCGTCAGGTGATCGGTGTCTCAGTCAAGCGCGATGAGATCATCGCTGGCTTATCCTATCTGGATGGCACGATAATCGCCCGTCATCATAATTACATCGCACAGGGCGATAACGTCATTCAAGCGATTGAACACACCATCAACGCGCTGATCGTACAGAAAGACGCCCAACTGCTGTGCATTGCTATCGGTGTGCCCGGCATCGTCAGCGACGATCACAGCACGGTCATACGCTCACGCTCCCTCGAATGGGAGAACGTGTCGCTAGCAACACGCATCAGCGAACGCTATGACCTACCCTGCTACATCGACAACAATACCGCCCTCATCACCCGTATGCAATTCAAGCAGAGCGAACAAGCACCCAATCAACTGGTGATGGTTGCAGTCGATGAGACAATTGAAATCGGCAGTACCTTCGGCGGGGATGTCTATCAGCATGGGGGCGATATTGATGACTTAGTTGTACCGACAACCGGCGATACACTCGGCACATTACGCACCCCTGAATTAGCGACCTTGATGCCCACTATCGACGATAAAAATCCGCAGAGCGTACTCACACAACACGCCAATGATCTGCTGATGTTACGGCGGGCGGTCTTGCTGGAGTACGCCGAAGCGATCACGCTCCAGACGCGCATCGCACACAACCTCGCCTATCTTTATCGCTGGATCATCGGCTTGATGCGTCCTTCAGAGATTGTGCTGACTGGCACATTGAGCGCACTTGGTCAACGCTTACTCGACGAAACAGCACACATTTTGAGTGCGCAGTCACACACGCTGACCACACACAACGTCCAGTTAACTCTCGCACAATCGAACTATCTGCGGATGCAGGGTGCGGTTGTGTTTGCCATTCAAGAGGAGTTAGGCATCTTATGAACGCGATAGGCATCATCACCAACAACGAACGGCACATTTTCCAGCGCGATATTATTCAGGGCGTGACGGACATCATGCATTATAGTCACACAGTAGAAGTCGATTCAATCGCTGAAGACCCACACAACCCGCGCCCCATTCAGCTGGATATGGATGCGCTCGATGGCGTATTAGTGATCGCCAACGTGCTATCGCGCCAGCAATTACAAGCCCTGATTGATTCCGGCAAACCTGTGACGCTAGTCAGTCACCGTGAACCCCGGCTACCAATTGCGGCTGTCATCCAGAACAACGTCGAAGGCATGTTAACGCTCGTCGATCATGTGGTGCGAGATCGGCAACGGCGACAGATCGTGTTCATCCGGGGTGATATGAATCAGCACGATGGTATCCAGCGTGATCAGGTGTTCCAACAAGGGTTAATGCGCTATGATCTGATGACACCAGATCATTATCAACTCAATGGGGCTTTTGATCCAGTGACCGCCGCCAACGCCATGTATGATTTCATCGAGCGCGGTGACCCCTTCGACGCGGTGATTGCCGCCGATTACATGATGGGCTGTGCGGTACTCGATGTGTTACGGGCGATGGGGGTGCGCATGCCAGAGAATGTCTCGGTGGTGGCATTCGGGGATAGTCCTGATGCACAACAGATGGGGCTGACCGTCGTCGGTTCTGATGTAGTTGAAATCGGGCGGCGGGCGGCGCGGCAGTTGCTCGGTCAGATTGATGGGATGCAAATGCAGGGCGTGACCTGGCTTAACACTGAACTGATCGTGCGCGATAGCTCGTAAAATTGTAAACAGACAGAACAAAGGTGAATCATGCGATTGTTAGGCATTGATGGCGGTGGTAGTAACCTGCGCGTCGTCATCACCGATGAACACTTAAACGAACTAGTGCGCGTGATGCGTGGCGCGGCAAATCCCAACACCGCAGGGCGCGAACAAGCTGCCGTATTGATACAGGATGCGATCCGCGAAGCACTGGCACAAGCCCAACTGGAAAGCATCGATGCGGTCGGTATCGGCATTGCGGGGGCATCCGTCGCTCATGCTAAAGCATGGTTGCGCGAGACGGTCAGTACCATTCTGCCCGATAGCATCATTGCACCTGCTTCAGATAATGAGATTGCGCTCGTCGGTGGCACAGGCGAACGCTACGGCTTGCTCTTGCTAGCCGGAACAGGCAGTGTCGGCTTTGGCATCGGTCGTAACGGTGAAACCTTACAGGTTGGGGGTTGGGGGTATTTGCTGGGCGATGAAGGCAGTGGTTATTGGATGGGCGTGCAAGCTCTCAAAAACCTGACCCATTATCGCGATCAAGGTCTGCCCTATTCGCCTTTCGCACAACGCATCGCTGACCACATTGCTTCACAGGGCGCACTGCATCTAATTGATTGGGTATACGTGCAAACCGATAATCCCGTGCGGACAGTGGCAACACTCGCGCCGATAGTGCTACAATCTGCCGAAGCCGGCGACAATGAAGCGCTGGCGATCATTAACCAAGGGGTAGACGCGCTGGTACAGATCAAAACCGTGCTGATCGAACGTCTGGCACTGCAACACCCACCAATCATTTTTGCAGGAGGCTTGCTCGCTAACGAGACCATCCTCAGCAAACGTTTGATGGTACAACTCGGCATGGAACGCCTGCCTCAACCGCGTCACGAACCGGTAATCGGCGCGGCATTGCTAGCAAAATTAGCCCTGACTGATCACACACAAAGCGGTTAACTACCCGTACAACAGGCACATGAGAGGGAATTATGTCGTTCTTACAACAAGAAATTCACGAACAACCGGCGGTCATTGCGCGTTTCCTAAAGCAAGAAAACGCTAACGTCGCCCGTATTGCCGAAGCCATCCGTCAATTTGATCCCGCTTATGTGCTGATTGCGGCGCGGGGCACATCGGATAACGCGGCACGCTATGCTCAATATCTGCTGGGCATCGAAGCTAATTTACTAGTTTCACTGGCGACACCGTCGGTACACACGCTCTACGGCGCAAATATCAAGATGAAACGGGCGCTGGTGATCGGCATCTCGCAATCCGGACATTCTGAAGATGTGCGCCAGATTGTAACCGATGCCCGCGCACAGGGTGCGATCACGCTAGGCATCACCAATGATAGTGGTTCGCCCCTCGCGCAAGAAGCCGAACATCACATTGATCTACGGGCTGAAGAAGAGAAGAGCGTTGCCGCCACCAAGACCTACACCGCACAATTGACCGCGCTGGCGCTGTTGGTGGCACACCTCACACAAAATCAAGAAAAACTGAACACCATCACGCGCTTGCCACAGATGATCGAGGAGATGTTGACTGCGTCTGCCGAAATGGGTGCGTGGGTTGAGCGTTATCGCTATATCGAACGTATCGCATTGATCGGGCGCGGATTGAACTACAGCACTGCCTTTGAGATCGCGCTCAAGATCAAAGAACTGTGCTATATCGTCAGCGAAGAATATAGCGAAGCCGATTTTCGTCATGGTCCGATTGCGATCATCTCGCAGGGCTTCCCCGTGATGGTGGTTGCACCATCCGGCAAGACTCTACCCCTGATGATAGACCTGCTCCAGAAGCTCAACGAACGGGGCGCAGAGTGCATCGTGTTCAGCGATGATGAGCGTGCCTGCCAGTTAGGGACGCGCTATGTGCGCTTGCCAGAAGGCACGCCGGAATGGCTTAGTCCGATTTGTGCAGTGATCCCCGGCCAGTTGTTTGCCTATCATCTGGCATCGGCAAAAGGGCACAAGATTGATGAGCCGCGTGGCTTGTCAAAAGTCACCATCACCCGTTGAGCGTATCGGCTGTAGCAAGTGCCTGCAAACCCGCGTCGATCACTTCGATAATGCGCTCCACATCGTAGACCGCCCCTGCCCACGTGCCTCCACTTGCCCGTTGCAATGCCGCCCACAGGCGCGTATCGGCGGGCAAATCGGGATGCGGGGCGAGATCAGGGTGTGGCGGGCGCGTGGTAAAATCGACCCCATCCACTGCCTGCACGAGATCAATCGTGCCTGTCAGTTGCTCGCGGTCAATCGTGATGCGGATGGTATCGCCATCGCGTACCTTGCCAATTGCTCCGCCGGCGAGCGCCTCGGGGCCGATATGCCCGACACATGCCCCCGTCGAAACGCCAGAAAAACGTGCATCAGTCAGCACCGGCACCGTCTTACCCCACGGGATATATTTGAGCGCGGCTGTCACCTGATAAGTCTCCTCCATGCCCGTTCCTAACGGGCCACCGCCAATCAACACCAGCACATCATGCGCCTGTACCGGATGATCCGTCAAGCCTTTGATCGCCCGTACTGCTTCACGCTCGGAGGTGAACACGCGGGCGCGTCCGGTATGGTGATAGCAGTTGTCCGCGTCGATCACAGCGGAATCAATCGCTGTTGCCTTGATGACTGCGCCTTCGGGGGCAATATTGCCTGTGGGGAAGATCACTGTGCTGGTCAAGCCCGCCTGACGCGCCCGATCGGCGTCCATGATGACCTGATCGGGGTCGATCTGTCCGGCACTGGCGAGGCGTGCCCGCACCGCTTGCCGGCGTTCGCTATCCTGCCACCAATCCAGCACCGTATCGAGCGTTGCACCACTTGCAGTCAGCACATCAGTATGGAGCAAGCCCATCTCGCGCAAATGGAGCATGACCTCCGGCACACCACCCGCCATAAACACCTGCACAGTCGGATGATTGCGCGGCCCGTTGGGTAAGGCATCGACGAGGCGCGGCGTGGTGCGGTTGATCGCTTGCCAATCGGTGACAGTAGGTTGAGCTAAGCTGGCGGCGTGTGCAATCGCGGGAATGTGTAAGAGTAAGTTAGTCGAGCCACCAAACGCTGCGTGCAAGAGCATTGCATTTTCCAGCGCGTGCGGGGTCAGGATGTCGGCTAAAGTGATGCCCTCATGGGCAAGGCGCATCAGTGCGAGTGCCGAGCGTTGCGCCATATCCAACCAGATCGGCTCGCCCGATGGGCTGAGTGCACTATGGGGTAACGCCATCCCGAACGCCTCGGCGACGACTTGCGCGGTGGCAGCAGTCCCCAAAAACTGACACCCACCACCCGCCGAACCACAGGCACGACAGCCCATTGACGCGGCATAATCGAGCGAGATCATATCATGGGCGAAACGTGCGCCAATGGTCTGTACCGTGCCGGCATCTTCCGCACCCTGTGCCGGCAAGGTCACCCCGCCGGGGACAACAATCGCCGGCAAACCCGCACTGCCCGCTAACGCCTGCATGGTAGCGGGCAAGCCTTTATCACAGGTAGCGATACCCATCACGCCGGTGCGCGTGGGCAAGGAGCGTACCAGACGACGCATCACTTGCGCCGCATCGTTGCGATATGGCAGGCTATCAAACATACCGACTGTGCCCTGTGTACGACCATCGCAGGGATCACTGACTGTCGCCGAAAACGGGATTGCCCCTTCTGTACGAAAGGTCTCGGCGGCGGCGCGTACCAGCAACCCGATCTCCCAATGTCCGGTATGATAACCGAGCGCAATTGGCGTGCCATCCTCGGCGCGTAACCCGCCCTGTGTGCTGATAATCAGGTATTCGGGCTTGCCTAAATCAGCAGGGTTCCAGCCCATGCCGACGTTTTGCGTCATGGCGAATAGGTTGCCACTCGGTTGGTTGAGCAAGTCATCTTCAGTTAAAGGCAAACTCCCCTTGGGCGGATTACCGCTCAGGTGTGTTTGATCGACTGTGTGCGAATCACCAAGAATATATTCAAGGCTGGCAGGCATAGGTTGCGCTCCATATTATTCACCGTTCATAATGGCTTGAGTGTATCGGATTCGATGCGCGGACGCTATCACCACCAGATAAGCGGGACTACGAAATACTTGTCAATTTAACCTGCACAAGTTGTCTGCACATCCACTCCTAGCATAGACTGAGACGCGACAAATTTTTCACCACAAAGACCCTGAAAACACGAAGAAAAAAACCTGCTGCTGCTCTTCTTTTCGTGCTTGGCAGTCTTCGTGGTAGCGCTTTTCATCATACAATTATGCTGAATCATCGATCTATTGCGGATTTTAACGACAAGTGAGACAAGAAAATGAGCGTCCCATCTTCTGACAATTGGGTCGTAGACCTCAGATAAGTATCTGATAATCTTTGGTAATAATTGGGTGCTAAAGTATATCTGAATAAATGTATGTAAACATTGATGAGGAGCCATACAAATGGTCAAAGCAATTTTGAACGGCGTGGTACTGGCAGAGAGTGATAATACTGTCATGGTTGAGGGCAATCACTATTTTCCGCCAGAATCCGTCAACAAAGATTACTTCTCTGACAACAGCAAACACACCACCTGCCCATGGAAGGGTGTTGCCAGTTATTATGATGTGACGGTCAATGGTGAGACCAAGAGTGCGGCCGCCTGGTATTATCCAGAGCCTAAAGACGCGGCAAAAGAGATCAAAGATCACGTTGCGTTTTATGGCGTGGTGAACGTCGAAAAAAGCTAAACGCAAACGGGGCAGTTAATATGCATATCAACTGCCCCGTACGTTAGTTAACCTGCTTGAGTGACTTTAACGCAGTTCTGCGCGGTAGACATCAGCGAGACCAAACTCCAGCAATTGCGCGACATTGGATGCCGCCACAGTTGCCAATTGCGCCTCGTTGAAGTTATCGAGCATATCTGCTGCAAAGACCACGCTGACATTGGCGATATAACGCCCGCGTTGTAATTCCACCGCAATCACAATTCCTTCGGCATTACACAACTCAAGCGATGAGCGATATGCCTGATAATTGACGAAGTCCGGCGTTTCAATCACGGTGTAATCCGTAGTGGTATAGTATTCCGTCAAGAAACCATCAGCGAGCGCGTCGCTGGCATCAGCACTGCTGGCGAAAGCATCGACACTATAAGACATCGCGTTGAAGAAATAATCGGGGTTGCAGTCGGCATTGTTGAGCGTACCACTGACGCGGTAATCATGCCCGTAAGTATCGAGGAACGCGGCATAATCATCTGTCAGGTTCTCCGGTGCGCGTTCAACAACTTCATCAGTGGTCAGTGTCTCAGCACCGCTGAAGGCAATATCTGGTGGTAACACGCCCTCATTGGACAATTGATCCAGACCAGCGACGACTTCTTCGACGGTGGCAGTAGTAGCGGTTTCTTCAAAGGTTGTCTCTACGTTATCCGGCTCACGGATAATCACGACTGAATCGAGGGTAGTCGCATCTCCGCCTGATTCTGGATCACGCAGGAGGATATTATCGACGGTTCCGCTCTGTCCTTCCAGCACTTCACCATAGATGGTGTGTGCGCCGTTCAACCACGGGGTTTCGGCGGTGGTGATGAAGAACTGACTGCCATTGGTGCCGGGACCCGCATTAGCCATCGCCAGCAAGCCGGGGCGGTCAAAGTTCAGAAAGCCCACGATCTCATCTGCGAATTGATAACCGGGGCCACCGGTGCCCGTGCCTGTTGGATCACCTGCTTGCGCCATGAAATCTTCAATCACACGATGAAAGATGGTGTTGTTAAAGTAATCTTGTTCTGCTAAAAACACGAAGTTATTGACCGTCAACGGGGCAAAATCTTCGTAGAGGTCAACGTAAATGGGGCCTGCTGACGTGCACAAGACAGCGCGATAATCAACATCATCTTCCAGTATCATATCCGGTTGCTCGAACTCGCGTGTTTGCGGTTCTTCTGCAGGCGTAGTCGTATCACAAATATCTGCCGGCGTGCCGGTGAAAGCAACTGCTTCATCCTGTGCAAAAGTTGGCACGGCGATCAACAATATCGCCACAAGTAACCCTAATCTATATCTCATACATCTATCCTTTAAAACGTAAACAATCAGTGCAAAGTGTAGCAGAAAGCCCCGATGCATCTAAGGTATAATTTGGGGACTTATGTTAAGGCTTTGCGCTTGTGTCTGGAGCGATACGCCTCTATCATCAGGAGCGCATGATCGATAGCAACAGGATAATAAAGCATGATGCGACGTGGTTTCAAGTGGGTGATTGGTTTGGGTGCGGGGGCGCTCGTGATCGGGTTGGTGGCGCTGGCACAATGGCTGTTCTGGCGCAGTGATAGTAACGATAGCATTCGCCAATATCTGAGCAATCCAACTACTAATGCGGATCTCAACAGCACCGCCCTGACGCGCTGTGGTGATGCACCCTTCATCATCCCTAGCGATGGCTTTATCGGTTTGCTTTGGCGCGATGATGCCGCCCCTTATACCCCACTACGCCGTCACACAGGCATTGATATTTTTGGAGGGCGTGCAGAAGGCACTGTAGCGATTTACGCCGCCTATGACGGTTGGTTGACGCGCCTCGATGATTGGCAGAGTACGATCATTATCCGCCATGATGATCCGCTACAAGAGGGGCGCACCATCTGGACGTATTACACGCACATGGCATCGCGCGATGGGCAACGCTCGTTCATCGTTGAAGATTATCCACAGGGCACGTATGCTGTGCCGATCACACAGGGCACGCTGATCGGGTATCAGGGCGCATACAGTCCGGGCTTGCCGGTGGCAATACATCTGCACATGAGCATTGTCACCAGCAACCCCGACGGCAGTTTCCGCAATGAGGCATTGTTGGAAAACACGCTTGATCCGTCGCCTTATTTCGGCATCGAACTGGATGTCGATCAAGCGGATGAGCGTCCGGTGCGCTGTCGAGAGTGAGCGCATCAGGCGAGCGTGACAGCTCGCCTGTGATCCTTGCATCAAGTCGTTGGGGTTGTGGGTGTATCGTTGGGATTGCTCTCGCTATCTTCATCAACGAAGCCGAGATCGCGCCATGAGTTGGCATCGCCGTCGTAGCGCTCTGCCCGTTTACGTGCTTCATCAATGAAGCGCGTGGTCTGTTCAGGTTCGTGGATCGCTTGCCCCCATTGTGCCGTCTCATCGCTCATCACCTGTAGAGTGCCACTCACGTAGGCGTTATAGTTGGTGACGTATTGCTCAAATTCCGCATCATCCAGCGGAGACATGGCATCAGCTACGACCAGATTACGCTTGGCTGAATCGTAAATTGTCGAGAGACGCTCCCACTGATAGAGATCTGCCAATGAGGAGAAGAAACCACCCACCGCCGGCAGTAAGATGCTCATAATCACTAAAAATATCACCAGCGATTCCATATTGTTACAAAACGCCTCCGGTTGGCATTCCCCGACAATATAAGCTTGTGCGACTGCCGCCGCCAGCGCCGACGCCGTACCGGTCAGTAAAGCTAGCACGGCGCGGATGAAATTCACCTGTTGGGAGGCGCGGTCACTACGCCGTATCGACTTGCTGTAATACACTTCCTGATCTTTGAGCGCGTATTTATCAAACAATTCGTAGCGGATCTTGAAATCCGACTTATTCAGTTTAGCCATGATAAGTTCCTTAATTAATAATGTCGGGATCTTTGCGGTTGTTGATAGCGGCGGCACGGCGAGCCAGGCGTGTCTTGCGATCAACCCCGTCTAAATCATCATAAGGGGGTAAATCGGTCAGATAGCGGTAATACTCACGGCGTAATTGCTCGGTCAGGCGACGATTTTCGAGCCATTCAGCGAGCGGTTGACGGTTGCCCATCAGCGTGGCAAGAAAGGTCGTCAATAAAGCGATGAAGGTTTCGGTCACGCCGAAGAACAAAATGGCTTGCGGAGCGCTCTGTAAAGCCCAAACCTGAAACGATCCGACGATTGTCGCGGCAGTCGCCAGAATCAAGAAGCCCAGTTGATACTGCCGGTAACGGTTTTGTTCGCGCTTGGCGACATGATCGCGTTCACGAAAGAGGGGCATCAACTCGGCATTGAGCCAGTCAATATCCGCTTTGACGCGCAACGCTGCTGGCGAATCCGGCACGATATTATACCGCTTCAATAAGTCTTGCAAATCCTCATCGCCGATGAGGACAAAATCATCTTCAGGATGTGAGGGAAAGGTCAATTGAGGGAATTGGCGAAACCACTCGAAGCGGCTCTCTTTGGGGCGAGTATTACCCATCGTCTTAGGTTGCTGATTGGTATCGCGTTCGGGTGGTTTAGGGGGTTGCGTGCGGGTCATTGTATCATCAGACATGTGATTCTCCCTCTATTAGCGAGTACAGTACAGGATACGCCCCTGATGCACCAATCAGAGGCATAGGCAAGATCAGGCTTGAACAGGTGTTTGAGCATGTTGAGTGTTGACCACACGCACCGCTTCCGCGACGACTGCCATGCCCTCATCAATTTGTTCATCGGTGATATTCAATGGAGGCAAGAAGCGCACACAGTTACTATATAACCCCGCACGGATAGTAATCACACCGCGCTTGAGTGTCTCCGCGTTGACCTGCGACGTTTCAGAGGCGGCAGGGTTTTTGCTGTGGCGATCATGCACCAATTCCATCGCCAACATTGAACCCAACCCGCGCACATCGCCCACAATAGGGTTATCCGCCATGATCTGCTCTAAATGTCCGCGAATGCGCTCACCAACGGCACGGGCACGTTCTAAGAAGGCCGGTTGGCGGATCATCTCAATCGCTTCGATGGCGGCCACACAGGCGAGCGGGTTACCGCTATACGTGCCACCTAAACCGCCCGGATGCGGGGCATCCATCATCTCGGCTTTGCCCGTGACCGCCGCAAGAGGCATCCCTGCCGCCAGTGATTTGGCAGTAGTGATGAGATCCGGCACGATGCCATAATGTTCACAGGCGAACAGGTGACCGGTGCGCCCGAAGCCACACTGAATTTCATCGGCAACCATCACGATGCCGTGTTCATCGCACAGCTCGCGGATGCGGTGCAAGAAGGGTGCAGGCGTGGGAATGAAACCGCCCTCCCCCTGTACGGGTTCAATCACAACCGCAGCAACGGCTGATGGATCCACATAAGCGATCAGCGCATTTTCCAGTTGGGCGACGACATGTTGCACATAATCGGCTTCGCTCATACCCTGTGGCGTGCGGTAAGGATTGGGATACGGTAGACGGTAGACTTCCGGAGCGAATGGGCCAAAACCTTTCTTGAAGAGCGCATATTTGCTGGTCATCGCCATCGTCATGTTACTGCGCCCGTGATACGCGCCCTCAAAGACGATGATTGCCTGTCGTCCCGTGTAGGAACGGGCAATCTTGACTGCCGCTTCGACGGCTTCCGCGCCACTGTTGAGCAAGACGGTCTTTTTAGCATGATCGCCGGGCGTGATCTCGTTGAGCAGTTCGGCGACACGCACGAACGGCTCATAGGTGCCGACTATCGCGCACATGTGGATGAGTTGTTCGGCTTGTGCTTGTAATGCCGCTACCACTTGAGGCGGGCAATGCCCCGTCGCCAGCACGCCAATTCCGCCAGCAAAGTCTAAAAGCTGGTTACCATCGACATCTTGCACTACCGATCCCTCTCCGCTAGCGATACCCAACTGCGTCAGTTTGGAGGCTCCGCGAGGGGTGGCGGCTTCGCGGCGGGCGATCATCGCCAGTGAGTTCGGCCCCGGCACCTCGGTGACCAGATTAATACTTCCCATGATTGTCTTTCCTTAGTTTTCAATCGAGTTCAATCAATAATCAGTTTGATGAATGGCTATACACAGATAATCTTAACGCGGTACAGGCATTTTCGCCTGCAACAAGCACACGCATTGCGAGTTAGAGTTCATCTTGCCAGCGTGCCGGCGGTGGCGAATCGCTGTTGTCCAGCAAACGCTGATAGTGTTGTGGACGACGCTGATGAATCAGCGGGAACAGGTTGATGTACTGTTCACGCACAGCAGGATCAAGCACTGCATCAATCACCTCATCTTGATCGCGGCTAGCTTGTGCGAGGATATGCCCTGTCGGATCACAGATGAAACTGCTGCCATAGAAGGTCACCCCGTTCTCACTGCCGACGCGATTGCAAGCGGCGATGAATAGACCGTTCGCCACTGCATGACCGCGCATGACTGTTTGCCATGCATCACGGCTATCGAATTCCGGCGCAGTGGGTTCGCTACCGATGGCTGTCGGGTAGTAAATCAACTCAGCACCATTGAGCGCATAAATCCGCGCCAATTCAGGGAACCACTGATCATAGCAGGTGGGCGCGGCAAGCTGTGCAGTGCCAATATCATGCACTGGATAGGTATGATAGCCGTCGAAATAGTCCGTTTCGTGGTAGCCCTCACCAGCGGGGATGTGTACCTTGCGCGTGTAATGCGTCAGATGACCGTGCGCGTCATAGATCACGGCAGTATCCCAGAACTGATCATTTTCGCGTTCAAAGATGCTGGCAATCAGCGTGATCTGATGCGCGGCGGCTTGTTCACGGCAGAACTGTGCGGTAACGCCGTCCGTGAGTGTCTCTTCCCACTGCTCTTTTTCAGGATTATCGCGGATACCGGGAAAATACGGCAATAAGCTGAACTCCGGCAAGCAGACGAGCGTCGCGCCGGTTGCCGCCGCTTCGGCAATTAGATCGCGGTAAAGCGTGCGGGTGCTGTTCTGGTCACCTGTCCAATGCCCCTGACAGAGTGCGATATGTGTCGTTTGCATGATGATTCATTCCAGTGTGATCGTGTACGTAATTGGAGCTTGCGGACGCGCCGCTAGGAAGGGGCACGGTAATCAGGGTTTTCCCAGACAATCAAGATTGCCGCATCGCCGGCCGGAGGTTCTTCCATATAGTCGAGAATGAGTTCTCGCAGTTCAAAACCACGATTTTTCTGCATGGTGACAGTAGGATCGATAATCTCGCCTTTAAGGACAGCTTCGCCATATTCAGCAATGCTCATCTGATCGCAGTAATTTTCGTAGCCCATCAACATGCCGCCAGCATACCACCCTTTGAGATTGAGACGGCGTACGAGATCGAAGCGTGCTTCGTAGAGCGCTGTGCCAATCCCACGCCGACGATAATCCGGGTGTACCGCCATCTCTACGCCATAGAGCCATTCGCCCTGTGGATCATGATTGCGGATACCAAGCGACCCAATCACATCGAACCAGGGGGCAGGGCTCGGCGGTTGGTTGACGCGCATGGTATGCGCCGTGCCCACGATGCGTTCGCTATCGCCTTCACAGTAGACCGCCACAAATTGTCCTTCGGGGAAGCGTTTGATCTGTAAGCTGAGGGCATCCAGGCCCATACAGTCATCACAATCTTCATCGAGCGGCACATCGAATGCCCGCCGTATCGTTAGCTGGATGCCCGGAGCATCCGCCCTCGTCGTATTACGTATGGTCAATTGTGCTGAAACCTGATGGTGAAAACCCATCGAAAACACCTTAGTATTTATACTAAAAAAACGTTACCATTAACGTCATGCATTTGCATCTTAGTATATTCGCAGTGCGCTACAAATACAATCACACACTAACGTCAGGATGTTGCCTAATGAATCAAGAAAAACGCTCACAATTGAGTGGTTTTTTGCTTTCCCTACCGGCGATATTGTGGTTGGGGCTGTTCTTCTTGTTGCCTCTGGTGAGTATCCTCGTGTTCAGCTTTATGACACGTGGTCAGGGTGGGATGGCAGTCTTGCCATTAACTACCAGCAGCTATGAAGACATGTTCTTCGGCAGTTACAATATCATTCTCTTTCGTTCTTTGCGGATTGCGTTGACCGCAACAGTCATCTGTTTATTGGTGGGCTATCCGTTGGCGTTTTTCATCAGTACCCGCCAGAAAAGTTGGGTCCGCCAGCTATCCTTGTTTCTGGTGATCTTGCCCTTCTGGACGAACTTCCTCGTGCGGACATATGCCTGGCGTATCATACTCGGTCAAGAAGGCACACTTAACGGCTTCTTGCAGTGGCTGAACGTCATTGATAGACCGTTGACCTTGCTCAACACAGAATTCGCGGTGATCATCGGTTTGGTGTACGGCTTCTTGCCGTTCATGGTTTTGCCCGTCTACGCCTCGGTGGAGCGCTTTAACTTTCGCTATGTAGAGGCCGCGCATGATCTCGGTGCAAATGATTGGACGGCATTTTGGCGTGTGATTTTCCCCTTGACCTTACCGGGGGTAATTGCCGGCACAGCGCTGGTGTTCATTCCGGCAATTGGTGCCTACGTCACGCCAGATTTACTCGGTGGTACACGTGGTCTGATGATCGGCAATATGATTCAGCGCCAGTTCATCGGTTCCGGTAACATTCCACGTGGTTCAGCGTTTTCTATCGTTCTGATGGGACTAGTCGTGCTGGCCTTAATCTTTTACGTCTTCTTCACCTCAAGGAGCAACCAAAACCGATGAACGCACAACTCCAAAAACGCAAAGAATTCTCTATCGATCAGGATGCAGTACGCCGTGATCTGCTGGTGCGCCGTGTTGGTAAAATTGGCTTGTGGCTCAATCCAGTTTTCTCGTACTTCTTCCTGTGGGCACCGATCTTGATTCTCGTGTTGTTCTCGTTCAATGCCTCGCGCTCGGTATCCGTTTTCACTGGCTTCACCTTGCAGTGGTATACCAATATCTTCGATGGGATTGTTGGCACAGAGGTAGGGTTTTCAACTAGCCAATTGATTAATGCGCTGCGTAATAGTATGATTGTGAGCTTAACAGCAACTGTCTTATCTACCATATTTGGCACGATGGTCGCGCTAGGCTTAGCCCGAACCGACTTCCCCGGCAAACGCTTTCTCGACGGTGTGCTGTTTTTACCTGTTGTGATTCCTGAAATCACACAGGGCGTATCCCTAGCAATCTTTTTCAATGTGTTGTTCAGCTGGTGGTCTGACCTGAGCGGCATCCGTTTAACGCCGGGCTTCGGGACAATCATCATCGCGCATGTAGCGTTCAACATTGCCTACGTGGCGATTGTCGTGCGTGCACGTCTAGCAGATATGAATCCGCGTCTTGAAGAAGCTGCCCGCGATCTCGGGGCAAATAACTGGCTCACCTTCTGGCGCGTGACCTTCCCGCTGATTTTACCGGGCGTAGTGGCTGGCATGTTGTTAGCCTTCACACTCTCACTCGATGATTATGTGGTGACCTTCTTCACCAGTGGTGTCGGAACCGATACCCTACCTTTGTTCGTGTACGGTTTGCTTAAGCTCTCCGTCACACCAGAGATCAACGCGATCTCAACCATTATGCTGGTGGTATCTACCATCTTGATTGCAATATCAATGGCGTTACAAGGTCAAAATGCGACCAACGCCTGATATGAATATATGTCTCACGTATACGGGAGGTATACAAAATGAAACGACTTTCTACATTACTTCTTGTGTTGATGTTCGCACTGGTTGCCTGTGCCGAAGATCCAACACCCACGCCGACGGAAGAAGTTCCGGCTGAGACCACCGAAACAGTAACCGATACCAGCGACCCCGCTGAGGACACAGAAACGGAAGAAACACCGGAAGCCGAAGCCACAGATGATGCTGACGCCGAAGCCGCAGACGATGCTGACGCTGAAGCGGCAGAAATCGCTACATCTTGGACATGCCCCGAAGGCTTCGAAGGACAAACGCTGAACGCCTATAACTGGTCAACCTATATCGCCGATGACACCATCCCCAACTTTGAGGACCTGTGTGGAGTGACCGTTGAATACAGCACCTACGACAGCGATGAATCCATGCTGACACGCATCCGTCAGGGGAACCCCGGCTTTGATATTATTGTTCCCAGTGGCGACACCGTCGCTGTGATGGCGCGTGAAGACTTGCTGATCGAACTCGATCGCGATGCGATCCCGAACTTCAGCAATTTGAGCGAGAACTTGCTCGGCGCACCTTATGATCCTGATAACACCTATTCGGTTCCGTACCAATGGGGGACAGTCGGCATCGGTTACAACACCGAGCTGATCCCCGATGGTATCACCACCTGGGAACAGGTCTTCGCCTATGATGGGCCGGTAGCGTGGCTCGATGATCGCCGTGCGATGTTCGGTGTGGCGCTCTCGATCCTCGGCTATGATCCCAACACCGAAAATGTCGATGAAATCGAAGAAGCTCGCCAGTTTCTACAAGATAATGGCGGTAACGTCGTGGTGATCGCCGCCGATGATGGTCAGGAGTTGCTGGTACGGGGTGACGTACACATCACCGTTGAATACAGTGGCGACATCTTCGCCATTGCAGACGAGTGTGACTGTGATACTTACGCCTATGTAATCCCTGAAGAAGCCGCGAATCTGTGGACAGATAACCTCGCCGTACCAACTGATGCACCGAATCCTGAACTCGCGATGGTCTTTATCGATTATGTTCTCGATCCGCAGGTTGCCGCAGACATCAGCAACTACACTGCTTATGCCTCACCCAATCAGGCGGCAATCGATCAGGGTTTGGTCGATTCAGCTTATCTGGAAGACCCCGGCATTTATCCAGATGAAGATTCAGCATCCAACCTGTTCGTGATCGAAGAACCGGCAGAAGAAGTTGAACAAGCCTATAACGATGCGTGGGACGAACTGCTGATCTTCGTCGGCACCGGTCAATAAGCGCACCTGCACCAAAAATATAATAAAAAAGGCATCTCATGTGTTCGAGATGCCTTTTTATTTTCAGCAGATATTAAGCTCACTCCGCGAGTGATTCGAGCCGTTCGACGATACCTTCCATCACCGCGAAGGTGCGTTCGATGGGTGCGGCTTGTGTCATGTCGATGCCACCGAGCGCAAACAAATCCGGCGCATAGCGTGACCACCCTGCCCCAATGAAGTTCAGGTAATTCTCGGCGGCGTTCGCCTGACCATCGAGGATATTACCACCGAAGGCGTGAGCGGCACTGATCCCCACCGAATATTGGAAGGTATAGTATGGCATATAGAGATGCTGGAATTGCATCCAGGTTGTGGCGGTACGGCGCGGGTCATCGTGTAGCGCATCGCCGTAACCTTCTCCGAAGAACTGTTGTGTCAACTCGTTGATGATACCCACATCGAGCGGTTGACCATTCTCAACCCGCGTATACATCTCGTATTCAAGGCGGGCGAGTGTGGGCATGATGAAGAAGTACCGATGGAAATTGAACATGGCTTCTTCGATCAGCGAGAGTTGAAAGTCGCGATCATCGACGTTGAGTGTCATCAAGTGAGCGCGGGTCATCACTTGATGGAAGTTGGAGGCAGTTTCGGCAATGGCGCCCGATGTCCCCTCGGCAAAGTAGCCATTATAGACTTCCGGTTGATGCTGATCCATCCAATAGCTGTGCATCGAATGACCGAGTTCATGCGCCAGCACGCTCATCGCGGTCAGTGTGCCGTCGAAGGTGTTGAAGATGAACGGCGGGCAATCGTAAGCGGCGCTAGAGAACGCACCCTGTGTGCGCCCTTCGTTTTGCGCGTAATCCACCCAGCGATCGACCGTTGCCCCACGCCGTAACACGCTCACATACTTATCACCGAGTGGCTCAAGCCCTGCGACAATCCAATCGATTGCCTGCTGATAACTGATGTGAGCCGGATTGTCAGTCATCGGTGCCCAAATATCAAATGGCTGAATCTGCTCCACATTCAAGACTTTGCGCTTAGCTTCCCAGTAACGATGCCACACCCCGAGATTTGCCTGAAAAGTGTTCACTAGATTATGGAAGACATCAACCGACAAATTCGCCGGCGCTAGTTGCGCTTCCAGCACGGTATCATAACCACGCGCCCGCGCCAGAAATACATGCTGTTTGATGTTAGTAATCAGGTTGCTGGCGAGCGTGTTCTCGAACTGCTGATGCCCATCACAGAACTTGTGCCACGCATCACGACGCAACGTGCGGTCACTGGCTTTGATGCCTGTGGGGGGCACAATATCCTGCGCGACGCGGTGCGCATTGCCCGCGCTATCTTCGGCAGGCGGAAAGGCTAAGTCCGTGTTGACCAGTTCGCCATAGGTGGTATAGGGGCCACTGAAGGTATCCTGCAACATGCCAAGCAAACGCTCCACTTCAGGCGATTGGGTATGCGCTTGCTGGCGCAAAATGTTGTCAAAATAATGATGATAGTCCGCGAGACGCGGTTCGGATTGCGCCCACTCGCGCAGTGTCTCGCCCATCTGTGCCAGTTCTGGCTTGGCAAAAGCGGTTATGCCTGCCATACGCCCGAAGAGCGCCTGCAATTGCCCTGCCTGTGATTTGGCGGTCTTATCAGCCGTATCGACGGCACACGCCAACTCAACAAAAACCGACAAACGCCCGATGCGTCGCCGCAAAGGGAACAATATCGCGAAATACTCAGCCAGCACCTGAGGCGATTCGCTCAAACGCCCTTTGAATTGCGCCAGTGCCGGCAGGGCTTCCGCGATTGCATCATACTCAGCTTGATACGCATCCCATGTGGCAAATACGCTCTCACGGTTCCAGGTTTGCTCTTTGGGCACATCGGCCCGTTTTAACGGTACAGTCATTGCTCATCGTCCTTAAAAAATAATGTTGATTAATTCGGTGACGCTACCCCAATAAGCCAAGCGGGTTATCAGGGTTTATGCCTTCGCAGAACGGTTGTTTGCGATCTAAGCCTGTGTACTTATACACCAAGCCGAGCCAATTATTAAAAATCGCTTTGCCGGTATCGCCCCACGTGTTGTCAATATGAGGCAAAATCTCATCTTCCGGGAAAACCGGTATAGGTGCGCCGTTAGCTTTGGCGTGTAGTGCCGTCCCTAAGTATTTGCTGGCGATGGTCATCGCCTTCTCATTGAAATAATATTTGGGAAACGGAGGTTCGTCGCGCTCATCATTAAGATAGCGCAAGACCTCGCGCTTGTATTCTTTCAGCAGACTGTTGATGTCGTATTCGGGATGCCCTTGAAAATAGACTATTCGCAGATGATCGGGGCTGACTGCCATGTGTACCCCACCTTCGTCACTCTCGATGAGGATCGGTAAACCAGCTTGCTCGAAATGCTCGCGTGTGATGGCATTGTGGCGCGAATGAGGTACATCAAAGCGCGTGTTGATATTGCGCAATAAGGGATGCCAGGGCGCAGTGATACGGTGGCTGTAAATGCCCCATTTCTTCTCCGGTAAGGGTTGGCGGTCTATGTGATAGTAGAACTTCATGAGCGCGTGCGTCGACAAGCACGAGCATAAGACGGACGTCACATTATCCTGTGCCCACGCCATCACCCGCGTCAACGTTTCCCAGAAAGGCTCTTCGTGCAGGTGCGGATTAGCGACATTCGCGCCGGTGATGATAATCGCATCGAGACCTGATTTGCATAACTCGTCGAATGACTTATAGTAGCGGTCAATGTAGGCTTGTGTCTCGACACTGCGTGTTAGACCGGGCACGGTGAAGGGATGCACGAACAATTGTACAATCTGGTTCGAACTTCCCAGCAAGCGCATGAATTGTCGTTCGGTGACTTCCAGCGCGGCATCAGGCATCATATTCAGCAAGCCGATGTGCAATTCGCGTATATCTTGCGATAGAGCGCGATTGAGTGGTAACACTTCCTCGCCTTCGGCACGCAATTTATCAAAACTTGGCAAATCAGAGTGCTGGACGATTGGCATGGGCTTATTTCCTACCTATCCGATGACTGAGTGGGCAATACGAGACAGGACTATAGCATACAAACTTGAGCATTTCCAAGTGAAGGTCAGACCATTTTCACACGCATAGCATCCGGTTATTGTATTGGATTGTTGTTTGACTTATGAGTCTCTTGAGAGGCATCCGATGGGACAGGATCAATCGTAGAATCACATCAAATTTTTGTTATGGATCAAATAGGAATACATGAGACGCTATATGTGAAATAGAATTGACGAAAAGGGTGAAAGAACTCAAGATATTAAGCGACAAAACAAAAAATCGAGAGTTCATCACCCATGGCAAGTATAGATATAGAAACAATTTTGACCATAGT
>JBNPEE010000024.1:0-46415 GCA_051117475.1 Anaerolineae bacterium | reverse complement strand
CACCGAAACTTTTCGACAGCGCATGGTCACCAATGTCAAAGCGGTGCATTTACAGATTGCAGCTTTGCTCGGCGACCCCATACTGAAATTCTATACTTTTGATGAAATGACCCTCTGAATGTCGGTAGTAACATTTTTCTCATCAGAATCACTGTCCTCAGTCTATCGCTTATTGGATGCCTAAAACGTCCGTATTGCTGTAGTCAGTCACGATCACCTGACCATCATGCAGTTGGCTGAGTGAATCGAGGTCTAACTCACGCGCTTCACCGACAAGTGGGATGATGGCAACGGCTATCAGCGTGATGACAATTGCCGCCCACCAACGAAGGTAGATTGGATTGGCAGTATTTGCGGCAAGATCGGATTTGCGCCATTCGCCTTGTGTCCACAAGGTTAATAACAAGACACTCACACCGATAAAAACAAGGCTCGGCACGAAGAAACCATTTGCGATTGCGTGCGCGATATTTAAACCAACGACCATTACTGTAGCTAACCCAAGCACATGTGGCGCATAGGTGCGTGCAAGACCTAGCAAAACGATGACTGCGGCGGCGATTGCTGCGACATTACCAACAACACGGAGAGGTTCTACCAATTCGACATAAACATGCAGAGCAATATCGAATGTGTTCCATACAATAATGAGTATCGCTAGCCACGGTAGATTGCGGCTTGTGTTCTTTGTTTCCATTTTTACTCCAATTGGGTATCAGGTTAGCTATTCAGAGTAGTCGCTGCGAACAACGACTACTTCGTTAAAGGTAGCTCTTACTTAGTTTTCAATTTGCAACATTTGTTGCTCAACAATGAAATCAAACCCGAGGTCAAAAATGCCTCGTCCATTCACTTCTGCTCCCATCATATCGAGGGTGTGCCCTGCACCCTCAAGCGCATAAAACACATAAGGTGCGCCTGTTGCGTCGTATTGATCGCGCAACATTTCCGCCTCTTCAAAGGGTGCTAGACGGTCATTCGTTCCATTCATCATCATGAGTGGCGCATCGGTTTCATCGTATGTGTTGATACCATAGATACTTTCCAGCAACGTGTTTGCTGCGGGGGTCATAGATAGGGCAATGACGGTGTGAACTTCGGCAGATTGATCGAGGTTGGTACTTGCCAACGTCGGGTCTTCTTCTAGGGTCAGTTCATCACGGTAGAGGTGTTCGTCAGTCGTGCCTAGCATGATTGCCAAGGATGCACCAGCCGACATACCGAGTGTCGAGATATAATCGGTGTTGATTTGGTAAGTTTCTGCATTGGCATAGAGCCAGCGCACAGCAGCTTTGGTATCACGGCTTGCGGCATAAATTGCCATAGCGGCATCTTGATCTTCTGCATTTTCTTGAACCCAATCTTGCCACACTTGCGGGGCAGTACCGTAGTCACCTGATAGGCGGTAGTCAATTGAAATCGTCACCCAACCGCGTGTAGCATAGTATTCAGCCATATTCACAAAGCGCCCATCATCGCGGCTTCCTAAGCGAAATGCGCCACCGTGAATGATAATCATCGCAGGGCGATCAGGCGGGGCACCAATCGGTTCGTACACATCCAAGAGTAAATCCATCGGTTCAGCAGACTCGCTACCCCATTCATCGTGGGTCAAGCCTTGTGCGTAGACGTGGGTTGTGACCTGTGTCTCATACTGTTCTGACATATAAACGGTGGGGGCATCACTCATGGTTTCTTCTTGGGCGCTAATACTGGTAATCCCCAGCACAGCAAGCAGAACAACGACAATTAACGAAAGTTTTTTACTCATTAGTCTTTTCCTTTTGAAATTTTTCATCGACAGTATCAGTAAATCACAAACACGATTGGCGGCTGTAGTGCAGCGCGTCATGACTGCACATGCAAAGTGCATGTCGTTATGTGACAAAGTCATACGCAAATATGACAATAGATATTGGGGTTACATGTGCAGTAAGCTAATTGAAATGCCCTTAATGAGAGCGTTGACCTATGTTTACGGAACATAGATCCGATGGAATAAACCGATTGCCTGTCCAGGTTCGTTGTTACCGTAATAGGGGTAAACACGCCAATGGGGTAACTAGCCCTTTTAGCTTAAATTTATGGGAGATGGTTTGTTGATACAGACACCACCGAAACTGTTGCGATGATGCCTGTTCAATTGTTTATTTTAGAAGTCAATCGGGTTAGTTTGTGGTCATTGTCGCAGCTAACATGCTGAGCAGGGTCTGTGCTGTTTCGCCCGATGAATTCTGGTTTTGCCCGGTGACGATGTTGCCATCAACTGCCACATACGTTGCAAAAAAATCACGGAATGCTGTTTCGGCAACGAAGTTAGCACCCAATGCGCGGAGTTCGGTTTCGGGATGTTGCGGCGTGATATCGATGCCGAGTTCATGTACTTGCTTATCGGTGACGGCTGTAATTGTCAAACCTTCGACAAGCGGTGTACCATCAACATCAACTGCCATCAGGAAACCAAGCGCACCATGACAGACTGACCCCAGCAAAATACCCTCAGCGTGTGCCTCCGAGATTTTTTCACCAAGGACTTCGCTATAGCCAAGGTCATAAGCTGCGCCCCAGCCACCAGCCATCCAGATAATGTCGTATTCCAGAAAATCAACATCGTCGATGCGGAGTGAGTTCGTCGTTTTGTATTGAGCATCCGTATCATTCAGATAGCGGTAATCAGCAGGTGTAGCCAGTGGCCACAGTAAGCTAACAGGTTCAAATGGGATTTCACCACCTTCGATGCTAGCAATATCAACCTCCATACCCGCATCCAGAAAATCATAGTAGGCGATGGTCAATTCCGAACCAACTACACCCGTTGCCACACCATCTTCCGGATCGCCCAGGGTATCGTGGTTGGTAGCGATGATGAGCGCCCGCGTCCCCTCAAGATCGTATTCCACACGATCATAGTGTGGGTGGAAGCCTATCAAACTCAGAATCTGTGGCAAAAACGCTATAAAAAGCGCAACACCGCCTACTAACACTCCACCTACCACTAGCAGTCTATTTCTCATCTTGTTTTTCATGCTATTGTCCTTTTATCTATGTGTCGTTTCTCGATTACGTTACGGCTTGAGTAAACATCATTACCCACACCACTATCTATTGAGCATTAAAAGACCGTCCATGCTATCATGTGGCTGTACCTGATGAGTTCCCTTGCGAATATTTATGGGATGTAGAAGCGTACAAGGAAGCCCGTCGGTTGGCCGGGTTCATTAGCCGCAAGATAGACATCACCGTTTTCCCCAAAGATAAGTGAGCCAATTGAAGAACGGGTTGCTGGTGTGGGAATACGCAGCAGTTCTTCGCCTGTCATCACATTGAGTACTACGAGGTTATTAACGCCATCTCTGTAGTCTGTGACGTAAATCATTCCATTCTGTGATGAAATTTTTGATTGTAATGTAGTCACTTCACGCTGCCACAGTCGCTCAAATTCATCCTCTTCTGTGAGGTGAAACGCCACCAACAAGCCATTTGCTTGGTCTGTGACAAATACGACACCAGACGTATCAACGCCTCCTATTCCTGTGAAGCTCCAACCTGACGTTTCTACACCATCAAACAAGAGCGGACCTGTCAAAGGTGGCATATCAGGCGTGTAGGTGGCTTCAGTGTCTTGCCAGAAAACGCGCATGGGTGTAGAGGCATCTGTGTTGGTGTTTGTCGTGTAATAGACTGTGCCATCAACAATCACAGGTGAAGTGGGTTCATCGTTCATATCGACACCCATTCCCGTCGGGTCATAACTGACAATCCAATCCTCGTCCAAGGTCAATGAGCCGGGTTCAATCAGCCAGCGAAATGTTTGGCTGCGGTTGAGATGGTAGAGGTACTCCTCGCCATTTTCTAACTGTGATACGGCGAGACGGGCGGTGGCACAGTCACACTCCATGAAGAAAGTCGTCTCAAGTGTGTCTGGATCAATCAGCGAGATGTTTGGTGTACCACCGAGCGGGCTGAAGGATTTCAGAATGAGTTCGCCCGTGCTACTGGTGAGAAGCCCATTGTAGATGGTGCCTAATTCAGACGGTAGCGCTACAGATACGTCAATCGTCATTGTCTCTGGCTCAATTTTGTAAAGGTGAGACTGAAATACAGCATATACATAGCCATTCGCATGTATTAAACCGCCGCCGAGGTAAGGAATACCTTGTCCCCTATCAAGATCAAGGTAGATGATTTCCCCCGTATTCGGGTTGTACTTAGCAAAATAGGGGGTGGTTTCATTTTCTCCGGTGGGAAGTCCATCAGCACGACTGACATAATCTTCGATTCCCAAGGGTGTGCCACCAAAGACGAATATCTCATCCGGTTCCCGCGTGTATAGAATGACGGGATAAGGCATCTCAATGATGTCGATAGCAACATCATCGGCGGTTGTACCAACTGGAAAACCACCTTGAAGCACAGCATTGCCTCCGTTTAGATCTACCCGTTCAGATGGGAATGCGGTATCGTACAGACCCGCACGGTATCCAATTTCTTCAGTCGCACTAGTGGATTCTTCACTTGCTGATTGCGCGATGAATTCATTGATGCGTCGGGCGATTTCTTCACCTTGATCGTCTTGTAAGAAGTGACCCGCTTCTTCTAAACGGACATGATCCCAACCATCGCTACCCGGAATATGTTCGATTATTTGTTGTTGGACGATAGGTTGTCCTGAGAACCCACTATCGTTATCCCCCCAGATGGTGAGGAACGGTTTGTTAAATTCACCCAGACCAGCCCAACCACTATCGCTTACCCCTTGTAACTCACTAATGAGACCCGGAAAGGCACGCGGACCACCCATCGTAATGCGGGAGGGGAAAGGCGCGGCGTAAGCGGCTACTTCTGCATCCGATAGGTCATAGTATGTGAGTGCTTCGACAATGACTTCTGGACGGAAGCGTTCGTCATTCAGTGCGTAATCAATCCACACGCCGAATGATGTACCATATTCAGCATTCTGGCTCTCAATATTTGTTGAAGGTGCTCGCACGAGCGGTTCTTGTTGCTCAGGGGCATTTGTAATCGACTGATGGAATAGATTGCGTGTGATTTCAGGGTTGTTTGGTAAGGTAGATGGTCTAGTCCCTTCTGGAAATGTGGGTAAGTAACCATTACCAAGGACAAGTCGGTCAAACCAATCAAGATTCGTCCCCACAACTTGTAAACCAATCAAGCTACCCCAGTCTTGCACGAAGGCTGTTAGGCTACCTTGTTCCAATTCTAGTTCTTGGATAAACGTTTCGAGACGTTCGACATGCCCCAAGTAGGTGTAATAATCAGGATCAATGGGCTTATCACTGCGCCCCATCCCAACATGATCCATTGCAATCACTCGGTGTCCGTCTGCTGCCAACACAGGGATCATCTTACGGTAGAGGTAGCCCCATGATGGCTGACCATGTAACAGGAGAATGGTTTCACCTGATTCACCTGTGCCGACATCCACATAGGCTTGACGAAGCCCGTCAATTTCGACGTATTGCGGCTCGTAATCCCAGTCAGGCAAATTCTCGAAGCAAGCATCAGGTGTGCGAACAAACTCGACACCGTCCGCAGTGGTCATAATCTCTAGCTCAACATTGCACAGGTCTTCTTGTGCCCGGACACTGATCGTCGAGAAAACGCCGGTGAGCAAGCTAGCTGCCAGCACCATCATAACTGCGGTGACTAGCCGCTGGTTGAAGATTGTCTTACGCATTGCTTTTTTCCTTTCAATTATTGACGATTTGCAAAATTGTGATGCGGTGGTGTAGCTCATGCACTGTGGTTGCTCTCATTTATCCATCAGTAATGAGTTGGTAAGTGTTATTTAGCTCATCCGACACAATGTAGGCGATACCATCGGCAGTGAGGAAACTGTCTTCCTCAAGGATGCGTGTCTGGAAAGACCAGCCTTCTGGAAGATTGAGACGGTCACCGAGGGTTTCAAGATCATCAATCGTCAGCGTCGGATCGACCTCGTGGGAGTACGATTGCATGCGATAGATGTCACCGTCAGGGCTGACCAGTTCATACACCTGACTCCCCGCCACGTAGGTATACGTGGTGTCACGAATGACTTCCTGTTGGCTATAGGGCATAGAACTCATATTGGCGATTTGGACTGGTGTGACGTTGATTTGCGCCACCCAGCGCATTTCCATGTCATCAAACGCGACAACTTCGCCAGTCTGCGACTCGCCCCGGCCCTCTATCCCGTTGATCACCCAGTAACGTGGTCCGTTGAGCCTTGCCATCGTCAGGTCATACGCTTCAACAATTGCTGCTGCATCCAATGACTCCCACTTTTCAGCCGGGCAATCATTCTGGCCCATCGAGTTGTAGACATCGACCTTCACCGCCATATTGTCCAGTGATACAGTCTGCACCTCGCAGTAACGGAAGTTGCTTAGGTCTTCCGGCAGTGGCATGAACTGGGTCTGCGTGATTGTCGGAATCGGACGAGTGTTTGATACCTCAACCGGTGACTGCGCGATAAACTCGTTCACCCGACGGGCAATTTCTTCGCCCTGATCGTTCTGCAAGAAGTGGCTGGCTTCTTCCAAGCGGACGTGATCCCAGCCCGCAGTACCGGGAACATGCGCGAGGAGATCTTGTTGGACAGCCGGTTGACCCAGATTGCCGGGGTCATTGTCACCCCAGATGGTCAGGAAGGGCTTCTCAAACTCACCCAGACCATCCCAACCCGCCTGGGTCACGCCCGGCAGTTGATTAATCAGACCCGGAAAGGCACGCGGCCCACCCATCGCAATGCGGCTAGGGTAAGGGGCATCGTAGGCCGCTAACTCCTCATCAGAGAGGGCGAAGTAGGTCATGGCTTCAATGACCTGGGATGTAACGAAGCGTTCGTCGTTGCGAGCGTAGTCGATCCAGACACCGAAACCCGCATCACCACCGATAGGGCCATCTTCCTCTGCGAGGTCAGCAAGGCCTTGCTGCTCTAGCATTTCGTTCAAAGCGGGCGGGAGATCCGCAGCGCCCATTAAGGTCAATATCTGGTTGCCGTCCTCATCGTAAAAGTCGGGTTGCACCTCCGGTATGGTGGTAATCATGTTGTAGTAAAAGTTGCGCGTGATTTGTGTGTTTTCGGGCAAGGGCGCGGGGGTTGTACCTTCTTCAAACACGGGTAAGAAACCGTTGCCAACGACGACACGATCAAACCAATCCGGGTTTGTGCCGACGACCTGTAGGCCGATCAAGCTGCCCCAATCCTGTACGAAGATCGTCAGGTTGCCCTGTTCGAGTTCCAATTCCTGGATGAATGTCTCGAGGCGTTCGACGTGACCCACATAGGTGTAGTAATCAGGATCAATTGGTTTGTCGGAGTGTCCAAAGCCGACGTGATCCATTGCGATCACGCGATGACCTTCCTCAGCCAGCACCGGGATCATCTTGCGATACAGATACGACCATGACGGCTGACCATGCAGCAGTAGGATCGTCTCACCCGACTCACCGGTACCAGCATCGACATAGCCCTGGCGTAAGCCGTTAATCTCGACGTACTGCGGCTCATACGACCAATCAGGTAGGTTTTCAAAGCAGGCATCTGGCGTGCGGACAAACTCGACCCCGTCAGCCGTGGTCATTGTCTCTAATTCAACGTTGCATAGGTCTTCTTGGGCGCTGATACTTGTCACCCAAAGCGCAGTAAGCAAAACCACAACAATTAGCGAAAGTTTTTTACTCATCCATGTTTCTCCTTTTGACATTATTCATCGATAGTGTCAGTAAATCACAAACGCGATTGGCGGCTGTAGTGCAGCGCGTCATGACTGCACATGCAAAGTGCATGTTGTCATGTGACAATGTCATAAACGAATATGACAGCGTACATATGCCATGCGGGTTAAACATGAAGTAAGCTAGATGTATGTCACCATTCAGAAGGGCATTGATCGTCATATGAACCGACCGATTGAAAAAAATCTGTTGCCAACATTTCGTTTTTTCTTGCTTGCGCGACTTGCATTAACTTTGTTTATACTTGTTTGGCAACTTCAACCCGATGAAACGCTGCGTTTGATATTATTCAACGTGTTGGGCACAGCAATCATTTTGGTCTACTTGTATTTTTCTTCCTTGCAGAGGTGGCTTGGTAGAGGGTATCTGCCTATTGCAATTGGCGTGGTGTCTTTATCTTTGCTGGCACAACAACGCTCGTTTCAGTTCCGGCTGGCACAAGTTGACCTGTCACTGCAACGTGACCTGCCGCCTATACTCGACTCTTTTGTAATACAGGGTATAGAGAATGCGGCAATTCCTCTGCTTTTCACTTTCGGTGCAACAGCACTTTTGTTTGTGCCGTTGGTATTGGTCAGTTGGCAATATCGTTTTCGAGATGTTGTCGTATATGTACTGAGTATAAGCTTGTTTGACATTGCATCCATTGTTTTCCTCAAACAATATGCACGCTTTGATATACCCATTGAGGTATTTGGATTATTCTCACGGAACATCGCTTTCTTAATGGTGGGCTATATTGTCACTCGCATCATGGCAACGCAACGTGAGCAAAAAGAAGAACTGGCTAAAACCAATCGGCAGTTAGCGGCGTATGCAACCACCCGCGAGCAATTGTTCGTCACACAAGAACGCAATCGGTTAGCGCGTGAATTACACGATACGCTTGCTCACACTATGAGCGCGGTCACGGTCAAACTCAATGCGGTGAATATCTTGTGGGAAAATGACTCACAACGCGCCCAAACGATGCTCAATGAAGTGATTGTCGCGCTCAATGAAGGCAATGACGAAACACGCCGCGCGTTACGTGACCTGCGAGCATCACCGCTCGATGATATGGGCTTGGTACTAGCTATTCGTAACTTAGCAGAATCCGCCGCCCAAAGAGGTAATTTCATGCTTGATTTAGAGACACCAATCCGTGATATACGTTTTTCGCCCGATATTGAGCAAGCCATTTATCGCATTGCACAAGAATCTATTGCCAACGTGGTCGAACATTCAGAAGCAAGCCATTTCAGCGTGGTAATGGATATACACAACACTGTATTCAAGCTGACAATTCGTGACAACGGCACTGGCTTTATACCGGATACGATAGACACTCAAAATGGAGACGGTCACTTTGGCTTATTGGGGATGCAAGAACGTGCTAGCATGATTAATGGTAAACTGATTATCGATAGCAAAGAGCGAATGGGAACATCAGTATCGCTCACTTTGGAGACAGTTCAATGATACGTATTATAATTTGTGATGACCAAGCCATTGTGACAGAAGGCTTGCAGGTCATCTTAGAAAGTGACCCTGATTTAACAGTCGTTGCCATCGGGCAGGATGGCGCACAGGCCATCGAACTTGTGGCAGAACATCAACCCGATATTGTCCTTATGGATTTGAAGATGCCCGGCAAAAATGGCATCCAAGCAACACGACACATCAAAACCCATCATCCCGAAACGTACATACTCGTATTGACGACATACGATGCCGACGAATGGGTATTCGATGCGATTCGGAGTGGTGCATCTGGCTATTTATTGAAGAACACACCACCTTCTGATCTCATTAAAGCGGTGAAGAAAACCGTCGCAGGGGAGACACCGATAGACTCGGCAGTGGCGGGTAAATTATTCACGCACGTCAAACGCGCTGAGAGCAATGTGACCCCTTCAATTGCTAACACCGACCTCAACAAGCTCAGCGAACGTGAACAAGAAGTTTTGCAATTACTTGCTAAGGGTTTATCCAATAAAGAAATTGCGGCACAGTTATTCTTATCCGAAGGCACAATTCGCAACTATGTTAGTAGTGTGTTCAGCAAGCTCGATGTCTCTGATCGCACGCAAGCGACTTTGATAGCTGTGAGATATGGTTTAGTTAATTGAGTACCTTCCTAATATCGAGAGTATGAACCTATGCAAAAGTCGAAGTTAAAGCGAACACCTGCGCCAAGAATTTTATCGTGTGAATTTCAGGCAAGGCACATACAGAACTAGGTTCTGTTGACATTTGAATAAAACGAATAAAGTGGACTCCTGTCGGTATCCATCATGACAATTTATCTTTTAAAGCAAATCTGAAAACTGCTCGAGACGAGACACCGTTGCAACCAATCCTTGGCATCCAGCAAGGCAATAGAATACGCCATCTAATCATAACCTATGTTGTGTTCTTGCGCTTCTTCAACCAACTGATCCAGCGCGGTTTCTCGCTCACGATCACTGGCTTCTTTATAACGCATAATATCTTCCATAGTTAAGGCTGATGCTCAACGCATACTAGAAGCTACTCGTCATCATTGGGCGATTGAAAATAGCTTTCATTGGGTCTTAGATGTCACTTTTGGCGAAGATTTATCGCATATTCGGGTTGGCGATAGTGCAGAAAGTATGGCCGTTCTCCGCACCATTGCACTGAATTTGCTCAAACAGAATACTTTCAAGAGTCGCTTGAGGCAAAAACGCTTTCGAGTCGCGATGGACAATGACTTCCTTTGGCAATTACTCACTCAGATTTGATGCGTACCCTGCGCCAAAATGTTAATAGAGGAGGCGTTGATTGCAAAACGCCTCCATTCATGAGCACGGTTACTTCATACCCGTGGTCGCGATCCCTGTCGTGATATAGCGTTGCAGGAAACCAAAGACAATTGTGATCGGCAAGAGCGTGAGAACGGTCATCGCGAGGATCAGGTGAAATTGTACGGTCAGATCACCTTGAAAGGCGTTCAAGCCTACCTGTAAGGTGAAGTTCTCGCTGTTGACCAGCACAATCAGGGGCCACAAGAAATCATTCCAGCGCCACATCACGCTGAAGATCGTCAGCACGGCTAGCGCGGGCGCGGCAAGCGGAATAATCACCTGAGCATAGATGCGCCATTCGCTCGCTCCGTCGATGCGTGCCGCGTCAATCAATTCATCGGGGATGGTCAGCATGTACTGGCGCAATAAGAACACACCGGTGGGCGTTGCCGCGCCGGGCACAATCACACCCATCAGGTTATCAAACCACCCGACTGCATTCACCACGAGAAACGCCGGTACAAGGATCACCGAGAGCGGTACCATCAGCGTGCTAATCATGATGATGAAGAACAGGTTGCGACCCCTATATTGATACTTGCTGAGCGAAAATGCGGCCATGCTGTTGACAATCAAGGTGAGGATCGTCGCTGCAACGGTCACAATCACGCTGTTCCGCAGATAGACGAGGAAATTGAAACTGGTGATGCCTTCGTTGTAGTTATCCAACGAAAAGCGCACTTCCTCCACCTTAGTGAGATCCGTCAGGCGATAGGTCTCCGGTTCCATCGCAGGTGTTGCAGGATCAACTAAGCTGTACTGCACGCTAAAACGCCCGACCTCTGCCATCTCTTTTGTGGTGCCATCTTCTTGTACCACCTCCCACAGGGGCAACTCATCCTCATAGCCGGGCAATTGCACCGTTGATTGCGTATACGGCAAGAGTCGCGGTGGGAAACGGCTCAGTTCAGCCGGTGGTTTGAACGAAGACATCACCAACCAGAACACAGGCCCAAACATGATGAACGTGCCGATCAACAGGTAGCTATAGGTCAGAATGTCGCTTACGGTGAGGCGATTTTTGCCCTGTGTGCGCGTGAGAAAATCCATAATCTGGCTCATCGTGCTATCTCCTTAAAATTCGCCTTCGCGTGAGCGTAAAGCTAGTTGAATCAGCGTGAGGACGATCAACGTGCCTGCCATCACTAGCGAGGCTGCCGCCGCGATACCATAGCGTTTATCGCCTACGAAACCATTCTGATAGATGTATTGCACCAGATAGAGCGTGGCGGTGCCCGGTCCCCCGCCTGTGAAGGCGAATACAATATCAAATACCTGTACTGCACGGATCAACGACAAGACCAGCACCACCAACATGGTTGGCATCAGTAGCGGCAATGTGACGTTCAAGAACTTGCGCCATTCGTTGGCACCATCCATATCTGCCGCTTCATACAGGTCATGTGGGATTGCCTGTAAGCCCGCCAGCAAGATCAGTGTATAAAAGCCCATCTGTGACCATACGCTGATGAGGATTACCCATATTTTTGCTGTACCAACTTGCGTCAGAAAGCTGATGCGCTCGGTGGGCTCAAAGCCGAAATTCGTCATGAAATTGCCGAAGCCCACGATGAAGGCATTGAGGATGCCGTTATCTTGCAAAATCCAGCGCCACAACAGTGCTACCACAATCGGCGATAGCAAGACCGGATAGAAGAACACGCTACGAAAGAATGCCCGCCCAACAATTTTGCGGTTGAGGACAATCGCTGTCAATAGCGATACGCTCACCATCAAGCTCACCTGACCGATCACGTAGAAAAAGGTGTTACCTACCGCCCGTATGAACCGATCTTCGCGGCACGTGCGGTAATCAAACAGGTCTTCACACTGGAATAACTGCTCAACGTTCGCTGTGGCGATAAATTCCCGATTCTCTAAGAAGAGGCTGCTTCCTGTGGTGAAGGCGTAGCCAAAATTGAGCAACATCGGCAACAAGATGAAAATGCCGAAGATCAATAGGTTAGGGATCACAAAGGCATACGCCATGCCTTTGATGCCGATCATCTTCTGTAAACGGGCAAAGAGGAAATCCGTTGCATTAATAAATCGAAAAAAAAGCGTTTCCCAGAACGTCCGCCCACTTTCGATCTGGACTTTATTCTTCTCTAAGTTCGGTTGTGCTGCCGGTGGGGATTGCATAAGCCAGCTTCCAGTCACCTAAATCTATTCATTAATTATTTTGAGTTGTATCGGTTAGATGGGGTGGTGCGTGTTTATAAAATGAGCACGGCAGTTCTCATCTAGATGAGAACTGCCGCTTGATTGCTACTTACTGGGCAGCTTCAATTGCATCGTCAATATCTTCTTGCAAGGCGGTGACGGCTTCATCGAGCGTCAACTCGCCAACCAGATATTGGGTGATACGGTCTGCTGAGTTGCGATAGTATGCGAAAGCGAAAGGATGCACGTTCAAACCAGCGGCTTGATCTTGCATTTTCGGCACTTCGGCGGCGAAGACAGTCAGCGCGTTCAACACGGCTTCGTCTTCAACAGCGTATTCAACACCTGCATCAGCGACCGCGCTATTCGGCGATAACCACAGCGTGCGTGCCGCAAATTCTGAGGCGATTTCTTCGCTGGTTAGGTAGGCCATCACTTCTGCGACTTCTTCAGGATGCTCGGTTTGTCCAAAGGCAGCGATGGCAGCACCACCCGCAATGCCTGTACTCTGACCCTCACCCTGTGGGTTTGGTACCACGATCCAGTCGAAGTTATCGCCAACTTCTGTCGCCATACGGTTGATCCACCAGCTGCCGCTCATGTACATCGCGGCTTGTCCGTTGATGAAAGTTTCGGTAGCCAGTGCATTGTTATTGCCCACCCAGACTTCGCTGGTGGTCAAGCCGGTGTCGTGCCAATCTTTCAGCAGTTCAGCCATCATACGGAAGCCTTCGGTATCGATGGTGAATTCGCCATCTTCATTGATCAGCGTTGCGCCCATGGTCATGGCAGGTCCTGCAAAACGATGACCGGTGCGGTCAAGGATGATGCCATAGATTGGCAGGTCATCGCTGGTCAGTGCGTCTTGCACTTCGGCGGTGGCAGCTGTCCAGTCTTCCCATGTGGCTGTTTCTACATCAGGCAGGTCAACATCAGCCAGCTCGAACAGAGTGCGGTTGACGTACGGAGCGGTCATACTCAAGCCATCGGGGAACCCGCCAATACCTTCGCCTTCATTGGTCATTGCCGCCAGAATTGGCGCAGGGTAGTTCTCTTGCCAGTAAGCAACAGTGTCTTCGCTGGCGTATTCAGTCAGGTCAAGATATTGACCGGTGAAGGTACCAAAATTGGTGATACGGGCGATATCGGGTGCTTCGCCAGCTTCAACCTGAATTGGCAGTTGGGTATCAACATTCTCGTAAGGGACAACACTGACGTTGACTGCAATGCCGGACTCTTCAGAGAAGCGTGCTAGCAAATCAGTATATACGTCGCACTCGTTGCTGTCTTGGTAGCAACGGAAGTCGAGCTCAACATCCTGTGCGGTGGCGATACTGCTGAACAGCAGTACGATAGCGATAACCAGCGTCCATGCTTTGAAATGTGTCTTCATTTTGAAATATAACCCTCTTCAGCTAATTAAAAATTATTCACACAAAATTTTGTTACCGAAACATGCTGTACTATGAGGTGATGGTTTGTCCTTTCACTTATCGGCTTGCATTTATTATTAACATCAAACGGCAACTTGCGCGACCGCGATGCGAATAAACTCAGTGTGTCGTTGGTGGTGTCGTTGAGTCACGGATGACCAGCTCACCTTTGAAGACCAGTTGCGATTGTTCAATGAACGGATAACGCATCTGATCGAGTAACATCTTGACTGCCCACTGCCCCTCTTTGAAATGATTATAGGAAATCGATGTGAGTGGGGTTGGGTAGCTTCGTGCGAACTCTGTATCATCGAATGATGCGATTGATATGTCCTGCGGGATGCGCTTTTCACATCGATGCAGGATAGACAAGCCTTCGAGCGCATAACTATCGTTGACGTAGATAATCGCTGTGGTATCCGGATGCGCGTCTAACAGCGCTTCTGTTGCGGTTCCACCATCGCCAAGGCATACCCGTCGATCAGGCGTTAAATCGGCCTCTTGCAAGGCTTCTTGATAACCTTTTAGACGGTTGTGGGTGTAATCATAGCATGTCTGACCGCCTACGAAGGCAATCGCACGGTGCCCTAGCTCCAACAAATGGCGCGTCAACTGATAACTATAGTACGTCTCGTCGCGTTCGATGCCGGATACGCGGTATTTCTTCGCCTCGCGCCCCAGTACCACACATGGAATCCTGCGTTCGACCACATTATCGAGCAGGGGTTCGTGTTGTTGTGCCCCGAAGACCAATACGCCATTCGGGCGCAGGTAGTCATCGGTTAGATAGAGCTGTGACACATGTTGGGCAGACGTTGCCGGTTCATTGGCAACCAGACGTAATTGCACTTTGTATAATTCGGCGGCACTTTGAATGCCTTGCAACACTTGACTGAACACGTAGCTGGAACGCAACACAGGCGGGTGCAAAACCATTACCGAGAGCGTTTGTGACTTCGGCTCGATGATGGCTTCTGCTAGCACATGATCGGGTAATGCAAGCTCCGCTGAGATCGCTTCTAGCTCATTAACAGCATCCAGCACAGTCTGTCGCATCTCGTCCGAAACACCAGGTTTGTTGTTTAGGACAAGCGACACTGTACTTTTGGACACCCCTGCAAACTCAGCAATTTCGCGAACAGTTGTCATGTTTTTCCAAAAATAACGATGCAATTACTGGCAAAATATAACATTTCATGCTTTAATAGTCAAGCGAACGAACGAACAAAATTTGTTCGAAGCGTTCGGCTTGCACTCTTAAAACCATCTGGAGGCTGATATGCCCATACAATCTGAAGATTTTCGCGATGTGTTGCGTCATTTCCCCGCAGGGGTGACAGTCGTGACCGTTAAATCCGGCGAGGATACGCACGGTTTGACAGTCTCGGCGTTTGCATCGGTTTCACCCAAACCTCCGTTGATTCTGGTCTGTATTGACCATCGCGGACGCGCACATGAGTTGTTCGAACATAGCGATGCGGTGTTCGCGGTCAACATCCTGAGAGCTGATCAAGAGGACATCTCCAACCGCTTTGCTTTCTCGGATGAAGACCGCTTCGCCATCGGCAATTGGACAACTGCCAAGACCGGCGCACCTGTTCTCGATGATGCACTGGCATGGCTGGATTGCACGGTGTACAGCCGTCATACTGCTGGCACACATACCATCTACATCGGTGAGGTACAAGCCAGCCGTGTCGTAACCCCGGATGAAGCGCCATTGGTCTACTGGAACCGTGCCTATCGGGGTATCGTCGATTCTGTCAACGAAAATGATTAATTGAACAATACTTATTTCTGGAGAAATGCCTTATGATTGAAATCCGCTCGCCTCATCTCACCGGCGCTGAAGTATCGTGGTTCGCCCCATTATGCAGTGATGACTATCGCTATCTCGGTGTGCCGGATAACACCCTCAAAAGTACCTTTGAACACACTTCCAATATCTTATTAACTGCTGAGAAAAACGGCTTTCGCAATATCTTATGCCCGAACTCGTATCAAGTGGGACAGGATACCATGAGCTTCGCGGCTGGTGTGGCTCCCATGACTGATAATATCAACTTACTGGTTGCGGTGCGTTGTGGCGAATACCATCCGCCGATGCTGGCACGTTATATCGCTTCGCTGGATCACATGCTACAGGGGCGCTTGACGGTCAACATCATCTCATCGAACATGCCCGGTGAAGATCGCGATTCCGCCGGACGCTACCAGCGCTCGCGTGAGGTGATCGAAATCCTCAAGCAAGCGTGGACACAAGACCGTATTGACTACGAAGGCGAGTTCTATAACCTACATCTGGATTGGACAGATCCGGTTAAGCCGTATCAACAAAACGGTGGTCCGCTCTTATATTTCGGCGGCTATTCCCCGCATGGTAAAGACCTCTGTGCGGAACATTGTGATGTATACCTGATGTGGCCTGATACTGAAGATAACCTGCGCGGGCATATGGAAGACCTCAGCGAACGGGCACGTGCTTATAATCGTAAGATCGATTTCGGTCTGCGTGTGCATATGGTTGTGCGCGAGACCGAAGAAGAAGCCCGTGCTTATGCACAGAGCCTTGTCTCTAAGCTGGATGATGAAGTGGGCGATGCCATCCGTAACCGCGCACAGGACGCCAAGTCGCTGGGCGTGGCGCTACAGGCACAAGCCCGTCAGAAGGCAGACGATGAAGGTTATGCTGAACCATACATGTGGACAGGCATCGGACGGGCACGCTCTGGTTGTGGTGCGGCGCTCGTGGGCAACCCGCAACAGATCCTTGATAAGATTCAGCGTTATATGGATATGGGGATTCGCTCGTTCATCTTCTCCGGTTATCCACACTTAGATGAGTGCAAGCACTTCGGCGAACTCGTGATGCCACACTTAGAGACCATCTCGCTACCGATTGAGCAAGGGCGTCGTCCTGATGCGATGCCATCAACGCCGTTGGGTTTAGGTCAACGAGCATGAGCCATCTCAAGAGCGGGGTAGGGCAGACCTACTCCGCATCTCGATCAAAACTGATACGCATTCATAATAGAAAGCGATAGGCCGCTATGGAAACTTACCAGATTCCACAGACTGAACTACAAACCTCACGTCTTGCTTATGGGACATGGCATCTTGGTGGTTCGTGGGATAGCGAACCCCTCAGCGATGATCTCAAGCAACGTGCTGACCAACTGATTCATACTGCCGTTGAACATGGCATCACGCTGATTGACCTCGCCGATATTTACACACGGGGCAAATCAGATGAAGCTGTCGGGCATGTCATCAAGCAAGACCCATCCCTGCGTGATAAAATCTTGCTACAGGCGAAATCCGGCATCGTATTGCCCGATGAACTATTCTCCGGTTCCATCGCGCATTATGATTTCAGCTACGAAAACCTAACGCGCAAGGTAGAGAGCACCCTGCAACGCCTCAACACCGACTATGTTGATCTGCTCTTATTGCACCGTCCTGATCCGCTGGTAGAACCTGCTGAAGTAGCGCGTGCCTTCGATGATCTGAACCAGAGTGGTAAAGTGCGATATTTTGGAGTGAGCAACCATACGCCCATGCAGATTGAACTGCTCAAGCAGTATCTCGATCAACCACTAGTGATCAACCAGATCGAAATCAACATTCTGCACAATGACCTGATTAACGATGGCATCGTCGCCAATACCACCAACGCTGGCTATACCGGCGCACGGGGCACACTCGATTACTGCCGCGCCAATCAGATGCTGATTCAGGCGTGGTCACCGGTGGCCGGTGGGCAATTGTTCACTCGCGATGACAACGCACCTGAACACGTCAAAGACACCGCACAACTCATCCGCGAACTTGCCGAAACGCACCAGACCACACCCTCAGCGATTGCGCTAGCGTGGCTATTGCGTCATCCGGCACCGATTCAACCGATTCTCGGCACGCTCAAAGCCGAGCGTATCGCCGAGAGTGTACTGGCCGATGCGGTGACGCTCTCGCGCCTGGAGTGGTATCAACTGTTAGCCGCCGCCAATGGCGCGGGCGTGCCTTAATTGAGGAGAACACAGTCTATGAAACACGGTAAAGAACTGCGCACCAGGGCGCTCGCACATAGTGCCCGCTTTGACTACCTACCAGAAACAGATCGCTATCTGGTAGCACGCACGCAACCGAGCTATAAGTGCAACATCATTGGTGTGGGCATCATCGGGCAAGAACATCTCAATATCACCTATCTGGAAGGGCGTGCGATGGTGCATGGCGTGTACGATCCGAATCCGCGCAGTGTCGCTACTGCACAGGCTATCCAACAACATTGGAAGCAGCCGGAACTAGTGGTCTATGATTCGCTCGAAGCCGCCTGTAACGATCCGGCAGTGGATGCGCTCTTGATCTGCACACCGAATTACACCCATCTGGAGGTGGTCAAAGTAGCGGCGGCATCCGGCAAGCATATCTTGCTTGAGAAGCCCATCGCCACCACCGTCGCTGATGCACTCGCCATCACTCAGATCGCAGAATCTTATGATGCGGTGTTTCAGGTGGGGTTGCAGTATCGCTATAAGTCAATCAGCGTCGAAGCGATCCATGAAGCACTCGAACGGCGCACGCTCGGTGATATTAAGCTGATTAGTATGCAAGAACATCGCATACCGTTTCTGGATAAGGTCAACCAGTGGAATAAATTTGCTAAATTCTCCGGTGATACGCTGGTGGAAAAATGCTGTCATTATTTTGACCTGATCAACCTGTTCGCGCAGGCGCGTCCGGTGCGCGTGTTCGCATCGGGCAGTATGGCGGTCAATTTCACCGAGTTTGAATACAACGGCGAAAAATCTGACATCCTCGATAATGCGTTTGTGGTGATCGATTATGCCAACGGTGTGCGGGCGAATTTCAGCTTGTGTATGTTCGCGCCCCTGTTCTACGAAGAATTGGTGGTGTGCGGCGACGAGGGACGTTTACGCGCCTGGGAACAGACCGACTATTTACCCGGTGGCGATTTAGAGAGCCATCTAGAGATCATGTGTGGCGAAGATAAACCCTCACGCCGGATGCAACCCGCTTATCCGACATGGATCGAAGATAGCGGTCACAACGGCGCAACCTACTATGAGCATGTGTACTTTATCGACAATATCGAAGGCAAGCCGACTAATACCGCTTCGGCGCGTGAGGGCTTATGGTCAGTGATCGTTGCCGCTGCCGCGCAAGAATCGATCAAGTGCGGTCATGCCATACAGGTTGATGACTATCTTGCCAGCCTGAACATTCAACTTTGACCGTTGAGCGGGTATCCGATGAGATACCCGCTTTTGAGCTAATGAAGAAGCAACTATGTCGCTAAAACAACGGGTTACATTGTTTCTCGGTATCGTGATAGTCAGCCTGATAGGTCTGGTGAGTTGGTGGCTAGAACCACTCGCGCCCCGTCTGGGTGGGGTGACGATTGCTATCGTGCTGGGCGTGGTGATCGGTAACCTGTTCTTCAATAACAACACCGGCGCGGCAGGCGCAATCTTCGCCGAGAAGCAACTGTTACCTCTGGCGATTGTCCTGCTGGGTGTTGAGTTACAATTGGCGACACTGGTTGAACTGGGGCCTGTCGCCGCGCTGATCATCGTGCTTTCCATCATGACAGCGATTATCGTGAGTGTGCAGATCGGTCAATGGTTGGGCTTCTCGCGCAGTTTTAGCGTGCTGATGGGTGCAGGCAATGGTATTTGTGGTTCATCGGCAGTAGCGGCGACGAGCATCGCTATTGAAGCCGAAGAAGCCGATACCGGCATCTCAATCAGTGTGGTGAACTTGCTGGGCACGGTGGGCATCTTCTTGTTGCCAGCAGTGATTCGCCTGCTGTCATTGGATAACTTACAAGGTGGCTTGCTGATCGGTGGGACTTTGCAAGCTTTTGGCCATGTGGTGGCGGCAGGGTTCTCGGTTGGGGATGATGTCGGCAATATCGCGACAGTCGTCAAGATGGGGCGCGTGTTGATGCTGGGGCCGGTGGTAATTCTTCTAGGTGCCTGGATGCAGTCCCATCGTCCGGTGGATGAGAAGTCCAAAGCCCGTGTGCGCATCCCGCGTTTTATCTTCGGCTTTTTCTTGATGAGCTTGCTTGCTAGTAGCAATCTACTCCCGCCGGAGTGGATCAATGTCTTTAAGACTGCCGGCAAAATCTTATTGGTGATTGCCATGGCAGGTATTGGGATGCGCATTCAACTGCGGACGCTGTTTCGCTCCGGCTTGAGTGCGGTGCTATTCGGTGGGTTGGTGACGGTGGTACAGATCACGATAACACTTATCGCGATTATTCTGATAGCTTGACCATCATGTCGCGATCAAAATCACATCGATGCGCCGTGGCCCATGTGCGCCTTCAATTAACTCCTGTGCGATGTCAGCGGTCTTGCTAGGCCCACTGATGATGACCGTGTTGCTGCTAGCCGTAAATGCAGGATTGCCGTTCTCGCGCTCCTGTGCAATCCACGTCTCAAAATCTGCAATGAGTTGATCAGCCCGTACCAGTGCAATATGCTGATCAGGCAATAGTGACGTACTCCGTGCCCGCCCCTGACCACTGCTGAGTACCAGACTCCCCGTTCCTGCCAACGCCACCGAAATCCCTGTAATTCCTATAGTCGCCTGTGCAGAATTTGACGGCGCAATTTCAATCCCGTTATCGCGCAATACTTGTGCGATGGGGAAGGGCAGGTGCGCATCATCCCACATCAGCACCGGTGACGCATCGCCGACCAGCGCGAGCAATTGATCTAGCGCCTCTGCATCATGAGTCACCTCATGCACATGACAATGCAATTTCTCAGCTTCGGTGATAAATCGCGCCTGCAACCCAGCCATTGAGGTATCGCTGAGGTTAACGACCTTGCGCCGTTCTTTGATGGGGGCGACATCGGTGAAAGGTTGTTGTGCGCGACGCAATTGCTTGAGGATATGGTCCCGGCTAGACATGGTATTTTCTCCGCCTGTGTATGAATGATCACACCTATTGTAGCGTGTCAGGCGCAGAATTGCCCTTCTTATATAAGAGAATCTGCTCGCCCTGTGGTTAAGACATTGATGATTTGGATGGGTTCGTTCTACCATTGCGTTTATCTTTTGTATCAGGACGATATGTACCCATTTGAGTATTTGAACCAATTATTTGCAAAAAGTGAACATTTGATGTAATGTTTGCATATCAGGTGGACTATACCACACTATACCACGCTATTTTGTGCAGGTTAGTGTGGGGTAGATGCGCCAGCGAACGCTTGATTTGTTCGGTTTTACTAAAGTATTTGGAGAGTTTTTTATGAAACGTATTGTGGTACTCGCATTAGCTGTGATGCTCGTTCTGAGCATGGCACTTGTACCAGCTTCCGCACAGGATGAAGCGCCGGAAGGCGTATGGTATGGCACCTGGCCCTACACGCTCTTACCAGAGCATCATCTTAACGGGTATGCCGCTGGTGGTCTCAACACCAATCTCGGTAATGTATTCCGTGGTATGGTAGAACTCACACCCGCGTTTTACATTTACGCCACCAATGAGTGGGTGCCTCTTCTCGCTGAAAGCTGGGGCTTCTCCGATGATTCCAGCTACTATGAGCTGACCTTACAAGAAGGCTTGACCTGGAGCAATGGATCGCCGATCAACGCTGACGACGTGATCACCACCTATGCCCTTGGTCAGATTCTGGGTTGGTCACAGTTCAACTTTGTTGAAAGCGTCGAAAAAGTCGATGATTTGACCGTAAACTTCAACTTCATTGAAGGTCAGGCTTCGCTGTTGGCGGAACGTCTGATCCTCAAAGAGTACATCGTTGCGACTGATACCTATGGCGAACTCGCGGCAGAGGCACTTGCGCTGATCGAAGCCGGTGCTGATCCTGAAGGTGATGAGTGGACAGCCATGGAAACCACCATTCAGGAATTCCGCCCGGATGAACTGATTGTCAGTGGTCCGTATACTTATAGCCTTGACGATGTTGGTGATACTTTCATGACGCTGTCATGGCAACCGAACTCGATCTTCAGCGATAGCGTCAACTTTGGTGAGATCGTCCTGTGGGCTGGCGAAACGGAAAGCTCAACCCCGTTGGTACTCAGCGGTGAGATCGCCCATGCAACCAACGTGTACCCACCAGCAACCGTTCAGAGCTTCGTCGATGCGGGCATCGAGATTGTCACCATTCCGCGTGGCTATGGTCCTGGTTTGCTCTTCAACCACACCATTTATCCATGGAATGTTGTCGAAGTGCGTCAGGCGATGGCTTACGTCATTGACCGCGACCAGAACGCCTTCCTGACCAATGGCTTAGGCGCGACTGGTACGGTCTATATGGCAGGTATTCTCGATAGTGTCGTTCCGACATTGTTGACCGATGAAGCGGTTGAATCACTCAACCGTTACGAACGCAACCTCGAAGAAGCAGAAGCCCTCATGGAAGCGGCTGGTTTCTCGCGCAATGCCGATGGTATCTGGGAAGATGCCGATGGTGTGGTTGCCGGTGGTGAGTACAAATTCCCTGCTGAATTTGCTGACTTCGCCGGTGCATCACAAGATGCGATCTCACAGCTCAACGAATTTGGTTTCGATATCGTCGCGCGTGCGATCCCATGGCAAGAAAATGCCGCTGATCTCGGCGAAGGCGAATTTGAACTCACCGTTTGGAGCTGGGGTGGCGCACAACCTTACGCGGAACGCAACTACTTCAACCCCTTGACCCGTTGGGATGATCCTGGTTTGCAAATTGACCTTGAGAACTACCCCTACAACGGCGAAACTGTCAATCTGTTTGAGTTGATCATCCAATCTAGCGCCGGCCTTGATGTGGAAGCACAACGCGCTGCCGCTAGTGAAGCATCGATGATCATCAACGAAACCATGCCCTATATCCCGCTGAACGTGATCATCAGTGCGGAACCGTTCAACACCAATTTGATCAGTGGCTTGCCAGAAGCAGGTGACCCGATCCTCTCGAACCCAACCGGTTCTGATCACTTCATCATCCTGGGTATCTTGCAAGGCACACTGAGCCCCGGACCAGAACAATCTGAATAAAGTTTGTGATCGTCAGCAGGTGTCCTCTGATGCTACGGCATGAGGGGGCATCTGCCCCATACTAGCAACGGTTTTCCCCAATTGACTGCCAGTGACAACAGACTGTTTGAGTAAAGCGTATGACATCTATCTCAGCCGACCCGCTTCCGGGTCAGAATGAACAGGCGGCAAAAGAACCGCCAACCTGGCGCGAGCGTCTACAAGCGGTGACCAGCAGTTACACCTTCAAGGTCATCTTGCAGGGCTTGATTACGATCTGGGCGGCATCGACCTTCACCTTTGTCTTGATTCGGCTTTTGCCGGGTAACCCGATTGAGATCAAGATTCAACAATTGATGAATCAAGGTTATGAGTATGAACAAGCTTATAACACCGCTACTGGCTTATATAATTTTGATCCGGACCGTCCGATTTTAGAGCAATATTTGGAGTATTTGGTGGATCTCACACGCGGTGATCTGGGCAATTCGGTCACTTCACCGAGCACCAAAGTCACCGATCAAATTTTGCGCTTCTTGCCATGGACATTGTTATCTATCGGTTCGGCATTGCTGATTAGCTTCTCCGTGGGGATTTTGCTGGGGATGGCGATGGCATACTGGCGGGGCAGTTGGTTCGATAATATCATGACGGGTCTGGGGTCGATGTTATCTGGCGTGCCCGATTACGTGTTCGCGTTCATCATCGTGCTATTATTCGGCGTGCAGTTGGAGTGGTTCAACGTCGGCGAGATGCGCGGTGGGGTCAGCCCCAACATTGATCCGGGCTTAACGTTTGAATATATCTTCGATGTGATTAAACATGCGCTCTTGCCGGTCATCACGTATGTACTGGCGACAGTGGGCGTGTGGATGCTCTCGATGAAAAGTAGCACCGTCAGCACGCTGGGCGAAGATTATATCAATGTCGCTAAAGCCCGCGGGCTCAGTGAATCGCGTGTATTAACCGCTTACGTTGGGCGCAACGCGATGTTACCGCTGGTCACCCGCCTGGCGATCAGCATCGGCTTCGTACTCAGTGGCTCGGTGATTGTGGAACGTTTCTTTGAATATCCGGGCTTGGGGCGGGCGTTGATCCGCTCCATTGAACAGCGTGATTATACCGTGATGCAGGGCATCTTCCTGACGATCACGGCAGGCGTGATTTTGAGCAATATCCTCGCTGATCTGATGCTCAACTTGCTTGATCCGCGTGTGAGCCTCGATGATGATTGATTATTTTTTGAAGGTGCTTGAATGATGTCCGTCTCTTTACTGAGTATGATTACCGGTGTGTTGTTCGGGCTGGTGCCGTTGGCGTGGGGGATTTATCACCGTCGCTTTCGTGCCTCCCTGATTGGTTTCTTGATCGCGTGGTTGGGTGGCTTTGCTTTCGGCTGGTTGTGGGGTATACCGCTGGTGGTGGTGGCGCTAGCCTTAGTGATCTCCTTCACCCATGAGGATCAGCGTGATCCGTTCACCAGCCGTGTTTCATTGGATGAAGTTGATTTTGAAGAATCGAACACCCAATTTGTCCTGCGCCAGATGATTGCGCTCGGCAACTTCACCCGCCAAACATGGAAGATGCTCCTGCGTAACAAAGGCGGATTCATTGGTTTTGTCGGGATCGTATTCTTCATCTCGATGTCAGTCTTTGGCCCCTACTTTGTGGAATATGAAGGCACGCCGCAAATGGCACGCCGACAGGAAGGGCAGTTGACGCTCTTTCGCGAGCCGTGTATCCCTGTATTGGGTTGCGAAGATGAGCCGTTCTTACTGGGGCTGGATTTTCAGGGGCGCAGTATTTTATCCCACATCGTACATGGTGGGCGCAACCTGATCTTGACCAGTGTGCAAGCGGGTTTGCTCTCAACCTTCATCGCGGTTCTGCTGGGATCAGCGGCGGGCTTGCTCGGTGGGCTTGTCGATCAACTCATATCGGGTGTGGGCAATTTTATCCTGACAATCCCGCAATTTCCCTTATTACTGGTGTTAGCCACAGTGATGAACTTCGACGCGCAGTGGATGCTAGCTGTCTTATTGGCGGCCCTGACATGGCCCGGCTTGATGCGTGCCATTCGGGCGCAGGTACTCAGCCTCAAAGAACGCGATTATGTTGAAGCGGCTATCGCGCTTGATTTGGGTTTGTGGCACATCATCACGCGGGAAGTGTTCCCCAACATGGTCAGTTACATCGCCATCAACATGATCTTCGCCATACGCTCGGCCATGTATGCCATTGTGGGTCTGGTGTTGCTGGGGATGGTTCCACTGAGTGAACCAGACTGGGGTGTGATGATCTGGAATAGCTCGCGTCAGGGTGCGTTCTTCAACCGTAGCGCGATGTGGATGGCACTCTCACCGATCATGGCGATTGCGCTATTCCAACTATCGCTGGTATTGTTCACCCGTTCACTGGAAGAGATCTTCAACCCGCGCTTGCGTAGCGGGCTATAAGCGAGGAACCGCATGAATACCGACGAGAGAAAACTGGATAACATCGAGCGCACGCCGTCTCAACAGGTTTTGAGTGTGCGTGATCTATCCGTCAGTTATCTGGCTGAACGCGGCAAAGTGCAGGCGGCTACGAACATCAACTTTGACTTGCATCAGGGCGAAACACTGGCACTGATCGGTGAATCGGGTTGTGGTAAATCGACGCTGGTGCTCGGTTTACTGGGTTTACTGCCCAAAACTGGCAGTGTCGATCAAGGCGAAATCATTTACACTTACCGCGACGGGCGTAAGGTCAATATCTTAGATCTATCACCCAAGCAACGCCGTAAGTTCTTATGGTCCGAGTGTTCGATGGTTTTTCAAGGGGCGTTGAACTCGCTCAATCCCGTGATGCGTATTCGTGATATGGTCTATGACACGGCAAAAGCACATGGCATGAACCGCCACGAAGCCAGATATGAGGCGCTGGATTTATTCAAGAAAGTGCGTCTTGATGGCAAGCGCGTGTTCGATAGTTATCCGCACGAGCTATCCGGGGGGATGCGTCAGCGCGTCTTGCTAGCGCTCGCCTTGTTGATGCGTCCGCAGATTGTTATCATGGACGAGCCGACGACAGCCGTCGATATTTTGACACAGCGCAGTATCCTCGATGTGCTGAAGCGCCTGCGTGCGCAACTCAATTTTAGCGTGATCTTCATCAGCCATGATCTGGCGGTTGCTGCGGAAATTGCTGATACGATCGCGACGATGTATGCCGGCGAGATTGTCGAGATCGGCCCCGTCGGCGAGACCTTCTACCGTCCACGCCACGCTTACACGCTCTCGTTGTTGGATGCTGCACCTAAATTGAGCGCCGGCGCTGAGGAATTGCAGAGCATCCCCGGCAGTCCGCCAGATTTGATCGAACCGCCATCCGGGTGCAAGTTCCATGAGCGGTGTCGCTTCGCTACCGAGCGTTGTGCATCCGATGTGCCTGCGCGCACCGTCTCGCCGGATAACCCTCATCACCTGATGGCGTGCCATCATCATGAGCAGGTCTACGAGGCAAGACAAGCTAAATCCGACGCCTACGATGCCTATATGACGGATCAATCCTGATTGACCAATGAGATGAAACAGGTATAAGCACGCATGACTTCTAAAGAAAAAGGCAAAACGCTGGTTGAGCTAAACGGAGTGCATCGCTACTTCGAAAAAGACGGGCAAGAGATCCGTGTGTTGCAAAATATTAGCCTGACCATCAAACCCAAAGAGATACTCTGCCTGGTTGGTGAGAGTGGTTGCGGTAAAACTACCACCGGCAAGATTATTGCTGGCTTGCTTAAGCAATCTCACGGTGATGTGCTGATTGATGGTTTGCCAGCCGAGAGCTATCAAGGGCGTGATCTGCGGATGATGCGCCGTAGTATGCAAATCGTGCATCAAGACCCGTTCGCTAGCCTCAACCCGGCACACACCATCGGCGAGATACTGAGCTTTCCGCTCAAGCGCCATAAAATGGTCAACGGACGGGCGGAACTGCGGCGGCGTATCTGGGAATTACTCAATTTAGTGGATCTGACCCCACCCGGCGATATTGTCAACAAGTACCCGCATCAACTATCCGGTGGACAACGCCAACGGGTGAGCGTGGCACGGGCACTGACTGTCAACCCGCGCTTGATCGTTGCCGATGAAGCGGTGAGTATGGTGGATGTCAGCATTCGCGTCGGTTTGCTCAAGATGTTGCATCGCCTACGCGAAGACTTTGATTTGAGCATCGTGTTCATCACGCATGACCTTGCACTGGCGAAATATTTTGCGTGGGAAGGGCGGGTTGCAGTCATGTACTTAGGGCGCATCGTCGAGATCGGGCGCACACAGGATGTCATCGCAAACCCGACGCATCCGTATACAAAGGCATTGCTCGCCGCCGTGCCGGAAGCAGACCCATACACGACGCGCCAGAAGCAACCGATGAAACTACGTAGCGAAGAAATTCCAAGCCTGACCGCTATCCCGCAAGGATGTGCCTTTCATCCGCGTTGCCCTTTCTTTGAGCCGGGCGTGTGTGATCAAGATGTGCCACAACTGGGCATGGTGGAAGGGCGCAACCAGCAGGTGGCTTGTATCCCCTTACAACGCACCGGCACCTTGACGCTCTATGACGATATGCCCGAACAACCATCAACAATTGCGCAGGATATTTGAGCGATGGATCGCGAATCTTTACGGGGTTTTATGGCGATTGGTTTCTTTGTCGGGGGTGGGGGCTTTTTGATGGCGCTCTTACTACCACCTGATAGTGGCGAATTTGTCGTCAGTCTATGTAGTGGTGGTGTCGGTTTAACCTTGATCGTGCTGATCTTGTTGGTACATCGCCTGATGCAGTAATTATAATCATGAGAGCCTTGAGCAGAATATCATGTTAGATACCAAATCACCCAAGCCACTGTACGAGCAGATCAAAGACTATATTTTACATGGCATTCATAGTGGCACGTATAAACCTAATGATCGCATCCCCTCGGAGCGTGATCTCAGTGATCGCTTCGGTGTCAGTCGCTTGACTGTTAACAAAGCGGTCAAGCAATTAGTACGCGATGGATGGCTGTACGTGCAGATTGGCAAGGGCACGTTCATCAACGATGAACCGATTGACCAGCAATTAGAGACGCTCACTAGCTTCACTGAGGAGATGACTAAACGGGGGCAAGAGACGTCAAGCAAGGTCTTATTTGCGCATATTATCGAAGCTGATACCACGCTTGCCCGTCAACTTTTGATCCCGATGGGGGTGGCAATCTTACGCTTACAACGGGTGCGTCTTGTCGCTGAGCGCCCGATGGCACTAGAAACTTCGCACGTTGTCGCGACCCATTGCCGTGACATCCTCGACACACACGATTTCTCCAGAGAATCGTTGTACAGTGTGTTGCGTCAGGACTATGACATCTCCCTGACTCATGCTGAACAGGTGTTTGAGGCGCGGTCAGCATCGCCACAGGAAGCCGAAGCGCTGGATCTCGAAACAGGTGATCCTGTGCTGGCAATTTCCCGCGTGACATTCACCGCCAACAAGCAACCGCTTGAATATGTACAATCGGTCTATCGAGGCGATAAATATAAATTCCGTGCAGTCTTGCGCCGTATCTAAGTGAGAACGCATTGCAAGCACACATCTCACAATTAATCACACAAACAACTAAGAGGTCAGTATGCAATTAGCAGAGCAAGTAGGGCAGATGTTGATGGCGGGCTTTCACGGATTGAAAGCCCCCGAGTATATTTTGGAGTGGCTGGCTGAAGGGCGCATCGGTGGCGTGATTTTGTTTGCACGCAATGTCGATACCCCGCAACAGGTAGCATCATTGTGCGAACAATTGCATGTGGCGGCAAAATATCCTTTGCTGATCGGTATCGACCAGGAGGGTGGGGCGGTTGCCCGCTTGCGCGAAGGCTTCACACAGAGTCCGGGCGCGATGGCACTGGCCGCCACCGATGACCTACAGTTGACCGAGCAGGTCTCACAGGTGCTGGGGCGCGAGATGGCGGCACTGGGTATCAACTGGACGTTCGCGCCGGCAGTGGATATCAGCTACAACAAAGCCAACCCGACAGTTGGTGTGCGCAGTTTCGGCAAAGATAAAGAGACTGTCAGCCACTTTGCGGCGGCGGCAGTTCGGGGTTTTCAGGAGGGTGGGGTAGCCGCCTGTGCTAAACATTTCCCCGGTCTGGGTGATACCGCGATTGATACCCATCTGGCGCTGGCACGGGTTGATGCCTCTGTATCGCACGTGATCGCCAATGATCTTATGCCCTACCGCGCTACTATCGACGCCGGTCTGGCTACCGTGATGACTACACACACTTTATTCACTCAGCTAGACGCTGAACTGCCCGCTACGCTCTCGCCGGTGGTGATTGAGACACTGCTACGGGGTGAACTGGGCTTCGATGGTGTCGTGACCACAGACTGCTTAGAGATGCGTGCCATTGCTGATCATTACGGCGCAGGCGAATCAGCAGTGCTGGCGATGCTGGCGGGTGTGGATGTGATCTTGTTCAGTCACACACGATCTATGCAAGAGGCGGCATATGAGGCGATGCTAGCGGCGGCACAATCCGGACGTGTGCCGGATACGATCATCGCTGATGCCAATCGGCGTATTGCACAGCTCAAAGCGCAATTCCCCGCAGAGGTGGGTGATCTCAGCGTGATTCGCAGTGATGCCCATCTCGATTTAGTCGCGCAAGCCTCACGGCAGGCGCTGGTGATGCTCAAGAATGATGCGATCATTCCCCTCCAGAGCAATCAGCGCGTGGGTGTGATCGAATTTGCTAGTTATCTCGATAGCAACGTGGTGGAAGCTGGCGGTCAAACTGGTTTGTGCGAGCAATTCAGACACGCTTTACCCGATACACAGACACTCACCCTGCGTGTGAGTGCTCTCGATAACCATGCCCGTGCACAGGCACAACAACTCGCACAGAATAGCGATGTGTTGATTGTTGCCACGCGCAACGCGCATTTGCTCGCTGGGGAGCTAGAACTGGCACAACAATTGCTCGATCAAGCGGAGCGTTCGATTTTGTTGGCATTGCGTAACCCCTATGATGCCGAGATGCTGAGTGCCGATGCGGTGCTGTGCACACTAGGCGATGCTGAACCGAGCTTACACGCTGTCGTTGATGCAGTACTCGGTCAGCTGATGCCATCGGGTAAATTACCGGTAGTGGTGGGGGTGTAGATGGTTATCCCGGGCATCGAAGTGCTGACACAATCTGATTTTAGGCTTTTACGAGGATTGCGTGTTGGCTTATTGACTAATCCGAGCGCTGTCACCCGTGACCTAACTAGTGCTTATACCCTGTTTACACAGGCAGAGACGCTTGAGTTACATGCCTTATTTGGTCCCGAACATGGCTTTTCAGCATCAGCACAAGATGGGGTGAAAGTCGGTTCTGCTGTCGATCCACGTACTGGCGTTCCGGTGCATAGCTTATATGGGGATACGATGCGTCCCACACCGGAGATGCTGGCAGACATAGATGTGCTGGTCTGTGATATTCAAGATATTGGTGTGCGCTATTACACTTTTCTCTGGACAATCTCGCATGTAATCGAAGCCTGTGGAGAAAATGGCGTGCCTGTAGTCATCCTTGATCGTCCGAACCCACTCGGTGATGAGGTGCTGGGGGGGGGTCTGGCAGAGGGCATTTCGACGCTTGTCGGACGCTATGACGTGCCGGTTCAGTATGGTATGACGCTCGGCGAAATGGTGCGCTATCTCAACGATCATCACAACCCGACCCCCTGTGAGGTGACTGTTATCGCTTGTGCTAACTATACCCGTAAACAAGATTGGCATGAATCCGGTCTGCCTTTTGTCGCACCATCACCCAACATGCCTCATTGGATCACGGCACGTCACTATGCAGGTTCATGCTTGATCGAAGGGACAACGCTCAGCGAAGGGCGGGGTACAGCGTTACCATTTGAGATCGTCGGCGCACCGATGCTCGATGGCGATCAGTTGGCGCAGGCACTTAACGCGCTCAATCTGGATGGTGTGCGCTTTCGCCCGCATAATTTCACACCGGCTTTTAGCAAATATGCCGGAGAAGCCTGTTACGGCGTGCAAGCACACATCACCGATGAACGTATCTATCAAGCTTTGCCGACATGGTTACAGGTCTTGCAGACGATCCGCCAGCTCGCGCCGGATGTCTTCGACTGGAAAGCAGAGCATTTTGACCGCCTGATCGGTGACCCGACTGTGCGCGAGGCGCTCGATGCTGGCGAGTCTGTGGCGAGTATCGGCGCAGGGTGGTTTGACTACTGCACGCAATTCCGGCACGCTCGTCACGATTATCTGTTGTACTAATGACTATCAAGCGGGGAAATATATGTTAACTGAGCAGAAAAATCCGAGATCTGTAGGGCTTGATACCCTCGACGTGATGCAAGTCTTGCAGGTGATGAATGAAGAAGATCAGACAGTGGCACTGAGTGTGCAACAGGCGCTGCCACAGATAGCCAGCGCTATCGAAGCGATTGTTCCACGCTTGCAAGCCGGCGGGCGTTTGCTTTATGTGGGGGCGGGTACAAGCGGGCGTAATGGTGTTCTCGATGCAGTTGAGTGTGTGCCGACCTTCGGCACACCACCGACGCTCGTACAAGCCCTCATTGCTGGCGGAGAATCGGCGTTTGTACGCTCGGTGGAAGGGGCAGAAGATGATGTACAAGCGGGCGCGAACGATTTGCGCGGGCGATCACTCACCGCCGGTGATGTGGTGGTGGGGATCGCCGCCAGTGGTCGCACGCCTTATGTGCTAGGAGCACTAGCTTACGCGCAATCACTCGGTACGATGACTGTTGGTATCTCGTGCAATCAACCTGCACCCCTGCTCGATAGCGCTGATTTTCCGATTGCGGTCATCACCGGTCCTGAAGTGCTGTCGGGCAGTACGCGCCTCAAAGCCGGCACCGCACAAAAGCTGGTGCTAAACATGATCAGCACTGTAGCCATGGTCAAGCTCGGTAAGGTCTACGGCAATTTGATGGTTGATGTACAGATCACTAATGAGAAGTTGCAACAACGCGCCGAGCGCATCTTGATGGAATTGACAGACTTGCCCGAAGCAGAGGCCTCGCACCTGTTGAAGCAAGCCGAGAATAACATTAAGCTGGCCGTGGTGATGCATCATCAAGGTCTGGCACTAGATGAAGCCCGCCAACGTTTACAAGATGCAAACGGGCATCTGCGCGTGATCATCGGCTAACCCTAACAGATCGGAAGAATGATTGTGCAAGATTTATTGATACACAACGCCACCATCTATGCTGATGCCGTCTTTGATGGGTGGATCCTGGTACGCGATGGCAAAATTGCCGATATTGGAACTGGTTCTACGCCCCAAGACATTGACGCGCCCCGACTCGATGCGCGGGGTAATGCGCTCACCGCCGGTTGGATTGATGTGCATGTGCATGGGGCAGTCGGGCATGATGTGATGGATGCCAGCACTGAAGGCTTGTGCGCCATGGCGCGTTTTTTCGCTAGCAAGGGCGTGACGGCTTTTGCGCCAACCACGCTCACTTCATCCCATGAGAAAATTATGCGGGCGTTGCAAGCAGTACAAGCCTTGCCCGATAAGATCGACGGTGGTGCGACGGTGGTGGGCGTGCATCTCGAAGGACCTTATCTCAATGTGGCGAAATGTGGCGCACAAAATCCTGATCATGTGCGTTTATGCCACCCCGATGAAGCCCGTCACTATCTCGATAGTGGGGTGGTGCGGATGATCTCGCTTGCGCCAGAATTCCCTGAGAATCACTGGTTGATTGAGCAATGCGCCCAACGGGGTATCACCGCATCAATTGCCCATACCAGCGCCACCTATCAACAGGCGCAACAGGCAATTGCTGATGGCGTACACCATAGCACGCACACTTTTAACGCCATGACTGGCTTACACCATCGAGAGCCGGGTGTGGTGGGTGCTGTGCTGACAGATGATCGTGTCACCTGTGAACTTATCGCGGATAATATTCACGTGCACGCCGGCGCGATGCGTTTACTCTGGCAGGTCAAAGGGCGCGAGCGTACGATCCTCATCAGCGATGCGATGCGGGCAACCGGTATGCCGGACGGCCCCTATCTGCTCGAAGATCTTGCGGTACAGGTAACAGATGGACGCGCAACCCTCAGCGATGGAACGCTTGCCGGCAGTGTGCTCACGCTCGATGTGGCACTCCGGAATATGATGCAGGTAACCGGCGCGAGCTTACAGACTGTTCTGCCTGCGCTCACCAGCAATCCTGCTCAAGCATTAGGTATCGAAGCGCACAAAGGACAAATTGCAATCGGCAAAGATGCGGACTTCGTGCTGTTAGATGATGCGCTCAACATTCAGCAGACTATCGTCATGGGGCGCGTGGTTTATCAGGTGAACTAATCGGGAACCTTTGCTGTGTGTTCTGCGTTGACTGAGTAGAATGACCAACTAATCTAACACAGAAGGAATCCGATGATTCACAGAACACAAACTATCCTGATCACACTTCTCACTGCGTTGATGCTCGTCGGCATTGTAAGCGCACAGGACACAGACGACGACAATGAGCGCCTGCTACACATTGGCCCCTATACACAGGAATGTGTGGGCGTAGCGCCGCAAGATTGTCTGGTCGTGCGCTTCGAAGATGAAGACGCACTTAGCTTGTTCTATGACAATATTGAAGGCTTTACCTTTGAAGAAGGCTTCGAGTATATTCTGCGCGTTGCTGTCGACGAACGCGAGGATGTTCCCGCTGATGCATCCAGCCTGACATACACGCTGATCGAGATTGAGCAACAATTACCCGCGTCCCTAGAAGGAAAAGTGTGGGAATTACAGACGCTCTATGAAATCGAGGTTGAGGAGACAGACCGTTACACGCTGGTTTTCTCATCCGAAGAAGAAGCCGGTATGCGTGCCGATTGCAACAGTGTGGTGGCAGAATGGGAACGCGATCCGTTCAGCATCACAACGACTATCAGCACTATGGCACTGTGCCCGGAAGATTCGCTGGACACAGATTATCTGACCGCACTGGAATCGGCGACGTTGTTCACTGTCGAAAATGGTGAGTTGATCCTACAAACGCCAGATGGTCAATTGCGCTTTGCACCGCCTGCCATCGATGCTGAGAGTGACTGGTACTTACAGACCGCGCTCGGTATGGCGATGACACTTCAGTTTGAGGATGAGTCGCCCTATAACCTGAGTTTTGATGGCGACGAACAGGCTTTCTTCACCTTACCGTGTGAACGTCTGGAAGTGGCGATTGAACGAACTGGCGCTGTCTTACAATTGGAAATTGTCGATAGTGAAGCACTCGATTGTGAGGAAGGCTTGTTGCCCTCGGCAATAGCGGATTATCCACCGGAGAAAACGGTCTATGCCATCACCGTCGATGGTCTGCTGGTGCTCGAAGACGAGAACAGTAACTATTACGCCTTCGCTCGCGCTGAAGACTGAGCGCACATCGAAATTACTACAAAAAACGGGAGGGTATCTGCTCTCCCGTTTGTGTTTGTTGTCTTATCCTATTAAGACTCAATTGGTCGGCATCAGCTGTGACCACACATCCTGACCATCACTCAGGTTGATCACATCATCATAACCCAGACGCTTGAGCACGCTGGCGGCAATCGCTGATCGGTAACCGCTCGCACATTGGGTCACAATCGTGTGCTGGTGATTGATCCGGGCGGCGGCTTCGCGCTTTAAGTAACCGAGTGGGATATTAACCGCGCCGACAATGTGTCCCTCCTGATACTCGCTCTTACCGCGCACGTCGATTATCATCATGCCGTTGGCTTGTATCCGTTCTGCCAATTGAGCCGCGTTGATCTGGGGTAGGGTGGCGCTGTCGTCGCTGATGACATCTTCGGCGACGAAATAACACGAGAGATTATCCACACCAATTGAGCGCAAGGTACGCATGATCGCTTCAACATCCGCGCCCTGTGGCACGATAAGATAAACCGGTGCATCATAGCTCACCAACCATCCGATATAGTTCACATAGCCCTGATTGCTCATTGGCACGTTGACTGTGCCGGGCACGTATGCTTGTGCGTATTCTTCTTTGGTGCGTAAGTCGAGCACCAGACTGCCGCTATCCAGCACCGCATCCAACGACGCGCGATCCAGTCTGGTCAGTTCGGGTAAGTTGTTGAGTAGGGCAGGCCCTTCTTTGTTGACTTTCTTCATCTGTGCGAAGTAGAACGGTGCTTCGGGTTGTCCATCGAGCAACCAATCGACGAAAGCATCTTCGTTATCAAGCTGGAAAGCCGGATTGAACAGCTTTTCATAGCCTAATGTGGTGGAAGGGATTGCGCCGAGTGCTTTACCACAGGCACTACCGGCACCATGTGCGGGCCAAATTTGTAAGTAATCGGGCAAATCTTTGAAACGCGCCACTGTCTTGAACATTTCACGGGCGCCGGGTTCTTTGGTATCCGCGATGCCAGCGGCTTCTTCCAGCAAATCGGGACGCCCGACATCACCCACGAACAAGTAATCACCGGTGAACACGCCGATAGGTTGATCTGCACCAGCCGTATCAGTAATCATGAAGCTGATGTGTTCCGGTGTATGACCGGGGGTGTGCATGACCTCAACCTTGATATTACCCACCATGAACATATCACCATCGGTCACTAAAATCACGTTGCCATCATCGATGAATTGATATTTCCAGTTGGCATCGCCCTCATCGCTGAGGTAGAGCGTCGCGCCGGTGGCGGCAGCGAGTTCGCGACTGCCACTGACATAATCGGCGTGGATGTGCGTTTCGGTGACGTGTGTAATCTTAAGTCCTTCTTCTCCAGCAACGGTCAGGTAGGCTTGAATATCGCGTGATGGATCAACGACTAAGGCTTCGCCTGTGGCGGCACATCCGACCAGATAACTCGCCTGTGCCAGTGCTTTATCGTAGAAGTATTTGAGTAACATCGGGCTTGTTCCTTTACATATCTCTGAGTCTTTTGTCGAATATGCACACAGTATAAGGGAGACTTTTGATGATGCATAAGATCCGTTTGCTAATCTGTGCTATCAGTTTGTCTAATAGCTGAGTCGCTTGATCGATTTTTTGAACTCAGCCAGACAAAAAGTTTCTAGGCAAGATGAGATTAAGCAACGGGTTGGGAAAACGCCGCTCAAGCGTGATGGCGAAGAAAGTTTCGGCTAGACCGGGCAACTTGGCGACCTCAACCAGTTCACCTGTGTCTAATTCATCTTTAACCACAATGGGTGGCACAACAACTAATCCTGTGTGTTCGCGTGCGACAAGACGCAACATCGCCATATCGTCAACCTGCGCGATAATGTGTGGCACAATACTCAAGCGGTTGATCAGCGCATCGAAACCAGTGCGGATGCTTGAGTGCGATGACGGAACGACTAAAGATTCGGTTGTCAGTAAGGATTCTAACGGGAGATTATGGCGCCCGGGGGTTGGTTGCCCAATGAGACTGACAGGCTGATTATCAATCGCATGAGCGACCCAGCGTGTCGTTTCATCGCGTACGGGCACAACTGTTGAAAGAATAATATCCAGTTGATAATTTTCTAAGCTCTCTAGTAATTCTTCGAGCGTGCCCGATTGAACACTAAATTGTGTGTCGTCAGCCCTGAGCAGAGGTTCTAAAAAACCAATCTGAAAGTTGCGCGATAGAGTGGCTAACGCGCCGACACGTAAAACACGTTGTTTTGGTTGTTCTAGTGTCCCCAATGTGCCGAGCAATTCTTCGCCTTTGGTGAAGATCGCATCCGCGAAATCGAGTGCAATCCGTCCTGATTCCGTCAGCACTAAGCGGCGCCCTCTGCGTTCAAACAAATCTTGCCCGAGATAGACTTCCAATTCTTTAATTTGCATCGAGAGTGCAGATTGAGCGATGTTGTGCTTCCGCGCGGCACGTGTGAGATTACCTTCATGCGCCACAATCCAGAAATAGCGTAAGTGATGGTAGTTTAACATAGGATGTATATTGTTCTATAAAATAGAATGATTTTGACTGATACATATATTTTTATGATTGATTATCCCATGATAACCTTGCTCGGACTACAAAAGCAAGAGGAGCAACGAATTTATGGATGAAATCGTGGGAGCGAATCTGGCATTAATCGGGTACTTGATGCCACTTTCATTGCTCATGGCGGCATGTATACCTTTTCTGACACGATCCGTTGATATGGTTTTTCAAATCGGGCGTGGGGCAGCAATTGGAGCTTTCTTATTATCGCTCATATTGGGTATCTTTGTCTTTATATCGGAACAGATAGTCAGTCCTACCATCGGTTTTGGAGCAATTGGTATTTCTTTACGCTTGGATGCATTGAGCATCGCCATGTGTTGGCTTGTGACATTTCTCGGTGCATTGCTCGTTCAATTCAGTCGTAATTATCTAGATGGTGATGCACGCCAAAACATATTCTTCAGTCGCCTGTATGTGACGATCGGTGCGGTTCTCTTTTTGGTCTTATCCGGTAATTTATGGCAACTGGTACTTGCTTGGATTGGCACGAGTCTGGCATTACATCAGTTGTTGGTGTTCTATGCTGAACGTCGCAAGGCGATTATCGCCGCCCGCAAGAAATTCATCGTTGCCCGTGTCAGTGATATCTGCCTGATCATCGCCGCTATTATCATCGCACAAGCCTTCAACACGATAGATTTGGGTGCAATCCACAGTGCTGTGAGCCAGGCTCTAGCAGATGGAATCGTCCCAACCGGTGTCGGCATCGCGGCAATATTGGTGGTCATCGCTGCGGCATTGAAATCTGCGATGTTTCCATTTCATGGATGGTTGTTGGAAGTCATGGAAACGCCCACACCCGTTTCTGCATTGCTACACGCAGGTCTGTTGAATGCCGGTACGTTTTTGATTGTTCGGCTCGGTGAATTGGTCTTCTTATCGACACCTGCCTTGATTCTGTTGATTGCAATTGGTGGCTTCACGGCGATTTTCGCGTCATCTACTATGGTCACCCAGAGCAGTGTCAAAGTTTCACTCGCATACTCGAGCGCCGCACATATGGGTTTTATGCTGATGCTCTGCGGGTTCGGCGCACACAGCGTTGCCATCATGCACTTAATCGCACATTCGTTTTACAAAGCTCATGCCTTCTTATCATCGGGTAGCATTGTCGAGTATGTTCAAAATACAGGCTCACAGAAGCTCAACGATGTACCACATCCTCTAGCATTATTGGTGAATTTGTTGGTGTCGTTAAGTATTTTTCTGGCAACCGCCACGTTATTGGGGGTCGATGTCGTCCAGCATCCTGGTGAAACTGCATTAGGCATGATCTTTGTGATAGCAGTGGCGTATTTGCTCGTGAAGGGCACAAGTAGCACATCATCACTCTACTTGATGGGACGAACAGCATTCTTAGCCGTACTGGTCACACTCGCGTTCTTCGCACTAGAACTCAGTGCGAAGACATTGCTCGGTGATGTCGTCGCTGTTTTCCCGACACCCGATCAGCCCACATTGATTGCCATGATCGTTGCTGTCGTTGCATTTGGTACAGTCACACTATTGAGTGCCTTGCTCCCTGCACTCGTTCAACGTCCCGCATGGCGAACCTTCTACATTCATCTAAAGAATGGTTTTTACGCCAATGCACTCTTTGATCGTCTCATTCAAGCGAACCGCTAATCACAGCAACCATCATAGAGGACTCTATCATGTCTATTCGCGCATCAGTACAACCATATGAAACTCCATATACACCGAAATCACCTGAGAACTTGACATCAGAAATTATTCGAGATGCTGTTGAACGTGCTGGACGGCGGATTGCTCCCTTATGGTCACTGCGGCATTTTGTGGCGGTCAATCCATATCTCGGCTTATCCGAGCAGACCTTTGAGCATGCGGCGCAAACACTCGCACGGCGTGCTGGTACAAGTATGACCGCTCCCCGCACATTCTACGCACAGGCAATCGAGAATGGACGTATCACCAATACTGACCTTGAAGCGACCCTGGCGGAAATGAATGTCGCGGATGATGCTCCCCGAACCGTCGCTGAATTAAAAGCATTCGCCAGTCAAGCGTCAACGATGACCTATGAAACGGTGCCAACAGTATCTGATGTGGCAAAGCAGGTGACAGGTTACAACTGGCAGAATCTCATTGTCGAGGCGATTTCTGGTTGGGCAGGAGCGTACTTTGACGAAGGTCAATCTTACTGGCATTCACCCTTCAAGCATTTGTCACCGTATGCTGCATGGCGAGCAGAAGCGGCAATCGACCGCACACCAGAAGTTCAAGGTGTGGGCAATTTCCGTCAAACTATTGCAGAACTACCAGAATCGGCATTTGACACCATCGAAGTTGCATTGGCGATGCTGGATATTCCACCAGACAGTTTAGAGGCATATTTACATCGCTTATTGCTGACGGTTCATGGATGGGCGAGCTACGCCCGTTGGCAATTGTGGGAAGCCGAATTAAGAGGCAACCACGATGACACCCTCACCGAATTATTGGCGATTCGTCTGGTCTGGGAAGTTGCCCTGTTGAAAGCATTCGAAGATCAAGGGATACGTGACGCATGGGATACTAAGAAATATGACCTGTCACGCCAAGAACTGCACCAGCAAGAACAACAGATGCTCACAGGCGATTTACTGCTCCAAAAAACATTTGAAAAAGCCTATCAACGTCAGCTCTTTGCTAAACTCGAGACACCAAAGCAAGTCACAAAGAAAGCACGTAATACAGTGCAAGCTGCATTTTGCATTGATGTACGCTCTGAGGTCTTTCGGCGTGCGCTGGAAAGCTTTGGCGATGGGATTGATACCATCGGTTTTGCCGGTTTCTTCGGCTTTGCCATTGAATATGTGCGCTTAGGTGATACACACGGCGGCGCCCAATGTCCCGCGTTATTGACACCGCAATTTGTTATCAAAGAGACGGTCAAGGGTGCATCCGATGATGATCTGTCACACATCACTGAGAAGCGCACAATACAACAGCGCATCACCAAAGCATGGCGCATGTTCAAATTCGGGGCAGTATCGTGCTTTGGCTTTGTGGGCCCTGTAGGGCTTGCCTATCTGAAAAATCTTGTCATCGATACGCTGGGATATGGTCGCCCTGTGCCCAACCCTGCTAAATTTGGAGTAGATGATGACACCTATTCCCAACTTACACCGACGATTGAACCGGGTACATTTGGTGAGCGTATCGTTGGGATGACACCCGAAAAACGGCTTGATGTTGCAACCGGTGTCCTTAAGGCGATGTCCTTGACAGATGATTTTGCAAGGATTGTCTTGCTGGCAGGGCATGGATCAACGACCGTCAACAATCCCTATGCAACAGGGCTAGATTGTGGCGCTTGTGGCGGGCATACAGGCGAAGCAAATGCACGGGTTGCGGTGCAAGTCCTCAATGATGCGGATGTGCGTCAGGGCTTAAAAAACCGTGGTATTGTCATTCCCGATGACACTGTATTTGTCGCGGCACAACATGATACGACCACCGATGAAGTGACCATCTTCGATAAAGATAGCATTCCCACGAGTCATGCGGATGACATCACACAACTTGAAGATCGCTTGCAGGTGGCCGGTCAGCTGGCACGTGCTGACCGTGCATCCTTGCTCAAGATTCGCTCCGGGATAGATGTTGATAAAGCCATCATGCATCGCAGCAAAGATTGGTCACAGGTGCGCCCTGAGTGGGGTCTCGCAGGGTGTGCAGCGTTCATCGTTGCACCGCGTGAGCGCACGACAGATATCGATTTAGATGGTCGATCTTTCTTGCATTCATATGAGTGGCGACAGGACGATGACTTCAGCGTGTTAGAACTCATCATGACAGCACCGATGGTGGTCGCTAGTTGGATTAACCTCCAATATTATGCGTCTACCGTTGATAATGATGTGCTCGGCAGTGGCAACAAAGTATTGCATAATGTTGTTGGCACGTTAGGTGTGCTAGAAGGCAATGGGGGTGATTTACGTGTTGGTTTGCCCTGGCAATCCGTGCATGATGGCGAGAAGTACATTCATGAGCCTTTGCGCCTCCACGTGATGATTGAAGCACCTATCGACGCGATGAATGACATCATTGCTAAACACGATACAGTCCGTCAGTTAGTTGATAATGATTGGATCTATCTGTTTGCGTTGGATAATGAGGGTAACGTGACCCATCAGTATGCTACTGATTTAACATGGACAGCGTGCTGATAGGGTAGTTGGGTCTACCCCCAGTTTTATGGTTCATCCGCACTTTGATATTGTTGTTGGCGAACTCAGTTTAAGCAGCCAATCGAGCGAATTGAGAGAGGGGTGTTGATGTGATGTGGGTGACATCCTCAATCTCTCAATACTACGGACAAATGGAAGCGCGACACTAGATGCTTTCGGAGTTAGTCCGACCAGAACAAGAAGCGGCACAACTCCAAGCGGATAGGGATGCAGAAGCACGTACCTATTATCTATCTACATTGTGGGAAGCGTCCGATGCTGGATTGATAGATGGAGACATGCTTGAATGGCAATCTCTTGATACGGGTTTCTTGCGTGGCGAAGCAGATCAAGCTGCAACCTTGTTAGAAAATGATGATCCAAATACACGTTGTCACATCAACTTTCTTGAAGATGAGGCAGCTATCTATGATGTTGATATTTGGCGCACAGCACGACAAGCACGTTCGGCGGCACTACTGGTCCTATCTTTTGTTCCGATTGTTGGCACATTGGTTGATGTCATTGAGGCGTATCAGACGGTCAAAGATTGGCAAGATGGCAAAATATCCGGCGAAGAAGCAGCTTTTCATCTAGCTTTGAGTTTGATTGGTCCGTTTGGTGATGCGGCAAGTGTTATCCGGCGATTAGCTGATTCTGGTGATGTAGCTGCTGATGTCGTTCGCAGAGCGCACAGATCATCTATTGAAGGAGAAGAAATCTATCGGGCTTACATTGCACTAGGAGAGAATAATCAACCACTTCTTGAATTAGATAATGCTTTAAACGAATTTGACAATCTTATCATTGGTATGCCAGAAGAGTATTGGTCTGATCTTAATTGGCACCCACATGGTCATGGACATAGTATACGGCAAGTTAATCCCCAATTTACTCCACCTATCAAGGGTGACCCTGATAGCCTTACCCCATGGAATACTAACTGCTTGTCATGTGTCGTGGCAACAGACGATATTTTACAAGGTAGAAATAGGTTTGCACAAGCCGATCCCGTGAGAGATGCTAGTAGTTATTCTACCCAGAGACATTTACAATCAGAATTACTGCAAAGATATGGGGAAAATTGGTTGCAGATAACTTCATATGATGAAATAAGACGTTTACTCAATGAAGCGGGACCCGGTGCCAGTGGTATCGTCATGATTACTCGACCATTAGACATGGATGGAAATCTAATACCTGGTCATGTTTTCAATGCAATAAACCAAAGAGGTACTGTAAGGTTTTTAGATGGGCAGATTGGTGGCGCTGCAAATTTGGAGTCGAGTGTCACAGGTATATACTTTTTATGGACAAATCAACCATAGGAGAAAAAATATGATTGGGAAAGTGGAAGCTAAAAAGTTGGCGAAGGATTTTCTCGATAGAGAATATAGTTTGCCGGATGATGAATACGTTATTCTTGATGAACATACTCAGGAGACAGATACAGCATGGAAATTTTTGTATGATTCAAAGTTATTTATCGAGACAGGAGATCCTCAATATTTTCTAATGATACGCATTCCATTACTTGTAGATAAAAGTGACGGTACCTGTACATTAATGAAATAAATAATATAGAAACGTCTCTGGTTTAAAAAATGGAATCATAACAAGGAAAAAGTAAATGTCACAAGAAACATTGAACGATGGATACGGTACAGGTGATGTACAAACCACACCTACAGCAATATCTATCGAAACAGTTCTGAACTTCTTAACAGAGTTCAACACCAATGCCGCTATCTTCAATGAGATTTTGGCACCGTTCATGGCACAAACACTGACGGTTACTGCCTATAACTCAGTGACTGCGTTTAATGCCAATAGTACTGCCGAAACAGCCTACAACAACGGGCTACGCGCAATGGGTGAGATTCTTTCGCTCAAAGGGCGTGTGCAACGCTTAGAAGGGGGTGTCGGGGCAGATGACCCTGATTTCCAAACAGACGCTCACTTAGCTGAATAACTCTTAATTCAGTCAAACCAACACAATCGAAAAACCGTCCCAGATTGCTCACGCCTAGGAACGGATAGCAATCAGCGACGACTTTCACACGATAGATAGTTAAAGGAGAACTACAATGGCAACAACTTGGACACTGTCCATAGATTGGCAACGCACAGGCGCGTTCACCAATCTCAACGACGACATCACAGATGATGTCATCAGTGCTAATTGGTTCGTCGGCTTTCGCAAACCCTACCAAGATGCCGCCGACGATACCATGCTCAAAATCGTCCTTAACAACGCCGATCGGCGTTTCTCACCAGAGAATAGCAATAGTCCGCTCTTTGGCTATATCGCGCCATTTCGTCCGGTGCGTGTGCAATCCTTCGATGGCACAAGCACACGCACCCACTTTTCAGGCTGGATTGAAACCATCGAACCGATGGTCAATCAATATGGGGAACGTCAGGTGACCATCATCTGTGCTGGTGCGATGCTCTTCTTCAAGAATGTCGATACCAACATCGCATTGCAGGAGAACAAACATACTGATGAAATCATCGATGTCTTGCTCGATGAAGTGCGGATTCCGCCTTCACTGGAAGATGACACTACGACAGGTTTGCAGAGTGCGATCTTAGATTATCCGGGTTGCAATCTGGATGAGATCGTACTGCCCGATGTACGGATGCCACGCACTTTACAGGAAGGTCGTACCACCTTGCCTTATGCAGCCGATAACTGGGTCAAGCAGGGTGGCAACCCGGATGAGCCGCGCAAACGCTTCAATGCCTACAAAGCCATTCAAGATGTGACGGCTGCCGAACGCGGACGCTTCTTCTTCAATCGACAAGGACAAGCGGAGTTCTGGAATCGGCAACCGAAGGTGACTTCTTCATGATCGGTGAAGATGATATTGGTTCGGGTGAAACATTGCTACCGTTATGATATTTTTTTCACTCGAAAAAGAACAAATGTCTCAATAGTCGTCACCAAAATTGTTGATGACGACTATTGTGCGATACCATTTAAAACTCACTTAACAAAGTTGCGTTTCACGGTAGCTTCGCTACCCTAACCCCATTTAGGCATAGGGATTTCATGATAGCAAAGGAAAATCAGAGTCATTTGTTGTAACTATGCCCGCATTATTCGTGGCTGATGCTGTCACCTATTACCCTCTAAGTTATGATAAAATAGGCTTAGACGAATAGGAGATTTTAGCATGATGACGTATCAGGATATTATAGCAAACGCGCAACAACTTTCTCCAACAGAAAAAGCTCGCCTATTGGCTGAGATTAGCGCATCGCTACAACATGAACTGCGTGCATCCACACAACCTAAACGGTCGTTGCTTGGTATCTGGGAAGGGCTAGATCTGTCGGCAGAGGATATTGATGCCGCACGCGATGAGATGTGGGGTAATTTCCCACGTGAGGACATTTAATGATTTCGGCAGTTGCAGATACACACGCAGTTATCTGGTACTTGGCAAATGATTCGCGTTTGGGGACAAATGCAAAAGCAACTTTTGCAGAAGCGGCTCATAAGGGTGATGAGATTGCAATTTCGGCGATTACACTGGTTGAAATTGTTTATCTTGTTGAGCGTAATCGTATCCCTGCGGGTTATTTCTCCCAATTGATGAATGACTTAGACTCGAACGATAGCATCCTCGTGGAAGTAGCGTTGTCACCTGCTATTGTCCGAACCCTCACAAAAGTCGATTGGTCACAGGTGCCAGATATGCCAGATCGGATCATAACTGCAACAGCCTTACATCTCAATGTGCCTGTCATCAGCCGTGACCATAAAATACAAGCATCCAATGTTCAGACAATTTGGTGATTTAGCGGCGCGTGTAAATAGGTTGAGGTGAAGACGAACAGCGATGGATACTGAAATATTAAAGCAAATCCTGCTCGAAGAAATGCAGAAATATTCCGGTAAGGGTCTCAATGACTACGCCTATCTCACCAGCAATGAAAGCGATCAGATTTATACTGTGGTCGATATTGCCACCATCCGTGACAAGCGCATCGTGAGTACTGTCCTGATTGTCCGTATTGTAGTAGGACAACAGGTTGTGGTCGAGGTGGATCATCATGATAAACAGCTTGTAGATGCCTTACTCGCTCGCGACGTTCCTGAAGAACAGATTATTCTCGCATATCGCGGCGATGCCGTTTCAGCATAAGATGGTTTCAAATGACTTTGTGGAATGGGAGACTACATGAAAATAGTAGTCTCCCATTCTGTTTATCCTAGTGTGTACGTACACGGTTGAATTTACGACGATAATACCCGACCCAGTAGTTGATGCCAATCCCACCGAGCACACCGGGTAAAACCCATGGCAACCATGACAGGTTACCCAAGAGGGCAGATGTCCCCAGTTGCTGTACCAGAAATGCTGTAACTGCACCAATCATTGCGCCTAACATACGCTCCATGTGATAGTACCACCACCAACGACGATCAGTTGTCGGGCGACGAAACAACCGCGCATCTTCCCAGAGTGCCATGAATAAAATAAACGCCCCGAGTACGATTGCTAGAATGCCGAAGGTAGATGACCAAGCAATTGCGACGTTTTCTGTTATCACTAAGGCGCCCCAGAACATCAAGTAAAGCGCCCCTGTCGTAGCTAGTAGAACAGCAATCCAATCGATTAGTTGGGCGTTTTGACCATTGGCATCTCGTTTCCGATAGACAACGCGATATCCTGTGAATGCCATATAAAACGCGAAGATGTTGATGCCAAGCAAGAACGGATTAAAACGGAAAATGAAAATTGTGCCAAAAGACGTGATAAAGATCGTAAACATCGCCCAGAAGAAGACTTTTCCCCAGCGTCGATGAGCTTTACCACCTTTCTGTGTCCACATCGATGCGAAACCACTCGCAAGCGTGATGAAGCCCGCCAGTACATGGATAAACAAAATTGAGCGATCAAGTAACGCTAAGAGAGACATGGTGCAATCCTTGTAAAATTGAATGACGAGCAAATCATGTCACTAGGTTACGCGAATAATATCCGTAGGTGAGGTACTGGATGGTGGTTGACAGGGTCATAAATTTTATGACCC
>JBNPEE010000054.1:0-46421 GCA_051117475.1 Anaerolineae bacterium | reverse complement strand
TTAACGCCGCTCAACTCAGTCTAGGACGTGTCGTCTATAACATCCCTATGGTGTTGTGAACCGGACTGGCTAATCCTCTTCAGATTAGTGCCAAGTTCCCACCTTTCGTCGCGTTTTCGCTTGTTAAGTTTGTCGCTGGCTTATTCCCAACAACGCTCAGCATTATACATGCCACTCACACCTTTGCAAGGGCTATCTCAAACGAATTTTAAAGTTGCACCAAAAAACGCACAATTTATATCTCATGACCCTTTAAGACCCGAAATTATTTTAAATAGTTGTTAATCGTGTCGGATTGCCGCCGGCAAGCACATCGACAATGCGGGCGACATCGTTGAGCAAATCTCCAGTACGGGTGATATATTGCCGACGGCGCAAGCGAAAAGACATCTCACATTCACGATAGATGAAGGGGAAAACGAATTTGCCTTCTTCTAAGAAGTAACTCCATTCATCCTGCACATTCTCTGAGCGCATCGCATCCGGTGAAACGATCAACAGCATCTTGTCGCAGTGTGCAAGAGCAGATTCAATGGTCTTATCCCAATTAGCACCTGGTTCAATATCCTGATCGATCCAGATATCTAACCCGATACGACGTAGCTCACGGGCAAGAGTGTAGACATAATCGTTATCTTTACGGGCATAACTGATGAAAACTCGTCCATCTACTGAACTTTGACCCGAATAAAAGGCTTTCATCAAATCATCAATGGCATCGCTAGCGCTCTGATAGCGTTGGGCGGGATCACTGTGCAAGAGACGGCTGACTACAACATCCACACCAATAGGTAAATCAGGACGGAAATCGCGTACTTTGCTGACGACTTGATTAGATTGATATGCGGGTTCGCGTTCACCGGTGAACAAACTATAAAGAAGTAGCCCGAAGGCGTAGATATCAGACGGTATATCAACTGCACTACCCTGTTTTTCCTCTGGACTGAGAACCGCATATTTAGCCGCATCTTTTGACGAATGGTTGTCCTCTAATTTTTGGGCAACAGTGAAATTAATCAAATAGGGTTGTGCGTCTTCATCCATGATAATCGTATTCGCAGATAATGCACGATGCACAATACCATGCTGATGTATAAAATCGAGGGCGCTGGCAACCTGCTGGGAAATCCTCAGCAATATAGAAGATAATATCGGTTTCTTTTGTTGAAAATACCAGGTCAACAATGAATCATTCCCAACCTGGCGCTGAATCTGGAAGGGGCGATTTCCATGGATACCATAATCATAGATAGGCACGATATGCGGATGTTCCAAACTCGCCACAATTTGTGATTCTTGCTCGAAGCGGGCTAGATAATGTTGATTGCTCAACAGTTCATTTTTGACAATTCGTAAGGCAACGCGCCGATTGAGTACCTGATCGCTCACCATCCACAATTCGCTGACACTGCCCCGCCGGATCATTTCATGAACCGCGTATCGGGATGCCACGATATCCCCTTGCTGTAAATTCATCGTTCACCCTATCCCTAAGATTACATCTCACTACGTCCTTGTAATGCCCGCATGAGCGTGACGGCATCGACATATTCGAGATCGCCACCGGTGGGTAGACCCCGCGCCAGCCGCGTGATCTTCACGCCTTTATTTTCGAGCGCACGCTGAATATAGAACGATGTTGCATCGCCCTCTTGACCGGGGTTGGTGGCAACAATCACTTCGAGCACGTTACCCTGCTCAACGCGGTTGACCAGCTTGGGGATGTTCAGATCATCGGGACCAACACCATTCACCGGAGAAATAGCCCCATGCAGAACATGATACGCTCCTTCAAATGTACCGGTGCGTTCTAGCGCCAGCAGATCAAGCGGTTCTTCCACGACAGCAATCAAGCGATGATCACGTTTGGGATCGCTACAGATCGGACAGGGATCAGTGACGGTAATATTGCCACAGTTTGAACAAAACTGCGTCTTTTCTTTGAGATCAGTCAAAGCTTGAGCGAGATTGAGTGAAATATCATCATTCGCACGAAGCAAATAATAGGTCAAGCGCGAGGCAGTCTTAGGACCTACACCGGGCAAGGCGCTGAAGGCTTCGATCAGTTTTGTGACGGGTTCTGGAATGGCACTGCTCATAATTGATCAAGTCACTTTCTCAGTGAGTGATAAGGAGTTTTAAAGAATTAGGAGGAGGGCATCGCACACCCCCCTCACAAGAGATCAATCAATCCGATGGTTTAGCCGAGCAGACCACCTAGACCGGGCATATTGCCGAGACCACCTGTAATTTTCTCCATCTTCTCAGCTGCCATTGTCTGGCTCTGTTCAACCGCCTGGTTAACCGCTGCCAGTAAAAGGTCTTGCAGATCAGCAACCCATTCCTCATCATCGGTATCGATCAGATCAGGGTTAATTTCAATGGATTGAAAACGCTGGTGACCGGTGATAACGATCTTGAGCGCGCCACCGCCAACGGAGACATCAACAGTCTCATGTTCGAGATCAGCTTGTGCCTGTTCCATATCCGCTTGCATTTTCTGGATCTGAGCCATCATACCGCCCATTCCACCACCTGCACCGGCTCCACCTGCGGGGCCACGACGACGTTTTGCCATAAGACATTCTCCTTCATTTCATCCAAATTTGTATTTCGTCTCTATCTTATCATAACACGATCAATCATCACGAATTTGCCCACCAAGCCCTAAGCCTTCTTGAATGAGCGGATCATCAGATAAATCCTCACGGGTTGTTGATTGTGCATCAGCGTTGTCATCAGCGAGTACGTACTGCACGCGCAATTCTGAGTCAGTCACACGGCTAATCGCACGCTCCACCCAACGTAAACGGGTCTCATCATTGAGTTTTTCCAGATAAAATTTAGTGTTCACCCCCATGATGACCAGATTGCCTTCAACGTTGACCACACTAGCATATTCCATGAGGTTGGGCAGATTCACAATCAGATCAGTGGCGCTACCAGCACTACTAGTATGCTGGAAGATCAGCTTCTGCGCGTCTTGCCATTTGGCCTGCACCACTGATGGTGACACAACCGGCGGTGCGCCAGGGGCGGATGGTTTCGCCCGTTCAAAGTCTGCGGCGCGTTCGGGTTGTGATTGTTGTGTGAGACTTGGACTTGCCTGATCGGTCACCTGTTTGACATATTCGACCTGTGTTTCCAGTTCTTGCAGGCTATCAATCAAAGCAAGTTCAAGCGCCAATTGAGGTTGCCATCCGCCTGTATAATTATTGACCGCTTCATTAAAGGCACGAACAGTATGCAAGAGTTGACTGCGGCTGATGCGGGTGGCTTGTTCGGTAAATAACGCTTTATCATCCTGCGAGGCTTGTAACAGATCCGCGCTAGCCGTTTGCGCCAGCATCACCGAGCGCAAATGCTCGACAAGTTGCTGCCCGAACTGGCGCGGATCACTGCCGGAATCAATCGCCTGATTGATGATATGTAACCCACGCGACACCTCACGCTTGACCAGTGCATCAACCAGATCGCGTACAGCAATCGCACTGGCTGTCCCAAGAATGCGTTGCGTGAGTTCAAGCGTGATGCGTTCATCCGGATCAGCAACGATTTGATCGAGTAGGCTAATGCTATCACGCACACTGCCAGTTCCTTCGCGGGCGATCAATTCAAGCGCAGCACGATCAATCTCCAGTCCCTCTTCAGTAGCAATGAGCGCCAGACGCTCAGTGACTTCTTGTAAGGACAAACGGCGGAACTCAAACGGCAAGCAACGGCTCTTGATGGTTGCCGGCACTTTATCAATTTCCGTTGTGGCTAAGATGAACAGCGCGTGATCGGGCGGTTCTTCCAGCGTTTTGAGTAATGCGTCGAAGGCGTTGCCACTGAAGCGATGTACCTCATCGATAATATATACTTTATAGCGCCCTTCGTTGGGGGCAAAGGCGATGCGGTCACGCAGATCGCGCACATCGTCCACGCCAGTATGGGACGCAGCGTCGATCTCAATGAGATCCAAAAAGCGTCCTTCGTTGACTGCCACACACGCCGAACAGGCGTTGCAGGGGCGGCTATCTGCATCGTCTGCAGTGCAATTAACCGCCTTCGCCAGCAAACGCGCTGAGGTCGTTTTGCCTGTGCCACGAGGCCCGCTGAATAAATACGCATGGCGAATCCGTCCAGTTTTGATCGAATTGCGCAGGGTGCGCGTGATGTGATCTTGTCCAACGACATCTTCAAAAGAAAGGGGACGCCATTTGAGGTAAAGTGCTTGTTCGGGCATGATGACTCCTCATGTTTTATGCCTCAAAGTCTAGCATCCTTGACCCAACTCAGCAAGCAAGAAAAGCATAGAGGGTGTATTTCATCCTGATGCGTGACAAAGGTCGTTCCGTACATAGATCATGGACACATGGTTCCTCTAGATGCTCGCTACAAGCAAATTTTGTACGAGCCTGATATGCTACCAAACACATGAATCACAGATGACTATCTTCAAATACACGTAGATTTAGGAAATGATCGTGTAATCAAAATGTTCTATGCTATAATCAAACTGTAAACACGATATAGTTTAAGGAATAACAGATGAATCTCGGTGTAACTGAACTGATCATTGTTCTGGTGATTGTGATTATCTTGTTCGGAGTGGGACGCTTATCACGCATTGGCGGTGAGTTAGGCGAGGCGATTGGCAACTTCCGCAAGGGCGTTCAATCCAGCACAGAAGATCCCGAAAAACCAAAAAACGACTGACAATCCAACGCAAGAAGGACATACAGTGTAGATGTCCTTCATCATTTATTAGGACGTGAGCTATAGCATCCATCAAGCATCTTCGGCTTGTATGAGCGCAGTTTGAATGAGCGTATCAGGATCAATAGGCACCATCTGCCCCACCTGTGGCGGAACCTGTAGGTTATAGTTCAACAACTCGTTGTTGTAGTTGGCGATATCGATGCGTAACTGACGGGTGGCTTTCTGCCAACGCTCATCGGCTTCGCGGTGCAAGATAAAACTACCAACATCAAGGGCTTTCTGGCGACGACGCACATAGTCAAGCGCATATTGACGCACACGCCGATGGATTTTCTTATGACGATCACGCAAGGTAAAACCTAAAGACATCCATGCTGGCACAGTATCATGATCTTTCATCATCTTGTGGGCAATGCGCATCTCGTCCGGCACGGTGGATTCATCTTCAAATTCAAAGGGTTGACCGGCTTTGGGATGCCACGACATGTCCCCATCACCGATCAGTTCCTGTATGCGCTTCTCGATCAGTGTCTCCCACTTGCTGAGGTGATCCCACGCGTTGTTCTCTTCGATTTTGCGATTATCTTGCATTGAACAATCCTTCAATATCATTTGCGGATAGTGTCACATAGATTAAAATATGCGTCAAATGAATTGTTTTTAAGACTCAACATTCAGGACAAAACGAATGAGCAAACCGCTTGCACTCATTATAGAAGACCAACCGAACTTAGCCATGCTCTATGAGGATGCCCTGCGCTTAGTGGGTTATGATATTTTTGCAATCCAAGATGGGTTGACGGCACTCAACCACCTCGCCACCCACGATGCGCCCGATCTCGTGATCTTAGATGTAAACTTGCCGAGCCTTTCAGGGCGCGATATTCTCAAGCACATTCGCGGTTCAGAGAAATACACTGATACGCCGGTCATCATCCTGACCGCCAATAGCTTGATGGTCGAGCAGATCCGCCCACACACCACGCGCAATGATTACCTATATATCAAGCCGATCAGCATGAAGGAATTACAAGAACTCGCGAAGGCGGTCAAGATGGGCACCGATGGCAAACCCGCATACATGGCAGAGACGCAGAAAGTCCCGCATCTTGAACCAGAGAATCATAACACTCAAACATCAGCTGAGGACGATAGCACCTCAAAACCTGTGCCTCCCTTGCCAACCAGCAATCCGGTTATTCTGCGCCCGGATGACACCACTTTCGAGGATAACATGGCTAAGCTAAAGCCCCAGCTCGAAATTCGTGATCACCACGCGATCATCACCCCTGCTGATGAATTGATCGATGAGACAGATGAGAATCTTACCTAATCAAAACAGGCGGTCATCGTCGGATGATCGCCCGTTATGTGTATGCTTGATCAGTTAAGATTTAATCGTCGTCGTCGTCATCCGCAGGGATGCGTAAGACAGCCTGTGCATTACCTTCATCATCGCGCAGAGTGATCACATCGCCAGGTTGCCAGACCGCTTCTTCCAAGCCCCAATAACTAGCAATCGGTGTATTCTGGCTAGAGCGCGTATACACTGTGTGTTCGGCATTGGAGAAGATCAACAAGTCATCGAACACGAATTCGTTACCTTCCGCATCGGAGAGCGTCCAGCCGGCAACATCCACCAATCGCCCGTTATTACGGATGCGCACCCCTTCTGCTGTGACATCACCTGCCCGAATGACTTCGACAATTTCGACCTCAGAGTTAACAGCAGTCGGCTCTAGCGTGATCGTTGGTGTAGGCGATGGCGTGAGATCCGCTTCGGTGGTGGCTTCGGCAGTGCTTTCAGCGGTTACCTCGGCGGTGGCTTCGGCTTCTTCAGTTTCCTCACTTGTATCAGGCTCAGGGGTCGATATGATCAGTTCTTCAATCGGACAACCTTCAATCGGCACAGTCAACTCATCTCCAATGTTGAGGAATGCAGTATCTTCTGTGAAGCCATTGACCTCTAACATCACAAAGGGGTTTACCCCGTAATCCTCAGCGAGTCCGAAGATCGTATCGCCTTCTCCGACCACATGCACGATACACCCAACCGGGACAGAACTATCTGTTTCGCCGTCTGCGGAGCTAGCATTGCCAGCAATTTGCGTACCCGTGAACAGCGTTGAATTGTTCGTTCCGCTGTCGGCTGGCACGATGCCATCGGGCACAGCAACCTGTGTGCGATCCGGTGTGGTGGTGATGATGATCACATTTGGCGTGACGTTGGGATCAGGCGTGGCGGTGACGATTACCTGCACGGTGATCAGTTCAGTGCGTACTTGCTCGCCTGTTGGAACCACGCCACAACCGACAACCACCAGACTGATCATGATCGCGAATGTCATGAATAGCCAGAAAAGCCTGCGAAATGCCATATAAGTTATCCTAGTATGCTCAAGAAAGTCATCATTAGATTTTGACTATAGCACAGGGCTAGTGGCGTAGCAAGAAACGACAGTCCTATGTCTGGCAATCGTTTGGATTCGGTCAACTCATCAAAAATTCATGGGATCACTGCACAAGAGCCAGCGCTGTTATGCTATAGTGATATGGTATTCGTTCGTGTGGGAAGCAGAAGCCTATGCCTTACTTAATTGATGGACACAACCTCATTCATTATCTGGGTGATATTGAACTCGACGATCCCTATGATGAGGCAAAACTTGTGCTGAAGTTACGCGGATTCTGTGCGCGCAGTAAGAAGAAAGTGGTGGTGGTCTTTGACCATGGCTTACCAGGCGGATATTCCCAACTCAGCACGCCATCGGTGACCGTGATCTTCGCAAGCGCCAACCAGACCAACGCAGATCGCATTATCCGCGAGCGCATCGGGCGTATCCGTGATCACAAAGGGTGGACAGTGATCTCATCAGATAATGAAGTGCTGGATTCAGCGCGTCATGCTGGCTTAAAAGGCATGAAGTGTATTGACTTTGCCGACATTCTGATGCGCCCAACTCAACAACCCCTGCATAAAGGCGAAAACCCGAACGTGATGGTCTCTCCGCAAGAAGTCGAAGAATGGTTGAACATGTTCGGTGTTGATGCAGATGAAACATTCATCGATCAAGTTACACAACGCAAAGCCAGCGATCCACCTCGCTATATCGATGTGGAACACCCACACTTTGACGACGAACCCCAAAATCCACCCCACCCCAAATCCCAGCCAAAACCCAAAAAACGTGATCTCGCGCGCATCAAAAATGCCGATCACGAGGTGGCGCAGTGGCTAGACGTATTTGGTGAAGATCCCCAGCGCGAAGCCACCGACAAAGCGCGGAAGATCGACGTGAGGGGCAAACGTCAGGTAGAGCCAGAGCCGGATCATAGCACTGATGAGATCAACGAAGCCGTCAAAGAAGGGGATCTGACGGTGAGCGAAAATAGCGTCGATGCGTGGATGGATGTCTTCGGTGAGGTTGACACTGAACGCAAGCCAACCGACGACGCCTTCCAGCGTGGTGACCCCGGCAAGCAAGGACGCTATCGTAACGCACAGGGTAAACGTGAACCCACCGTGCATAAGCGCATGGCAACCTCGGATGAGGTTTACCTCAACGAAGGCGAAGTCGATGCGTGGATGGATGTCTTCGGCGCAGATGATGACGACTGAGCGCAATTTAGGATAAAAGTCTATCTGGACAAGCACGCGGAATAGTGATACTATTCGCACATCATTCGGGGCGTGGCGCAGCCCGGCTAGCGCGTTCGGTTTGGGTCCGAAAGGTCGTGGGTTCGAATCCCGCCGCCCCGACAAGATAGGCGAGTATGGTGTAGTGGTAGCACATGACCCTTCCAAGGTCCTAGCATGGGTTCGAATCCCATTACTCGCTCAATACAGACGGCAATGATTGCCGTCTTTTTTGTTTTAATGGCATGGAGATCTTCACGGGCTTTGTGATATAATACACAAGGTAGTTAAACTGAGGAGATACGCAATGCAGAACACCCTACACAGCCTTGATGCCTTGATTGCGCGATTGTTGTTTGTCACGCCAGCACAAGAGGTCTTTGAGGAAAAACAGACCACTCAAGCCGAGAATGCGTTCAGCTTTGCGCTGATGTTCAGTGGTGTGCGCTGTGTGTTGATGTATGCCATCTTGCCTTTTGTGTTACCTCTGATTGGCATTGCGGGCAATTTTGGTATCTGGATTGATATTGTCATCAACAGCATCGCCATCAGCGCGATCATCTACAGCGTACGCCGTTTCTGGTCCATCAACTACAAACGAAAGTGGCAATATTTGCCTGTCGCCATTGTGGCGTTCGTGTTGTTGGTGGCGTTCATCATTCTTGACATCATCACCCTGATGTGATAACCTTTGAACCGTACTGACCTACCAACAGGTGATAATAAGGGTCTATAGCTCAATTGGTCAGAGCAGTCGACTCATAATCGATTGGTTCTAGGTTCAAGTCCTAGTAGACCCACTTTCTAAGACCTTACTCGAACAGGTGGTGCTATCATCACCTGTTTGTGTTTTAATGGGTTTCTCCAAATTATCTGGGTGCCCACACACCTGCTCACGGATATGATGCAAGTATGCAAATGGTGGTTGTAAATCCACACGAGCGATCTCGCACCGTCCTACAACTGATGGCGAGTGGCTTGCGGGCGTGTGAGATTGCTACCACGCTGAACACCTCCACACGCTGTGTCTATCGCATCCGTGAACGCCTAAGCCAACGCTTCAACGCGCAAATCAACGAGCATCTGGTCTCCGTCGCCATCGCCGAGGGCTTTGTGTATTTAGCATGAGGGTTTTAGGACTCAGAGACCCGATCTATTCATAAGAGCGGGCACACCGGAATCCGAAGCCGATGATCTCGGAAGTAGGTCTACTCCTGTTGCGATCCGCAGACCGCAGGTAGCTTGCAGTAATGACGAAAGAACCGCCCCGCAAAACACGTTGCGAATTTTCATCTGCTAGATCTTCTCGCCCGTCAGCTTCATCATAAGGGTAGTCTTCATAAATCGTACTTGTCCACTCCCATATATTACCGCTCATATCCATTGCCCCTACCCATGATGCACCTTCTGCACGACTACCTACTGGCGCAGTTGAACGTCCGCCGTACTCTGGATCATTAGTCCCAATGACGTTCTCCGCATTGTATGTATTGCCCCAGGGATAGACTAAGCTATCTGGTCCCCGTGCCGCATATTCCCATTCTGCCTCTGTCGGTAACCATGCACCTCGCGATTCACAGTGGGATACTGCATCAAACCAGCTCACACAATTGCGCGGTTGATCTGGGTCTGATGATGATTGCTCACATCCTATTGAACCATATTGTTCATTGGTCACTTCGTAGCGATCTATCCAGAATGGTTGATCAAAACATACCTCATGTGTCGGTTGCTCATCTGTTTCACCCCGTTCACTACCCATGAAGAAACAACCCGCAGGCACGAAGACCATATCCACTCCAGAAGCATCTGTCATCTGATTCTCACGCAATTCAGGGTCATGTGCATTGAGTACCGCAATTGCCGTTAAGGTTGGCTCAAAAATAGCGGGCGTTTGGGTTATCAAAGGCACAACAACATCAGCTGCTTGTAATGTCCCAAATCGGCCAACTTCCAGATTAAAGAAATCAATTTCAGCTTGTAGCTCCGCGTTATCACGTGTCACGAAAATAGCTACTGTAATAGATGCAAGTAGTATTACCGCCCCTAAACCGACAAAGGCATAGCGTAAATTTCGGGCAGCCCGTTGTGCCTGTTCTTCACGTTCTTCCTCAGCGCGCTGGCTCTCATTGATGAACATCGTTTCATCACGGTTGGCGCTATTGCGTTCTGCCCATGCCTGTGCATCTGACAACACCGTCCCACGATAGAGCATATCGTCCGGTTTGGCACGTCGTTGCCATTCGGCGACATCTGCTGATAATGACTTCTGCAAGCGCAGGTCTTCACGGGCATCATGTAGCCATGCACCGAGTCGCCCCCATTCGCGGATCAATGCTTCGTGCGAAACTTCGATGGTTCTGCTCTTGCCACTCTGGTCAGTCACCAGCAATCTTGCATCCACAAAGGTATTCGCAACCTCCTGCAAAATGCGCGTCTGTTGTTGGTCAGGAAGGGTCAATTCACTATAAGTTGCCCTGCGACGGGTGGTATCTTGTTCGGTTTGCCCTGCTTCAATCAGGCGCAAAAATAGCGCTCTGGCGAGTGTCTTATGCTGGTCAGATGGCAACTGATTAAACGTCGCTTCGGCATGTTGTGCCAGTGCGCCCTGTACGCCACCGATGTCATCATAGGCGGCTTTTGTGAGCGTATTGCCTTCACGTCGCTGGAAAAGTTGGTCAAGCGTGAATTGCAATAGTGGCAATGCTGCCGCTTCCTCACGCACCGCAAAGACCATCTCGGTCACCAGATTGTCATCGAAGGCCATGCCCACATCTGGCAGTTGTGCGGGTAATTGCACCACATTGTATAAATCGGCAAGCGTCATCGGGGTAATGAGTACATGCTGTTTTTCAATCAATGAGCCCAATTCACGATACTGAGCAGGTCGATCATAGAAATCAGCACGCATCGATAACAAAACGGTCAACACACCATCCGCGTCAGTCACCGCCGATGTAATCAGGTCAATGAACTGGCGTCGCTCCTGTTCTTTCTCAACCAATGTGAAGACTTCCTCAAACTGGTCGATATATAGCACAACAGGTTTATCAGAGAGTTCGCAGGCAAGCCGATGCAATCCGCGCGTACTACGGTCTAGTAAATCTTCGCGGATAGCTTTCTGCGATTTATTTTCAAATTGTCGTGCCAGCGCAATCGTCAGTTTTTCAATGGGATTGGCAGACGGTACGATTGGGTCAAGGAATATCCAATCAAGGTGATTCTGGCGCAATTTCGGCAAGACACCTGCCATCATCACACTGGATTTACCGCTACCCGATGCCCCTAAAACCGCTAATAGTCGGGATTTTTTGCTATCATTCTCAATCGTAGTGAGCAAGTCTTCTATTAGAACACTGCGCCCGAAAAAATCGCGGGTGTCATCCGCACGAAACGCCCGTAAGCCTTTGTACGGGTTACGGGGATTAGCCACGGGTTCTACAGGTGGGTCTGGTAGAACAGGTTCGACGGTCTGTGTTTCGCTTGTAGCAACATTGCCGTTCAATGCACCAATCAGGCTGGTCAGATTTGTAGCATAGTTCTCGTCACGCAAATCGACATTCTGTGTGCTACCGAGACCCATCGGCACAGCATCCATCCAGTCATCGCCATCGACCCACACCGGATAAATCGGCTTATTAGCGCTCTTTGCCAGTGCGAGTTCATCACGCACATAGGCAGACCGGCGAGAATCAGGGGACGCCATGAACAACACAGCATCACACTCACGGATGGCTTCTCGCAGTGCCTCATCCCAGTCGGGTGTGCCGGGTGTCAATCCAATTTTGTCTATCCAGAGCTTAACACCAGCATTCTGCAAATCAGTTTGAAGGCGTTCGACAATCGATTTATTCTCTCGTGAGTATGAAATGAAATATTGAACCAATATAGAATCCTCAAACAGTATCAATGTCAGTATTATGTCAGAGGTTTCAAATCCGCACAATGCATCCAACCGCACGTTTACCACCCCCGCGCGGTAAAATTCCACCCCTCACCAAAACGCACTCTGTCATCATAAAAGGGTACACACGCACAGTGGAGATCCTTCATTATGTCCGCACGTCATGGGTTCATCGGAATCACGCTCGCTACGATAGTCATCTAGCTCATTGCACTGGTTATGCTGGTGCGTCGGGTGCGGGGAACGGCAACCCTGCCCCCACTCCCGACGCTGGTGGTCTCTCCATCGCTCACCGTATAAAACAGGTGCATTAGGCGGTTTGTTACCCGAGCGGGCGTAGACACCCCGCGTTGGGCGCTATCCATTTCCGTTGAACAACGTGGCATAAGCCCTTAGGAAATAGATAAAGCGAAGTCATCGGATGTAATCCGCAAGGACTTTGACAGATTGCCTCACCTGTTAACGTGGCCAGAGACAAAGCGACAGTTCTGGGGTAGATGCGTAGCGCGGAAAAGGAGCGGGATGGGTACAGCTATGACACAGAACGGCTCGTGGGACAGGGAGCACCAGCGAAGGCGGTTCACAGTCGAGTTCATCGTGCTAACGGTCAATGGCAGCGACTATCGGCAGCCAGACCTCAACCAAACAGGTCGCCGTAGTCATGGGATGTATCCGGGCTGGCTGCGTTGTCCAGTGTCAGGGACGAGAGATAATGAAGACACTATGCACCGGAGATTTTCCATACCGCCTGTTTCGGACCAAAACGTTCGATACATTTCGCCGCCCGTTCACCATCCAGTTCATTAGCGTAGGGCGTGATGTTCCAGTACTTCGCGGCGGCTTCTAGAAGTTCACTTTCACCTGCAAAGGCATCTAGCAGTTTGTAGGCAGGTGTTGCAGGGGCAACTAGCGAGAGAATTGCTGTGTGGTGCTTGTTTTCCAACGGGTAAAATCCGAGATGTTCTTTAGAAATTGTGCGTGCCATGATTTTTCCTCTATAATTGTTTGTATCAAAGGTGAGTTGAATGCTGGTTTCAAAGTTGTTAAGCGGAATCTCAAACTAGATGAACCAAATTCCAAAGTTATTGAACAAATCCGTCGATTTGTGCTTGAGAAAGCTAAAAGGTGCGAAGTTTTGGTTCACTCACTCCGAAAACCTACATTACACTAAAGATGCAAGATGAAACGTGATCTATCGAATTTGAAGCGGCTGATCAAGGAGTTTGGTTTCGAGGACATCGAGAACGAGTTGTTACAGTATTCGCGTCCTTCGATTCGGGCTGAAACTATTCCAGTTTCAGATGAAGTCATGATACCTCTCGGGCAATCAAAAATTGGTGGTCGTCCCGACCTGCCTATAGGTTTAGACTGGTCACAGATGCCGCCATATAAGGGTAAGTCTCCGGCTTCACTGCCTTTTATCGCACAATTCAACCTATCAGAAGTTAAATTACATGATGTAGAAGATTTACTGCCGTCTCGGGGGATGCTCTATTTCTTCGGGCGTCTTCCACTAGCTAGTGACACTAAACACGGCCAAGTTATTTTCTTCGATGGTCAGAACTCTCCGCTTGAGCGTAGAGATTTTCCTGATGACCTGACAGTAGGCTATGCGCCTTGTTCGGTGACATTGACATCTGAGGTTAATCTTGATGATCTTTACAGCGTCAACATGGATCGAGCAATAGATTACGATCGTCTCCTATTTGCGAGCAGCTATCAAAATCTACCCTTCTCCAAAAATGTGAATCGATTATTGGGTATTACACATGACATCCCAGTCGACATCCAGAAGGATCGATCACGATTGGTCGAGAAAAATAAGAATAACTGGCAACTTCTGTTTCAAATGTCTTCAGATCCCAATGCAGACATGATGTGGTGGGATTCAGGCGAAGTCTGCTATTACATTCGTAGGGAAGATTTACAAGCAGGTGATTTTGAGGATGTGTGCTTCAAGGTCTTTTCGTCTTGACATGTCAGTGATTGAACTAAATGGTCTTTATCGTGGTAGAGTGTTCAACGTCAGACTGAGTCGGACACCTGAGTAGTGTAAACTAAAGACCTGCTATATAGAGTCAAGGATGGAAATGAAAAGAAATGAGAAGAGATCATGGGGCTTCACAAGGTCGCTATTCACGGAGAATGACATAGATACGACTGAGCAATTTGCGACACAAAGTGCTAATAACAGTGCCATAAGCCTTGCCCTCAGCCCGTCGTTTGTGTAGTAGGCTTTCATCTCAGGGTCATGTATCCGAGCAATATTGGCAGCGATCCAGAGAGCATGTCGCAGAGGTACAGACCAGACAGCGTTGGCTGTCTGTTTTTGTTTTATGACCAGCCGTGATAGGCTTTGATGTACTCATAGGCTTCGTTCAGTTGCTTGATGCGTTCGTTGGCTTCCTGACGGGGCAAAGCGCTCACATCCGGATGCACTTTGAGCGCCATCTGGCGAAATGCGGTCTTGATCTCTTTCTCCGACGCATCCTGCCCCACCCCGATCAAACGATAGTAGTGTTCCAAACGCATATCACGTCCGTTACCGTGCCCTTTAGGCGGGTTACTGTTGGGGATGTCTTGCGTATATTTGGTCTGATAGTGAAAACGCTGGTTGGCACGTTGATCATTGACGTGGCGTTTATAATCTGGCGATGCAATATCCCCCAGATGCCAGCGCCCTTTGAGCTTACCTGTGGCGATGTCTTTACGGCGTACCGTCACTTTATCAATCGTGAACTCCGGCAAATACCACATGCGAAAAGCATCTTTGCCATTGATCGGGGTGAAATGCGCCTGCGTGATCTGTACTTCATCATTTTCGGTGTAATAGGTATAGATGAACTGATCGTTGAGCGATTGTAAAGCATCCCAGTGATCGTGGAGCTTTATCGGGGCATCAGGATCAGGCAAGAGCACCCGATCCACGATGAACAGCGTACCGATACCACTACGACTATTATCGCGCAGTAAGTTCTTGAGATCACGCACTTTGGGAATTTGATCGAGCAGATAGACGTATAAACGCGCGCCCATCCACGTTGACACGACAATATCTGCCTGATTCGGCTTAAAAATCACCGATGGATCCGGCTCCGTTGAGGCACGGCTGACATCCGGCACTAACGCGAAGGTGGCACGAATCCAACGGGCAATAATATCGGTCATGATAGTCATTACTCTCGATTCACTCGTATGATGTTCAAATCACAACAGGTTGAGACTATAGCAAGGCATCTCAGGCGTGCAACCAATCGAGCGAAGCTTGATAACCGGCTTCATCTTTGAAAAAGCGCGTCGATAAATGCCCGAAATTATAAGAGCGTACCAGCAACCCCAGCAAGGAAATGCCTAAATCCGGTTGATGCAAGATTGCCATGCGTGCTGTAGGGTGGATTGATAAACTGTTCGCCCATTTTACACCCTGTTGTGCCAGATGGCGCATTGGTGGGATGCCCGATTGACGATAGTCGATGATTAAGCGCACCATATCGGTTTCGGTGAGGCCATCGTAGATGCGATCCATCAGCTGTATGTATTCATCAACAGCTTCGCGGGTGGCGTGCTGAAATGTAATCAGATGGACATCCTGTGGCATGTGTTGATAAGTGACGTGCTGCAATGCGCTAAGGTCAATTTGTGTCACGCTGGTTTACTTTCATCAATCAAATGATACTATCCAATGAATTTACGCTAAAAGCATAATACAAGATACGAGTCTTTGTGAGGGTTAAAGCCAAAATCCCGCCAGTATAGACGGGATTTTGAGATATAACGAGCCGTATAACGCTTACAGATCAATGCCGGCTAGTTCTAGCTCGCGTAAAATGATCGCTTCGAAGTATTCATAGGGGCGTGCGCCACTGTGTGCTTGCCCGTTGATATAGAAGGACGGTGTGCCGGTCACACCCATCGCAACACCGGTGTTGAAATCTTGGTTGACTTCATCGAGATAGCGTTGCTGGGCTAAGCAAGATTGAAATTCGAGCGTATCGAGTTCTAGATCAGATGCGAGCTGGTTGAGATAGTCCGTGCCGCCACTTGTCATCTCAGTCTGATTGGCAAAGAGTTCTTCGTGATATTCCCAGAACATGTCTTGTTCCTGAGCGCAGTTTGCCGCCAGCGATGCCGGGAATGAGACATTGGGGTTAATTGACGGGAAATCGCGGTACACATAACGGATATAATCGCCATAATTATCTAACAGGGGTTGCAAGGTATCGTTAAAGTGTCGCCCACAATAGGGGCAAGCATAGGCGCTGAATTCGACAATAACAATCGGAGCATCTTCAGGACCGAGGAAGGGATCATCATCAACCAGTGCCGCCATATCAGCCGGGGGTTGCATGATACCCGCATCAATCAAAACAGTCTGCACAGCACGTTCGATTGTCTCTTCATCGACAGTTGCCGCTTGACCAAATGCCAGCGTTCCAACGAACATCCCTGCCACGAAGAACACAACAGCCGTCACAATATAATTGATCACATTGCGGTTGATGACGACAGCATCAGCAGGGACAGGTATGGGTTCAGGTTTGAGGGGGGTAGATGTTTCGTTCTCAGGTACGTGGGGTTGTTCACTCAAGATCATTATCCTTGTATAGAGTTACGGACGTATTCACGGTTGTAGCTATTCTTAACCGTACTAATTACAGTATGATACAGACAATATCTTAAATTCTATCATAAAAAATAGATCACCCGAGTAAAGTTAGCTTATAATAGGGCATACGTAAGGCTTATGCCTCATTATCCATATTTAGAGAAAGGTTAAGCGGAGGACATGATTTGAGCAATCAGTTGGCAGGTCTCGTTATTAAAGACCAGAGCGGTTTTTACCACGTAGAAACTGAAGATGGTACCGTGTATGTCTGTCGGTTGCGGGGACGTTTGAAAGAAGACGCGCAAGAATCCGATATTGTCGCCATCGGCGATCAGGTCAGCATCAGCCCGATTGAACAAGAAGACGGGGTTGACGAACAACGGGGACTCATCGAAGCCGTGCAAGAGCGCCATAGCGTGTTATCGCGTGCGGTGCGTACCACTGGTAAACGTGGGGCGGGGCAAGCTGAACGTGAGCATGTCTTAATTGCTAACCCACAACAAGCGCTATTTGCATTTTCTGCAATACAACCTACACCTAATTGGAAGTTATTAGATCGCCTGTTGGTAACTGCTGAGAGCAATCACATTGATGAGATTGTGATTATCATCAACAAAATTGATCTCATCGCGCCGATGATGTTAGATGATCTGCTTGCGCCGTATCATAACATGGGCTACTCAATCATCTTCACGAGCGCCACCACAGGCGAAGGCATCGACGTACTGCGCGAACGGTTGACAGGCAAAATTTCGGTATTAACAGGGCCTTCGGGTGTGGGCAAAACAAGTTTACTGAACGCCATCCAGCCTGATCTGGGGCGCGTGACCAATTCGATCAGCGAATTCAGTCAGGAAGGGATGCATACCACCCGTGATAGTGCGCTCATTAAGTTGAGTGCGGGCGGTTATCTGGCAGATACGCCAGGCATCCGTCAAATGAATGTGTGGGATGTTGAACCAGACGAACTTGATGCCTACTTCCTCGATATACATAATTACGTGACTCTCTGCAAATTCCGCAATTGTTCCCACACGCACGAACCCGATTGCGCGGTGTTGCAAGCTGTTGCCGAAGGACAAATCAGTCAACGGCGCTACGAACATTTCATCACATTACGCGAAGAACTCAAAGAATCCTATATCGTTTACTGATTACATAGAGTGCCAGGCGTGAGGCAATGCCTTACGCCTACCCTCCGCGCCATACGGATTTACTATGATTATTTCGTCACAAGCTGTTATCATTCGCTAATTTGGGCGATTCATGGCAAAATTAAGCTATGAAAGAACATTGGGAGGGTAATGTGTCATTATTAGTAGGACGTGTTTTAGGACAATATGAAATCATCGATGTTCTCGGTAGGGGAGGCATGGCGACTGTCTATCTCGGACGGCAGACCTCAATTGATCGTCATGTTGCCGTGAAAGTTTTGCCACCGCACCCCGCGCTCGATGACGCTTTCAAAGAGCGCTTTCAGCTAGAAGCTAAAACAATTGGCAGTTTGCAGAATCCACACATTCTGCCCCTATATGATTACGGCACGTTTGAGGATGTGCTGTATTTGGTGATGCAATATGTTGAAGGGGGTACGCTGGAGGATTTGATCGATCATGGAGCGATGGCTATCAAAGACGCTGAGAAGATTATACGCGCCATCGCTAGCGGGCTGGATTATGCACATAACAGAGGTGTGATCCACCGCGACATCAAACCGGGCAACATCTTATTGCAAGATGGGCATCCTTTGCTGGCAGATTTCGGCATGGTCAAGATGGTGACTGGTGATAGCAATCTCACCGGCACAGCCATCGTCGGTACGCCGAGTTATATGGCTCCAGAGCAAGGTCAGGGTTTAGAGATTGATCATCGCGTGGATGTGTATGCTCTATCCGCGATGTCTTATGAGATGCTGACCGGCCAGCAACCATTCGAGGGCACGACACCGATGCAGATGATCCTTGCGCACATCAACGCTGAGATCCCTGATGTGCGAGCCTTGCGATCCGATCTCAGTCAGGAAATTGCCGATGTCATCAATCGTGGACTAGCCAAACGCCCTGAAGCGCGTTATCAATCTGCTGGCGAATTTGCCGAAGCGCTCTCGCGGGCGATCCACAGCAACGATGATTCACTGGCAGAGGTGCAGAAAGAGTATCCAATCGAGAGCAGTCAACAGAGAAACGCCACGCCAACGGTAACACGCATCGGCGATGGCCCAACAGCCAAAATGCAAAGCAGTGATCCGAACATCAGCAACCAACAACCGACACAAGTCATCGTGCGTGATAACATCAATCCGATTGTGTTGATGGGCGGCTTTGGCTTGATTGCGCTGGTGATTGTGGTGGTGGCTGTCCTGCTGATCAACAACCAGAATAATACCCTATTTGCGTCGAACCCCACTGCCACCAATATGGTCATTGGCGGCACGGATGTGAGCGATGGTGAACAGGCAACGTCAGTCCCTACACCGATTGTGCCCACGCGCCAGACCTTCGGCGAGGTGCGTTTCAGCACACAGGACAATTACGGGGATCGCATTGAGGTGCGTCTGCGTGGAGTAATGCCACCCGGCAGTGATACACAATACGCAGCATGGTTACGCAATAGCACCAGCAATGATCTGCTGGGGTTAGGGCGTGTGGTTGTCGATAGTGTCGGCGATGGCACTGCCACTTATACCGATTCAGATGGGCGTATGCTCGCGGCTACATACAACGAAGTGTTCATCACCCGTGAATCCACAATTGGTGAGCAACCCGCAGGTGAGACCGTCTACACAGGTGTATTGCCAGTTGCCGTCACTGACGGACTGACGGAAATTTTCGTCACATCACCAGATGGATTGAACGATGGGAGCTTGATTGACGGTGCGCTGACTGAAGTGCGTATCGCAGAACAACACGCCGGTTTAGCCGCCGGTGCGAGCAATATCGGCGGGTTACGCACACACGCTGAACATACCATCAACATCCTGCTCGGTGAACAAGAAGATTATGATGGCAATGGCTCCGGCGAGAATCCAGGGCGTGGAATAGGCGTGTTCTTCTTCCTTGACCGCATCGATGACATCCTGACCAGCACCACATCCACCGATGAAGCGACATCCGAGTTACAGAGCAATGCGGAATTCATCCGCGTCTGCACGCAGAATGTGCGCGGTTGGGCGGAAGAAGTGGTTGAGCTAGAGTTAGAGATGATCGCCGGTGAGACGCTCGAAGCGGTTCGGGAACAAACAGAACGCTCGACAGTTGTTGCGGAGCAAATCCGCACCGGTGTTGATCTGAACTTAAACGGGATTATCGAAGCCTTCGAGGGGGAGTGTGGTCTCGATCAGATTGACAGCTTCGGCTTACAATTTGCGCGCATGGATTTGTTTGAGGCAGAAGATGAGTAATTGGGACTAAGGATAAGGGAGACACGCACAGTGCCTCCATCCTGCCCTAATCATGCGTCTTCAGTAGCCGTTTCATCAGTCTCGACTTCGACTAAATCTTCTTCACTCGGTTGCCACACTTTATCGGTGCGGTCAATGAATAGCACGCCATCGAGATGATCGATCTCATGCTGGAATACCCGCGCTAACCAGCCTTTGGCCTTGATGCGGAAGTCTTTACCGTGGCGATCTTTGCCGGTAACGACCACCATTTCATGGCGGTCTACTTCCCCTAACAGACCAGGCATCGACAAACACCCCTCAACGCCGGCGACCATCTCGCGACTGTTTTTGATAATTTTAGGGTTAGCGACAACAAAGGTTTTGCCGGCTAGCTCGCCGTATTCTTCGCGGTCTTCTTCGGTGGTATCAGGCAAACGCACGATAATCAGGCGCATACTCTGTTCAATTTGAGGGGCGGCAAGACCAACACCCTGAGCTTCCAGCAGAGTTTCTATCATATCATCGATCAATTGTTGGAACTTGTCATCATTGAAGATAGAATCCGGCACTTTGAACGCTTTCTTGCGCAAGACCGGATTATTAGGTTGTATAATTGGCAGGATTGGCATCGTTGCTCTCACTATATGTTTGACTAACTTGTGCCTTCAATCATAATGCAAAGTAGGTTCTTTAGGCTAGATACAAGCTATATACGGGTATATGTCCAGTTCGTGCAAAATTTGCTTGTAGCCCGCACCTAACGAAAATGTGTGTCATGACCTGTGAAGGGGACGACCTGCGTGCCGTTACGAACAAGCAAACAAAGTCTCAACTCTGTCTCTACAGATTGTCTTTTGAGGATAGTTTTTAGCGGTTTGCATCCTTATTCTAACAACAGAGACACCCTGAGATACAATACCCTTTCAAACGTTGTAGGCAAAGCCTTCGCTCTCGTCGATACGCAACATCGCACGTAAGAAGCTAATCGCCGATTCACGATCACGGAACATCTTAACGCGATCACGGGTGAGTAGTTTCGTCATGTAGGACGAACTTGCTTCTGGTTTAACCACACACAACCAGCGTGTGTTACCATGATTGACGACCTGTAACAGTGACGGCAAACTCAAAATGCGGTTGGGCACGTTAATATCATTGAAATCCAACAGCAGATAGATCGGACTCTTCTGTGCGGCACTGATATATTGCAGCATGACCGAGTTCAATTCACCGATTGTTGCGCTCGAATCGAACGTTGTGCCTAAAATATGTGGTTCTTCAATCCATTCTGTCTGAAAAGCCATTTTACCCTCACACTCCTACATTAACGGAACACAAATCAGTATAACCGAAAAATGGCGTTGTCAAGCAAAAGATTGTTAATGGGCGATATTCAACGATCACGATCATCAGGATAACGCGGCGGCAGATTACTCTCCGAACGCGCTTGATTAGGGCGATAGGGTGAGCGTGGAGGTGCTGGTTGTTGCCCGCCTTCCCCTTGTTGATACGGCGGGGCTTGATTCGGGCGAGGCGGTTGTTGACCACCCTGCCCCTGCTGTGGTGGTTGATTCGAGTGATACGGGGACTGCGTCGGTGCTTGCCGGCCCTGCCCTTGATATGGTGGCGGTTGTGAGGTCGGCGTGTAAGGGCGACCCGACGAGATCGACGGACGCTGACCAAACGGTGAGGGTTGTGGCGGGTTCGGCAAATCCGATGGCTGATTATTCGGCGAGTTCTGGCGCTCTTGTGGCTGAGCTTGTGCTTGATTAGGCGCGTTTTGACCTTGCTGATGCGATTGATGATAAAGTGAGATGTATTCGCCAATCGTCTCGCGCTGGATGCGCTCTTGTTCCTCTGTATGGCGTTGTTTCAAGCGTTGTTGGCGACGGGTAATCTCGCTCTGCACATCGATGGGATTGGGAACGTTATCGAATAATTTTTGCGTATCTGCACCCACTAAGGCCACGCGCACATCCCCATACTTGAAGATTTGCTGTAACACACCTCTAGTCTCAGCGACGACATTGTCCACCTGCTTGAGCAAGACTTGATCACTCTCATTTTGCAACCAGAAGGGGCGCTGATTGATGATGGTAATGTTGTTATCCGTGATCATGTAATAATCATGTCGCCAATCCCAATCGGCAACGTAAAACCACACCACACCAATCAAGAGCGTGACAAACGCACTCGCCCACCCCACACCACCGACATTGCCGAGGGGTGTGAGCGCAAGTAATCCCATCGCGGTCAAGCTGAGTAAGGTAATCAGCGTGGGTGTGATGATCGAGCGCATCCATACAAACCAGTGTTTGCGATAAACGATACCGCCGTCGTGCGTCGGGAAAGACATCACAAAAGGCGAGGCAGGCCCCTCACCAGGGTTATAAATACTCTGGATCTTATCTTCGCTGACTGATTTTTTGTCCGAGTCGCTATTGTCACTCGCCTGCCGTTGCAGAAAGGGTTCCTCAATCCAGCGATCAAGTTCTGCACGCATCGTTTCGCGCTCGCGGACTTGCTTGCGCGCACGATAATTTTGCGCATCTTCGAGGATCAACTCTTGTAAACCTTCGGGATCTGGCAAGAGTGCCAGAGTGAAATTACCTTGCGCACCGGCAGTTTTAATTTCGACATCGCCATAACGAAAAATACGAGCGAACAGGTCAAATATGGGAATTTCAGCGTTGACTTCTTGAATGCTCTCCAGCGCCACTTCGTTACGCACTTCGTGAAAGGTCAGAATAGTGTGGGTGATGCGCACAATGCGCTGATCAGTGATGATAACGGCATCATTGAGCCATTCGATAAGCACATACGCCACCGCCACGAAACCGATGATGAAAATGAGGGGCACCGTGACCACCGCGAGCGCCGGCAATGCTGAGGATGCCCATAAGCCGAGCAGGATAATCAATATCGGAATCAGCATACGGTGCATAATTGAAAACCAGTGCTGGCGAGTCTTGAGCAAGATATTTTCGTTCTCACGTTGTGTTTTGAAAATCGTATCGCTCACATGATGCGCTTGTTTCTCCTCAAAACCGAAGCTGTATTTCAAGTCCGGGTAATGCGCGACCAATTGCAACAAGCGATCCCGCGTTAACCAGAGCAAAGTTGTCGGACGGATGGCTTGCAGGTGCGTCTCAGCACGAACAGATTCAAACAGCGCATTCTGGTAGAGGAATTGCCCATCATAGAAGATATTATCACGGGTAGCTACGCCATCAGGAGCCATTTTAATCGCTAATAATTGCCCTGTGGCGATGATGATCATACCGGGCAGTTCCGAGTTTTGAATCAGCACATATGTACCGGGATCATAAGTGCGCGCTTCGAAGGCTTGCGCCACCAGTTGGAACTGATCAGATGGTAACTCGGAGAAAATTGGTATGCGCCGAATGTGACTTTCTTGATAACGATCTGGCATGGTTTCCTCTTCAAACTCAACTTGCGCGATTATCTTGATTCATTGGCTATCTATGTTCATTATAGCGCATGCTGGATGAGCGTCTAATTGGATTTATACCATGCTACCGATATTTGCAGTACAATCACACGTATATTTTTTGCAGACGGAAGGATGATTGACAGTGAGCAACGAAAAACGGTTGGTACAGACTGATGATATTTTTAAAATTAAGAATGTGGAAGATCCGCAAATTAGTCCGGATGGGCAGTGGATCGCCTATGTGGTTGTCAACGCCAATAAGCTCGAAAAACGCTATGATCGCGATATTTATCTGGCATACAATGATGGTAGCCAGATCACACGCCTGACACACAGTGGCAATAACACCACCCCGCGCTGGTCACCGGATGGCACACAACTGGCATTCGTATCAACCCGCGCCGAGAAACCCCAGATTTACATCCTACCGATCAACACAGCGGGCGAAGCGCGCACCCTCACCAGCCACCAAAACGGCGCTGTCGCCCCGTCGTGGTCACCGGATGGCAAACACATTGCCTACCTGAGCGCTTCAAACGCCGATGAGCGTGCCAAAGAAGATCAGAATGAAGCTGGTGATCCGCCTAAAGATAAGTTGGAAGGCAAGCACCGCACCGAACGCCAGCAAGAAGACGAGAAAACCCGTTGGGATCCGCGCCCGATGGAACGCATTCCCTACCGACAGGGAACGAGCTTCATGGATGATCGCAACGCGCAAATTTATATCATCCCCACCGACGACACCCTGAGTGGCGAGGACGCTAAACCACGCCGCTTAACCAGTGCAGATGAGAATTACAGTCCACCACAATGGTCAAAATCAGGACGGACAATTGTCACCACACGCGCATGGAATATTGGCGCTGATGAGACCTTTCAGTACAGCAACATTTACCTGATTGATGTGGCAAGCGGGGTGGAACGGCGTATCAAAGATGATGCGTATGCCTATTTTTCTCCGATCCCCTCATATGATGGTGATTGGTTGATCTGCTCGCGTGTGCCGAGCGGCGCAACGGACGCACTCACTCGTTTGACGCTCGTCCCGCTTGAAGGCGGTGGGGATCCAGTTGATCTCAATCTTGAACTTGATCGCGCTGTGATGGGTTACGACTGGCTTGAAGATGGCTCGCTGGTGGTACTCGTCGCTACTGAAGGGCGCGTTGAGATTCACAGTCTCGATCCGCGCACGCTCACTTCCACGCCACTGGTCACCGAAGAACAGACTATCACGGGCTTCGATGTCAACCGTTCCGGTTCATTCGCTTATGTCTCGCGCACGACGACACGCCTGAGCGAGTTGTTCTTCATGAATGATAGCCACAATCGGCGCATCACAACTGTCAATCAGGATTATATGGATGAGGTCACTGTGCAAGCAACGCATGAGATCTGGTTCGAGAACCCCGACGGGCAGAAAATTCAAGGATGGTACATCCTTCCACCCAATTACGAAGATGGCAAGCAGTACCCGCTGGCACTCAACATTCACGGTGGCCCGCATGTGATGTGGACACCGAGTGCACCCGCCATGTGGCATGAATGGCAGGTACACGCCAGAGCCGGCTATGTGGTATTCTTCTGCAACCCACGCGGCAGTGATGGCTATGGTCAAAAACACCTGAGCGCGATCCGCTCCAATTGGGGCAAAGTAACGATGGATGATGTGATGGCGGGCATAGATGCCATGCTAGCGAAAGGTTTCGTCGATGAAAAGCGCATGGCGATCACGGGCGGATCATTCGGCGGGTATATGACCGCGTGGATCATCGGGCACACAGATCGTTTCGTGAGTGCTGTCCCACAACGTGGCGTGTACAACATCTCTAGCTTTTACGGCACCAGCGATGTACCACGCCTGATGAGTGCCGAATTTGAATGCGAGCCATGGGAAAATCCGAATAAGTTCTGGGAACATTCGCCCCTCGCCTATGCCCACAATATCAAAACACCCACGCTCATCATTCACAGCGAGAACGATTTCCGCGTGCCAATTGAACAGGGCGAGCAGTTCTTCGCATGGATCCGACGCGCCACCCATACGCCGGTCAAGATGTTACGTTATCCGCGTGAAGGGCACGAACTCTCGCGCAGTGGCGAGCCTCATCACCGTGTGAGCCGTTTGGACGAGATGGTCAAATGGTTTGATACCTATTGCCAACCGGAAAAACCACAGGACGATGCAGAAGCTAGTGAATGATTGCATTTAGCGCCACACAAAAAAGGGGCGTGATCACACGTCCCTCTGTAACTACACCCAACTACAATCAAGCTATCGCTTGAAGTGATACAAAACCGCATTCATACTCAGTGTGGCAGTCTCTTTGAGATACCAGCGCGCTAACTCTACACCTTCATCATTGATAGCCATATAGCCGGACTTATCCATACCCACTGCATCATATAAATCGCGATTGGGATCCGCCAGAAGCGGGAACGTGATCTTGCGCGGAATACTCAGATAGAACCCGTTCAATTCATACGGTTGGTTGGGGATGATCAAGGCACATTGAATGCCTTTCGAGGCGAGCTTAAAATGCTGACGTTGCAACCACAGCACATAACGCACACTGCTGACTTCCCACACATCGCCAGTGAAGCCTAACAACGTACCACGCTCCCCCATCAACATATCTAGATGATAAGCAACGCCTTCGTGGTCCTTGAGTTCAAAGGGTGGTATGACTGATACTGTTTCGTCGGTGAACATGATAGCTCTCTTCTTCACTTGTTTTACTTGATCTCATTATAGATCAATTTTCAATTGATAAATAATTAACGTCATTCAATATAGCAATTCTTAATGTAGCCCAAATAACTGACGCTCACCCATTGGTTTGGGAAAACAGGATGTGAAATTGCCCATTTTGGGTTAAGATGCTTATAGCTCAGTGCAATTTTTCCAGATATGAGGAGGTATGAGTGTGAAAAAAGTGAGTATGAGTGTGATCGCGTTCATCTTGCTGATCGTAGGGCAAGCTAGCGCACAAAATGACACAGAGGGTGAACCGACATCAACTGTCTTCTACTTATTCGCCGCGTGCGAATCAGAAGCGGTGTTTGACCTCACTGGCACGATAGAAACCGGCTACGATTTGTATGTACAAGTTTTCGATCAAGTTGGTGGTGGCGGTACAGCACTCACACCGTTGACACGCGTTTCGGTCAGTGGAGATTACGAAGTCAGTCAAGTTCTGCCCTACAACAATGCCCGCACCCTGCTAGTCGGGCAGTTTGCCAGCGCAACGATTGCTATTGCGCGGGAGAATGATCCCAGCAGTACGATTTATACTGACATCATCGATGATGTGCGCGATACTTGCATCGAACCTGCGTATTCGTCAACGGATACCTTCACATCAGGACAATCGACCAGCAGCACTCCCTTAGTTGATCCGGTGACAGGCAACATCATTGGCACCGGGGAAGTGATCGCGTCTTCGGGCATCTTCACACCGGATGGTGGCGTACTGAACGAAGTGTTCTCGCAACCACAAGAAGCTCTGGTACAGATTGGCGCACGTCCGAGTGACATCGCCCGCACTCGCGACTTTGAAGGGCGCGTGAGCGATCCTGGTTTGATCTTCGCTGAGTGTGATGCTTTCCCATTAGCTGACCCTGGACGGGTGTGGGATACCGACAATATCACGATCTTCTGGTCATGGTTTGCCGCCACACCAGAACTGGCACAACAGCACGTCAATAACGCACAGTATGAAGTGTTCTTGAGCAGTGAGTATGTCTATCGCCAACCTTTCCCGCGCGTGGACGTCAGTCAGCCTGTCTTGCGTGAAGATGGCAATTATTATGTGTTCTACACGGCGAATTTGGGCAATGGATTCCGTCCGGGTGAATATCGCGTTGATTTCTACGTGACGTGGGAAACGGTCATTGATGACGGCTATGAGTTATTCGGGCCAGGCACGGATAACACATCCATCATCAATACCTGTACTTTTGAAGCTGAGCTCAATCCATTCGGCATTAATACACCTCTCAACAACCCAACTGTGCCTTTGCAACGCTAAGCACAATCCCGTTTGATTTTGGTGCAAGAGGGCAAAGCGCGTGCTTTGTCCTCTTTTGCGTTTTAGAGGATACTGTACAGGGAATTTCAGGCGATTCTGTTATAATGTTTGGCTAAGAACCTGTGTTTGGAGAAGACGCGCCATGACAATCCATTTGCGCTCAATTACCTTACGGGACGATCAACCGCTCCCTGATGGTTTTCCGTTTGATGTGCCGGTCATCAAGCACCTGCAAACGTTAACCTTCGACGCGCCTGTGACCTTCTTCGTCGGTGAGAATGGCTCCGGCAAATCAACCGTGCTAGAAGCCATTGCAACAGCGTGTAACTTGCCCACCATCGGCAGTACAGATACCGCGCAGGATAAGACACTCGATGGTATTCGCGCCTTGAGCCAACGCTTAAAATGGGCGTGGAACAAGCGCGTTCGGAGCGGTTTTTTCATGCGGAGCGAAGATTTCTTCGGCTTTACACGGCGGATTGCCGAGGAAGTGCATTATCTCGAAGGGCAATTACGCGCTGATGATGGGCACGCGGGTCAATCCGAATTTGCCAGACGCCTATCCAAACAGCCTTATGCCAACGACTATCATGCCCTCAAGCACCTATACGGCGACGATGGATTGGATACGCAATCACACGGCGAGAGTTACTTCAAGCTGTTTCGGGCACGTTTTCGTCCGGGAGGCTTGCACTTAATGGATGAACCGGAAGCCCCTCTATCACCCAATAGGCAATTGACGCTGATTGCCATGCTCCATAAGATGGTGGCACAGAATGCTCAGTTCATCATTTCCACGCACTCACCAATTATTCTGGCATATCCCAACGCCACGATATACAATTTTGTAGGTGGACGTATTGAACGCGCTGAGTATGATTCATTGGAGCATGTGCAAATCATGCGCGACTTTTTAAACAATCCGAACGCATACCTGAGACATCTAATCACATGACAGTGCAACTTACTGAACTTGCCCAAACACACTTCAACATAACGCTGACTGAACAACAAGCACAACAATTCAAGCGCTATCATCACTTGATGGATGAGTGGGGCAAACAAATGAACCTGACCACCATCACCGATCCTGATGAGGTCATCATCCGTCACTTCTTAGATTCACTCAGTTTGGTGGATGTAATCGGCTTTGATGATGGGGATCGCCTGATTGATGTGGGCACGGGCGCTGGATTCCCCGGATTAGCACTGGCGATTGCCTTCCCTAATATCGAAGTCACGCTCCTGGATTCGGTGCAGAAGAAGCTCAAGTTCTTGCAAGCCGTCATTGATGACTTGCAATTGAGTAATGTCAGCACCTTACACATGCGCGCCGAAGATGCCGGCAATCATCCCGATCATCGTGAGCGGTATCATATCGTGACAGCGCGTGCAGTAGCGCTTCTGCCAGTTCTGCTGGAATACACCATACCACTCGCGAAGGTCGGCGGGTTTGTGGTGGCGATGAAAGGTGAAAGCGCCGAACGCGAGATCGAAGAAGCCAAGCGTGCGCTGTTCGTCCTCAAGGGTGATGTCAAGCCAGTCTATGGCTATCAGCTACCCCTTAGCGAACGCACACATTATCTTGTCACAGTCGAAAAAACCGAGAAAACCCCGCGCAACTACCCGCGCCAGGCAGGCATCCCCAAGAAAAAACCGATTGGAGAGTGAGTCTTTACCCTCATAGGCAGAAATTGTCTGTATACTGAACAAAGTGGACTGTCATCATACAGTTCGATCTAAGTTCATAATAAGCGATTATGCGGAAATGTTTGGGACATGCTGAATAAACAATCAACACATCGCTGGATCATGGTTGGGGTATTGTTACTCTTATGGGGATTGTTGCTCATTCGCTTTGATGAATCGTTCTATGGCAAAGGTGAAGAGGCTTTTGCCTGGATTAGCGCATCAGTGAGAGCGTTTAAAGAGTTTGGCCCGCCCACGATGGATTTCCTTCCGATTTATACCATGGGCTTAACAGATCCCGAAAGCGCGACCTATTATCTCAATCATCCACCGACGATGATCTGGCTCATTGCTATGGGTGCTGAGTTGTTTGGTTATGACCCTGTACTTGGTGGCCCGCATGTATCCTCCATCCGTATGGTGGGCTTAATTGCTACAATGCTCACTTTGCCGCTGTTTTATGTGATGGCTCGGCAGTTGGTATCCCCTAACAAAGCTCTGCTGGCTTTCATATTTTATGCCTTTGCGCCTGTGACACTGTATTTTGGGCGGATGCCTTATTATGACATGCTCATTATGCCCGTGATCCTCGCATTTGCTTATGTGTTTATCCAGTGGATGCATCACTACAACAAGAAGCTCATCTGGATGATGATTTTACTCGGTAGTATCGCGATGTGGATTGATTGGACAGGTGCGTTCTACTTTGCCGTTTTTGGTTTGATCGCGTTGATTTATGGCAAACGGGAGCATCGGATTGGGATCAGCATTGCTGGCATCATAATCGGCTTAGCGACACTGGCGATTATTGTATTCTATGTCATCGTTAATGAGGACACGGTAACCCGATTGCAAGACGCCTTATTTACCCGTATTGTCAGCGAGAACGTGACATTGAGTGAGCAATTAATGTGGGATCGTTTTATTCTACGTTACATCGGGCATATGTTGCAAATGTTAGCCATCAGCACAACGTTCTTTGGCTTCATTGGGCTGATCATTGTTAGCCTTCGCAAAAAAGATTTCAATACAATAATGTTACTCAGTTGGTTCATTGCTCCGTTTATTTTTATGATGATAGCGCGTAACCCCTGGCATTTTCACGATTGGTATAAATTGCACTTCTTACCAGGATTTGCCATATTCGCATCTATTACTGTGATCAAACTATGGCAATTAAAGCCTGAAGGTATCCAAAGGTATGCCAAGCCTTTAGTTGTTGCGCTCATAATTTGTACGTTTGGTGCGAATGTTTACATTTTGTACAGCTTAAATCAAACTCTCTTTCCTTTTGCGCCGGCACTCGCAACTGAACTACCCCAGCATACCGAAGCAGATGACACAATCGGCACAAATTTTGATATAAGGCTTTTGCCAGTTGAATATTACGCATATCGCAACATCTCGTGGGGCGTGATGCCTGAGACGCTAGAAGCATTTTATCAGAATGCAGAGGCGGTTGATCTACAGTATCTTATGTGTGAGCCCTTCGTCGACCGTGGGATCTTCACTAGTTATGATTATATATTGCTAGAAAGTATTGATTGTCGCTTATATCACATCGTCAAGCCTGATACATCCGATTAAAAGCTGTTTCAGATCTATCCATACTGATAATTTAGACTATCAAGAGTTCGTACGACTATGCTAAAAACACACTGGCAAAAACACAACTGGATCATCGTTGGCGTACTACTGATATTATGGGGTTTATTGCTCTTTCGTATCAATGAGCCTTTTTATGGACATCACGAAAGTGGCTTGGTTTGGATGGGATCAGCAATCCGGATGTTCAATCAATACGGCCCAGAAGCGACAAATTTTCTACCAATCCGCACACCGGGACCTTCCACACCGGAAACAGGTCTTTATTATTTGCATCATCCGCCTTTAATTGTGTGGTTTTCAGCAATTAGTACCTATCTTTTCGGCTATTATCAGGATACTGGAGCGCCCTACGAGTTATCCTTACGCATGGTGGGCATTATCGCCACAATGCTTACACTGCCTATTTTTTATGCACTGGCACGTAAACTGACATCCACCCATATTGCTCTGATAGGATCGATTTTGTACGCACTTGCCCCTGCAACAGTCTATTTTGGGCGATTACCTTATTATGATATGGTCGTGATGCCAGTGATTTTAGCGTTTGCCTATGTATTCACGCGCTGGATGAAGGCGTATCGGCGATCAGACAGTCTCGTGTTAGCATTACTCGGCATCTTAGCGATGTGGGTTGCCTGGGCTGCCGGTTTCTTCTTCTTTGTATTTGGCATCATTGCTCTACTTTACGGTAAGAAAGCTCACCGTATCGATATCACAATTATTGGTGTGGTTGTTGGTCTAGCCACTTTAGCTATTCCATTACTGTATCAATCTTTACGTCCTGATGCCGTGAATCAACTGATTACGGCGATTTCTGCACGTACAAGTAATGAACTGTTTTTTTCGGAGAATGAGCGTTTTACAGTCGTTGAATTTATCGCTAATTATATCCGTCATATGTTCTTAGTTGTGACTGTAGCGACGACAATTTTAGGTTTAATTGGCTTCGGATTTCTAATAACAGAGAGAAAGACGCTTAAAAATGTTGTGCTTCTCAGTCTGTTTTTTGGGCCTTTAATCTTTATGCTAACTGCGAGAAGTTCTTTTCATTTCCATGATTGGTATAAGTTACACTTCTTGCCTGCCTTTTCTATTAGTGCGGCACTAGTCATTGTAAAAGTGTGGCATCTTAAACCCACAGGCATTCGGAAATATGGAAAACCGTTTATAGTCGCTATATTGATCTGCTCAGCGGTGATACAAACGTATTGGACTGTCTATTTTCATCAGCGAACATTTAACCCTTTGACGCGACAACTTGCCGCAGAGTTACCACTGCACACGGCTCAAGATGATCTTATTGGTGTTAGTCTCAACATATTTTCTGTGCCTGTCGAATATTACGCATACCGCAACATTTTATGGGGTGTTTCAGCGGAGGGTGTCGAAGAATTCTATCAAGAAGAAGAGACAGTTGACCTGAAATACCTACTCTGTGAACCCTTCAACAACGATGGATTCTTCGCTGAATTTGACTACGTATTGATGTTAGATGAAACGTGTCGTCTGTACCACATCACCAAATCATGAAACGAATAAGGACGTGATATGGCAAACATTCAAGGGCCTATTGGCAATTATTATGACAAATTCAACACCACAAACCCTATCGCCAGGAAATTGATGCAAGGTTTTATACACACATTTCTGGAATTATTTGAACAGACCGATGCACAAACAATTCTTGAAATTGGTTGTGGCGAAGGCGAAATGTTGAATATCATGCAAGTTAAACCGGAGATACAATTACATGGTTTTGATGTCGATGTACCGATGCTAGCACAGGCACAAGAACGCTTTCCATCGATACCATTAACAGTGATGGATGGTCATCACATCGCGTATCGCGATCAAGCATTTGACCTTGTGATTGCTTGTGAAGTTCTGGAACACGTCGCACATCCTGCCCGTGTGCTGGCAGAAGCCAAACGCATGAGCTGTCAATTTGCCATTTTTAGTGTGCCCAGAGAACCTATCTGGCGTGTACTCAACTTCGCACGGGGCAAATATCTATCCGACTTCGGCAACACGCCCGGTCATATCCAACACTGGAGTACAAATAGCTTTATCGCACAAGTATCTGAACATTTTGAGGTGATAGAGGTGCGCCAACCACTACCCTGGACAATGGTCTTATGTCGGATTCGATAACACCGTCTTCATCCCTATGGCATCAACAAGTTGTCATTATTTTGAAGTGGGTCTGGGTATTTGCCATCCTCATCGGTTTTGGAATTTATATCATACGCAATCACGAAACCATCGTCGCACAATTACAATTAATCACAGTAGCACAATTCATCCTGTCAGTCGGGCTGATCTTATTCGGGCGCATCGGGATCATCATCATGAATCGTGATGTGCTGTCTTCTTTACAGCACCCAGTGCCTTTGTACACTTTATTTCGTATGGTATCTATCAGTGAAATAGCCAAATACTTGCCGGGTGGCGTGTGGCATTTCGTCGGAAGAGCCGGTTATTATCGCACTTTTGGATTATCAGTGAACACCATTAGCCAGGCCTTATTCAAAGAAAATGCGTGGTTGATTATTTCAGCCGGGTTCATCGGAGCATTGTTATTGATCGCCTATGAGGCGTCCAGTATAACTGTCATACTCATGGGTGTCGTGATAGCCATAATCTGGTATACAGTGATTCACCTCTGGGGACGAACGATGCGCTGGCAACATATCTTACGCACCATCGCTGTTCAGAGCGTGATGTGGGCATGTATCGGGCTTAGCTTCAGCATCATTCTACCGATTTCACTCAATCCAAATCCAATTTACTTGAGCGCCGGTGCGTTCGTGCTGAGCTGGTTAATCGGGTTTTTAGCGATCTTTGCGCCGGGGGGCATCGGCGTGCGCGAAGTCGTGCTGGTAGCGCTCATGCTACCCCTTCTTAGTAGTCAAGAGAGTGCTGTCTACGCTGTGACGCATCGCATGTTATGGGTATTTGTTGAGTTCGGCATGAGCTTGATCGCGTGGATTTTCTTCAATGAGAACGGTTGATAAGAGTGCATTCGCTTTGAGATGATAGAGCACTTCTTCCTGTAAGCGACGGTTAAAAGCAATCACGTTACCCATCAAGCCCATCAGCAACGTAATCACACCAACTAATATCAGCACACCACCCACCGTAATCGATTGAATGTTTGCCCCACGTCCCGGATCTAAAAATAATAAAATCAGGATATAACGCAACCACAATCCACCACCGAGTAGGAAAAAAGGCGTTGAGATATATGCGAATGTGCGCAGCGGTTGATACAACAAAAACAATTGCAAGATAGTAATCGCTGAGCGCATCACATAACTGGTCATGCTTTTCATTAAACGAGATTCTCGTGTCTTAGGGTTAGTTTTAACAGGAATACTGGCTACTTTGAGGTTATAGTTACCGGCTTGAATGATCGTTTCAAGCGTGTACGTGTAGCGGGTGAAGATGTGTAAGCGTAAAGCTGTCTTGTAGCTAATCGCCCGAAAACCACTGGGGGCATCTGGTACGTTCATGCCAGAAATGAAGCGTACCACAGCACTACCCTGCCCTTGTAGCAAGCGCTTAATGGGTGAGAAATGCGCGATGGTATGCGTCTGACGATTGCCGATGACCATATCCGCCTCACCCAGCAAGATGGGACGCACAAGATCAGGGATCGATTGCCCCGGATATTGATTATCCGCGTCCGTGTTGACGATCACATCCGCACCCAATTGAATACAAGCGGTGATCCCGCTCTGGAAGGCGCGTGCTAGCCCCTGATTAGAGGGATGGCGCACAATATGATGCACGCCATTCGCTCGTGCAACTTCAACCGTGCGGTCATAACTGCCGTCATCAATGATTAGCCACTCCACTTCATCAAAACCTTCGATGGTTGTTGGTAAATCTTTCAGTGTGGTTGGCAAATGATCTTCTTCGTTGTAACAGGGTATTTGGATGATGAGCTTCATCAGAGAACGCCTCACATGCTAAAGTGATTGGTTATGGTTTTATGATACTCGATATTTGCCATAATTAAGTTTAGATTGTACGACGCAACTACGTTATAATGATCACCATGACTGATGATGACCAATCTCTCAACACACTCAATACCCAGCTCAGGGCATTCCAGCAACGGGCACAACTTGAGCAGATTCAATTGGACGCGCATAGCTGGACTTGTTACACGCTCGGCAACCCTGACGACGAAGCCTTGCTTATCTTAGCAGGTGGCGGAGCAGATGCCGAAGTGATATTCCAATATATTACCCATCTCTCGCGACATTTTTACGTCATTGCGCCTAACTTACCGCCAACACTCAATACATTGAGCGAAGCCCTCGATGGCTTACGCGCACTGCTGGCACATCATCAACGCCAACAAGCGGTGGTGGTCGGGCTTGCCTTCGGGGCGATGCTCGCACAAGCCTATATTCGACGCTTTCAGGATAGCGTGACTGACCTCATCATCACCCATAGCTGGATACCGAGCCAACACCTTGCCGAAGCGATGGCGATGCAACAGCAACTGCTACAACTCACGCCAGAACCTCTCTTGCTCTGGCGCAATAGACGAGCCTATCAGCGCGATATTGCATCCAGTAGTACACCTGCTGATCCGGCTACACGCCGATTCTGGCAAGATTACTTTGAACAACACTACAGCGAACGCATCCGTAAGGCGCATTTGCTCTCGCGGGCGCGGTTGATGGCAGAATATCATGCAGAGAATGAGTTCAACTCAAGGGATTTGCTACACTGGCATGGTGATTTATTGCTCATCGAGAGCGATGCCGATCAAGTCATCAGCGAAGGTGACCGTGGATCGCTGAAAGCAATGTACAACCGCGCCTATATACAGACACTTTACGGCTACGATCACCTCGCGCCCTTGCTCGCCGCCAATGAACTCAGCCAGAGTATTATCAATTTTTTACTCAAGGAAACCTGAGGGTGCAAACAGGCGCTATCCCCGTGCAAGATATGAGAAAGGCGTGCGCGTCTGTTGTGAAAATGCCAAAGTATGATATGCTATTCGAAACTTAACCACTATAGATAATGGACTATGATACCTCAATTGGATCACTTCACAACCTTGTTGAATCCCATTCTAGCAATTGGCGGTGGAACAGGCAGCGCCGCTGGCACATGGGGCGGATTGATGACGTATGTCTCTATCGCACTCGGCATCTCATTTTTATGCAGTGTGCTGGAAGCTGTCTTACTCTCTACGTCTGTCTCGCACGTTGAAATGAGCATGAAAGATGGCAAGCGCAGTGCCGAGCTGATGCAAAAGCACAAAGCCGATGTCGAACGCCCGATCTCAGCCATTTTGACACTCAACACTGTCGCGCACACGGTCGGTGCAGCCGGTGCAGGTGCTGAGGCTGTCGCTATTTTTGGTGAGGCGTGGTTCGGTGTGATTAGTGCTATCCTGACTATACTCATCTTAGTCTTTTCAGAGATTATCCCGAAAACGATTGGTGCTACTTACTGGAAACCACTCAACGCTTTCTCAGCCTATACCATTGAGTGGATGGTGCGTTTGTTATTTCCAGCGGTATGGTTACTGGAAAAGACCACGCAACTGCTCAAATCATCAGATACGAATATCCCAACCGTGAGCCGTTTAGAAATCGAAGCGATGGCACGCATCGGCGCGAGTGAAGGCGCACTGGTCGAGCGTGAAGATCGCATCCTGCGCAACCTGTTTCATCTGGAGAAAGTACAGGTTGAAACGGTGATGACCCCGCGCACAGTGGTGCTTGCCTTCCAGAAAGACGTCACCGTGCAAGAAGTCTTAGCCGAACACGCGACGATTCCCTATTCACGCCTGCCGATCTTCACTGAATCGATCGATGATTGTGATGGCTTCGTCTTGCGTACTGAAATCTACCGTTCGATTGCGATGGGCAAAACCCAGATCACACTTGGCGAACTCAAGCGCCCGATCAGCGTTGTGCCAGAGACCAACAGCATCGCCAGCGTGTTTGATCAATTCATCAACAAGCATAACCATATCTTGCTGGTGATTGATGAATACGGGGGTACAGCAGGCATCCTGACCATGGAAGATGCCATCGAGACTTTACTGGGTATCGAGATCACCGATGAATCCGACGTAGCATCTGACCTGCGTAAGATTGCCGAACAGCGCTACAAGAGCCAGCGTCAACTGCTGGAGACACTCTCAACACGGTCAGTGCAAATTCATTACAACGGCGATAGCAAGCCCGAAGCCCAAACTGCTGATCCCGTCCCATCAGATACTGAGCCTGAAGTCGAAGACGTGCCTCGTGAGCCGGAATCGAGCTAACAGGCGCTGATGTCCACCCCTGCTCAACCTGCGCCGGCCTATCGTTTTGATCTGTTCTATCAGATCCACGCACGTTACCCTCAGCCGGCGCTTTTCACGCTCAAAGATCACAGGTACTATCGCGCCTTCGCTGATGAGGCAGGCACGCTTGCGCTCGTCTCCATCCATGCTGATGCAAAGGGTCTGCACATCATACCCCTTGTGGGCACAATTCCCGAAGCACACATTCAACATGTGCTTGGCATGCACACAGACTTGATCGCGTTCTATGCCTTCGCGCAACAAACCCCGCCTCTATGGTCTGTGGTACGCGATCTCGCCGGCTTACCCCTTTACCGCAGTGAAACACTCTACGAAGCACTGATCTTCGTGATTATCGAACAGCATATTGCATGGCGCAACGCGCAACGGGCGCAAAGGCTTCTTGTTGAATGGGGTGGGCATTCAATCACTGCCGGGGGCGTAACCTGTTATGCGATGCCTACGCCACAACAATTAGCCCAAGCCACCCTTGATGACCTCAAACCACTCAAGATAACCTTTCAGCGAATGCGCCTGCTGATTGCCATTGCAGAGCGTTTCGCCGATGATCCGCATACCTTCACTGATGTGTTACATGATGCAAAGGCACTCTATGAGCGCCTGCTAACAATCAAAGGTGTAGGGCATTGGACAGCATCAGTGGTGATGGCGCGAGCGTTGGGTGCCTATCACTACATCCCACATAATGATGTGGCTTTGCAAGCGGCTGTGGCAACGTATTTTGATGTAGAAAAATCGAGCGTGGCCACACGCACAATCTTCGAGGAATACGGGGAGTTTGGCGGTTTAGCGTCACACTTCACGCTAATGCGCTGGGTGCTTGATCGCTATCCGGTGGTCAATGGTTGAGCACAGCACGCAAGCGACATTCTAGCTCACTGAGCATGGCGGCAGTTGCTCCCCACACAATATGTCCATCGACATCATAGTAAGGTACGTCAAAGGTGCGATCATGCAGGTGCATCTGTGTGTGTTTCTTAGCATGGTCATCAAAGAGATGCTCAAGGGGCATGTGAACGATCTGCGCGACCTCATCAGGGCTTGGCGTGAGATCCGGTTCAGTCAGTAAACTGGCGACAATCGGTTGTACGCTGAAATTGCTCGGTGGAATCCACAGGCGCGTCAGGTGACCCAGCAGGATGATGCGAGTACGGTCACAGATACCGACTTCTTCACAGGCTTCGCGCAGAGCAGTATGTTCTAGTGACTCATCATCATGGTCACGTCGCCCACCTGGAAAGCTAATTTGCCCGCTATGCCCGCGTAGATGATCGGTACGTCTGGTGAGTAAGAGATGTAAACGCCCCTGCTGACGTGGATAAACCAGAACTAGTACCGCCGATGAGCGCGGGGGATTATCCCGATCAGGCGTCATGCGCTCGCGCCCGGCGGGTGACATACTCAGTTGCGCGCGCAATCCATCAAAATCAGGTAATTGGAGCGCCTGTTGCACGTGCGCTAACGTCAGCATGATTCAGGTCACCTCAAACCATGCGTGTAAATAATGTTCACGGCGTTCGTAGAGCTTGCCGCGTTCGATAGTCGGTGCGCCGAGTTCTTTGGGGATCAGTCGCAGACGTAGCTGATTCATATCCGGGCGTTCTAGCACTAACCAATGATCTAACACTGTTTGCATCTCCAGAAAAGCATCTGCCCCGCCGAAGCAATGCACCAACGCCTTCTCATGATAGCTCGCCAGTGCCGCGCTACTCTTGGTGAACAAGCCGATACCGCGCCCACTCACGTCATAGCTAGTCTGATCGTCAAAGACCGCATACACGAAGAAAATATAATCCGTTGATGCATTGAGCATCAAGAAAATCTGATAACCGAACCAGTAATCGGTTAATTCTAAGCCGCGCTCGAACTGACAAAACTCATGATCGTTTGATAATAGAATATGCAGAGCTGTAGTGTCGATGCGATCCACCTGATCTGCCATGATATACATCGGGCGGGTGGCAATTTGTCGGCGGAAGCTCGGGCCGGCGTGTGAACCGAGCATATAAACAAACGCACACGGGCGGTTATGGGTGCTGAGGTAACTGCCGTCCGAGAGCGGTCTGAACGTTGCGCTCACCTGTATACCATCGATCACAATTGGCGCAACCACTGAACCCTGCGGCTTGAGCTGGTTAAGCCAATTAGAGGGTATATCCCACACCCCCACTGTTGAGACGATATGATCATAAGCGGCACGGGGGGCATACCCCTGAGCGCCGTCACCGTGCACAACCGTCACGCGACTGGCGTGAGCGCGCTGTAAGTTCTCGATGGCCTGGTTGGCCAGTGCTTTGTCAATCTCAACTGTGGTCACGGTGCCTGTATTGCCCACAATATGTTGCATGATAGCCGCGTTATAACCTGTCGCTGTGCCAATCTCCAGCACATTATCGCCGGATTTGAGGTTCAATTGGTTAAGCATAATCGCCATCATGCTCGGCTGGCTGGATGATGAGGTCAGCAAACCGCCGGCATCTTTCTTGAGACCAATAGCTTGATTACTGTAAACAGTCTCAAGATCGACATCGGGCAAAAATAAATGACGCGGAACCGCATAAAATGCGGCTTCCACGTCAGGAGTGATGAGTACGCCATCACGGCGCATCGATGTGAGCATCTCTTGCCAGAGACGCTGAATGTTGTTATTTGCCATACCACGCCCGACGCTTGCGCAAGGATACCCCTGTGCTGGGGCCACTGCGCCCGGCCGAACGCACGCGCCCACGCGAATCAATGTGGACTTGTCCGGCTTTTTGCAAGCGCGCAAACTCTTCTGGCGTGATGACCGGCGCCGGCTCACCACCTAAGCGCTCGAGGCGATCACCCATATCATCGTTATTATCGTTGACATCGGCGTTGGTTGGTTGATTGTTTTCGTCAGCCATAGGTAGGTTTCAGCGAGTCACTATGCTCGCTAGCTCCTTTCCAGACAATCGTCAGTTATACTTACAATTTAAGCATATCACACTTTACGTGTTAATGAGCCACATTTGAGTGACTTTCAGCAGATTCTGATACTTATATTACGCATTTCTCACCCAGTATGTTGCATGAATTGTTCAATCTTCAGAATCATCTTGTAAGGCTAGACCGCTAGCACTCATCAAGTCATCGAGTGAGACCGCTTCGTGTGCTTCTTCGCTAGCTAAACGTGTACGATCTCCACAGACCAAACACTCTGGATCACGCGGGATATCAACCCACAACGCAGTGTGTGGTTGGTTTGCCGCACCTTCGAGGATCTCCATCGTGTTGTTGGCAATGATGATGGTATTAGCGGGCATCTCCTCACTGACATCCGATCCACGCAAGAGATCATTGAGGATCAGATCCGTCTGAATGCTAGCAACTTTGGTCACCTGTACCCATAGACCCGGCTCGGCTTCGAGCGTGCCCTCTTCGCTAATCATGCCATAATCGAGTGCGCCACCTTCGCCGGGGACGGGTTGCTGTATACCGGCGCGTAACTCCTGCGACCAACACGCATAGCAGGGGCCATCATAGGGGCGGATGATGACGACATCGCCGCCTTCGCCTCGTTCGTATACGCCCGCATAGACTGCGGTGATGTGGCGCTCGAGGAAAAACTCGTTCAGGATATATTTGACCTGTTCACCATCCACCGCCACCACCACAATATCAAGGTTATCGAGCACATCAAGATGATCTTCGATACGCCCTTCGCGCACATCGAAGGTGGCGTTGGGATTGCGATGGGCAATCAAATCCGCGACTGCCCGCGCCTTATTCCATCCGACATAACGGCTATCAGCAGCATGGCGCACTACATTACCGGATTCTAACACGTCGTTATCGACCAGTGCAAAATGCCCGACACCGCTCATTGCAAGGCTCAATGCGACGAAACTGCCACCGGAGCCTAGCCCGATCACACCGACGCGACTCTCTTCTAGCCGTTGCATATTCGCTTTGCCATAATATTGTTCGACACGTTGCCAATCGGTTGTCATGTTGTTTCCTCTTCACTAGGGTTCGTCTGATCTACAGGCGCATCAGCGTTGGTTGGGGTGTCGGGTGTTTGTTGTGGCACGTCGTCGCTTTCACCTTCTAATTCGACATCAATCGCTACCGAAGCGCCATCTTGTCGTTCCCATGGCATGGGGCCTTCTGCGCGAATTCCCATCTCTTTTTCGATGAGCGCCAGATAATCGACGATATACGATGAATCCGGATCCCATTCAAAATCTGAGGGTTCAGGCGCTGGTTCGGAGCGATCCCACAAATCACTGAACACCTGATAAACATATTGCTGAATATCGACACCGGTGAAATCAGCGACGCGCACACGGGGTTGAGTGTTTGGATAATTCCAGTCCGTAATCACCAGAAAGACTTCCATACGATTGGGAATACCGACAATGAAGCAGATCTCCAGAGGCAAATCACCGTCTGCTTCCCAGAAGATGGCGTTGGTTGCCAGCAAGAACTTGCCGTCATCCTGCAACAGACCGAGTTCTTCATCGAGCAGATCGCGCCGTAAAAGATGCCACGGATAGGGCGTGAGGACGGGTAATTCTTCAGCAGGCACGACTTTCGGCGTGATCGGCTGGAACACACGCACATCGCGATGAATGAACCACCAATCCATGCGTAAGCTAGTTCCGTCATCCATTGGCACGGTGAAATAGTTGACCTGTGCGCCTTCTTCACTGGTCACGGACGCATGACCAAGCGTGACAATTGGCACGAGCAAAAATTCAAACTGATTTTCTTCGTCTTCCATAAATTGCAGAGCCGTTGCCAGATCCCCGCCGGACGGTTGGATCATGAAGCCCGGTTGTTTGTGCCAATCGCCGAGGTGCTTGAGTTCTTCACGCCATTCATTTCGGATCGGGTTACCGAGCATATCACGCCCGATTTCCTGATAACTCGACCAATTCTCTAGTAACCAGAAGAAAATGTCCTGTTGGAGTTCGTCACCTTGCTCGAACATATGCGAGCGACGAATGACAGAATCATCAGGCGAAATGGTATCAATCACATACATTGTCGGCATGGTTTCGGGTTCGTCGGTATCCACCACCAACCCGACCATCGATTCGCCGGTTTCATCTTCAATAAAGCCCTGCGCGGCTTTGACAACGTGATCAACAACGCGCTGGGAAATCACCAGATTGGGTACAATACCCCGTGAAATCATAGCCATCCCTCTCAATCGGCGTGATAACAAGTTCAACTCGGTTTGCAGTAAACTGCCAAAATCATCCATGCATTACCTCCGACGGCGACGGGGTAAGGGTGTATCGGGGCGGATACGTTCTTCGATGCCCGGCCATTCACCCGTTGCGCGCCATGTATAGTATGCGTACAACCACTGTACCGCCCAACCTGCAACGGTCACTGCGGTAGATTTGCTTGGGTTCCAACCATATTGTTCGCCATCTTTCGGGTTAAACAAACACAGTTGACCATCTTCGTATTGGTGTTTTTCGCTATAGATACGGGGTTTGATGCAGTAGGCTTCCGCAGGGCGATTAGGATATTCTTTAGGATACACAATTTTTAAGGTGTGCTCCGGACTATCTAAAATCGACATATTGATATCAACCGTCCCTTGCCAGTACAACAAACCACCGAAAGGTGGCACAACTAGCTCAAAGGTGTTGCCAAAAGTCGCCCGCATCGCTTCGACTTCCCATATCAGACGCGGTGACACATCTTTTTTTGTTCCCCACCAGTTCGACATAACTTGACTCCGGAAATAGAATGCTTCTGTTTGTGTCTCTAATGTATGCGGATTTTAACGCATTGTCTAGCGATCCCCTCTATTTTTAGGGAGATTCTGATGATCTCGCACCTATCTCCGGCTTTCTCACTAAATTCTATACGCACGTGAGATGCTTCGCGTTGCACATGCCAGATTTAACCGATGTAAACTTTTGGATTATCAAAGGCGAGGCATTGTGCATTTTGTCACTTAATTTTAATGACAACACGCGCACAATTTATAAGTTAAGTGCTTGCGTGGACAGGGCACGAGTGAATCTGGTACAAAAGGAGTGTTGTGCGGGGCGGTCATGTCGTCAAACAAACAACCGCCCGCAAACACTTACATTTGTCTATATGAATCTTAGTGTGGATTCATGCTGAACGCAAGGAGCGTAATTTTTATGCAAGTAAGACGTACTATTTCATTGATGGTCGCATCAGTTTTGATGCTAGGGCTGGCATTAGTTCCGGCAGTCGCACAAGAAGGTGATGAAACGTTGACAGTCTATGTCGGGCGTGGTGAGAGCCTGATGGGACCCATCTTAGAACAATTTTCCGCAGATACCGGTGTACAGTTAGAAATCCTCTACGGGGATACAGCCGGTTTAGCAAGCCAGATCATTGAAGAAGGCGCAAACAGCCCTGCTGATGTGTATATCGCGCAGGATGGTGGCGCACTGGGCGCACTCGCACAGGCTGATTTGCTTGATCCACTACCCGCAGACCTTCTCGAACGTGTGCCGGCACAGTTCCAGTCACCGGACGGATTGTGGGTTGGCCTGAGTGGCCGTGCGCGTGTGCTGGTTTATAATCCAGAATTGGTCGAAGAAGCTGGCGTACCTTTCCCTGAGAGCATCCTGGATCTGACTGACGACACCTATGCGGGTCTGGTTGGTTGGGCACCTACCAACGGCTCCTTCCAATCCAACGTGACCGCCATGCGCGAGTTGCTGGGCGATGATGTCACCGCTGAATGGTTGGCAGGCATGGTTGATAATGACACAGGCACCTATAATAATAATACCGCCATTCATCAGGCTGTAATTGACGGCGAGGTGCTGTTCGGCATCAGCAATCATTACTATATGTTCCGCTTCCTCGCGGATGATCCAGATGCACCATTAGCACATTACTTCTTTCCGGGTGGCGATGCAGGCTCACTGATTAATATTGCGGGTGGTGCTGTGTTGGCTAATAGTGATCAGCCCGGATTAGCACAACGCCTGTTACTCTATATGCTCGGCACGCCCGCGCAGACATACTTCTCCGATAGCACCTTTGAATATCCGATGATTGATGATATTCCAGTCAATGATCGTCTGGTGCCGTTGTCCGAGATCGAAGCGCCTGATATTGATCTGAGCGATCTCAGCGATTTACAAGGTACGATTGACATGATCGAGAACAGTGGTGCGCTCGATAACTGACGTTTGAGCGTCACTATACATCACAGGGGCACAGTGCTTGTGCCCCAACCTTGACCGCAACTAGTTAGGATTACCATGCAAGGCACAATTCATTCTGACGATGACCTGAACACCATCGACACTCCGCATAGTTTGACCGAATGGGTCTTTGGAATGCGCGATCACTTCAGCACACGCTTGCTATACGTGCTGAGTTTTTTGGTTGTAGGGGTGGTGATATTACCTCTGTTTTACCTGTTCATACGTGGGATTGGCACAAGTGATGAAGATGCGATCACCTATCTTTTGCGGCCGCGCACCATCGATATCATGCTCAATAGCTTGTGGTTGGTGATTGCAGTTACCGTCAGTGCCGGGGCGATTGGTATCCCATTTGCATGGTTGACCACGCGCAGTGACTTACCGTATCGGCGCGTGTGGCTGATCCTCGGCTTGCTGGCGATGGTGATCCCGTCTTATCTGGCGGCGGTGTCTTATCTGGCAGTGTTCGGGCCCGTGGGCTACTTGCAAGAATGGCTCGAACCGCTGTTCGGTATCCGACGCTTACCCGATATTCGCGGGTTCTTTGGCGCATGGTTGGCGATCACCCTGTTCACCTATCCCTATGTGGTGTTGCCAGTGCGGGCGGCACTACTCAAGACTGATCCCGCATTGGAAGAAGCCGCCCAGAGCATGGGACTCAATCGCTGGCAGGTATTCTGGCAGGTGACCGTTCCTCAATTGCGCCCCGCAATTGCTAGCGGGATGTTGCTGGCGGGGATGTACGCACTGAGCGACTTCGGCGCAGTAGCGATCATGCGCTATAACGCCTTCACACGGGCAATTTTCCTTCAAATTAACGGCTTCCAGATGGATCGTGCCGCCTTGCTGGCGCTGTTGCTGGTGGCGTTCACGCTGGTCTTATTCTCAATCGAATGGCGTATCAACCGGGGACAACACAATTACCGCGTGGGCACAGGTAGCCGCCGCATTCTGAAACCGGTCAAGCTCGGCATGTGGAAATATCCCGCGCTGTTGTTCTGTGGCGTGCTGGTGCTGGTCGGTGTGGTCTTGCCCATTGTGGTGATGACTGGCTGGATGTTACGCAACATTGGCATCGAAAGTCCGATCCCTATCATGCTCGATCAATTGGTGCTGAATACCGCCATGATGAGTGTGATCACTGCTATACTTGTGGCGGTTGTGGCGTTGCCACCTGCCCTGCTGGTGATCCGTCATAACACACGCTTCAATCAGGGGTTGGTGGGGCTGGCGTATACCGGTAACATCCTGCCGGGGATTGTGATCGCGCTGGCGCTGGTTTATTTTGCGTCGAACTATGCCATCAGCATTTACCAGACTGCGCCTTTGCTGATTTTGGGTTATGCGACGCGCTTTTTACCTTTCTCGATCAGTGCCACGCGCAGTGCGCTCACGCAGATCAACCCGCGCCTTGAAGAAGCGGCACGCAGTCTCGGCAAGAATTCGTGGCAGGTGTTGTTACAGGTCATCATCCCATTAGCGCGAACGGGCATCCTTGCTGGCGCGGCGCTGGTATTCCTCAGCGTGATGAAAGAACTGCCCACGACGCTGATCTTACGCCCGATTGGTTTTGAAACCTTCTCGACGCGCATCTGGCAATTTTACGCAGAAGCCTTCTTGCCCCTGATTGGCTTGCCGGGGCTATTGTTGATGCTCATCAGCGCCTGTGGGCTGGTAATTATCCTATGGCGCAACGAACGTCATGCCAGTTGAGGCGATCTAACCTAGCCGAGTTACGCAGTCATCTGCCATAATGCAAGCTTAATTGACCGTGTACCCTCTGAGGTGTACAGCACATGTACACCTCTTTATTATGGTATTTTGAGGTAAGAGGCTAGATGAGCATTGCACTACAGATGCACGAGGTGACCAAACACTATGGCGA
>JBNPEE010000031.1:0-47736 GCA_051117475.1 Anaerolineae bacterium | reverse complement strand
GTTGAACAGGTGGGGCTTGTGTCGTCTCATCATTGATGAAGAATACAAACGACGTAGCCTGATAAGACTGACCCTCGGTTGTTTCAACGATAGCTACCCAGCGGCCATTTAGATCAGCACTTGGCGGAACTGTCATGTTGGTAATTACCGCACCCTGACGATCTGTTTGGAGAGTTTGTGACACAGAGGGTTCTGATGCTTGCTGACCTATACTAACACGCACTTCAGTGGTCAATGGGAAGCCATTGGCAATCACTTGAATGCGATCTCCCGGACGTACACTCTGCGGATAAACGCTAACTTGAGGTGAGCGGGCAGTTTGGTCGTCGGGAATGTCGATTGGTTCGCCAATCTCGAGTTCAGATGGTTCAAAAATGGTGAAGTTCGCTTCGAGAATTGCAGGTACAGTAACATTACATTCACGTGCAATATCCCAGAGCGTGTCACCCGCCTCAACGGTTACCTGCGTTCCACAGCTTTGTGCTGTTGTAGGAACAGTTAATCCAGCAATAGATAGCACTAATCCTATCAATATCAGTAATCGTTTCTTCACTTTGCTCTCTCCTTTCTTCTTAAGGTATTACGATTTCGCGATGGCTTCGCGTTCATTTGCTTGTTGCAGTAAATGACGGACTTCGTCGTCACTCGTCTGGTCAAATTTGTCGTACCATGCACCGACACCCCGGAAGTTACTGGGTGTCATCAAACAGGTGAGTTCATCTACCATCTGTCCAATTTCCTTACAAGCTTCTTGTGAGCCAACGGGCAAAGCAACAACAATTTTCATCGGGTTATGCTGTCGTAGTCCCTGTATAGCAGCTTTCATACTTGAGCCGGTTGCTGTACCGTCATCAACAAGAATGACCGTCTTGTTGTTAAGTTCCGGCATGGTTCTACCATCCCGATAAGCAGTCTCACGGCGTTGAAGCTCTTGATATTCTCTTTCTGTAACGGTTTCGATTTCAGACTGTGAAATGTCCAGCGCTTTGATCAAATCCTTGCTCAAGATACGCACACCACCGCTTGCGATGGCTCCCATCGCCATCTCTTCATGACCGGGTGTGCCCAATTTGCGAACGACAAAAATATCAAGCGGTAGATTTAGTGCTTGTGCGATTTCTGTCGCCACTGGAACGCCACCACGGGGAAGCGCTAAAATGATCGTATCGGGTTGGTTATCATACTCAGCGAGCACTTTCGCTAATCCGCGCCCTGCATGTTGTCGATTTTGATAAGTTCGCATGATTTTGTTTCCCTCAAACTCTTTGTACGTATGCTAGCATAGTCTTATAATAATATTCTTAGATAGCCTGCCTGATCGGATGATTTTGATGTCATATTAATATTTATGGTTTATGGCGGAGATGATGATAGACATACGAGAAGAAAGGCTTCAACATGTCAGAGAAGATCAAGAGGTCAGATGCTGAATGGCGCGAAATACTCACCCCAGAACAATACACCATCTTACGTGAGAAACTTACGGGAAGATATGTCAATGAGAAACGTGACGGCATTTACCAGTGTGTAGCCTGCGGTCAGGCGCTCTTCTCTTCCCTTGTTTATTAATCTATTTTTGATGCTGATAGTGAAATATCTTGCAATTAATTCTCAGCAGGCTGGTACATAATCGATATCTATTGGTTCTCAAATAGTTACAATAATTTCCCCTAACTCAAAAGAAAAAACGCTAATTTCTTGACACAAAACTCACTTCATGCTAATCTATCAGTAACTTATATCACTGAATGAAAAAAGTTTTGATGAGTACGTTAATTCGCGGTAACCGAGATTTAATCAAAGCGATGAATCGCAACCTCTTGCTCAACATTATTCGCAGAGAGGGTAAAGTTTCGCGCAAACAACTGACAGAAATTTCTGGACTCAGTGTTGGTGCGGTATCTGGAATCATTTCAGAATTACTCTCAAATGGTTGGATCTTGGAAGTGGGGGAGGGCGATTTCACAGGGGGGCGGCGACAAACACTCATCAAGCTAAATGCCAGAGCCGGCTATGCGCTGGGTCTCAAACTGATGGAGAGTCGTATTGTGGCAGCCATCAGTAACTTTGAGGGTGAGGTTGTTCATTACCGAGAAGTACCCAATTCTCCTAATGGCCATATAGATGCTCTGGTTGAGTCGATAGCGGGCATTGTTCAGGATATACTTGAAGAATCAGCAGTCCCACAGGATAAGACATTTGGTATTGGTATCGGTCTGGCAGGCGTGATTTACTCTCAGACGGGTATTGTGCATTACTCTCCATTTTTTGGTTGGCGCGATGTGCCGCTTGCGCACCTGATCGAAGAACGTACCCAACTTCTCGTGTACATTGAAAATGATGTGAATACACTGACGATCACCGAGCAATTATTCGGAGAAGGTCGGCAGAGTAATAACTTTGTTGTCGTTACCATCGGGCGCGGTATCGGTATGGGGATTGTGATTAATGGTCAGTTATATCATGGAGCGAAGGGTGGGGCAGGTGAACTCGGCCACACGATTATTGCCCGAATGACTCAAGGCGATACACACTATGCGAGTTTGGAATCTCTGGCAGCAGACCCTGTCATATTGAACCATAAAGCTAACTATGACGACATTATCCAACAGGCAGAAACGAATCCGGAATTACAACAAAAGCTAATCCAAAGCGGTGAATTATTAGGCATTGGTTTGGCAAACATCATTAATATTCTTAGTCCAGAACTAGTGATTGTTAGTGGTGAGGGTATTGCTGTCGGTGATTATCGGGTTCAGCCGATGTTGGAAAGCATGAGAAGACATACATTTCAGGGTTTATTGGATGATGTCGATGTTGTGGTTGTCCCAACCGATGATCAAGTATGGGCACGGGGTGCGGCAAGCCTTGTTATAAGCAAAGTTTTTGCATCACCCATTGTGGATGCTCAGGTTGCGAGCTAAATTTTTTGAACAAGTTTTTTCATTGATTGAAAGATGTTTATCATGGCAGGAACAGGCAGGATACAACATTGGGGATGGGTGCTATTTTTCCTCGCGCCAAGTCTGGTGGGGTTACTCATCTTCATTGTATATCCCATCGTATCTTCATTCTGGTTTGCTTTCCATGATTGGAACCTATTATCGCCGCCTGAATTTGTTGGGCTAGCCAACTTTCAGGAACTATGGACAGATACAGCATTCTGGCGTGCCTTGCGATACACCGTTTTATTCATCGTGATGTATGTGCCATCCGTATTTGTGCTCGGGTTAGCACTGGCTGTATTGCTCAATACGAAAATTACAGGGATTTCATTTGTTCGTACTGCAACATTCTTACCTGTGGTTGCATCATGGGTGGTGGTCTCGCTGATCTGGAAATGGATATTTAACCCTGCCTATGGTCTGGTGAATTATGGTTTAGCTGGCGTGGGAATTGATGGTCCAGCATGGTTATTTTCACCCACGACCGCTATGTACGCGATTGTGATCACCAGCATCTGGAAAGATGTTGGCTATATCGCCCTATTATATCTCGGCGGTTTGCAGTCTATCTCTGAAATTTATTACGAAGCAGCAGAAATAGATGGGGCAGGACACTGGCAGAAGTTGAAAAATATCACCTTTCCTCTGCTCACACCGACGATGTTCTTCGTCTTGATCACCTTGCTCATCAACTACTTTCAGATGTTCGAGCAAATCTGGTTGATGCCTATGCGTGATAGTGCGGCAGATCGCCAGTTAGAAGTGATTGTCACGGAAGTTGTCAAAAATGCGTTCAGCTATAACCGTATGGGTTATGCCTCGGCGATGTCATGGGTCTTATTTCTCATCATTTTTGCCATCACATTTGCTCAGCTGAAACTGCAGGATCGGTGGGTTTATTATGAACTTGATTAACAGGTACACAGTCACACAGAAAATTGGTCTCTATATCCTGATGGCAGTCATAGTCATTGTGATGGTTTTGCCATTTGTCTGGATGCTGAGTACGTCGCTCAAATCGCAGGAATACATTTTACAGGCGACACCACAACTGATACCGGATCCGATCACAATCGAAAGCTATATTCAGCTTGCTGACCGTATTGATGTCTTCAGAATATTTTTTAACAGTGCTTTTGTCGCTGTTGCGACAACCTTAGGTCAAATATTAGTGTCGGCAATGGCAGCTTATGCTTTTGCTCGTATGGAGTGGCCCGGGCGTGATACGGTTTTTCTACTCTATCTTGCAACCATGATGGTACCTGCGGTTGTACTCGTTATTCCACAATTTATTCTGGTACGTTCACTTGGTTGGATCAATACCTATGCGGGTTTAATTGTTCCGACATTATTCAGCGCCTTCGGGACATTTTTGCTCCGACAATCATTTCTGAGCTTACCTAAAGATTTCGATGAAGCGGCATTTGTGGATGGCGCTAACCGATTCACAATTTTCTGGCGCATTATTTTACCTTTATCACGACCTGCGCTAGCGACACTGGCTATATTCAGTTTCATGGGATCATGGAACGCCTACCTGTGGCCTTTATTTGCAGCCCGGCGTCCTGAAGTGATGACCTTGCCGGTTGCACTAGGCATCTTGCAATCCGGCCCGCGTGCTCTAACAGAATGGAACATGGTGATGGCAGGGGCGGTGGTCACAGTTATTCCCATCTTGCTTGTTTACCTACTGGCACAACGCTGGTTTATCAGTGGGATGACATCGGGTGGGTTAAAATCTTAGATTTCGTTACGCATAACGAAATGCGTTTTAAATAATGTTCAAACAATCTATATTAGAAGGATAAACAAATGGTACGCAAAATAGGTTTACTCATTATTTCTTTGTTGCTGATTATCAGTATGTTGCCGGCAACGGCACAGGATGATATCACCATTCGATATTTCACTTTCTCTGCTGCACCGGATTACCTTGAAGAATTGGATATGATCGTTGCTGCATTCGAAGCGGAAAATGAAGGCATTACGGTTGAAGTCAACACAGCACCATTTGGTGACTACTTCACATTACTGCAAGCAGATGTCGTTAGTGGGGATGCACCGGACGTGTTTGAATTGAATTACGAGAACTTCGTAACATATGCCGCGAATGGCACACTACTCGATATTAGCGAATACTTGAGTGGTGACGCGCCTTACTATCCACGTGCATTAGAGGCTTTCCAATATGATGGTGTACAGCTCGCACTACCAGAAACCTTCTCAACTGTGTTGTTGTTCTACAACGCTGATTTGTTTGACCAAGCAGGCATAGGCTATCCAACGGAAGAATGGACATGGGACGATGCAACGGTTGCTGCCGAAGAGATTAACGCGCTTGGAGATAACATCTGGGGTATCTATCAACCGGTACAGTTCTGGGAATTTTACAAAAAAGCGTCACAAAACGGTGACTGTGAATTCTTCAATGACGATATGACCGAATCAACGATTAATTCTGAAGCCTGTGTTGAAACGCTCGAATTGATGATGAGCTTCATGGATAATGGTTTGATGCCGACTGCTGCCGAACTATCTGGTGTTTCTGACTCAGAATTGTTCCTCAATGGTGAAGTTGGCATGATCGTGACCGGTATCTGGATGTTTGGCGCATTTGCCGAAGCTGATTTTAATTGGGATGTGCAGATTGAACCGGCAATCAACCAGAATGCCCACCATTTCTTTGCTAATGGTGTAGCTGTATCAGCTACTACAGAGCACCCCGAGGCAGCAGCAGCCTGGGCAGAGTTCCTGACTGCTAGTGAAACAGCCGCACAGGTACGTGTTGATAGTGCGTGGGAATTACCCGCACTGGATCAGCCTGCTTACTTTGAGAGCTATCTGGAACAAACGCCACCCGAAAATCGCGAAGCTGTTTTCCTGGCACTGGAAAGCCCTGTCACACCCCCTGTGATCGAACGTCAAAATGAGATGCAAGACGCGGTGAATGGTCTGATCACACAATACGTGGATGGGATGTTGACCGCACAGGAAGCACTCGATCAGGCAAAAGAAGCGATTGATGCCCTCATCCAGTAAGTTCAACTGAGTTCTTGTGAAGGTGTACTATTCAGGTACACCTTCATCTCTTGAAGAAGCGAGCATAACATTTCATGGAAAACTTGTTCGAAAATAGTATCCAAATTATTCTGAGCAATCAGGCTCTATCAGGGGCATATGTTGCCTCACCGACTTTTTCACAATATGGTTATTCGTGGTTTCGGGATGGCATGTGGATTGCACACAGTATGGATTGTGTCGGCGAACATGCTAGCGCAACAGCTTTTCATCGTTGGGCAGCCAGAACTATAGACAGTCACTCGCATCAGATTGAACACCTGCTTGCAAAAATTAAGGATGGTCAAGCTATCGCAGAAACGGATTATTTGCCGACACGTTTCACAGTCGATAGTACAATCGGACAAGGTGATTGGACAGATTTTCAATTAGATGGGTATGGTGCATGGTTGTGGGGTAGTGTGCAACATTGCCAGAACCATAATCCTGATTTGTGGCAAGAGATACGCCCATCTATTGCTTTACTTGTTCGCTACTTAGAAGCGATCTGGCATTATCCCAATTATGATTGTTGGGAAGAATTTCGTCATGAGCAGCATCTATCCACATTTGCGGCACTCTATGGTGGCTTACAGGCTGTTGCAAGTTATGATCCTGAGCTTGTATCTCAGGAGTTACCATGTCATATCAAATCCTATGCACTTTCTTATGGTGTTGCAGATGAAGGTCACTTTATGAAGTTCCTTGGCAATGCTGAAGTCGATGCGAGTTTATTATGGACAGCTGTGCCGTTTGCTCTGGTTGATATTCACGACCCGATTTTTGCAAAGACCCTCCAAAAAATCGAAACAGATTTGTATCGGAAAGAGGGTGGGGTTTATCGTTACTGCGCCGATACCTATTTCGGCGGTGGCGAATGGCTTCTATTGGCGACATGGTTAGCATGGGTTTATCTTGAATTAGAGCGTGTTCACGAAGCTGAAACGATCAATCAATGGGTTGAAGGACAGGTTAACGCGCAGGGCCACCTACCAGAACAAGTCGATGGGCATTTACTGGATAAATCTTATTATGAAGGGTGGGTGAAACGCTGGGGTACTTCCGCTTCACCGCTCTTATGGTCACATGCGATGTATTTGATTATACAATCACGTATGAAAGAAAAGGCATTATGAAGCAAGTCATTCATTCACCATCCGGGCACGAACACCCATATGAACAACGTCCTGAAGAACGTTTTCCGCGTCATCCTTTGGCGGAGGAACCGTTCACCATTGGCATTGTCACTCGTCCACCGCAAGCCATTGAATCTCTTACAGTCCATAGTGAGATTGACGGTGTGTCTCAAGAAATGATTTACGCAAAATCACTAGGTGGTTGGCGACCTGAATTAGAACATGGCGTTGGTGCAGAGTATCTGGAGCGCATCGAGCGGATTGAGCAAGATGTCTGGCAAGCCGAACTCATAGCCCCTAAATTTGGAGAGACGCTCATATATTGGATTGAAGCGGATGGCATACGAACTGACAAGTTCACAGTGATTGGGGAAACCTGGCAAGCATCTGCGGATAGTCCGCTAAGCGTGACGATCAGCCATACACCGGATAGCGGCGACTATCCCCAACCAATGAAGGTTGATTACTTAAATGATGGTCAACAAGTACGTCGGGTCAGGCTCACATTTACAGCTCGTGCTGATGAGGGATTTTATGGCTTGGGTGAGCGTTTTAATGCGCTCAATCAGCGTGGGAATGTTATGGATATTCGCTGTTACGAGCAATATAAATCGCAGGGCAAACGAACTTATATGCCAATTCCGTTTTTGCTGTCGTCAAACGGGTATGGATTATGGGTGAATAGCACCCGTTGGATGCAATTTGATCTCGCCGCAAGCGATGACTCGACATGGGTGCTTGAAGCTGATATTGGTAACGATGGATTGCAACTCCACTGGTTTATTGGTGATGACCCTTTCCAGATTATCGGGCAATTTGCCACTCAGACAGGGCCTGTTGTTTTACCACCTCAATGGGCATTTGGCTTATGGATGAGTGGCAACGAGTGGAATTCCCAACAACGGGTGATGAAAGAAGTTCAAACCTCGCTTGAACATGATATTCAACCATCTGTGATTGTCATTGAGGCATGGAGTGACGAAACAACGTTTTATATCTGGAATGATGCACAATACGATGCTGTAGCGGGTGATGACACACTCAAATATGATGATTTTAGGTATCCAGAAGATGGAAAATGGCACGATCCTAAAGGCATGATTGATTGGCTTCATGATAAGGGTGTCAAAGTATTGCTTTGGCAGGTTCCAGTTTTCAAAGATGCGCCTGAACCGCATCTACAACATGATGCTGACCGTCAATATTTTGAAGAAAATAAACTCGGTGTCCGTGAGCCAGACGGCTCTTTGCATCGTGTGCGTCCCTTCTGGTTTCGTGGAGGCTATATTCCTGATATGACCAATCCACAGGCATGTGATTGGTGGTTGAACAAACGCGCATATCTGTTGAACGACATGGGGATTGACGGTTTCAAGACCGATGGTGGCGAACATCTATGGGGCGAAAGGGTTGTCTTTGCAGATGGTCGGACAGGCGCGGAAGTCTGGAATGAATATCCTCGACTTTATAGTGAAGCTTATTATCAATTTGCAAATCGCAACCCTGAAGCTGTGACATTCAGTAGGGCAGGCTATACCGGCTCCCAACGTGCACCACTGCACTGGGCAGGCGATGAGAACTCAACTTGGGATGCATACCGTCACTCGATTTTGGCAGGTTTATCGGCAGGCATTTCAGGAATATCATTTTGGGGTTGGGATATTGCTGGCTTCAGTGGCGAGATACCCTCTGCTGAATTATTTTTACGAGCGACGGCAATGGCAACATTTTGCCCTGTGATGCAATATCACTCTGAATTCAACAATCACCAGGAGCCGAATGTAGATCGCACGCCCTGGAATATTCAGAAGCGCACAGGCGATGAGCGCGTGATACCGGTGTTTCGTGAATACATGAAATTGCGCGAACAACTGATGCCCTATATCTGGCAAGAAGCACAATATTCTGCCCAAACCGGGCAACCGATGATGCGTGCGTTGCAATTGATTGATGCAAAAGCGTCACAATATGATTATCTCTTCGGGCGTGATTTGCTCGTATCGCCTGTAGTTGAAGTCGATGCCAGAACATGGACAACGTATTTACCAGACGGACAATGGCGGTCTTTCTGGACAGATGATGTCTTTAAAGGTGGACAGAATGTAACAACATCTGTCCCACTTGATCGCATTCCTATATTCATACGCAATGGGTCTCAATTGAAAAATATGGGTCGGGCATTACGTTGAAAGGCATCGGCATCGGCATTAGCTCCCTGCCGGATAGCGAAAAGATTGCCAAACGTGGTTGGTAAGTACTAAAACGGTTGTTCTGTCTAGGTGTGGCGTCTTTGAGGTCGCGAAACCTCAGCCACGCCTATGATTTCACCATCAAGAAGCAATAAACGCTTCTTGCCCATAAGCCGGTGCAATGAAGGCCAGCAATTACGATGTGCGGTGCATCATCAGCATGTAGCCATCTTCCAGACTGGGTTCAAGCGGTTGCGCATCGTAAGTTGCATCCGGCACACCCAACACCCGATACTGAATGCTATCGGCAAGTTGTAACGTCGAAACTACCTGCAAATCACTCGCGAGATAGTCACCACTGGTACGAATTGACCAGACTTTACCGCGTGCCTCGCTGATGAGGTCACTCGGCGCACCTGAAAATAACACGCCTCCCTTATCGATAATCGCCAAATCATGGCAAGTGTGGCTGATATCCTCAATCACATGGGTTGAGAGAATCACAGTACAACGTAGCGCCATATCACTTAAAATATTCCGTATCCGCACCCGTTCTTCGGGGTCAAGTCCAACAGTCGGTTCATCGACAATCAGCAACTTCGGGTTGCCGAGCATCGCCTGTGCGATACCCACGCGCCGTTTCATACCACCACTTAAGGTCCCGATACGGCGATTCGCGACATCTTGCAAGCGCACAAGGTTGAGCAACTCATCAACTTGCAACTGACGCGCTTTGCTATCCGTGATACCTTTCAATATGCCGATGTAATTGAGGAATTCACGCGCTGTGAGTTCCGGATACATGCCGAGTTCCTGCGGAAGATACCCTAGTAGGGCTTTTATCTGTTGTTTGCCCTTATTCTCGCGCACATCATAGCCAAAAACATCGACTGAGCCGTGGGTTGGGCGCAATAATCCTGCAATGATTCGCATCAGAGTTGTTTTCCCTGCACCGTTAGGACCTAATAGCCCGAACATCCCCTGATCAATATTGAGGTCAATGTCACGCAAGGCATGGACATTGCCATTATAGACTTTACTCAAATTTTTGATGGTAATCATACGTTTGCCTCCATATTGACTGGTGGTGTTTGTGTTGCTTTTTTTCGCAAGCTAGCGGTATGGATGCGATGCCCTACCTGATGCCAGAGCGTCATGAGCAAAATAATCACGCTAATTTGCAGCAATGAGCCGATGATAATCTCACGGATAAGGGGTGTAGTCAGCCCAATTTCAGGCATGGTGATGGGCAACTTAATCAATGATTCAATTATGGCATCCATGATGTAGATGAATAAATCAGTTTGTGATGGGAATAGCACCTGTATCCAATTAACCTGAAAGCGTATATGAATGAATGTCGTTATCAGAATGTAGGCGAGAACCGCTAGCCCCGCTCGTAAGCGCGTCGGTTGAGTTGAACCGATGAGTACGCCTAGTATGCCGTTGATAAGGATAAGCACGAGAATCAATAGTACCAGTTGTACAAATAATGTCGCATCATACGTGCCAGCGCGGAAATACCAGCCGATACCCAATATCATCTGTGACAGGATCACTGCTGTTAGCCCTACTAGCCACGCGCCACCCACCTTACCTGCTATATAGACCCAGCCTGATTGGGGCATCGCACCCAGTAATTCATCGATCCCATGTTGCTCGTCAAGTGCGATAACGTCTGATATAAGCAGTGGGAACAGATACAGCACCATCACCAGCACAAATGGCGCACTAAACATCACTAGCGTTAAACCCTGTATGATGATTTGTCTGGTATCGCTCGTCGCCATCGGGTCAGCATTGGGTATGATCCCCATCGTTTGATTCGCCAAGACGAGGAGAATGAAGCCACTACCGAGTAACAGAGTTAGCATGAAAACTTTTAAGGCGCGTCGTCGCCAGTGCATCAAGAACTCATACCGTATGATGCCGAGTATCTGTTGCAAGGGACGTATACGAATCGTCACCGGTCCGAGTCTTAAGCCTGATGCTTGGGGTATCGACATAAGGTCTTTTTTGCGGTCACGCGCCGAACGTTTCAATAATAGTTTTTCCTCATCGCGGACGACATTCGCGGCATACATGAGTAGACTCACACCTGCAACGAGCAATAACGCACGGTTTAGCCAGAAATCACTTATCACATCGAAAGTATCGAGATTGGCGTGAATATGCACCGCCCACAGATGCGACTGTATTACATCTAATGGAAACGGATAGCCTTCGGCAGCGGCGATAAAGTCATTCCCAAACAATGCGAACATCACCCATAGCACCATGCCCATCAACATGCCAAACTGCGGTAAGCGCAAACTCATAGTGATGCGTAACGTCAGGCCACTGAGGAACAGTGCCGGCGGTATCCATATCAGCAATAAGCGCCAGTCAAATACGCCATGTGCCAGATACAACGCGATAAATCCTAATCCGGCGACGAGGCTATAAATCAACATCGTGATGAAGATCCGTTCAACAATAAGCCACAGTAACGGACGTTCTGCCGCCATTTGAATTTCGAGAGCAGGTTCATCATCCGGGGCAAAAATCCCCGCCATCTGAATCGCCATCATCACCGGTATCACTGTTTGCACCGCATAATCATGGCTGATTTCTGAACCCAATAAGCGAGGGAAGACAATCAAGCTACCTATTAAGGCGAGAGTTATCAGCGGTAGAATCCAGCCTATACGCTTAAAAGTTGCCCGCCACGTGATCCAACCAGGATGTCGGGCGACGCTCATCATCACCCGCGCCACACCCCATAAAGTGATGATGCTTAGTATCAACACCGTTACCTGAATCACAAGGCGACTAGCATCACGGTCTTGAGCAAGTTGCATCACGGGTTCTGTTATATCTTGTGCGAGTGTCGGCACAGCACATAGTATCATAAGCACCAACACTGCACATGTCATTCGCCATCGTTTTATCATTGTAGAACTTTCCGCCTTATCGTGAACATCAACCAGCCATAAGGCAACTCATACCCGTACCGTAGCAAACAAAATCGGACGATTCCCGATTCAGCCAAGCCGAACATCGAGACCATGTACAGTATATATTCAAAGCCATAATGCGACCTTAAAATTTGGTAGCCAGATATGCACCAACCACAGTGCCATGCTAAACGCCAAAGTTGCCAGCGTATCGAGCAGTAGCATACTGAGTGATGCTATCGGCTCGCGGGCAGATTGAGTGAAGGCACTAGAGAGGATTCTTGCACGCTTCTCGTTCACGTGTTGTCACATTGTCTTAACTACCTCAGCCCTATCCAATACAATAGACTATATCGGAAATAGTGTAACGCTGTCAGCAGGCGTGTTGAAGCACAGGTTGCCCTATCTATTTCATCATCGGGAAATCGAGCCGCAGGTTGTGTAACCCACAAGCGGTTTCCATTACCAAGTCATCAAAAGACGATCTGACGTTGCGAAACACTTGCCCGACGATGCCAAAGACCTTAACACCACCAATACGATGTTCAATTGTGATACGTAGTTGTGAAATCGCCGTATTTTGTATCTTTTCTGCAACAGTGAGCGCCCCACCACGGGGTTTCTTCTTCGGTTGAATAATGGTGACACTTGGTGGCGCATAGCCCTGAAAGCCTGTGTCCTGCCACAAGCGACTGTTCTTGGGGAACGTCACATTCTGCTCATCGGCCAGTTTTTTGTCATGTATCTTGCCGTCAACTGTGGGACTTAAGCCTTTGATTTTACCCGTTTTCTTCTCGGTAATGACATTATTTTTGACGGTGTGCGCTTTCTTTTTGCTGCTATATTTGGCTTTTTGTTGGTTGCCATTCTTGGGACGACGCACCCGCCGTTCGGTGCCATCCAGCATGAATTCTAGCTCAGGACAGGCTTGCAGCAACTTTTCAATATCGGTTGACGCACGAGCGGGCAAGTGATGCTGAACCCCTAATGCCTCATTCAAGATTGGCGTTAAGCGATGAATCCAGTCGTTGGCTTGCGGTTGGCTCATATTCAACAAGAAGCCTTGCAAGATTTGCGCAAATACTTCAAGGCGTAACCCGGTGAAGTTTTGAAATAAACGGGGATGCTTCGATAGCTTTTCATACGTAATCACCGCGCATAATATCCTCTTTTTCAATACTCACCGACATCTATATTTTACGCTTGGCTTGTTCCCAATACAATCTATGCGTTTAGTGTAATGTGAAAAACCCACTACCTCTGGTAGTGGTGGTATTAGTAGGGTGTGGCTCAAATATTTTGTGCAGTAGGGATGCATACTGCAATAAACCGTTCTTGAAGCAAATCTACACCCTGACTACACCTTTCAGATGATGTAAGTAACACAAGATAAGCATAAGATAAGTGAGATAAACATATTTCCTCATGAGGTCTCACATGGCAAAGCAAGCACGCATTATTGAACAGGAATTTCTGGCAAATATCATCGAAGAAACGGGGCATTCGCTCGAAGAATGGATGGCACTCATCACTGAAAGTGGCGAAACAAAAACCAATGCCATCATCAAATGGATAAAATCTAATCACGCCTTGAATCATCGACAGGCATCCATGCTGGCAGGGATTTTCCTCAATGCTGGCAAACCCGTCTACGACTATGAGGTGATGTTTGGGCTTCTCTTCGAGAAGCGAGCGCATCAACGCCCGTTGTACGATCAACTCATCACACAAATTCAGGAAACGCTACCTGAAGTAGAGGCGATACCCACCAAGTCATATGTCTCACTGGAAACGGATTACGTCTTCGGATGTATTAAAATTACTAACTCCCATCTACGACTCGGTCTAGATTTAGGTGATGAGTCATATGACGGCATTTTACAACCTGCAAAAGGGCTGGGGGCAATGCCGAATATCGGTCACATGATTGAACTGAAATCGTCAGATGATTTGACTGATGAGGTCTTGATCTATGTTGAGCAAGCATATGGTCTCAAGCATCGGATGGGTGAGGCATAAGCATGTTTGGGCTTAATTTAATGGCAATTATTATCGCTACGATTGTCATGACGGTTATTGGTGGTGTCTGGTTCAATGCGCCGTTTGCGTTCCAGCGTCTCTGGCTGGCAGGGATTGGCAAAACAAATGAACAAGTTATTGCAGACTTTTCACCTATTAAGCCGATATTATCTCTGGTTGGATCAGCCATTCTGGCAACTTTGCTGTCGGTTGTCCTCAACTGGTTAGACATTTCTGGCATCATTGCAGGGTTACAAGTGGGATTGATCGCTGCCGCATTTGCTGTGATTCCTAACGGGGTGCGTGATGCCTTTGAGGGTCGCTCACTCTCACTTTATCTTGTCAATGCAGCACACGACAGCACAATACTTGTGTTAGCAAGCATGATTATAGGCTTCTTCAAGTAAGAACATCAACTTATGACACCGGAATTTGATGCCATAAAAATTGACTCAGGCAACCGCCTTCATAAATTGGGTACTTGACATGTGCTTGACGAACTGGTGAGCGCTTGCTAAACGGAAGTAGACATTTCGACGTATACTATGGACAATAATAGTCTATAGCTTATGTCGTTATGTCATCTCAAATGTTACAAACAAAAATTTTTATTCCATCACCCAAACGGTTTGATGTTGATCGCACACACTTACTTGAGCAACTGCACTCAGTAGATGGTATCCGCCTTATCCTGATTTCTGCTGGAGCTGGCTGTGGTAAGACCACGCTAATGAGCCAATTTGCGAATCAGACAACGGATACCATCACATGGTTATCAGTTGATGCAGATGACAATCAACCACACCGATTCTGGCAGTATGTACATCATGCCCTAATGTCTGCAAATGTCACGTTAGATGATTCTGCTTTGACTGACTTTCTCAATGGTGAGCAATCGTGTGATGATTGGCTGGTGACGCTCATCAATCAGATTATTGCTCATGATGACGAACTCTATCTGGTGCTGGATGACTACCACAACATTATAAACCCCGATGTTCATAATGGATTAAAGTTCTTAATTGAGAATGCGCCCTCGAATTTCCATATCATCATTGCAACCCGTACTGAACCGCCATTACCGTTACCACGCTTTCGTGCGAAGAATCAGCTTCTTGAATTTCACACAAAAGATTTGCGTTTCACGCCGGATGAAGCACGTCCCCTTGTTATGTCTCAGATTGAAATGTCTGTAAGTGATATGACGCTTGAGCAACTCGTAGACAATACCGAAGGCTGGATTGCCGGAATTCATCTGGCTTTGATTGCGGCAAAACAACATGATGCACCAGATGCGATGTTGCAATCGATATCGGGGACACATCGGTATATCTTTGACTATCTAATCAATGATGTCCTCAAACAACAACCAGATGACGTGCAATCATTTCTGTTAGCAACGGCTTTTCTGGATGAGTTTTCGGCGGATCTTTGTGATACTTTATTAGTCTGGGATCATAGCCAACAGATTATCAAGAACATCATCAAGTCTAACCTGTTCGTTGTATCGCTCGATCATCAACATCAATGGTTTAGGTATCATCATCTTTTCCGCGAGGTGTTGCTAGGCTATTCCAATGAAGCATTATCTGCGGATGAGATCAAACGCAACCATCAGCAAGCGGCTATCTGGCTTCACCAACATGAACATTATCGTCAAGCACTGGCACATGCCATGAGCGCAAGCGATTTTGATTTAGCTGTAAACATCATTCTTGATAGTTCAGCTAAAATGTTCGCTTATGGCTATATCCGCGATCTACGGCAGTGGATGGATGAGTTACCCGAAGGGATGTTGGAATCGAACTGGCGGATGTGTATAGTCTATGCTTGGACACTGCGCTTTGTGAGGGATGTCAATGGCGTCGAACAATATATTGCACGGGCAGAGGTACTCTTGTATGAGCAATCGCTCGATGATGACGATATGAATTGGTATCGAGCAGAACAAGCAGGTCTTCAAGCATTTGTTGCCTATGTTTGTGGTGATAACGACGAGGTGCTTCGACAATACAAGCAATTGATGCAGCACAAAACACAACAAAATCATATTGCTTATGTACTGACATTGCTAGCTGTTGGGGGTGTCTGCCGGCGGCAGGGGGAATTAGACCGTGCAAGAAATACCTATCGACAGGTGATTCAATACGCACATGAATCGACTGTACACTTACGCCTAATTGCCTATGTTGATCTGGCGAATTTGTATATTTCGCAGGGTGAGTTCCGACTGGCAGACGGGTTGTTACAAGAATTTCTACAGTATTGCGATAAACTCAAGGTAGAGCCACCGATGTTAGGATGCGCCTTGCTCAATCTTGCAACGATCAAATACGAATATAACCAGCTTGAAGAAGCGAATCACCTTATCAACCGGACAATTCCTCTGATTAAACGTGGTGGCATTGAAAGTATTCTTATCATCAGTTATGCCTATCGCTTTTTGATCGCACTCGTACAGGAAAAATGGGGTGTCGCCCATGATGCGCTCAATCACTACGAGAATACAATGAGTGAGTGGGATGGCGCGGAAATCTATCAGCGCAAAGCATTATCCTACCGAATTGACTTAGCCGTACATCGCGGTCACATCAAGCAAGCACAATCAATGCTTGATGATGCACAAATCGACTATACAGATGTGGTGGATATGGACAAATTACCACTGTATTTCTCTCTACTTCGCTTTCTGATTGCCACCGAAAAACTAAACGAAGCAACAATATTGTGCGACAAACTGTATGAGGTTAGTCAGCAGCTTGGTGTTTTGAGGAATGTAGCCTATCTAAAAATGCGCTATGCTATCATTTACCATAAGCAAGGTAAAATTAATGCCGCGCTCAAATATCTGGTAGCGGCTATTGCTGATGCTCAATTATTCGGGCTAGTTCGTAGCATTATCGCACCGTACCATGCTACACAGTCATTATTGCGCCTTGCCTTAGTCCGTAATATAGAACCGGAGTTTGTGAAGTTCCTGCTTTCACATATTGAACCGGATCAACTACCACTTGACTATATCTCTTCGCCTTTGACTAACCGCGAATTACAGATTCTCGGTTTATTGCGGGATGGCAAATCCAATCAAGAGATTGCGTCGGAACTCGTGATTGCACTCAGTACGGTCAAACGTCACATCATGAATATCTACAACAAATTAGATGTTCATAATCGCACTCAGGCTGTTCTACAGGGACAACGACTAAGTTTGTTAGATTGATGAGCCTTGCTTAGCGAGTTGTCATTGTACAGTCGCAGATATTCCCCGACGACTATAACAGTTGAGACAGGCGTAATCCTTTCAGTGCGATGTGATTACCTGCAACAAGTAGCTAGGTTGGGGTAAAAATGTAGGCATAGTCTCCTTTATCTGAATGCCCCATGTGTCCGAAAAATTTTGACGACATACACCACTTGGTTTAATATAAATTCTCTGACCAATGCACACTATAGATACAGATCTTTACATCCTATACAAATTTCTGTTCCTCAAGCTATACATAATATATTTGCATCTGGCTTTGTTACGATATAATAGGCTAATTTAGATTGAGACGACAATCATAGAGTCTGTCGCGTCAAGCAAGTTGGATAAAACATAATGCAAATATTACATGGAACCTGGTTGCCAGAGCATACGTTGTTCGCGCTATGGGGTGAGGATACCAGCATCGAACCGGGTTATCGCAAGGGACGGCGCGGTCACACCGCACCGCATCCGTATACACTCGATTTGAGTTACTGGCTGAAAATTCTCGATCAGTATACGACTGAAGCGCAACCAGATGGGCGATCTGTCATCATTTGGTTGCCCGGTTTGCACAAACATCCACGCCCATCGTTGGTGGCAAGAGAACATGGTGCAAAATTAGCGGATACCCATCCTGAGTTGCTGGCATGGGAACTGGATGCGATGACGCTGACTATCACAGATGCGCTTGACTTATTCTTGCAATTGCCTACAGAAGGTCAGGGCAGTTTTCGTTTGGGGCAGGATTTGCAATTCTGGCAACAGGCGACCTTACTGGCGATGAACTGTCTTGCCGAAGGACGTTATATTCCGGCACTCTCGCAACAAGGCAGACAATATCGGGCATATTGGGAATCACGTCCGGACAACACGCTGTTTGAGCAAATGGCATCACACATGCCGATGGTTTGTCGCGCCATCGCCGATGACCCGGAAGCGGCACATAACCCGCGTTATTTACTCAATCACTTTCTATCGAATGCTGTAGATGGTTTCATTCGGGAGCAATCGCAGTCTCGAAAATCACAATCCTATCCCTGGCTCAAAGCACTGACACAAGCGGATGTCATCTTACGCGGCGACACTGCTCAACACAAAAAACTGTATCATGCATGGGAACAATGGCGTTCCTTTGGCAGTGGTGAGGTCGGGGGTTTCCGAATTTCGTTCCGTTTGAATGAACCACTCGAAGAGAGCGACATCTGGCAATTGGATTATCTACTACAAACCAGTGATGATCCGAGCTTAATTGTCGATGCAGAGATGGTCTGGCAAGCCAAATCAAATGTGGTGCATTATCTGGAATATCGCTTCGACAAGCCACAGGAGAAATTACTCGCAGGCTTGGGTTTAGCATCACGTTTGTTCCAACCAATTGAACGCAGTCTACGCATGAGTAAACCCATCGGTGTTCACCTGACCCGTGATGAAGCCTATACATTCCTCACAGATGCTGTCCCGATGCTTGAAAGCAGTGGTTTTGGTGTGCTTGTGCCGAATTGGTGGGGTAAACGGCGTAAAATCAAAGCAAAGGCGAGCTTCAAGGAAACCAATGAGCCGTCGGGTTTTCTCACCAAAGACAGTTTGCTCAATTATGAATGGAAGATGTCACTCGGCGAAGACCGTATCAGCAAAGAAGAATTCGAGGCACTCGTTGCTCTCAAACAACCCTTGGTGCGCTACAAGGGCGAATGGGTCGCCCTTGACCCTGAACAGATCGAATCCGCTTTGAAATTCTTTGAACAAGCCGACGAAGGCGAAGCCACCGTTCTCGATGCGCTACGGATGCAAACGATGGATGGCGAGTTTGACGATATTGAAATCGAAAACACCGAGTTCATGGGCAATTTACACGATGTTTTCGAGCGTTTACGTCATCCAAATGGCGCACAAGTACCCGATGTACCGAACAATTTACAAGCAACATTACGTCCCTACCAAGAGCGCGGATTCGGCTGGTTGACTCAAATGCGTCAGATGGGATTAGGCGCGTGTCTAGCAGACGATATGGGGCTCGGCAAGACGATTCAAACCATCACATTGTGGTTACACGAACGTGAGACGATGGACATTCAAGCACCCGCTTTGCTGGTGTGTCCGACATCCGTTGTCGGCAATTGGCGGCATGAAATTCGTAAGTTCGCGCCGTCACTCAAAACCATGACGCATCACGGATCAGACCGTATTCAAGAGCTTGAAACACTCCAGCAAGCAATTGAGCAAGTCGATGTCGTGATTACCAGTTATGCGCTGATGCGACGTGACCGCGAGATACTAGAGCAAATCGAATGGTCAGATATGGTATTGGATGAAGCGCAAAATATCAAGAATGCGAGTACCAAACAGGCACAAGCCGCACGTGCGATTTCTGCTGGCTTCAAACTTGCGCTGACCGGTACACCTGTTGAAAATCGTCTGACCGAATTGTGGTCGATTTTACACTTTCTCAATCCCGGTTATCTGGGGTCACAAGCGGCATTTCGTTCCAATTTCAGCACGCCAATTGAGCGTTATGGCGATGATGTTGCCACCCAAACATTACGCCAAATCACTGAACCCTTTATCTTGCGTCGCTTGAAGACCGATACTAGCATCATTCAAGATTTGCCAGAGAAGTTCGAGAACAAAGTCTATTGTAGTCTGACATCCGAGCAAGCGACGCTCTATGAAGCTGAAGTGCGCGAAGCACTCGAAGCGGTGGAGTCTGCCGATGATGACATCGCTCGGCGTGGGAATGTTTTGCGGATGTTGACCCGCCTCAAGCAGATTTGCAATCATCCTGCGCATTTCTTCAAAGAGGGTACGAACGCGACGCTACAGGGTCGCAGTGGCAAACTCGAACGGCTCACTGAAATGATTGATGAAATCCGTGAGAACGACGAACGTGCTTTGATCTTCACCCAATACGCCGAGATGGGCGAATTGCTCCAGCATTATCTCAAGCAACATTTGCTCGATAATGTCTTGTATTTGCATGGTGGCACACCAGCCAAAGACCGTGATGAGATGGTGCGCTATTTCCAATCCGAGCGTGGCACATCGGTGTTTATTCTCTCACTGAGAGCAGGTGGTACGGGGCTGACGCTCACGGCTGCAAATCATGTCTTCCACTTCGACCGTTGGTACAATCCTGCGGTTGAAAATCAAGCAACAGATCGTGCCTTCCGCATCGGACAAACCAGAAATGTGCAGGTTCATAAGTTCATTGCACTGGGCACACTGGAAGAACACATTGATGAGATGATCGAACACAAACAAGCATTGGCTGAATCAATCGTTGGGGCAGGGGAAAGCTGGATTTCAGAATTGAGCAATGATGAACTGCGTGACTTAGTTTCACTACGAGCAATGGAGGTCTACGAATGAGCGATTGGTGGTATGACGATGACGATGATTATTATGAAGAGGATGATTACACACTATCGGATTATGATACACCGATCGACGCGCTGAAGATTGCAGGTCCTGTTCGGGCAGTCAGTCGGCGTGGTGATATTGGTCAAGAATGGTGGGGGCGACAATGGGTTGAAGCACTCGAACATATGGGGCTAGATGGTCGTCTACAACGTGGTAAACGCTACGCCCGCAATGGCTCGGTGCAGATGCTAGAAATTTCGCATGGGAAAGTTTATGCGCAAGTAAAAGGTAGCCAACCAAGACCGTATCGTACATCGATTAACTTGAAGCAATTGAGCGATGAACAATGGCAACAAGCACTCGACGCATTATCCGAGCAAGCAATTTATGTGGCGAAGTTACTGGCAGGGGAGATGCCCGGTGATATTGAAGGCGTTTTCCAGCATATTGGTTTATCCCTATTCCCACGCAATCAGCGCGACATAGATTTTGTCTGTTCATGTCCGGATTGGGGTGATCCCTGTAAACATGCCGCCGCCGTTTACTATTTGGTTGCGGAACAACTGGATAACGATCCCTTCATTCTCTTTCATATTCGTGGACGCAAACGCGATACGATTTTAAAAGGACTGCATCAGTATGATGTGGAAGAGACACAAGCCGATACCAGTGTCTGTTACACACTTGAGGTAGATAACTTCTGGGAAGCGGAATCAAGTGCTTTGGTGCGTCATGTACCGATCCAGATGGACGAACCGTTTGCATTGCGTCAACTGGGTAAACCACCCGCCCCAATTGAGAAAGAACTTTATCAGTTGTATCGTCATATCAGTACCGAAGCGCGTCGCTGGCTCGGGTTAAATCCGTAGGTTATCGTATGCGAGAATTAGCAATCTTGTTTCGTTTGGTTGAAGAAGCGCAAGAACACAACATGGGTTATGGCTGGCTTGCTTGATGCCAGTGTGCTCCATCGCGTGTAGGGGGATCTGTATTGGATGGGCGTCACAGGCATTCATCCTGAAGTGGGCCTGAGTACCGGCGACTACTGAAGAAGCGCGGGTCAAACATGCGGTGTCCCAACAAGCTGCGGATACCGTGGTGCTCGCTTCCGAAGAAAAGCTCGGGGCTGCCTCACCGCATGTGATTGCACCCCTCAACATCAGTCAGGAAGAAGCGAACTAGTTAAGTGGTCGAAGTGCAAGTAATCAGATCGTGAAGATGTTTCGCGCATCCGCACTGGAAATAGCCCACAAAATATGACTGTTTTGCGCCATTTGGCACTCAATATCCTAAAAAAGGATACTTCTAAGGGCAGTTTACGCAACAAACGATACAAAGCTGTACTCAACACCACGTTCTTGGAACAATTGCTACACCAAGTTTGATGCGATTACCCTGTGCGCTAGATGGACAGGTGGCAAAATACAGGAGATAGCGGTATGCTCTGAGGGATACTATACGATGTCACCGAGGGTCAATATGATAGAACAGCGTGCTAATAATTTTGTCGGTCTTGCTGAGATTGCCATCCATCAACCAGATTTACAGGATGCGGTCAATCGGGGCACGTTTAATGCTTTCACCAAGCGCATCAACGCGATGGGCGCAGAAGGCACAGAACACGGCGAAGCACTGCGTCAGCAAGCCTCCGAAGCCAAACGGCGTTCCCTGCGCCAATTGCCGGATTTGCTCGAACAAGCCGAACAAAGGTTGACCGCTAACGGCTTCACAGTATTATGGGCGCGTGATGCACACGAAGCCAATCAGCATGTGCTGAAGATCGCCCGCGAGCATGGTGCACAGACAGTCGCCAAGAGTAAGAGTATGCTCACGGAGGAAATTCACCTCAATCAGGCACTGGAATTGGCACAATTGCGCGTGGTAGAGACCGATCTGGGTGAGTATATTATCCAGCTCAATCACGAACCGCCAAGCCATATCGTCGCGCCGGTGATCCACAAGACTAAAGCGGAAATTCGTGATATTTTTGTGCGTGAACTGGGCATGACCCCTACCGACGATGCCGGCGAGATGGTGGCTTTTACCCGTGAGAAATTACGGGCTGATTTCCTCGGAGCGGATCTGGGCATTAGTGGCGGGAATTTCATCATCGCTGAGACAGGTAGCCTGGGCTTGGTGATGAACGAGGGTAACGGACGCATGGTGACATCATTACCTGATGTGCATGTGGCGCTGGTTGGTATTGAGAAGATAATTGCCAATCTTGATGATTATGCCACACTGACGCAAATCCTACCCCGTAGCGGAACCGGACAAAACCTCACCGTGTATACCAATATCATCAACGGGCCTCGTCGCCCTGATGAGCATGACGGTCCTGAACACGTCTATGTGATCTTAGTCGATAACGGGCGCAGTGAGATCTACGCGACGGATTATGCTGAAGCGCTGGCGTGTATCCGCTGTGGCGCGTGCCAGAATGCCTGTCCGGTCTATCGTAATGTGGGTGGGCACGCTTACGGCTCGGTCTATGCGGGACCTATCGGTGCGGTGTTGACGCCCTTACTGGATGGTTTAGAAGCCGGCAATCCCTTGCCCCATGCTAGCAGTTTGTGCGGGGCGTGTAAGCAGGTATGCCCGGTTGATATTGATTTACCGCGCATGTTGCTCGATTTACGTCATGATCTGGCTGAGGCAGGCATTAACAGTTTTGGTTGGAAGCAGGGCTTGCAGATGTGGGCGCTGGGCATGAGCAACGCCACATTGTTTGAATTCGGGGGCAAGATGGCGCAGATGGGGCAGGGACTTACGGATAATCAGCTACCGGGCGTATTAGGACGCTGGCAGACTTATCGTGATTTCCCTGATTTTGCCGAAAAACCTTTCCGCCAATTGTGGCGCGAGCGTCAACAAGGGCGTGGATAAGCACTCAGGCTTCGAGCAGGGTACGGATGTGTTTGAGATCATCGACGATGCCCTGCTTGAGCGTCTCTTTGACCATGCCAATCCCCACTGATGCGAAGATATTGCGTGGACGACCCACTACATTTAATACCACACGGCTACCCTCATCGGTGGCTTGTATTTCGAAAGCACTGCTGGTTTGTGCCTGTGGTGAGATCGCATCCCATGCGAGGTGATGCGGTGCTTTTAAGCGTGTCACGGTATATTCGTTGACGATCTCGCGCCCCATAAACTCGGTAATAACTGTCCATCGGTCACCGGTCTGTACATCTCCGCCATGATACCCGCGTACATCCTTAAACCCCGCGAATAACTCCGGCAAACGATTGATATCAGTCAGCAGGTCAAAGACGTGCTGGGGGGGGGCTTTGATGCCAATTGCCAGATTAATTTCGACTGCGCTCATGGGTGTTTCTCCTGTATCGGTTGGTTGTGATGTCGTCTTCATAGCAAGTCAGATAAGTTTTGCATGAGTTATAATTGTTGATATGCCCGTATTTTCCCGTAGAACGATGAGTGTGAGATTAATTAAGTAAGAACCCCTAAATATTAGGGGGATCATTTTAAGCAAAAGCCCCCATTATTATAGTGTACATGTGACTTATTCCTGTCCACACAACAGCCTGGAGCATAACCTATATGACCAAAGACCTTGCTGAAACATCAGTTACACCCACTGAGACCACAAGCCCTGCCACGGATTCTGGCGAATTTTACCAACAGACCTCAGAGCAAGTGATCGCCCGTTTGGAGGTAGATCGTACTGCTGGCTTGAACGATACGCAGGTCAGCGAACGCTTAAAACAATACGGCAAGAACGAAATTTCGGATCGGGGTTCCACGAGTATCTGGCAACTATTCTATGCACAAATTGCTGAACCGCTGGTCATCATCCTGTTATTAGCGGCGGGTGTGAGTGCCTTGCTTGGCAAAATTCCGGAATTTATCGCCATCAGCGCGATTGTGGTGCTGAATGCCATGCTCGGTGTCTTTCAGGAGTACCGCGCTGAGCAGGCTATCGCGGCTCTCAAGAAGATGAGCCAACCGCTGGTGCGTGTGCGACGTAATAATAAAGTGCATGAGATCGAAGCCAACCAGATAGTCCCCGGTGATATTGTGGTGTTAGAAGCAGGTAATATCATTCCTGCGGATGCGCGTATTGTAGAATCGTACAATTTGCGCGTGCAAGAAGCCTCTTTAACAGGTGAGAGCTACGCCGTCGATAAGGCGGTTGAAGCGCTCAACGGTGATAATTTGCCGTTAGGGGATCGCAAGAATATGTTGTACATGGGCACCAATATTGCCTATGGACGCGGTGAAGCGATTGTCACTGGTACGGGCATGATGACTGAACTCGGCAAAGTCGCGGATATGTTACAGAGCGTCGATAGTGGCAAATCTCCCTTGCAGAAGCGCATGAGCGAATTGGGTCGCGTGATGTTTTACGCGGCATTTGTGGTGATGGCGCTGGCGTTCATCATCGGTTTCATCACGGCGCAACCGATACAAACTGTCTTGCTCAACAGCGTGGCAATTGCTGTTGCCGTTGTACCAGAAGGCTTACCAGCAGTGGTCACGATTTCGTTGGCGTTAGGCGCACAACGCATGTTGAAACGGCGTGCCCTCATCCGACGTTTACCAGCAGTGGAGACGCTCGGCAGTGTGACGGTGATTGCCAGCGATAAGACAGGCACGCTCACTGAAAATAAGATGACTGTGCAGGTGCTCGATGTGAGCGGGAATACCGTCGATACACGTGGCTTGATGTCCGGCAATGGCGCACACGATGCACCACAAGACCCACAGCAAAAATTATTGCTGGCGGCATCTTCGCTGGCGAATGATAGCCACTTTGAAGGGGAAACGCTGATCGGTGACCCCACTGAAGGCGCGATGCTCGCTGTAGCGGAACGTTACGCGCTCAAGCGCGATGCCCTCGAACAGGTGTATCCGCGTGTGGCAGAAGTACCGTTCTCGTCGGAGCGCAAACGCATGACTACGCTACATCGTAGTGATGGGCGCACGCTCGATGTGCTGGATGATGACGCGCAATCCTACATCGCATTCACTAAAGGTGCGCCGGATGGCTTGCTCGATATTTGTAACTATGTTTACGCTGATGGCAAAATACAAGCCATCACGCCCGAATGGCGTGCGCGTATCGAAGCGAGCAACAATCAACTTGCCAGTGATGGCTTGCGCGTGTTGGGTGTTGCCTTCCGCACGCTGGATGCCTACGACCCTGCCACGCTCGAAAACGTCGAACAGGATATGGTGTTTATCGGTCTGGTTGGCATGATTGATCCGCCACGCCCCGAAGTGATCGATGCGGTGGCGACCTGTCGCCGTGCAGGGATTCGCCCTGTGATGATCACTGGCGATCATCCGATGACCGCGCTGGCCATCGCCAAACAGATTGGCATCGCTGATACGGATGCAGTGGTGGTCACTGGACGCGAACTCGCTGTGATGAGTGATGAAGACCTGCGCGAGCAAGTGGGGCAGGTGGCGGTTTATGCGCGGGTTGCCCCTGAACACAAATTACGTATCGTGCAAGCCCTGCGCGATAATGGTAATGTTGTCGCGATGACCGGCGACGGGGTCAATGATGCGCCCGCGCTCAAACAGGCAGATATTGGTGTGGCGATGGGCATCGCCGGAACCGATGTGACCAAAGAAGCCTCTGATATGGTCATCACCGATGATAACTTTGCAACCATTGTACAAGCCGCTGAAGAAGGACGCGCAATCTATGATAATGTGCGCCGCTTCGTGAAATATCTGCTGGCGAGCAATGCCGGTGAGTTGTTCGTGTTGTTGGCGACGCAGTTGGTCGCGGGTATGACCATTCCGTTAACCACACTGCAAATTCTGTGGATGAATCTCATCACCGACGGTATTCCGGCGTTGGCACTGGGTCTTGAAAAAGCTGAAGATGATGCCATGTCACGCCCGCCGTATGCCCCCAATGAAAGCGTGCTAGGGCGCGGTCTGGGACGGCATATCCTCTTGATTGGCGGTGTGCTGGGTATGCTGGCGCTCGGCTTGGGTGTCTGGGCATTCCAGAACAACATCTTAGCCGCTAATGGTGCGCCTGCCTGGAATACGATGGTCTTCATGACGCTGACACTGGCGCAGATGGGCCACGCGCTCGGCTTACGTAGTCATACCAAATCGCTGTTCAAGATGAATCCTTTCGGTAATCGCATCTTGATCGGTGCGGTACTCAGCACGCTGGTCTTGCAAATGATGGCGATTTACCTGCCATTCTTCAACAACATCTTCGGTACCAACCCGCTGACACTTTCGCAATTGGGTATCTGTCTGGCATTGAGTACGGTTGTCTTCTGGGTGGTGGAGTTCGAGAAACTGCTGATGCGTCGCGGTATTTTGAGCTAAGGCTTGCGATACTTGACGCACACGTACAAACGATAAACGAGGAGTATCTGTGATGTTATGCCCTGTCTGTGATGTAGAATTGGTGATGTCCGAACGCAAGGGCGTTGAGATCGACTATTGTCCGAAGTGCCGTGGCGTGTGGTTAGATCGAGGCGAACTGGATAAGATCATTGATCGCAGTGAACGCCATCTCAATGAACGTAGCGATGGCTATCGCAAAGAACATCGTGCCGAGTCGCACCAGCATGATCATGGAGGCTATGGTAAGCCTAAACGCGATTATCGCTACAAGAAGCGTAAGTCAGTTATCGGCGAGATTTTCGACATCTTCGACTGAACACCTGCACATGCTACCCGATAAAGCCCGCCCTCAATAATGATGTGCGGGTTTTTTGTTGGGCGTTGGGTAGGGTGTATTTCAGATCGTGCAAAGTTTTGTCGCATCGGTTTTAACCCCATGCTACAAACCGACAAACGCCCTGAAGGCTTTGTGATCGTGCCCCTTGTGACTTCGTTTAGTCCCTTTATGGGACTTGTCTTTTCGGCAACCGGACGTTTCAACGTCTGGCGAGGAGACACCGCAAATTGAATGCAGAAAAAGCACCAGAGTGACATGTACCCTGTTGGTCATGGTCTTTGTGATGGATAGGGGATGTGCGTTACAATTATCATCACAAATCACGCTATGACGAAAGGCAAGATATGGCAACCATTCGATTTCTCACGCGCTCCGAGGTGGTGCAGGCGCTACCCATGATCGAAGCAATCGATGGGATGAAACGTGCCTATGGCGCGCTATCGGCACAAACTGCGGCGATGCCTCTACGTGTGCGTGTGCCTGGACAGGATGAGGGGGTTTCATTGGTGATGCCGGCTCATCTGACTGATAGTGGTGAGATGGGTGTGAAAGTGGTCTCGGTCTTCCCCAAAAATAGCACACGTGATTTGCCGACCATTCATGCCGTGGTGCTGGTGCTGGATGCCCACACTGGACAGATCCTTGGTATGATGGAAGGCGGTTCACTGACTGCAATCCGTACCGGTGCTGGCGCGGGCGCGGCAACCGATCTGCTGGCGAACCCTGATGCGCGAACGGTGGCGATCATCGGCAGTGGCGTGCAGGCGCGCACGCAGTTAGAAGCAGTCTGTGCCGTGCGCCCGATTGAGCATGCATGGGTCTACAGTCCGACACGCGCTCACGCGCTCACCTTTGCGCAATCGCTTGCGGGTCAAGAAGGACTGCCTCTGGTGATTGATGTAGCACCTTCTGCCGATGAAGCTATCGCACAGGCAGATATTATTTGCACAGCAACCACATCCTCACAACCGGTGTTCGATGGCTCACGTTTGCGTGAGGGAATGCACATCAATGCGGTGGGGTCATTCACACCCACCATGCAAGAAGTCGATGATATCACACTACAGCGGGCAAGTATCTTCGTAGATTCCCGCGAAGCAGTGCGTGCTGAAGCTGGTGAGCTGGTGATTGCATTAGCGAACGGTGCGATCAGTGAGGATGAGATACAAATCGAAATCGGTGATGTGGTCAACGGCAATCATCCCGGACGGCAATCACCCGATGAGATCACCTACTTCAAATCTGTCGGGGTAGCCGTGCAGGATGCTGTAGGCGCTCGTATCGCGCTTGATCAAGCTCAGGCGCTGAACATCGGCACCGTCTTGGATCTCGATACGTAGACCTAATGGTCAGCTAATTTCGTATAGTCAATTATGAAGGGATGGAAAATTGGTAACTCAAAACTATGACGTAATTGTAATTGGTGGCGGGATCGTTGGTGCATCAACAGCGCACAGCCTAACAAAACAAGGCGAGCGTGTGTTATTGCTGGATCAATACACTCCAGGACACAAGCAGGGTAGTTCACATGGAGATGGGCGCGTGGTGCGCTTCAACTATACTGAAGCTATCTATGTTGAGATGGCAATGAAAGCCTATGACGCATGGGATACACTCAGTGAAGAAGCCGGAACAACCCTATTGCTCGAGACAGGTTTACTCGAATACGGCCCTGCCAACCACGAGGCAATCCGTGTCACTGAGACGATCCTATCACAATATAATATCGATTATGAGCGCCTGAGCGTTGAACAAGCACGCGAACGTTTCCCGCAATATCACTTTGACGAAGACAGTGATGTTCTCTATCAACCACGTGGAGGCGTTGCACGTGCGACACCTGCTGTAGAAGCACTGTGGCGGTTAATCTCGGCGAATGGTGGTACTACCTTAAGCGGTCAACGTGTACAGTCCATCACGGCTCACTCAGAGCTAGTCACAATCACACTTGAGAATAGCGAACAAATCAGTGCTGAACGGGCTGTGCTGACAACGGGTGGATGGACGGCGAAACTAGCGCAACAGTTGGGGGTAGAAATACCATTAGAGGTGACACAGGAGATTCTCGCGTATTTCCCGCCTCAAGCAGATACAACGGTCAATCATCACATTGGTGCAATGCCAGTGATGATCGATTACTATACGGTTGAAGGACGAGATGAACCATTCTACTCATTGCCGATTGTTGATATTGCTGGCGTGAAGATGGGTTGGCATCATAGCGGGATCGTCATCGATGCCGACGATGCGCGTCAAGTGGTGGAACCGATTGTCGCCGAGATCAAACGCTGGTGTGAGCGTCGCTATCCACATTTACAGACGGAAACTATCGACATTCAGACCTGTTTGTATACCAACACGCCTGATTATCACTTTGTTCTCGATACCCATCCACAATATCCGAACGTGGTAATCGGTGCGGGCTTCTCCGGGCATGGCTTCAAGTTTGGCCCCTTATTGGGCGAGGTGCTGGCGAGTTTATCGCGTGGGGAAACACCATCCATCGCACTAGACACTTTCAAGCTGGCACGCTTTGCAAACCCTGAAACGCTCGATAAGCGTTTAGGGGCATGACTGAACTTGAGTGTTTGCTGAACAGGCATAACGCTCGCTAGTCATCGACACAAGGTTTCGTTATGATGAGCGCGATATTCATTGTTGAACTCAGAATAAGGGTGATGATGGCTGTTGCGAATAAACAATCAAAACTAGCGGCATGGGTGCAAGCCACACGCCCGCGTGTATTCACTGCATCGCTGGTGCCGATGGGACTGGCGGCGGTCATTGCGCTGGCGGATGGCGTGTTCAATGGTTGGTTCTTCTTGTTGGCGTTATTGGGTGTGATGTGTCTACAAACTACCGCCAATCTGGTCAATGAATACATGGACTTCAAACGTGGCTCAGATGACCTTAAACAGGCTGGTCAGAGTATGGCACTTAAGCAAAAGTTGCTATCCGAACAGGAGATTTTGCTGGGCGCGATTGTGGCGACACTCGCCGGTGTGTTGATCGGCTTGTTTTTGCTGTGGCAGAGTGGGCCCTGGTTATGGGCGATAGGGATCGGTGGTGTGCTGATTGCCATCACCTACACCGCTGGCCCCTTCCCATTGGCATATAACGGCTTAGGCGAAGTGGCGGCAGGCGTGTTCATGGGACCGATGATTGTCTTGGGCGCTTACTATGTGATGAATCCGATGATTGATGGTGCCAAAGCACTGCAACTGTGCTTGATCTCATTGCCGATCTTATTCACCACAGCGGCGATCTTGCACGCCAACAACATCCGTGATTTAGAAGCAGATCGGGTTGCGAACAAGCGTACACTGGCGGTTATGTTCGGGCGTGATGTGGCGCGCAAAGAATATGCTGTGTTACTGGTGGCGTGCTATCTCTCGCAGATTGTGTTGATACTAGTCGGTTGGATGCCGGTCACCACCTTGTTGACCTTGCTCATGATCCCAAAGACACGCCAGTTGATCCACATCTTCAACACCGAGACTGAGCCGGCAATTTTGCATCCGGCGCAGGGTGATACTGCCAAGTTACACGGGCAAATCGGCCTGTTGATGGTACTCGGTTGGTTGATCTGGCTGGTATTGCCTGTGTGAGTCGCGGTCTGTCTTAACTATAGGATGTTTGTCCGTCGACTATAATGAACGCTGATCAAAACTCTAATGAAGAGGATATAAGTGTGCCAATCACAATTTCATGGCTAGAGCAATCTGAGCAACCTATTGTGATCTACCAGTATCAAGGTTATTGGACATGGCAAGAGTGGATGAACGCGACGCAACAATTTTTTGCTGCCTATAGCACGATCCCGCCATGTAGCATGATCGGTGATCATCGCCATAGCCCACATATGCCGATTGGTATGCTGGATATGATGAAACTCATCAATGATCAGGGAATTCCTGGCTCGATTGAGAAAATTGTGCTGATCTCTCCAAGCCAGGTTTTCTTATATTTTTTCAAGTTGGCGACACATCTTTATCCACAATTAGCACAACGATATTACTTTTGCGACACCTTTGAAGAAGCGCTCGCGTATATCAAACAGGGGCAAGATCGATGATCTGCAAACTGGCTTGCCATGCCAATCTAGGCATGATGTGCTACACTAAAAGATAGAAATACATGACATAAGATCAGCATTATACACGCACGCTGATCGCATATGAGGCGGGAAACATGACAACCGAAAATACAGATATTCAGGCACAAACTCAAGAGATTGCCAACCAACTCGGCGAAACTGATGAGAAGCCAGTCAGTCAGATTGCGCAATTGATCGAACACATGGGATATGAGTGGGTTAAGGCACAGGTAGAAGATACTGAACGCATCGAAGAAAAAGGCGGTATGAAGACCGATGACGGTCAACGCCAGCGTACCAAAGGCGGGGTCTTTTTTTATGTGGCGAAAGGCAAGATGGAAGATGAGGTGCGCCTGAAGATCTTTCCTGAATTTGGTAAAGCCAGCAAGCCGATTGAATGGGATGAACGCCATGAATATCTTGATCCACTACGCGATGGCGAAGAACACGGTGAGATGCGTTATGTGAACTTCACCCTGCATGGTCGTCCGGGTAAAGTGGTTGAAGTCGATAATACTGTGATCACCACCATCAGTTATGTGCATAAGCGTTTACCTCTGCCTAAGGGTGTGCCCCAACCGCCGAAAGAACCGACGCTGTACACAGTTTACATGTCCAAAAAACAATGGGATGATGTTGCGCCTGTACTGGAAGAATTTAAAGCGGATCGCTTGATTGTTGAAGGTACGATTTGCTTCGACAGTGAGACAGAATCCATTGCGGTCTTTGCGTCTAGAATCACCACACGCCGTATCGAAAAACAGGGGGATCAACCGACTGATAGCGATCAAGATGAGGATGAAGTCACTGAAGTGCCACCCACACCTGAACCTGTAGAACCTGCTGCGGATGATATCGAGACTAAGCTCAAGCAGTTGCATAATGCCGCTAATAAGTTGCGCGCGCGTATCGACGATATGGAAGCCAAAGGTCAACGCGGGATTAACATGACCCGTCAGCTTTTGCGCAACACAGAGAAGAAGATCGAAGCATTAGAAAACTCACAGGTCAAATGATCGATGTGAGCACAGATCGCGTATCAATCGGCATATCTCTTTTGTGTTCCCTACATAAACGCATGACAGGTTTATAGGGGCTTTTCTGTTATAATTGTGGCGAGCGCGGTGATTCAATTAATGTGACGGCTTCGTGCGAAGGACGTTTCGTGGAACTCAATCCCAAAGATGTATCGATTTTAGTGGTTGACGACAATGAAATGAATGTTGAATTGTTGGTTAGCATTCTTGATCGCTACGACTACAACGTATACACTGCAAATCATGGCAAGCAAGCTCTGGAAATTGTCCAGCAACATAAGCCAGAGCTAGTTCTGCTCGATATTAACATGCCGGAGATGGATGGTTATGAAGTCTGTCGACGCATCAAAGCAAATCCTGATACATCTGAAATTCCGGTGATCTTCATCAGCGCGCTTGCCGATACCGAAAACGTCATCGAAGGCTTCGATGCGGGTGGCGTGGATTACATCATGAAACCGTTCAAATACCGCGAAGTGATCGTGCGTATCGAAACGCAGGTGATGCTCTTTCTACAGAAGCGCGAGATTGAACAATTACGCCAACGCGAACAACAATCCTATCAGCGTATGGATCAAATACGACGGCAGTTCATCGGCTCTGCCACGCACGACCTCAAGAACCCGTTGTTCGTGATTTCCGGTTATGCCGATATGTTGGAGATGTCTCCAACCGTTGCGGATAATCCACATTTGCTTGGTTTTGTGCAGTCGATCAAGCGCGGAGTCGGCAAAATGAGTGATCTCGTTTATGATATGCTCGATCTGCTCCAACTTGAAATGGGCATCAAGTTAGATAAACAGGCAACAGCTTTTGTGCCTTTCTTGCAAGAAGTCACACAGGATATGCGCGTGCGTGCGCAGGAAAAATCTATCACGCTGACTGTCCATCCGCCCACAGAGCGTGTCACACTCGAGATCGATGCGCAACGTATTGGGCGCGTTCTCGATAATTTGATTTCTAATGCTATCAAATACACACCTGCCGGGGGCACTGTCGATGTCTACGGCAAGTGTGAAGGCAATCAAGTCATTGTGGAAGTAATTGATAGTGGTTTAGGTATCCCCGCCGATATTTTGCCGACGATCTTCCAACCCTTCGAACGTGTCAATACTGAAGAACACATGGCACAAGAAGGAACGGGACTGGGTCTCTCGATTGTTAAGACCATTGTCGAACAGCACGATGGTATCGTCACCGTCGAATCTACGCTCGGCGAGGGCAGTTGCTTTCGCTTTATCCTGCCTCTTGAATGAACCGATTACAGATCACGCCATTGTAAAACTGTATGGAGCATCACATTAGCAGCGTTGATACAGTCTTGATCACGGGTATATTCTTTTGCGTTGTGGCTGATACCATCGACTGATGGTACGAAATACAGCGCACTGGGTGTCACTTTTGCCATGGATTGAGCATCGTGCCCGGCGAAGCTCAATAAGGGTTGATGTTTCAATCCGAGCGTTTTGCAAGCAGCTTCCACCGCACGGATCGCTTGCGGAGCCATCGGCGCGGGTTGTAGGTCATGCATCCGTATCACTTGCAACTCCAGATCAAGAGTCGTTGCTATCTGATTAGCGAGTGATAATAACGCGTCTTCCATGGTTTCTAATTCGGTCTGGTCGCCATGGCGAAACTCAACGCCTAAACGTACCTCAGACGGCACAATGTTGAACGCTCCCGGCGCAATCTCAATGTCACCAAAGTTCACCACCCCCGGATGAAAATCTTGCACCACACGGTCACGGGCATCGAGCGCAAACTGTGCCGCACCACGGAAGGCATCGCGTCGCCCGTCCATTGGGCTGGTTCCAGCGTGTGCGGCTTCGCCTGTGAATACCAACCACATTGAGCGAATCCCGACGACACTCGTCACTACGCCGATATCCGTTTGACTTTGTTCAAGGCGTGTGCCCTGTTCAATATGCACTTCGATATAACCACTAAGTCTGGCGGGGTCACGGTGCGCGTCGATGATGCTGTTCGGCGATAAGCCTAAGCGTGCCATACCACTCTCCAATGCATGACGTCCGCCACGCGGTTGCAACAACGCATCGCGGGTGATTGAACCTGTCAGGGCGCTACTGCCGAGCAACCCGACCAGCGTCCCTTCCTCATCGGTGAAGTTAATCACCTCGAGGTGAAAGGGCAGGTATGTGCCGGCTTCCTTGAGTGTGAATGCGGTTTCCAGCGCGGCAATCACCCCTAAAGCACCATCATAGCGCCCGCCATTTGGCACGCTATCTAGATGTGAACCAATTAAGAGTGTCGGCGCTTGTGGATCAGTACAGTGCAGGATACCGGACTGATTCCCCGCCCCATCGATCTGATAGCGCAGTCCTTGCGCCTCAACTGCTTGTCGGAACCATTCACGGACTTCTAAATCAGGTAAGGAGAGTGACGGACGTGATAGTCCTCCGTCAGGGGAGGCACCAATCTCTGCCTGTACACGCATCATCTTTAAAAATCGTTCGTCGTTAATAGTCAGCATGAAAAAACAGACTTTCTATGTTAGAGGATCAATATGAAAAGGTTTATGTTGTCTTTGAAGCTCTAGTATGCCACAAGTTATGCGCCAAATAAGGGATAAATCGCGGAGATACCATCGGTCTATTTAGGTAATATGCACAATGATCACATTTTCAAAATGACAAATCACATGATTTTTTCGTCAAGGCGCGTCATCTGTTGTGTTCAGCGAGTGTAAATGATAAGGTGTAAGCATAAAGTTGTGCTATTCTGCGCAATATTCAGGGAGGTAAGCGCATGTCTCATCAACCTTTTGATCCAAATAATTTACCCGAATTACCAACTGCCGTTCATGATGTTAACGGAACGCGCATTGGCACTTTTAACCCGCATACGCTCATCATACATCCGGTTGGCGATGTGGCATATGGGCCACTCAAATTATTAGGACGCATGGTCTTTGATATGCGTGGTAAGATGGTTGGCAAATTTACAACAGCGGGTTATTTTAACCCGAATAAGAGCGATCAACACGCAATGATCTGATACGCAGATCGTCTGCAACGTATATTATCAGGGACTTCCATTTGCAAATGGAAGTCTTCGCTTTTAATGGGCAAGTTGTCACCTTCGCCTGGAGTGCCAGCGCCATGTGATCCCTACCAGCATAATCCCACCTACACACCAGATTAACGCCAATGTCATGCGGGCAATGCGGTAATGATTGGGTTGTCTGGCATATTCGATCATTGCTTGCACGTTGAATTGATTTAAATCAGGCGGGGTCGCGCTCAATGGGTTGTTCGCTAGCGTGATATAACGCAGGGCTGGTAAGCTAGCGATCTGTGGCGGGACATCCTCAAACTGATTACTCGATAGGGTGAGTTCGCTCAACTGCGTCAGTTGAGTGATCTCCGGTGGTAGCTCACTCAGTGTGTTTTGGTCGAGTGCCAACCGTTGTAAGGCAGTCATCTCGCTGATATTGGGCGGTAGGGTAGATAAGCCAGTTGCGCTCAAGTTGAGATCACGCAGAGCAGGCAAGCGCATCAGACCATTCGGTAGGGCACTCAGGGCATTATTGGCAAGATTGAGTACCTGTAACTCAGTCAGCTCAGTGAAATTATCGGGTAGAGCAGTTAGTTGATTGCCAGCGAGATTGAGCCGTTGTAAATTGGGCAGGCGTGTTAGCACATCCGGCACAGTGCTGAGTTGGTTGTTTGCCAGTGTCAACTCGCGCAGGTTGCTGAGCATGGCGAGATCATCGGGCAGGGTGGTCAGTTGATTGTCCGATAGATCGAGTGCTTCCAGCGCGGTTAAATCAAACAAGGCCGGCGGAAGACTGCTCAGGTTATTTTGATAGAGCGAAAGCGTGATTGCATCTGATGCCAGCGCCTGTGCGATGCGCGTTTCAGCATCCGGCGGTGGGGCGTCCTGTGCGCTTATCTGTGCGTTGCTCAGGGCGATGAACGCCACGAGCAGCACCATCATCTTGTGTAAGCTATGATTTATGTCCCAAAAAACCGTGATGTTCCTCATCGAGACCTCCAAATTAATCTCTTATTCATATGCCTATAATCTTTCTCTCATATCATAAATATTACACAAAGCGTTAAGGAGGTATCCGATGTCAGTCACAGTTGATTGGATGGATTCGCGTTATTCTGTGATTCATGCAAATTTCGTTGACCAATGGAATTGGAGCGAGCTGTACTCAGCTTTAGAGACCGCACACACGTTGATGACTCGTTCCAGTTGCCCGATTACGCTCATGCTTGATTTTATTGGCAGTACTAAAGTGAGCGCAACTAGTGCGCTGTTCACCATTGCCGAAAATATCGAAGCGCCTGAGAATGTGTACCGGATTGTGATCGTTTGCGATGATGCCACACTCGCCCCCAAGATGGACACCTTACTGCATGAGATTTACCCGCTTGCTGAAAGCATCATCCTAACCAACACGCATCAAGAAGCGTTTGAGAAGGTACGTCGCACCATAGAGATGAAGGCAGTCGAGTGACTATCAACATATCACAATTCCAATATATTGAATCTAATCGCTGAGGCATCGTCAAGTGACGATGCCTTACCTGTTAAAGTCTGGACAAGTCATTAAATAAAAACACCCGTCTTCTATGATCAAGAAGACGGGTGTATTGGTGATTTGTGTAGTCTGTTATTTTGAGACGACTGGCGTTAGCTTGACCCCGAATCGTTCAGCAACTTCTGGTTCAATCAGACCAAGCAGTGCATAACCGAGACCTGCGATAACGATACCCAGTAAGGTAAATGCGATGCCGAGTGCAATAGCTCCGTAAGAAGCGCCGAGTGCCATGGCTGATAAACTCAGGGAAGTGACCAAACCGGCGGCAGTCAACTGAGTATTACGGGCTGAATTGGGTACAGGATTGCCAGCATCATTGAGTAAGGCTTCATCGGCATTACTTGTACCAGCAGGATCACCACTCGGTACTGCGAAGCGTCCCATTTCAGCATAAGATAAGCCGTCACTGCTGCTGTTGGCATGCTCTTGAATGATATTTGCCATACTCAGAGCAGTTGGAATGTTAGTTACAGGTGTGTTAGGGATTGATGCATCGCCCGGTGTGGTAATATTCTGGTTAGTGAGTTGGTCACTGACAAACATGTTGATGTAGATACCGCCACCAGTTGCAACTACGCCCAGAAGAGCAAATATGACACCGATAACGACTACCAATTTGGGGAAAGTTTTGATTTTGTTCATTTCGTGCTCCTTGTATTGAATGATTTATGCCTACATTATCGGGGATTCTACTGACAGTTTGTAGTGATGCTTATCATGGATTTGTAATATTGTGCCTGATTGAATCATGACAAAAGTCAGCTTGTGTAAAACTATTTCTTCTACCGTGAGGGTACATGCTTGTGATGAGGACTAGCCCTTATTGCGCGAAAAGACCTTAGGTGGTTGTCTGCGTGTGGTAGATATAACCTTCCACCCCATTCCCAAAGACCTTAACCTGCCGCCGCAAAACCCCCGTATCTACCAATGATTCGATTAGGTTGATCAAGTGTGGCGTTTTGGTACGCTCAATAGCTCGGGCAATTTGTGTGCGCGTCATACCGCCAGGGTGAGCTGTCACCGCTTCGGTAATCAGGCGTAGCGTTTCCTCACGCGCACGATGGTCTTGTTGGTTCATAGCCGTTGCCTCGTGTCTATCCTGAATCCTCTGGTACGGGTATTTACCCTCAGCATATCGATCAAAGCACAGCATTATACCGATGTGTGTGCCTATTTTTCGTTCTTCATCCAACGATTCAACGTTCACGACACATCTTTTATAAGCTTACCAGCTATGCTTGAAATCTTACAGGTGCTTGCGTATAATCTTAACAGAGTGCTAACATAGTAGATAGGCAAAGCTTGATGCGCTTCGACGAATTCGACGAAAAGATGCAATCTCTGACTGATCACCAGCTTAAGATCATTCAGACTATTCATAATGCGGGTAGTCAGTGGTTGACACGCTCGAAGTTAGCGCGGGCGCTTGGTAAGCGTCGTTTAACCCCTTACGATATCACTTGCCTGACAACACTCAGCGAACAGGAGATCATTGAGACCTCGACGCAACCGACCACCGCACCGGGTTCGGACTTTGCCTATATCTACCATATGAGCGATGAGATCGCCAACATCCTGCAACGATGGTCAGAGCAACGTGATAGTGACCCACCTGCGCAGGAACGCAATCCGATTAACCTCACTGACGATTAATCACCCGGCACCCTCACGACGATACCTCGATCAGTGTCGTGGTGAGAATATCTATTGCCTGTGTCATATCGGCTTCGGAGACGTTGAGATGCGGTGATATACGAACCACGTTTCCGTATAAGCCCCCTTTACCCAATAACAAGCCATGTTCTTTAGCCGTATCCATGATAGCAACTGTCTTCAATGGATCAGGGTCTTTGGTGCCTGTTTTGACAATCTCAAGGGCTTGCATCAAACCCATGCCGCGCACATCCCCGATGAAAGGAAACTCGGCTTGGAAGGCTTCGAGGCTCTCGCGCAGTTTAGCGCCCATCACTGAAGCATTGGTCTTCACATCATGTGCTTCCATATATTCGATGGTGGCAAGTGCAGTCGCCATCGTCACCGGATTCCCGCCAAAGGTGGAGAAGGTTAAGCCCTGCACTGCGTCGGCGATAGCGCTGGTGGTCACGGTGCAACCAATCGGCGAACCGTTGCCCATTCCCTTGGCGAAGGTCATGATATCCGGTTCTACGTCGAATTGCTCCATGCCGAACCATTTTCCACCCGTACGCCCCCAACCCGTTTGTACTTCGTCGGAGATAATGACGCCGCCTGCATCGCGGATGATGGGCTCAACCCGTTTAAAATAGTCTTGCGGGGGTACGATGAACCCACCCACACCCTGAATCGGTTCTGCCATGAATGCCGCGATTTTGCCATCTGTGGTGGTTTCTATAGTTTCGATCAGGTCTTGCACGCACAGCTCCACCACCTCATCGGGTGTCATATCTACGGGGGCGCGGTAGGTATAGGGGTTGCGCACATGCTTGATATACGGATCGACTACGCCACCCAGACGCCATGTACCATGTGCGGTCAGGCTCATCGCTAGCATTGAGCGTCCCGAATAAGCGTGGCGCAGGGTGATGATCGTCGGGCGTTGGGTATACATCCGTGCTGCCATGACGGCGGTTTCGTTGGCTTCTGTGCCGCTGTTGGTAAAATATACTTTTTCTAAGCTGGGTGGGGTAAGTTCTACCACTTTTTCTGCAAGACGCACCATAATCTCGTTGATGTAGATGGTGGTAGTGTGTTGTAATTTGTGCAATTGCTCCACCGTGCGCTGAGTGATCTCATCGTTGCAATGCCCGACGGATACTGTCAGCACGCCACCAAAGAAATCGAGATAGCGTTTGCCATCGACATCCCACAGATACTGATCCTTAGCGCGGTCAACAATGATCGGGTTATCTTTGTGATAGGGAGCTGCTGCGGGAAACATCACTTTTTCATAACGTTCGAGCAAATTATTTTGTACCATAACCAATACTCCAAATAAGATTGATGATTGTGTTGATATTAACATAGACCAAAGCTCTCAGACAGTACCGCAGGGGCGTGGAACATCACACAAAACACGGGATGAAAATGGGTAGACTATAGTAAGAAGTGTTCGTGACGTTGAATAATTTTCTGGTAGTGTGAATCTGCAAATGGTTGAAATTGCATTTTGCCCTCATCCGCTGGTTGCGCTGGGCGCAGAGGAGAACAGCCCCTCTCCTAGTCCCACAGGGACGGTCGGAAGAGGGAAATAGAGTGCAGGCTATGTTGTGCTTTATGTTTCACTAATTCCGGTACAACCAGAAAATTTTGATTATTGTCCGTAAATCCTTCACATGAAAAGTAGCAGATCTATCATGAAGACAGTCAATGCAAACGAAGACACAATAACAGCACAACACCATCATATTTTGTGGCGAATGAAAGTCCCACCGATGGGTGTAGCGAAACGCCGTGATTTTTGGATAGTGCCTGCTGGCACGCAAATATTGCGGATGCGACACAATATCACGCCGTATTGTTTGCACGGTGATGACATCGTACTCGTGGAAACACCACCGCAGATCACCTTAGCTGGTGCGCCGTTTTTGTATCGACAACAATATCGCTATGCGATGCACGTTTATACCATGCCACAATTATCATTCTGCTGGGCAATGAATAATCGAGACCGCCCGCCTGCGCCAATTTTCATCTGTGGGATGGGGCGCAGTGGTTCAACCTTATTGGCCAATATACTGAAAGCTTCGCCACAAATGATCGTCTACGATGAACCCGATGTGTATACACAGATGTCCAGTATCGGAGGCAAACACCAAGGATTAATTGCGGCGATAACCGCATCTTTTGCCCGTCATGATCAACGATTGGTGCTGAAGCAACGTAGTCTTGTGAGCTATTTAATACCGCAGTTGCACGCAGTCTTTCCGGATGCGCGGTTTGTGTTCTTGTATCGTAATCCGGTAGATTGGGTGCAATCGAATTTGCGGATGGTGTTGCGTTATCGCTTGCCGGAATGGGTGGTGCGACGTGCGTTGCGTCCGATAATTGAGCCATATCTTGATGTAACTGATATATCACAATTTGATAGGATGAGTATGATCGAAATTGCGGCATTGTTGTGGGTGAAGTTCATGCAACTGGGTGCGACCTTCATCACAGAAGGGTTGCCAATTTTGCCTTTGCACTATGATGATTTGATTACTATGCCGCGTGAAACACTGTCGCATGTGGTGACATTCTGCGATTTAGCGACAGATGACTTCGCATCTCTTTTGGGGGTTTCGGGTTACGATTCACAGGCGGGTACACTTCTGGCACGCGGCAATCTGCCAAAATTATCCCTAACTGCTGAGCAAGTAAAACAAATTGATCAGGTTATTGATCGGTATGGGTGGTCGGGAAATGCGCGTTTAAATGACTTGCCCAATAGCAGGTGCTGATTTTGTGTATGAGTATGATTGTACAGAGAGATTGTCGCGTGACGTGATATGTGAAGAGGTGTAAAGGATGAAATTTTATGTTGTAATACCGATGTACAACGAAGCAAAGTATATTTGTGATGCACTGAATAGCCTCGCGGCACAATCCGATGATGATTTTAAAGTGGTACTGGTCGATAATGGTTCAACCGATCACACGGTAAAGGTTGTGAACGATTATCTCACTGCGAGTGATCTTCTGATTGAACTCATTCACGAAACGCAGAAAGGGACAGGTGCGGCGGCAGATACGGGATTTCGTCATGCGATTGCGCAAGGCGCAACGCACATCGCCCGCACTGATGCGGATTGTGTCGCCGATGTGCATTGGGTGCGACATATCAAAAAGGCCTTCATAGACCGTAATCTGGCGCTTGTGGGTGGGGTAATTCGCCCACGATCAGATGAAGGCAAATTGAGCCTACTTGACCATGCACTGATTCCGTTTTTGTTGTTGATGGCAGACATCACAGGAGGGTGGCGGCGACGCGGTGCCGCGTTTTTATATCCGTATTTTTTAGTGGCAGGCAACAACATGGCAGTCACGGCAAAGATTTATGAACACGCAGGAGGCTTTCCGCGCAGTCGCATTGAGGAAATGCACGAAGACCGTGAGCTATCGGAGACGATACGAAAGTTAACATCAAGAGGCGGACGCGCACGCGATGTGATTGTCTATAACTCGTTGCGACGGGTGCGTGAATACGGCTATATGAACACGATTCTGTGGTATTGGGATCATCATTACACGCCGCAAATCGTAGATGTGCGGTGAGCCGGAGCATTGGTATAGCGCTGAGTATGACAAAATAATGTGAGAGTGGAGTTATGCAATGAATGTACGAATTGTTGGTGCAGCCGCGTCCATACCGGCTCATGTCATGACAAGTAAAGATGTCGTACAACGGGTGAAGCAAGAGAGTTCGGTGCGTTTGCCCTTACCCAATAATACACTGGAGATGATGACAGGCATCAAGCAACGGTATTATATCGCAGATGGCCAACAGGCGAGTGACCTTGCAGTGGATGCAGCTTGCAAAGTATTGGCACAAACTAACACACCCTTGCAAGACATTGATCTCATCATCTGGGCGAGTGCTTCGCAGGACGTGAGTGAACCCGCAACCGCACATATCGTACAGAAGAAGTTGGGCATCAATGTGGCAGTGATGGATGTAAAAAATGCCTGTAATAGCTTCATCAATGGTGTGCAAGTGGCAGAGGCCTTGCTCAAAAGTGGACAGTATCGCAAGGCGTTAGTGGTAAACGGCGAAACTCCCTCGCGCTTCATTCGTTGGGATATGCATAGCCGTGCGGCGTTGCTGGAGCACATGGCAGGTTTTACATTTGGAGATGCAGGAGCCGCGATGTTGCTGGAAGCGACAGATGAACACACGGGTATTTTCTATCGAAAATTCCAGAGCCTGAGTCAATATTGGGATGTGGGTGGGGTGTTCGCAGGTGGGTCGATGTACACGCGAGATTTGGACTATTCGTATTTTCGGGGTAATGCTGGCAAGCTTAACGAAATCTTTGACATCGTGGGGCCTGATTTGTTGGTGGAGGCCTGCGAGGCAACCGGCTTGGGCATCGACGACTTTGAAAAAGTTGTGTTGCATCAGGTAACGATGCATTACCTGAATATCTTCTTGAACAAGGCACAGATTCCACGTGAGAAAATTGTGTTGACCCTGCCGCACTATGGCAACATGGCAGCTGCAAGTATGCCCGTTGGCTTTTCGCAGGCGCTAGAACGTGGTGAAATTCAACGGGGTGACAAGGTGTTGTTCCTTGGCATTGCAGGGGGGTTGAGTCTGGGTGTGATTATGGTGGAATATTGAGGCTAAGTTCTGAATAGATGATCAATGTGAAATGTGAAGTATGATGGCAAATCATGATAAATGGCTATACTGGCACAATCGTCCGGAGATGATGATATTTGGCGCATTGGTGCGACGCTTTGATTGTGTGTGGTTGCCGAAACTCGGTTATGTGGTGAATGATCCGTTGCTGGCACGCGATATCCTGATGCATCCGGTGTTTAGTAGCAACGCACCGGGCGCGATGGGTGGGTTGATTTCACCAATTGTGGGTGAGTATGGTTTATTCAATATGGATGGCGACGATCATCGGCAATTTAAGCGCGATTTGATGAAGGTGCTGAATCCACGCTATGTTGAAAGGATCGTACAGACGACCTTGCCACCTTTATTAAATAGTTTACGTGAACGACTACAAGCAGGTGAAGTTGTCGATTTTGTAGCATTTACGCAACGCATGACAACGGCGATTATGTTACACCTGCTAGGCATTGACATGGCGAACGACCATATCGACGAGCTTGCACCCGCCATCAATGAGGCGGTGTCATCGTTCACAGATATGTTGGAATTAAACAAAATCGAACTCAGCAACGATGAATTATCATGGGTGCGACAACAGCAAACACATGTGAATCACCTGTTAGATGCCTACGGACAACAACGCCCTGATTCGCTCTATTGCCAATTGTTGACGATGGGCTTGACGAAGGCGCAAGCGCGGGGATGCCTGCTGACGATTATCAGTGCAGGAACGGAGACAACAAACGCAACTCTGCCGCGTATGCTGGCATTATTACTGGATACCGCGCAGTTCAACTTAGTACGAGATAACCGTGCTTTGCTAGATAATGCCATTCAAGAAGGTATTCGCGTGACTTCGGCATCCCCTGTGATTATCCGTGCGATTGAAGATGATGTGACGATAGGGCCGTATCAGTTCAAGCGGGGACGACGCGCATTGCTGATGGTCTACAACTTCATGAAGTCAGGCAAACATCTCGATAACCCATTTGCGTTTGACATAAAGCGCGAGATCCCACGCGAGATGCGCCACTTGAGTTTTGGTCATGGTGCGCATTTTTGTCTGGGGTATCCACTGGCGATCCGTGAGATTGAAATGGCGCTGGAGACACTGTTTGATTTGAATGGTGAGTTGGTCATCTGCAAGCGAGGTTATCCGCATGGCGAGACTTTCCCGGGTTATCGTAAGTTAGAGATCCAACTGAAAGGTGTACACGGTGCTGTACGATAACGAGATTCTGGATCGCCTGTATGACAAGGCAAAAGACCCGCACGATGCGGATAAAATTGCTGTGCAACAGGTGGATGGTATATGCCTGACCTATGCCGAGTTGATGAGCAAAGTGGATAACCTCGCGAACAATCTGGTTGGGTGTGGTTTTGTGGCAAATGACCGTGCGTTGCTGTTGGTGCGTCCGGGTGTTGATACGATGATACTTGTGCTGGGCATCGTGCGGGCAGGCGGGACAGTCATCATCGGGGATATTGCGATGGGTAAGGAAGTCTTTGAAAGTCGTGTACGGACGGCACAACCGACATGGGTATTTGTGGAGTCGATTTTATTGTTCTTACAGCAGTGGGATTGGTTGCGCCGACTGGTGAAGCGCCATGGTTTAGACGTTCCTGAGATAGGTAATTTGGGCAATGTGCAGGTCGTCAATGTTGGCAATATCCCGTTTTTGGGTGATATGAACCTGCGCAAGTTGACCGACAATAGCACTAGAACCGGTACGACTTTACCCCGTGATCTCGATAGTGATTTGATGATTGTGTTCACGTCAGGGACAACGGGACAACCAAAAGGTGTCGTGCATACACTGGGCTCGACTTTAGCGACCTTGAAACGGGTCAAGCAGTATTTGCAACTTACTGAGGACGATGTGCTGTACAGCTACGCCCTACATCTGACGATTCCGGTATTGTTAGCAGGTGGCAAGGCAGTGTTGCCAGCAAAGAACAATTCGGCACAGCAGACGCTCGCGAGCTATCGTAAATATGGCATCACAAAAACATTCGATGTGCCGGCCACGATGCAACAGATTGTAGATATATTAGCGCAACAGAACGGGCGTTTCCCACAAACATTGCGGACGATTTTGCTAGGAGCTGCCCCAGTATTCCCCGACTTTTTGACACGATTGAGGCACTACACCCACGCTGATTTGCGCATATACGCTATCTATGGGATGACGGAAATGTTGCCTGCCTGTGCTGTCTCATTAGACGAAAAACTCGCGTTTGATCCAAAACAGGGTGACCTCATCGGTGCGCCGTTGGAGGGTGTGCATTATCGCCTAGCACATGACGGCGAGTTAATCTTACATGGTGATGGTTTGTATGATCGCTATCTTGGGCAAGACCGCGTGACGGAACACGCAACGGGTGACATCGCAACAGATGTAGAGGGTCAGTTGGTATTGCTGGGTCGCAAGAAGGATATGATTATTCGTGGCAATTACAATGTGTATCCGTTGCTGTTTGAGCCGACGATTAACGCGCTTGATGGCGTGCGTGATTGTGCGATGGTTGGGGTCTACAATCCGGCAAAGGCGGATGAAAACATTGTTCTGTTCGTCGAGGGGAGCATCAACGAACAGCATTTGCGTGCTGCGCTGTTAACAGGCGACTACAGTATAGACCGCTATGCACAGCCTGACCACATCATTTACACGGATATTCCGCGCAGTGGGCGCAGCAACAAAATTGATCGTCAGGCATTACGTGTGCTAGCGCAAGACCGTCTGGGTATCAAGCCGTCTGCGTCGTCACCGCAGGCGATCATATCATGATGACCAAGACAATTGCGATTACTGGTGCAACAGGCTTTACAGGGGGGGCAATTGCACGACACTTTGCGTCAAAAGGCTGGCGGGTGTTGGCATTTGGTCGGCGTGAGGATGTGACTATGCAGGGTGATGTACGCTATCGACGTTGGGATATTGCTGAAGGCATCATTGATGTAGGGGAAGCAGTCGATGTTGTGGTGCATTCGGCGGCAAAAGTGGATGACTTTGGTGCATATGAAGATTTTCACCGCGTGAATGTGCTTGGCACACAACATGTTATGGCAAGTTTTCATAATGCGGGACAGTTCATCTATATCAGCACAAGTAGTGTGTATGACCCCTTTAATGATAAACGTCATTTACGTGAAGATAAGCCTTATGGTGAACGCTATCTGAATGCCTATAGCAAAACTAAAATGCTTGCCGAAAAGATCCTCATGGCAAACAAACGACCCAATTGTGTGATTTTGCGTCCGCGTGCGATTTATGGTGTTGGTGATACAACTTTGTTGCCGCGTATCTTGCAAGCCAGGCGTGGACGTTATTTGCTGGGGATTGGTGATGGACATAATGAGATCTCTTTGACGTATATCGGCAATCTGGTTCATGCGGTGGCACAGGTGGTACAACGTGAATTCGAGTGTGAGATTTTTAACATTGCAGATCCAGAAACGTTAACCTTGCGCGACTTATATGACATGCTGATTGAGATGATGGGCTGGACTGTACGCCCATTGTTCATCCCATCAGGTGTGGCGATGGCGATAGCGCGGGCAGGTGAAGCCCTCTACAGGGCATTACCCTTGTCAGGGGCACCGCGATTGACGCGCTATGGGGTCATGCAACTGAGTTCAGATTATACACTCAACATCGATAAGGCACGCCATATATTGAGATATGAGCCACCGTATACGTATCGTGAGGGATTTTCTGTGGTGCGTGATTGGTTGCACACACGGTGAAAAGCACACTTCAATGAGAAGCAAGTTTCACGTTATTAGCTCATAGCACAGCATCATCGTTATGCAACATAAGTTTCTATCTCGTGCTATCAACCATCATCAACACATCACGCAGGGCACTGATTTGCTCGTTGTTGACCTGATGATGCACCCACACACCACGCGCTTCTGATGTGATGAGACCCGCATCGCGCAACACTTTAAGATGATGCGAGATAGTCGGTTGGGTCAGATCAAAGTGGCGCTCAATATCACAGGCACAGGTTTCACCGTCCCCCTGACTGATGAGATCAAGCATCTGTAATCTCACAGGATGACTGATTGCTTTGAATAAACCTGCAAATTCCTGAGCTTGATCGCCCTCGATGCGTGGTTGAATGCTTGGATCGCAGGTGCTTTTGGTGGACGATATA
>JBNPEE010000022.1:0-49756 GCA_051117475.1 Anaerolineae bacterium | reverse complement strand
CTCATGGTATAGTTGTCTTGTACTGCTCATCGTCATCCGTTTTCTTGTTGTGTTTTGGTTAACCAACAAATCTAACGCATGTCTTGAGCAGTTTCTATATTCTCTACCAAAGTGTCAGGTTCTCAGCAGGCAGGATAGATTAGCCTGTCATGAACTCTTGTGACCTAAATTTCCTCTACTAATATTCATATTCTTACGCCATAATTAGAAGTAATCTCTTTACACAAGTTTAGGAGGTGTTTACATGACGTTAATCGGGTCATGGGGCATTATCGTTTGATACGGATATGCACGATGCATATAACCATAATTCCCCTTTAAAACCCAATAACCGTATCATAGGAGATAATATGTTTAAACCTGTTGACTCTCGTGTCGATATTCAAAAAATTGAGCAAGAAGCTCTTGAATTCTGGCGCTTGAGCCGTGTGTTCAAACGCACGACAGAAGATCGAGAAGATGCCCCCCGTTATGTCTTTTACGAAGGTCCCCCGACAGCTAACGGCAAACCGGGCAGTCATCATGTGTTGGCGCGTGCCTTCAAAGATATGTTTCCACGTTACAAAGTGATGAATGGCTATTATGTCGAGCGACGTGGCGGTTGGGATACACATGGGCTGCCGGTGGAAATCGCTGTTGAAAAAGAACTCGGTATCACTGATAAGAGCGAGATTGAGACTTATGGCGTTGAGAAGTTCAACGAATTATGTCGTAAGCGCGTTTTCAGCAATATTGCGGATTGGGAGCGCCTGACTGAACGTATCGCCTATTGGGTCGATCTCGATAATGCTTATGTCACTTTCACGAACGATTATATCGAGTCTGTGTGGTGGATCCTAAAACAATTTTGGGATAAAAAATTGCTCTACCGCGGTTATAAAACTGTCCCCTATAGCCCGACATCCGGCACGCCTTTGAGCAGTCATGAAGTATCACTGGGTTACAAAGAAGTCTCTGACCCCAGTGTCTTTGTGCGTTTTCCGCTCAAAGATGAGGATGGCGTGTACTTCATGGCGTGGACAACTACTCCCTGGACGTTGCCAGGCAACGCTGCGTTAGCGGTCAAGGGCTCAGCGGATTATGTACAGGTTGAGCAAGCAACAGAAGACGGTGGCACAGAACATCTCATCCTTGCTGAAGCACTGGTTAACAAAGTGCTGGGTGAACCAGAAGAAGGTCAATCGCATAAGATTGTCAAGCGTTATAAGGGTAAAGAACTTCTCGGTAAACGCTATAACTCACTTTATAACTTCGTCGCCACCGACAAAGACCATGCCTACGTGCTTGAAGGCGATTTCGTCACCCTCGATAACGGTACCGGCATCGTTCACCTGGCCCCTGCCTTTGGTGAAGATGATAACCGTATGGGGCGTGAGCATGATCTGCCATATTTTATGACAGTCACGGATAACGGGCGCATGATCGACGCGGTTGATAAGTTCAAGGGTATGTGGTTCAAAGATGCCGATAAAGAGATTATCAAAGATCTCAAGAATCGCGGCCTGATGTACAAAGTTGAACAGTACATTCACAGTTATCCACATAACTGGCGTGATGATCAACCGTTGATGTATATGGCGCGTGAGACGTGGTTCATCAACACCCGTGAGTACAAACAACAGATGATCGATAATAATCAGAAGGTCAACTGGGTGCCCAATCACATTAAAGATGGGCGTTTTGGCAATTGGTTGGAAGACCTCAAAGAATGGGCGCTCGGACGTGAACGTTACTGGGGCACGCCTCTGCCGGTGTGGGTTGATGATCAAACTGGTGAGATGGTCTGTGTCGGCAGTGTTGCAGAGTTGGAAGAATTGACCGGTCAAGATTTGACGGAGTTAGATCTACACCGTCCTTATGTGGATGATATCACATTCCCGAACCCGAATGGAGAAGGTGGTACGATGCGTCGTGTGCCGGAAGTGATTGATGTCTGGTTCGATAGCGGTGCGATGCAATTGGCACAGTGGGGATATCCCCGTTACAACAAAGAGAAAGCCGAAGAACAATTCCCGGCAGATTATATCTGCGAAGCTGTCGATCAGACGCGGGGCTGGTTCTATAGCTTGCACGCCATCGCCACCATGCTCTTTGATAGCGTCTCGTATAAGAACGTGATCTGTCTGGGACACATCCTCGATGAAGAGGGCAAGAAGATGTCTAAGAGCCGTGGCAATGCGATTGATCCCTGGGATGTGCTGAACGAACACGGCGCTGACGCTTTCCGTTGGTATCTATACACAAGTGGTTCGCCGGGTGAACCCCGTCGCTTTTCGAAGCGTCTGGTGGGTGAAGTGGTCAAGAAGTTCTATCTCACACTGTGGAATACCTATAGCTTCTTCGTGACCTATGCCAATATCGATGGTTGGACACCATCCATGAGTGCGCCACCTGTCGCTGAGCGCGATGTGTTGGATCGTTGGGTACTCTCGGAATTGCATCAACTGGTACAGACCATCACGCAAGCATTTGACGAATACGACGCTACCCGTGCTACACGCCCCATCGAAGAATTTGTCGATGCGCTCAGTAATTGGTATGTGCGCCGTAGCCGCGAACGCTTCTGGGCTACAGGCATGAACGATGATAAACGTGCTGCTTATGCCACGCTCTATGAGTGCCTGGTGACGGTTGCGCACTTGCTCGCGCCGACAATGCCATTCCTTGCAGAATCGCTCTATCGCAATCTGATAGCTAGCGTTAATGATAGCGCACCGGATAGTGTGCATCTTGCAAGCTGGCCACAGGTTAACGACGCCTATGTCGATCGGGATTTGATGCGTGATATGGGCATCGTGCGCTTGATGGTGCGTCTGGGTTTGGGGGCACGCAACAGCGCGGAGCTAGGTGTGCGTCAACCGTTGGCACTGGTTAAGCTGGGCATTGGCAACGCAGAAGAGCGCAAAGCTGTTGCTGCTTATGATGCGGTCATCCGTGATGAACTCAATGTCAAGCAGATTGAACTGTTGCAAGAAACGGAAGGCGTGACTAGCTATTCGCTCAAACCTGATTTTGGCAAGCTGGGCAAGAAATTGCGTGGTGATGTCAAACGGGTTGCCAACGCGCTCCAGAATGCTAGCTCGACTGATGCCACCATCTGGGGACGTGCTCTAATAGCTGGCGAGGCAATCACGCTTGAATTAAATGGCAAACAATTTGAACTCGCTCCTGATGAAGTTGAAGTTCGTCAAGAATCTGCTGCAGAAGGCTATATCGTCGGTGAAGAACGCGGATATGTTGTAGCAATTGATACCAACCTGAGCCAGGATCTAGTAGCAGAGCGCCTCGCAAATGAGGTTCAACGACGGATTCAGGTGGCGCGTAAAAATGCAGATTTCAATCTGGATGATCGTATCCACATCACTTATCGGGCAAGTGAAGCGCTGTCAAATGCTATCGAGCAATTTAGTGACCGCATTCAAGCTGAGACGCTCGCTGATAGTTTAGAAGAGGGTGACGGTGGCGCAGATTTCTATAATGAAGATTTCTCGTCAGATTTACCCAAAGATCTCAGTGATGAAACCTTAGTGATTTATGTCAAACGCACATAAGTTTGTGCATATTCACTAAAATTTTATACAGGTAGGCGTACAGATATGCGCCTACCTGTTTTGTTTTTGGTGATTGTGACGATAAAATTAGTGAAAAATGCTAAAAAGATGCAGGCTTCATTGGTTAATATGCTATAGAGAATAGGTCTGCAATCCCGTACAATCATCGTGACATTGGAGGTTTTGCACAGATGACTAACGAGAAAAACACTGCAACCTTGCAAGCCTTATTACGTTTCGCCTTGCCATTGGGAACAACGTTGTCGGCAGGTGATCCTGAAACTGAGATCAATTGGGCGGCGACTATTCGTGCTCAGCCCCCTGCTTTTCCTGATATTTATGGCGGTGAGTTGGCACTGGTCTCGATGGACTTGTTGCGCAGTTACGATAATCGCATCTCACTGGGTGAGGTGGTACAGAGTCTGGCGGAAGCGGGCGTGAATGCCGTGGCTGTTGATGGAGATATGTCGCAGACGGCAATCACTGTCGCCAATGAGCGCCATGTCGCGCTATTGCTCTTGCCTGGCGACACGAGCCTGCCTAGTGTTGAACGGGCGGTTAACAAACTGATCTTGAACCAGTCCGCACAGTTAACCGAACGTGCGGTTGAAATTCAGCGCCAACTAACCCGTGTTTCAGCAGAGAATCGTGATATTAATACCTTGTTGCAAGTGATCGCACGCGCAACAGCTAAGCCGATTGTAATGCACGATGATGCTGGGGTGATGATGTCGCAGGTTTATCCCACTGTAGGGCGACGAGGTATGAGTGGACGCTCGCTCATTCAGAACTTGCCGTATAATGAATTTCAGAAATGGTTGGATTCCGATGCGCCACAGAATCAAGGTGTGATCGTGCAAAGCCCCATCGGTTATACGACCGTACTACAGGTCGAGAAGCGTGTCGCCGCGTACTTGTCTCTGGTCGCTAAAGATGGATATATTGATGACTTTGACCGTCTGGTTCTGTCGTATGGAGCAGATGTGTGTTCAATTGAATTGGCAAAGACCCGTGCCATCGAATCCGCGGTGGAGCAAGCACGTGGTGATTGGGTGCAGATGTGGTTGAGCGGTACACCGGCTGACGATGATTTACTCGCCACACGCGCCCAACAAGCTGGCTTTAATCCTCAGACCAATTATTTTGTAGCGGTCTTTCGTGCGATCACTGAGGATGGGCAAGCCTTACCGTTGGAGTCTTTGCTCTCTTTGGTGCGTGATGATATGGCGCGACGGGGCATTGAAGGCGCAGTCGGGCAATATGTAGATGTGATTATCGCACTCTATCCGATTGATAAGCCAGAGAATACACCTCGTGTACGGACTGCCATCGAAGAATTGCGCCAACAATTGGTGATGCGCACACCAAGCGGTCTGGTAGCGGCAGGCATCAGCCGCCCTGCGATGGGCTTACAGGTATTGCGCGAATCTTATCGCGAAGCGAAAGACGCCGTCAGCATCGCACAGGAACTCGGCGATTTTGAGAACACAACCTTTTACGGTGATCTTAAGTTGTATCAGTTGTTGCTCGCCCTCAAAGAACGCAACCTCGACCACATGCGCCGCTTTTATCAAGAGACACTAGGTCCCCTCGTAGAACATGACGAGCGTAAACAGAGCGATCTGGTACGTACCCTCACCGGTTTCTTCGATGCCAATGGCAATCTCGCGCAGGCGGCAAAAGACCTTGATGTACACCGCAACACCTTAGTCTATCGTCTAGATCGCATCAGTGAATTGACGGATCTGGATTTGAATGATGCAGATAATCGGCTGATTCTGCATTTGGCACTTAAGATTCAGCGTGTGCTAGCCACCATTAGCGGGCGTATATATAGCTAATATCGTGATCATACAGTGTATATACTTTGAATAAAGCTGTTTTTCTCGTGAATTGACTTGTGCAGATTGCAAAGCTGTAATATTTTGAACCCAACAGCTTATTTTTATATAAGATAGGGAGTCCAATGATGGCAATCGAATTTTATGATGTTAAATTACGAGAAAAAGTTCAGATCGACGAAGCCAATGTGCGTAAAGTCACCTTTGATACCAAAAGTGGCAAGCGCTATGGTTTACGTGCCAAAACAGATGATAATCGTAAGCTGACTAAGTTCGTCAGCAAAGCCACTTGGGATGAGTTGAATGTGCCAGAAGGTGATTTCACCGACTGACAGGCATCAATTCGCATCGCACAAACAAAAACCACTGATCCTAAATCAGTGGTTTTTTGTATGCTACATCAGGGAAATCAGGCTTTAGGCGCGAGCTTCACGAAGTGATTCTCTGGACGTTTGAGCAGGGTATAGAAATGTGCCACTGCATCTGCTTGATTGCTGAATTCGAGCGTTTGGATATAGTGGTTGAGCAACTCGCGCACATCTTGCGAGGCTTGTTCATCCAATTGGTAGATTTCAACGGGGGAACCAGGCGCAATTCGGCGACGAATGGCTTCGATGGTGAGATTCATCGTCGGCTGAATACGCTGATAAACGACACCGCCGGTCATGCCGGCACAGATCCACGGGCCGGGATCGCCGAGTACCAGCACGCGCCCGCTTGTCATGTATTCGAAGGCGTATCCCTTGAGATTGGCACGTGCGCCTAATCCACCAAGATCGTCGCGCAGTGGTTCGCGAATCTCTCCGCCAAAGATCACATCAGCGCCACTCATGCGGATACATGCGCGGGTATCTGCATCTCCCTGCACGATGAATAAACCGCCCTGTGCCCCATAGGCAAAGCTCTTACCTACTGAGCCATCCAATCGTGCACCGTTGTGATTTAATCCTTTGAGGATGGTAATCTCGCCCCCTTTAGCGCATTTACCCACACCATCCTGCGCACCACCTTCTGCTAAGATGGTGACGGGATCATCGATGAACGCCCCCAGACCATTGCCGGGTACAGCGCTGTTGCTGAAGCTCAGATGTACGGCATTTAGGCGGTCAATATCGGGGATTTCTTCGCGTTTGATCGCGCCACACAGGTGCGTGCCTAGTGCGCGATCATGTGCCATTACCTGTTCATCGTCGTAGGTCAGCTCATATTCGCCTTTACGAACGTAGCGGGTGACTTCTTCGGTAATCTGGTGGCTGATAATGTTGCGTGGGCGTGAAATACGTAGACCACCTGGTTGTGTTGGCTTGCTGGGTTGTTCGGGCACGGGCTTGAGCAAAGTTGTTAGATCAATGCGATCATGCATTTGTACTTGTTCGAGCAAATCAGCGCGTCCGATTAAATCGTTGACGTTGGTAAAGCCCAATTTCGCTGTCCATTTACGGATGTCATCGGCTAAGGCACAGAATACGTTATAGATACCATCTGCGGAGCCTCTTTCGTGGAAAGGACGGAATGCCTTGAAGTTCTTGATCTCTGCTTCTTCTTTGGTTTTGACGTGGGTGGTGATGCCAACGTGGCAAGTGCCGTCCTGACAACCGCGGCAGATTGTACAACCAACAGAGACCATCGCCAACGTGCCAAACCCGACACGATTCGCACCAAGGCACATCATCTTGACGACGTCACGTCCGGTTTTCATACCGCCATCCACCCACAGCTCAACATCGCGTCTCAGGCCGCTCGCAAGTAGGGCACGATGAGCCAACCAGATACCAATTTCAGCCGGTAAGCCGACATGGCGCAGGGCATGTGCCCGTGCTGCACCGGTTCCGCCTGTATAGCCAGTCGCTGTGATGATATCTGCACCGGCTTTGGCGACACCCACTGCAATGATGCCCACACCGGGCACAACTGGAATCTTTACGCTCACTTTGGCATGTGGGTTTGCTGTTTTCAGTTCGTCAATTAATTGTGCGAGGTCTTCAATTGAGTAAAGATCATGGTTGTTGCTCGGTGAAATCAGTGCCACACCGGGCGTTGTCCCACGAGAGGCAGCCACTTGCTCGGTGACCTTGAAGCCGGGGAGATGTCCACCTTCGCCGGGCTTTGCACCCTGCCCGATCTTGATTTCGATGAAGTCAGCCGAGTTTAAGAAGCCGATGTTGACCCCAAAGCGCCCCGATGCCACCTGTTGACCACGCCATTGCTTGTATTTGCCCATCATATCGAGCAATTCGCCGCCTTCGCCATTCATACAGATAATGTCCAGCATTTTGGCAGCTTCGGCATAGGTGCGATAGGCAAGTTCACCTTGAGAGCCAAAGGACATCGCGCTAATGAGCAGGGGCATACTGTGATTGCCCACGCGCAGATCAACATCTTCAGGGCGTACAGTGGTTTGTTCTTTCTCTTTGATGCTCAGCAAATGTCGAATACTGACTGGAATCTTGTCTTCCCACTGTTGTACTTCATCCGTGTATTCTTCCCAGTTCATCTCATTCTGGGCTACGGCTTCGGCTTTTTTCCACACTTTCGGGAAGAAGCGGTCTGGGTTTTCTAAGCGGGCACGCACATCACCCCGAAATTCGGCGGCACGTGCTTCGGCATCTTGTTGCAGGGCAGACCACGTCAGACCACGCGCTTCACTGCCGAAGTAATTCGGTGTGCCGAAGATGTTAGCAATTGCCTTCCCTAGCCCGATAGAGCTAAAGCTATGTCCGTAACCGCGCAACTCATGGCAACCGATCGTTGATGTGACTTTTTCCAAGCCTTTGGTCATCGCACCGAGCGTGTTGTTCAAGTTGGTACGAATTTGAATCGCTTCAGGATTGTTCTTGCTGCCACGCGGGGCAATGCCAATCGCTACTGCATATAAAGCATAAGGAAGCAAGGCATTTGCCCCGAGGCTGATGCACAGTGCCATATCATGTAAATCACGCAAAGATGCTGACCGCACGACCAGACCCGTGCGACGACGCAAGTTAGGTTGAGCATCGGCACTGCGTAGCGCTTTATCAATGGCAGCGGTTACCAGTAATGGGTCAATCCATAGATGTTGACCATCAATCACTTCGGTATCGTCGAGTAGCACACATTGTGCCCCCTTGATGACTGCCTCAATCGCTTTATATTGTAGGCGTTCAACAGCCTGTTCAACCCGCTCATCTGGTTGCGTGTTCATCGAGAGGATTGCTAACTTATCACCGAAGGCTTCCACCAGTTGATCGAGTGTCAGTGTGCCGTTTTCGTTGGCAATTTCACGCATTAGGGCTTCGTCGCCGAGGGCATCTAAACCACCTAACAAGAACGGTGTTTCGAGCTGAATCAGCGTATCTTGAGGATCGCGTGCGCTAATCAGGTTTGGACGCGCCCCAACCAATATGCGCGTACTGAATTGCGATTGCTCGCGTTCGCGGTCAATGGCGGGGTTGGTGACCACGGCTACAGTCTCTTTGAAATAGTCCGCGATATTGGTGCGCTTTTGGCTGAGTGCCGCGAGTGGCCCATCCCAACCTAGCGAAGCAATTAACTCTTTGGCGTTCTCCGCCATCGCTCCAACAATCTCCACATGATAGCGTTCCCAACCCATACCAGACATCATCGGACCATCTACATTTAGATCATCACGATGCCATGGTAAGCGCGTCGATGCCGCAACCGAGATAGGCATATCATTTGTTTCGGCTTGATACTGAGCCTCAGCGACGGCAACAGGTGTCGGTTGTGTCAACGTTTGCCCCTGTTGCTGACCACCATTGCCATTTCCAAGTGGCAAGTCTGGCAATGGGTTTTGTGTATCTGGCTTAATATTCCATGCGGCAGATTCAAAGCCTAGTTGTTGGGGGCTGTGTTCGTTCCAACGCTCTAGCACATGGCGCTGAATAGCGGGGTAGTCCAGTACCTCAATCTCAGCGCCGGGAACAATTTTCAGCGCGATCTTCTCGCCAGGTGCCAACGGACGTGGCGAGCGTGACATTGAATCGAGCTGATATACACCGCGTTCTGATGACGCGAAATACTCTTTCTCTGTTTCACCGAACCAGAGTGGACGCAAACCGAGCGCATCCACACTGAATACCAATTGATTGCCGAGACGGGCTGCGACGCCTGCTGGCCCCTGGGCAAAGTGACCCCACGATTGGCGAATTTGCTCGTACATGACGCGGATATCGTCGCGGTTCTGAATTAGATCATGTTGGTAGGGTGGGAAGACATGCTCCATTGCTTCGATCAAATCGAGTCCGTGACGGGCAGTGATCGCATGAATCATGCGGTCAACATCCTGTGAATCTGATCCGTTGACCTGCAAGGGCACGCCCAACATACCAGCTTCTAAACGAAAACGTGAAATTGTGTTGAATTCGCCATTATGCCCGATGATGCTGAACGGTTGTGCCCGTTCAAAGATCGGATTGGTGTTGGTGCTATAGCGGGCATGTCCCATCGTGACTGAGGATGCATAATCAGGATCGCGCAGTTCGGGATAATATCGGCGTAGGATTTCAATTGTGCCTTGTACCTTATAAACTACGCTATAACGAGAAAATGATGGAAAGTGTACACCTAATTCAGCTTCGAGGGTGGTTTGCAATTCAAATAGTGTCGAATCGAGATTTTCAGCAGTCACTTGTCCGTTGATGCCGGCAATTTGCCAGAAGACAGGCTCGTTTTTCTCAGCATTGGGGCCTAACACGCGGCTGTTGACGCGTCCCCGTCGCTCGGTGAGCAGATGCAAGCCCGCTTCGCTAATCGTTCGACAGATTTGCTCAACAATGTGTTCGGAACGTTCGCGGTCGGCGCGTGGGATGAATAAGTGTGCCACCCAGAAGTTACGATCAGTTGCTAATGATGCCAGCAAACCTTCTTGTGCTAACCACTTTGACCACATCTGGCGCGGGATGTCTGTTAAGATACCGACACCATCGCCTTCACCGTTGATATAGCCAGTACGATGCCCCATACGGGCTAATGCTTCAATAGTGCGTTTGACGTTACCATGGGTGGCTTGTCCACCTTTACGAACAGAGCAGATCAGCGCACATGCGTCACGCTCGGTTGTATCAATGCTATGCAGATTGAGGTCTGCTAATTCAGGGGGAACGATATTATGTGGGAGGTTGTGTGTGGTCATCATGAAGCCTCCTATGCAAGTTTTGACCGGATAGAGGGTCCTTTGGGTTGTCATTAAAGGTAATAAGTCAGTCTGAAGTGACTGTTAATAGTTTGAGAAGTGTGTATGAGGGATTATTTACCCAACGTAATTGTATCGAACAAGAGACAAATTGCCTCATGAAAGTTGACAAGGATATTTTGGGTGATGTGGGTAAGTTGCACAAAAAGTTCAAAAATAAGTCAGTGATAGTAGCCAATGTGTGGATATTTTGACTAACGTAATTTGTGCAACCTGCTAAAGATCGGCTTATTTTGACCTCTAGCAGGTGTGTACCTAATTCAAAGATAGCAAGCGACGAATAGTCAACGCGAGGTGCAATGCCAGGCGGGTTTCCGGACGGTTGAGGTCAATCTCAGCAATCTCGTTGATGCGGTTCATACGGTATAACAACGTATTACGATGCACAATCAGCATCTCGGCCGTTTGGCTCAGGTTACCATGGCAAGTGAAGAAGGCTTCTAAGGTCTTGATGAGATCGGCGTTTTGGCGCATGTCATATTCCATCAAGGTTCCCAGTGTTTGATTGGTGAATTGTAATAATTTCTCGCGGTCATTGAGTGATAAAATCAGCTGATACACTCCCAGATCACCAATATAGAGCGGGGTATCTGTTTGCAGGCGGATGGCTAAATCTCGCGCTTGTACGGCATCACGATACGATGTGCGCCACACGCTGACATCTTTCGCTGGTTGTCCTAAGCCAATCGCCAGCCGACTGCCGGGGTATTGCCGGTTGATCTCTTTGGCGAACGAGTTAGCTAGCTTGATGGTATTATCAATTGGATCTTCGCTATTGGTCGCATGAAAGACCACCACCTCTTCTTCGCGTTCACGTTGCCACACGAGCGCGTTGGCGCGTTGGATATCGAGGATGCTGTTAACCATTGTTTCTAGTCGGCGGTTGGATGGAGGTGAATCCCCCCGCCATGACATCACAATCGCCATATGTGTGGCGTTCATATCATGCTCGAAGCGCTCACCTTGACGTACAGCCTCTTGCTGACTGACATCGCCAATCAGCAAGCGATCTAAGAATGTACCGCGCAGGCGTTTTTCAGTCTCGCTGACGGCTTTGAGCTTCGCCATCTCCAGCGCACACGCATCCGCGCCATGTTCGGCAACGAGCAGGTCAATATCATCAATATCATTGTCGTTCCCGATGATTGATAGATACCCACGTCCGATGCCTTTCGTTACAATTGGTGCAACTAGACGTGCGATTCCCGGCATGGATAGTGATTGCATCAGCGCAGGGTTTTCTGCTTCGCTGACACGGTGTCGATCTTGAAATTCAACTGGCAAATTGTGAGCCTGGCGCAGGAATAATTCGATCTCATCCCAAATGGCGACGAACTGCGGTTGTACGGTGTATTCCATCACACCCATGCGCTTGTCTTGAATCACCACTGCTTTTCCGGTCAAGCGTGCCATTGCGTTGATGAGTTCTGCCATGCCTTCATTGCGCGATGAAATCTGCGTTAACTGACGGTAAATTTGTGTGCCACGTCGTTCTAGCTGTCCTTTTTGATCGACAAGTAGACTTACGACGGTCTTTTCAACCATACGTGGACGACTATTAGCCGGTAGGGTCATGATTGGCATACTGTAGGCTTTTGCTTCTGCCAGTGCAGTGGGTGTGGGCGTATCGCTCAACACAAGTGCTGAGGCTTTCTGATCTGCTGCCCAGCGTACCACTTCTACATCACTGTGTGAATTTGCTTTTGAGTTAATCGCCGGTGCGACGATCACCATCTCTTCCGCTTGTAGCGGTTTGTTTGTAAAATTATCATCGGCATAAACTAATGTTGTCCATGATACCGGACGGTTCAATAAACCATCGCCAGTTATCACGCGAGTACCCAAAGGCAACGCTAGTTTGCGTACATCTTCAACGGTTAAAGTATTTGTAGCGTCTGTCATCATACCCAATTTCCCCATCGCAGTCTCTTAAGACTTGTAACGCACTCTGTGCATTCTGTCAATATGCACAAATAGTATTGTGCGAATTTATACTAATTTTAGGCTTCGTTGGTCAAAATACCAAGTATGATGACGAGATATGTGCCAGCTAGGGACAATAAGCGCAAATCAACTGGAATACTGATCCATCCACGAAAGTCCGAAACTATATCTAATATTGAGAGCATGATGAGAATTGCGGGCACAATCCATGTGATTGGACTCACACGCCACGTTTCGTTATCATCCGATTGCATGAACTGATAAATGCCCGATGCAATTAAGATAAACGAGATCGTAAAGGATACCGTGTAATCCGGTAGGGTGTTTTCAGGGTCGAATAGCGAGAGCAAAATGAAGACACCCGCCAGTGCTAACCATGTTCGGCGCTCAACCTTTGCTTCTTCTCTTGATTTGACATTACCTCTTCGAGCGCGTCTTGCCATTGTCAACCTTCTCTCATCATGATGCCATGTATGTTCGTGATTTTCTCTATTCTACTATAGCATCTGTGCCCGTGCAGTAGTTAGCAATTGCGTATTGTGTAATTGCGAATACAATAACAGGCGAATGGCGCTAGTTGAATGGAATTGGAATGCGTAGCTGGTTAATATTACCTCTGTTGCTGCTTGCGCTGGTTGCTTGCCAACCATCAGAGCGTATGGTGATCGATGGGCCTGTTCTGGTGCAGGAGGTGACAGTTGCTGCCACAGAATTTGAGCCGACACGCTTCCTCAGCCCAACCCCTTCGTTGGAATCTGTGCGCCCGACTAGCGAGGTGGTTTCACCGTTGGATCAGGTTACCGTAGATGCACGTTATGTGCTAGTTACGCCGACTTTGCCACCTAGCAAAACACCAACTGCTACGCCTACCCAAACCGAAACGCCGACTGTGACACCGACAGTCACCATGACCAACACGGCCACCTCCACTGCCTTCACATTACCCACCAGCGAAATTGTTGCTATCACACAACCGGCGGCATCTAATGCTGATCGTATCTGTGATACCAACTGGTTTTTCATCGAACCACGCCCGCAAAGTTGCCCGCTTAATCCGCCTACAGCTAGCAATGGCGTATTTCAAGAATTTCAGTTCGGCTATATGGTATGGGTCGGATCTTTGCAGGCGATTTATGTCATTTATACCGATGCTAATCAACCACGTTGGGAAGTCTATCGCGATTCCTTCGATGAGACTAACCCCTCTATGGTGTACCTAGATGATCCGCCGCAGGAAATCCGTCCCGGCTACTGGTCACCGCGTCGTGGATTTGGCTTATTGTGGGAGCGTGACAGCGGGGTGCGGAATCGCATCGGGCCAGCTACACAGCAATGGGAGCAACCTTACAGTGTACAAGTGCAAACAGATGATACCAACTCGATTTTCATCAGCACACCACAAAACCTTGTCTTTGGTTTGATCGCTAACCGTACTAACTGGCAGCGCTATAGTAATTTTGCCTTTGCACCATCGAGCAGTGGAGGTTCCTCTGCGCCAATTATCGGCACGATCATCCCAACTTTACCACCGAGTCCCTGACGTTGAGCCATCACGCCATTGATTTTATCTTTGGATCTACGATGATAGGATGGTTTGATATGTCTTGGGGGATTGGAAACCATTATGCATATGCAAAATCAACCTGCGCGAATGTACGAACGCAATCAGGCACGGCATTGGAGCAAAACACGAGGATGCTTAGTCAGTATCTTTGTGGGCTTATTGCTGACCTTGTGTGCGTGCACCGCATCGTTAGCCCTGTATATCGCATTTCCGCCTGCTTCAACCGATATTCTCATCATGGGCTTGGATTCGCGTGGCAATGAAGGGTCTGTCACGCGCACCGATAGTATCGCTATTTTAGGCATTAATCCCTCACGTTTGCGTGCCAGCTTATTATCCATTCCGCGTGATGTGTTTATCTCTGTGCCCAACTATGGTCAGCAACGTGTCAACACAATTAATGTGCTGGCAGAAGCCGACGCACGCGGAACAGGCCCTCGCTTGCTCGCTGATGCAATTGCAATGAGCTTTGATATTCAGGTAGATCGTTATGTGCGTCTGGATTTTGAGGCATTTACTACGTTAGTTAATGCCATTGGCGGCATCACTGTTGATGTGCCGACTGTCATTGTTGATAACGCTTTTCCAACAGCTGATTATGGTACGATACAAGTGCGTTTTGAAGCCGGACGACAGCAGATGAATGGTGATACAGCGTTGATTTATGCCCGCACACGCCATCAGGATGATGATTATCGACGGGTAGAGCGTCAACAGCAAGTGATGGCAGGGATTGCGCGTAAGTTACTGAACCCGTTTAACTGGGGGCCAGCATGGTTGGCACTCCAATCGAATACGGAGACGGATCTCACACTATTTGATGTCATACGAGTTGCGCCAGTAATGCTCTTTAGTGCAGGTGATTTTAACATGCTAGTGATCAATCGGGATTATGTGGTACCGGGCAATGGTTTTGTGATGCCGAATTATGAGGCGCTTCGTCCGTATATCGAGGAAAATTTTGACTGAGGCGAATCAGACTAACCCGCCCCAGCAATCAATGATAGCGTATTAAGATGTAATTTGGGCTTGTCCTTCGCGGATCAGGGCACGAATTTCGTCATCAGTCGGTTTATCAAAATCATCATACCATTTTTCGACTGAATGAAAGGGTTGTGGTGTTGCATAACAGATGGTTCGATCCGCCAAACCGTGAAACATCATGCACACTTGCATTGAAGAAACAGGACTGGCTACGATGATCTCACTTGCCCCCTGCGCTTTCATCGCATCAATTGCTGCCCGCATCGTCACACCTGTTCCCATACCATCATCCACCAGGCAGATACTGCGTCCGCTCACATCAAGTGGTGCATTATCGCGATAACGCGCCACCTGTTCTTTGAGTGCTTGGCGAGCCTTTCCTTCTACTTCCTCAATTACGTTCTGAGGCACCTTAAAATGCTGGATGATACCGGTGTTATAGCTTGTGTTGCCCCCAATAGCAATCGCGCCCATTGGCTCGGTTTGATGATCGGGTACACGTAGTTTACATACATTTAGCATATCGGATGGTACGTTCAACTGGCGAGCAACTTCGTTAGCTGTAATCATTCCACCGGATGAAATACCCAGCACGATGAAGTTGTCTTTGCCGTAGAAATCTAATAGCTTGGTGGCTAACTTATTAGCGGCATCACGACGATCTTTAAACATCTTTAACATCCTCTTTAAACTTTATATGCTGTTAGCATACACTATTTTGGATGTTGAGAAGGAGTTTTTAGGATAAAATCACCAAATAGTCAGATGGTGCTGTGGGGATGAAGTCAGGAGATTGCTCCTGTGAACACTCACTCACAGGAGCTGAAGTAGTCTGTTCAGCCGAGCTTTTTTGCAGTGGTTATAGCCGCATCAAAGTTCACCTCATCACCAATGACCGCCACGTATTCGGCATATTGGATCATGTCGTCTCGGTCGATTACGAATAACGCCCGCTGACAAACGCGCCATTCGGTATCATGGACGCCATAAGCATCTGCGAATGCCATATCCTTATGTGCTGAAAGTGTTTCGGTGTTTTCGATGCCTTCATTGCCACAATAGCGCTTGAGAGCAAACGGTAAATCCGCGCTGATCGTCAACACGACAATCCCATCACCGAGGTTTACCGCTTCCTGATTGAAACGATGTGTTTGAGCAGAGCATACGCTAGTATCCACCGAAGGAATCACACTCAGAATTTTGACTTTACCCGCGTAATCACCGAGTGTGCGCGGTTTAAGCCCTGTATCCCACAGTGTGAACTGGGGTGCAGGCTGACCGGTTGTCAACATGTTACCCTGTACAGGGTGTTCGCTAGGACCTACCATCATGCCAGAACGGTTGCTCATGATACGATATCTCCAGTTTGATTGATCACCAGAATCTATCATACTGAATTTTTTCAGATGTCCGTTTAGAAAATTATGAGAACTTGTTCCTTACTCTACACCGCCATAGCGCCATACACCATCGACCATCGTCCCCAGCACCTGTGTGTGTAATAGCTCATCATCCTGTGTGTTGTATGGATCACGATCAATGACCAACAAATCAGCATAATAACCGTAAGCTAATTTGCCCAGTCGATCTTCCATGCCGGCCGCATACGCAGGCCCGTATGTGTAACCATGTAGCGCCTCAGTGACGGTTAACTTGAGTTCTGGGAGCCAACCTTCAGGGCTTGGACTACCATTCGGTTGGCGACGTGCTATAGCCGAGTATAAGCCCTCAAACGGACGGAAAGGTTCAACCGGTGCATCAGAGCCGAAGGCAACAACAGCACCCATATCAATCTGTAAGCGGGCATTATATGCCCATAGACTGCGCTCTTTACCCCAGAATCTTTCGGCGCGTTCCCAATCAGAAGTGGCATGAATAGGTTGCATGGATGCGATCACGTTCAGTTCAGCGAGGCGGTGTTTATCATCAGGATGGATGATCTGCACATGCTCAATACGATGGCGCCGTTGATGCGGGCTTTCGCCGCGTGTCGCTTCTTCTTTGCGTACAAACTCATAGACATCCAGCACATCATGCACCGCACGGTCACCAATCGCATGAATGGTGGACGGTAAACCAGCGGCGCTCGCTTTGCTCACAAGCTCTGCCATCTCTTCTTTATCGACGACTGTCATGCCGTAGTTATTCGGTTCCCCGATGTAAGGCTCGAACATATAAGCCGTGCGAGGCCCCAATGCGCCATCAGCGAAGATCTTTAACCCCCCAATGCGAATCCAATCATCGCCGAAATTCCAGCGCAAGCCAATCTCTAACGCATGATCGAGCCATTCTTGCTTGACCTGTTTGACGATGCGCAAACACAGATCACCGCGTTCACGTAAGACTTGTTCTGACATGAACGAGGACGGCTCATCGTAATCGTGGAAGCCGGTTAAGCCAACAGCCAGCATTTGATCATGCGCAATCTTCATTTGATCCGCGAGTTGCTCGCTGGTCAGTTCGGGTAGTGCGTCGACCACTATTTCCATCGCCGTCTCCAGTAGGGCGCCAGTAGGGTTACCCTGTTCATCACGCAGGATATGACCGCCTTCAGGATCGGGTGTGCCGGCATCAATGCCAGCCAGGCGCAAGCCTGCGCTGTTCACCCAGCCTGCGTGCCCGCTCTTGGCGTTGAAATAAGCCGGACGATTGCCAGTTACTGCATCGAGATCGGCTGCCGTTGGGAATTGACCATCTGCCCATAAATCTTGTGACCAACCGCGCCCTAAAATCCACTCATGATCGGGGTGCGCCTTTGCAAACTCTGCCACGCGCCGGATGGCTTCTGCTTTGGAGGGCACTTCATACAGATCGACTGCATTGAGCGAGCGCGAGAGCCATTCAAAGTGCAGATGCGCATCGACTAAGCCAGGGATGACGGTCTTGCCGTTTAGATTATGTTTGACAGTGTCGGGACGCGCTAAGTTTAGCACAGCGCTATCTGTACCGAGTGCCACCACGCGCCCAAAACTGATCGCCAGTGCGCTCACGCGCGGTTGTTTGGCATCCAGTGTGATGATATGGCCATTGTATAAGATAGTATCAATCATGATGAGTCATTGCCTCGTCGAGTACTTGTTGGATAAAAGTTGGGGTAAATGGTATTGCAGTGCCTTTCACGGTCACTGAATGAGCGGCTAAACGGGCGGCAACTTTGATTGCCGCGATCATATTATGCTGGAGCAGGGGCAAGCTCGCTAGCAAGGATGCCGCGAACACATCGCCCGCACCTGTCGGATCAACCTGCTGAACGTTGACGGCGTCATAATGATAGCGTTCACCATTGTGATAATAGGTGCCACCATTCTCACCATCAGTCACGATCACATGCGGGGTGTATTTGGGGAATTCTTGCTCAAGTTCTGGTGCATCATAGATGTCTTGCTTGCTTAATACGAGAATATCAATCGCGCTCAGCATATTGTTATCGAGAAATCGTTTGAATTGCACCACACCATCCACACCCCATTGACGCATATATCCCTGTGGGGTTAATAAGACTGTCGCCTGCTCAAACTGATGTGCAAATAGCGGTTCAACATCATTGGCTAGTGGTGCCAGGTGCACGAGCGGGGCACTTCGCCATTCAGCGGGCAACATGACAGGCGTGAGCTTATGCGCAGTGTGATGGATGATTTGTGTGCGTCCACTATCAGTGTAGATGTTCTCAAATGTGGTTGTATGTTCGGATGCGATCACATGCATATCCGCTATATCATGTAAGCCTTGTAAGAGTGGGTCGTGTGGGTGAGCACTAGTGAGTACGTGTGCCTGATAGCCAAAATGGCGTACAATCGGCGCAGCATAAGAGACGGTACCGCCAAGTATACGACCCCCTGTGATCAGATCCGCCGTGGTAGTCCCTACCAGCAAATAACGCATGTCTAACATGGTGTCTACCTTGTCAAAGTCGAGATCACGCGCCGGGCAGCGCGATGCTGATTACGGCGCATGGCTTGATGAATTTAGTTGGATCAATTGCCCACATGCTATAGTGGCATCAGGCATATTTCAGCATGAGGGGATCATGCTGGATGGATGGTTACTTTACGTTCTTTGCCTTCGCCCACGCTTTTGGTGATGACATCATCTCTTTTGCGCAAGGTGAGGTGAATGATGCGCCGTTCGTGCGGGGGCATTGGTTCCAGTGTGACTACTCGTCCCTGACGAATCGCTTGATCGGCCATACGCTTGGCCAATTGGCGCAAGCGTTCAGAACGACGTGCTTTATAGTTGCCGGCATCAATGATGATGTTAGCGCGTCGTTGCAATTGCCGGCTGACAATCAAACGTGTGATATATTGCAAAGACGCGAGTGTATCGCCACGATGCCCGATCAGACGGTTCATCTCTGTACCGGTCACGTTCAAAATCCAGTGTGTGTTTTCACCCGCACGGGTTGAATCCGCCCGTAGAATGTGCACATCCCCTGTGATTTGCATACGTTTTAGTAGCTCATCAAGAACTTGTTTAGCCACCTGTGCATCTTCTGGCGCATCTTCATAGGCAACTCGTTGACTGCTACTGCTGTCAATATCATCGTCATCGTCATCATCGTCAACGTCGTCCTCTGGTTCATAAGGCTTGGAGACAATTTGTGTGGTTCCTTGAGGTGATACCATGCTCGGATTACTGATAATCGATGTGGATTGTGATGCGTCCGGACGTGTCCCCATAAATAATAGGCGAACAATGGCCGGACGAGCACCTTCACCCATGATCCCGGCATCGGGTTCTTGTATCACTTCTACCATGACCTGTGATGGGCTAGTCACACCCAATTCTTTCATTCCTGTGTCGACAGCCTCTTCCACCGTCGCGCCAGTCGCTTCGATAGACTCCATAAGACAAAATCCTATTTCTTTAAATCGTAATTCGTTATGATTAAAAGCGAGCGGATGCAATCAATACAATCCGCCCGTTCATGTACTTTGCACGATGTTATTATAAGTCAATACCCCGCAAACGACAATTTTTAACTGATTGTTATCGGCTCAGGTCGTGCTGTTTTTCTTATTGACTTTCTTGCTGGATTTACTGCTCTTAGTGGTGGTCTCAGCTTCTTTTTCCGCATTGTTGGTTGATTTATCAGTCTCTTTTTTGCCGAAGAAACGATCCAACACACGCTTACCAATTGGGCTATATTGAATGATACCGACCACATTAGACGTTAAGAAATAGATCGAGAGGCCAACCGAGAGCGATAAGGCAATGAAACCGAACATGATGGGCATTACAGTTCCCATCGATTGTTGCATCGCTGCTGCTTGATTGAGTCCACCGCCACCACTATCTTCTTCTTTTTCTTCTGTTTCAGGTTTTGGACGCATGCCGGTTGAGAGCTTGAACTGTAACCATGTTGTCGCCATCACCAATAAAGGTAGCGCTAGGGCATACCAGGGGTTAGATGGAGGTTGTGGTTGCGCAGTCAGATCCATACCGAGGAATATGTTGTTGAGCGGAATCAAGCCATCTAATCCGGGGATCAACAGGCGTTCCGATAGATCAACCAGTTGGAAAGGGGTTGATGCAACAGCGAAGTTGATCGCTGAGTAGAGCGCAATGAAGATCGGGAATTGGAGCAACATCGGCAAACAGCCGCCCAATGGGTTGATGCCGTTTTCTTTGTATAGCTCCATTTGTGCCTGGGCTAGTTTTTCTCGATCATCTTTGTATTTCTCTTGTAACTTTTTCAGCTTAGGCTGAACTTCTTGCATCTTCGCTGCCGATTCTTGCTGTTGTGATAGAACCGGATACATGATCATTCTCAGAATGACAGTTAGAACGACGATGGACATGATGATGTTATTGTTAAAAACCTGATACAACAGCACCAGCAATGTGACCATCGGGTTTAGAATAAAATCCCACATTTAGCGTTTCTCCAATTACCGAGTTATCGTTGGTATACCCATTGCAGGCTGAAAGTTTCCATGTTGAATGCAGATACCAGCCGCCGATTTTCAGTAGAAGCAACTAGCATCAATTCCGGACGACCACTGTCAGCATCAGCAGGTAAGTACAGGATATCAGATAATAGTTCCGGACGATTCTCAACCTGTGCTTCCTGTACAGTACTGCCTGTCTCTCGGCTTAGCCAGTACACATTGCCATTACGGGTAGCAACGACGACGAAGTTATCGGTGAGGATTGGTCCCGGACGAATCCCGCGGTTCGATGGACGTACCACCCAGATTTCGCTCAAATCAGTCGCATTTAATGCGTAGACATAACCACTCAAATCCGTGTAATACAGAATATCATCTTCGATAACCGGCGTGCTCCACACCCAATTATTACCTTCGTAGCTGTTGACAATCTCACCATCAAGGCTAATCTGATAAACATCGTGCGAGTAACTACCCACATACAGGTAATCGTTATAGATTGCAGGTGTTGACGCGACCGCACCTTCTAAATCTACCGGTTGATCCCAAATAGCCTCGCCTGTTTGAGCATCAATCGCATACAAGAAATGATCAATCGAGGTGACATATAGCACACCGTCGTACAATAAGGGCGATGCCCAAACACCACCTTCTGTATCTGAGAACCGCCACACTTCTTCGTAAGTCTCGTGATCAAGCGCGACGACATCCTGCGAGCGATACGGCACGTAAATCAGTTCATCCGATACGACAGGGTCAGCAATCACACCATCTGTTAAGGGGATACCGGCAACATTTTCAACTGTTGCAGTTTGAACATCAACAGTGAGCATACGTCCGTTATAAGTAGGGAACAAGAAAGTATCATCTTCTCGTAAGGGCGAGGTGAAGAATTGTGCGCCATCAAGTTGATTGCCACGAATAATCCATTCGCGTGCATTGTTGTTTTCGTCAAGCACAATCGCGCCGTCTGCATCACGAATGACGTGTACTTGTGCGCCTTGATAGGGGTCAATGGCTTCAATTTGACCATCATAGACAATCAGCACGCGAGGTTGATCGTTGATTGTCACCAATTCGAGATCAGGCCAGGCAACGCCTTGTCTGACATTGGCACAGCTAGCGAGTGTTCCCGATAAAATAACAACAAGCACGATCAATTGCCATCGTGCCATACGTCTTACACTATTCAATGGTTATATCTCCTTTGGTGGCACAGGGTCATGTCCTCCGGGATACATCGGCTGGCAACGCCAGAGGCGATTCAAACCTAACCGGAAACCTTTTGCGACACCATGAATTTCTATAGCTTCATACATGTATTCCGAACAAGTCGGTGTGAAACGACAGGCGGAAGGAAGGAGGGGAGAAATGAAGCGCTTATAAAATCGTAATGATCTTAATGCTAACCATTTCACAAGTCAGGCTCCTTTGCTATCAGGTCTGCCCTACGAAGCAGATCACTTACTATACGTTGTACATGCTGTAAAGGTTTCCCCACAAGAGAAGGGCGAGCGATGAACAGTACATCGTAGCCCTGCTTGATGTGGGGATGTTGTAGACGCACGCTCTCGCGCATGAGACGGCGAACTCGATTACGCTTGACCGCATTCCCTAATCGTTTTGAGGTGATAAACCCATAACGGTTATCGGAGATGCTGTTAGGTAAGTAGCTTATCATCATATCAGGATGACGCTTTACCTCGCCGAGCTGACGTAACTTTTGAAAATCGGCGTTATGACGCAAACGAAACCGTCTACGCATCAGGTCTGAAATTTCTTAACTCAAGAAGCATTCCAGTTCGTCTTTTTCACGTGATTAGGATTAACAGCCAGACTATGACGACCTTTAGCACGGCGTTTTTTGAGTACTTTACGCCCACCTTTAGTTGCCATACGTTGACGAAAACCATGTACACGTTTACGACGGCGCTTCTTGGGTTGCCATGTACGCTTCGTAGACATCGGTAACCTCTCTTGGAAACGGTATAGTTGACAGCGCATAAGTATAGCGGACTAAAAATTATGGGTCAACCCATGCTTGTCAATGTTACAAGCAATCGCTACAATGAACGCGTCATTGAGCGGCAAATTTTTGCTGTTGCACGCCTGATATGCTGTACGTTTTACGTGCTATGACTGTCACCAGAAGGTGGCAGAATAGGCTTGTGTCGTACGGTAGTGTGCGCATTAGGATGCCGGCAAGCTCCGTAGTGCAACCACTATGATGATCGCATGTCGTTCAAAAGAATTGGTTTCATAGACTTCTAGATTTAGGTGAGATCTCGGCAGTTTGACAAGATTCATCGCTTAAATATTTCTTAAAAGATCTTTCTGACTGCTTTTTTTGCCACGTAGTCAAGTGATTGTAACCCTATGGCAAATTCGTCTGAGATTGGAGGCGTTTAACGATGTTAGCGAACCGTTGGGCACGTAACCTTACAGTTACGAACAAAGATGTCGAGATGCTTTTGAACACCCTGCTCGAACAGGAAACCCCGATGACCACACGCCAGTTGAGCAAACTGCTTGTGGAGAAGCAACTCGATGAAGAACAAGCTAAAATAGAAAAGCAGTATCAAGATACAAAAGTTTATAACCCTGCTGAGAGTTATGTAGTTGGGGATCGTCTGGTGTTCACCAAAATGGAACTTGCCACGGGCACAGTCGCCGAAGTGCGTGAGGGTAATAATAGTGATTATGGCGAATTTGCCGTGATTGCAGTCGAATTTGATGATGATGGGCGTAATCTGCCAGATCGCTATCGTGAATTTGCCAGTACTTTCCAGCATGATCATGTCCTTAGTCAAGATTCAGATGGTAACCCTCTCCTTAGCCAAACCCGCATGGATCCTGATGAATTACTCGAAGTCGAAGACAACCATGTGATGCGTGTGGTGCATGAAGCTCTGCGCGAAAATCCATCGCTCAAACGGGTAGCCGGTTACTGGTTCCCCGAAGAATTGACGATGGAAACTGATATTGGTATGTTGCACCTCGCTGAAGCTGTCCTCGATATTAACGGTGGTGGTCCTATGCGTACCGAAGATATCATCAACGACATTGGGGGTATCGGCGATGCACCACTTAAGCTACAAATATTCTCGCTTAATCTTGCGCTCAACGATGATGATCGTTTTGACGAAGTAGGGCCCGCAGGTGAGGTATTATGGTATCTAAAACGCATGGAACCTGAAGCCGTGCGCGATGTGCCAGAATTGCTTGCCTACACGCCTATTGAATACGATGACGAATTGCTCAGTGATGAAATGTTTGATCTCGAAACTGAACTCGATGATGAGTATACCGAGATTGAATTCGAGGGACGCTTGCCCCATGCCACAACTACTATCATCTACCCACATCGACGCGCTGGCACACTGCCTCTGAATGCTAAGAATCTTGCAATCTTCCCATTAGGACGTGCGCCTCGTATCCATGTTGAACTAGTCGATAAAGAAGATGATGAGAAGTTTAGTGGTTGGGTGGTGCATGAACATCGTTATGTTTATGGCTTGATGGATTATTACACCAAGCATCGTTTGCCAGTTGGTGCCTATTTGACCGTTGAACCGGGTGAAGAAGAAGGGCAAATTCTTGTTAGCCATGAAGGCTATAAACCACGCACCGAGTATATCCGTATTCTCTCACCGAATGGCAATCAAATTCAGTTTGAAAACAAAAAACGCCAGATTGGTGCAGAATATGATGATCTTGTGATCATCGGTGTAGATGATCTCGCTGGTGTGGATGAACTAGCGCGTAAAAATGGCAAGAAACCTCTTGCCACAATCATTCGTGAGATGTTGCAGGCGTTAAGTGTCCTTAGCCCACAAGGCACAGTACATGCGACCACCTTATACAGTGCAGTCAACGTGATGCGACGCTGTGCACCAGGGCCTATCTTCGCTACACTGAGCGCTAATCCTGATTTTGAAGATGTGGGTGATCATTACTGGATATTAAGCTAAACAGAAAGGGATCATAGCTTATGACATCTGATAAACCTAAACCGGGTGTGTTGCTCAAGCCCACACTCGATACAAAATTTCAGATAGATTATGAATGGTGGGAACGCGAGAATAACGACCTGCGTGCCTATATGCTGACACACTTGCCACCGGAAATCCGCGAGAAATTTGCAGATACCGAGGCTGATCAGGTTGTTGATTATGTCGATCCAGAGACAGGCGAGGTCTTTCAACTTGATGAACTCGGCTTAGCCATTCAAGAAGCCGCGAAAATGGATGATTTTATTAACCCACAAGCCTCATTGGTTGATAGTGTGTTCCGTGTATTTTTAGCCAATGGCAACACACCCCGCACACCGCGTGAACTGGAACATGATACACAACGCGATGCGCGTACTATTCTCAAGACTTTCGGTGGTGTGCGAATTTATCGGGGTGTACGCCCCATACAAACCAGTTAAATCAGGGGGGATAACTTGGGACGAGTCATTAACAATAATACACCGGGTAAACAACGCAATGCCATGATGCGAACTATTGCCGAAATTCTGCGCCGATTGGGGCAACGTAACGGCGAAATCAACGATGATGTACGCGATATGACCGCCATGATTGTCTTTTGCCTGCGTGAAATTGACGATAGCATTATCGAAACCATTAAGGCATGGGAGAAGCGTGGTTACTGGCAAAAAGCTGATAAATTCCAGCTCGAATGGATGTGGTCAGAGCAATATGCCAAACAACTGGATAAGCTAATTCGTGAGGAACAATGGGAGCAATTACCGGAGATCATGATGAAGCTCTTTCCACATTTTGCCGATATTGAGGTCAAGAAGATGACACGCGATCCCTCTGAATGGGAAGGCGCACACGAAAAATTGCTCGAAGAAGACCCCATTTAACCGAGAAATGAATACAGATACTTATCACAACTTATTGTGTTTTCGCTAACAATTGGAGCCCAGAATGACAGATTTGCGTCAGAAACGCCTCGCTGAATTATTGGTCAACTATTCGACAGCAGTTCAACCCGGTGAATGGGTAGGCATCTTAGGTGATGTCAACGCCTTGCCCGTCCTACGTCATGTTTACGACGCTGTCATCAAAGCGGGTGGTCATCCGAATTTGATGCTCAGTGATGAATACATGACCCGCACTTTCCTGCGCGAAGCCAATAACCAACAGATCGAGTGGATTGATCCCGCAACACGCCTCTATTACGAACAGGCTGATGTCTATATCCGTGTGGGTGCGCCGGGCAATACACGCGCTCAGAGCAATATTGCTGGTAGCCGCGTGCAACAGGTGCGCAAAGCTCAGCGCGAGTTACTCGATATTCGTCTAGGACGGGCTGCGCGTGGGGAGTTCAAGTGGGTAGGGACACTATTCCCGACAGAAGCCCTGGCACAGGAAGCTAATATGAGCCTCGAAGAATACGAAGATTTCGTCTACGGGGCATGCTTCTGTGACCATGATGACCCTGCCGCCGAATGGCGCAAACTCAGCACGATGCAACAGCGCAAAGTAGATTGGTTGATGGGCAAGAAAGATGTTGTCTGCAAGGGCCCCAATATTGACCTCCGTTTGAGTATTGAAGATCGCGTCTTCATCAACAGCGATGGCAAACGCAATATGCCCAGTGGTGAGATCTTCACCGGGCCGGTTGAAGAGAGCGTTAACGGGTGGGTGCGTTTCACTTATCCCAGTATCGTGGGCGGTCGTGCTGTCAGTGGCATTGAACTCAAGTTTGAAGGCGGTAAAGTGGTTGAAGCTAGTGCCGAGCAAAACGAAGATCTGCTCTTTGCCCAACTCGATACAGATGATCGCTCACGCTATCTTGGTGAATTTGCGATTGGTACGAACTTCGGTATCAATAAGTTTACCGGTAGCATTCTGTATGATGAGAAAATCGGCGGAACGATTCATATGGCAATCGGTAAAGGCTATCCCGAAACCGGCAGTAAAAATGATAGTGCGGTGCATTGGGATATGATCTGCGACATGCGCGACGACAGCGAGATTCATGTCGATGGTGAATTATTCTACAAGAACGGGCAATTCGAAGTGTGAAACTATTTGTTAGTTGCAACCTAGCGTGGTACTGATACATTTAAACTACGGTGTGCTAAGCTTACAAATAAGTATAATAAAGTCTGGTATTCAATATCTAAGAATTGAAGGTATGTCTCACATATTTATCAGTTACAGTCGACTAGACCATGTTTACAGTCACATGTTAGTGGATAGATTAAACGCTGAAGGATTCAAGGTTTGGATTGACACTTTAGACCTTCAGACAGGTTCGATATGGGAGCGGGAAATATTCGATGCTATAGATGGGTGTTCGGCCTTTATAGTATTAATGTCACCAACTGCCTACGCGAGTGATTGGGTTTTACGGGAATGTCAATATGCTGAAAAACGAGGCAAACCAACATTCCCGTTGCTTCTCGAAGGGGAAGAATTTCCTCGGTACTCCATTTCTCAGTATGAAGACGTAAGGCAAGGTAAATTACCAAGAGATAGATTTTTTAGCAATTTAGCAAATTATGCTCCTATTGAATCTCCACATATAATGAATGCTACTACGCAGCCACAAACACAGGTAGTATATAGTCAGCTAAAGGACATATCTGAAGCTAGATCTGGAATAATTATTCCAGATAGTGCAGGTTTTCGGGCTGGTACATTTACCGGGAAAGCAGAATTCTATAGAGCAAATGATCTCGAAGGACATCCTTTTCTCTATAAGCCTACTGCCTCTAGTGTGAGTGGTGTATGGGTAGAGTGGTATATTCCGAACTTGATTTCAGGCTGGTATCAACTATCTATTTTCGTACCTACAAATGAGTATGGGTCAACTAAAAAAGCTAGATACAAAGTACATGGAATAAAAGATAGCACTAAAGAGTTAGTAATAGATATAGACCAATCCAGCGCTGAAAATGCTTGGATTGATCTGGGTACATTTGAGATTGATGCTAACTTACCAAATGCTGGGAGGATATTTTTGAATGATGTAACAGGTGAGTCAGATCAAACACTCGCATTTGGCAAGTTAAAAAGGGATTTTAAAGGTGATTTAGGTTAGCTGCTAATCAGCAGGTTATCGTTACCACTTTCGGTCGCAAGCACGCCCCGTAGCTCGAAGATTTGGTCGCGTAACGCTGCCGCTTTCTCGAACTCGAGGGATTGTGCGGCGCGTTTCATCTCGGCTTCGAGTTCTTTGATCATCTTGTGCATCTTATCGGGTGGTAGATCGGTGATATCCACTTCTTTCACGCCTTCAGGCATGTCATCCATCACCTCATCATCCATCATTGCCTTGACACGGTCTGTCAAATCACGGATCGACTTGATGATCGATTTCGGTTCAATGCCATGTTTCTCGTTATAGGCTTCCTGAATCTCGCGCCGGCGGTTGGTTTCGTCGATGGCCGCTTTCATAGAATTGGTCATTTTATCCGCGTACATGATCACTTTGCCTTCGATGTGACGCGCTGCCCGTCCAGTCGTTTGGATCAGTGCCGACTGACTGCGCAAGAACCCTTCTTTGTCTGCATCGAGGATTGCCACCAGGGATACTTCCGGCAGATCCAAGCCTTCACGCAGTAAGTTAATTCCCACAAGCACATCATAGACGCCCATTCGTAAATCACGCAGAATTTCCACACGTTCGATGGTGTCAATCTCGGCATGTAGGTATTGCCCCTTGATACCCATTTCGTTGAAATAGCCGGCGAGTTCTTCCGACATGCGCTGTGTTAGCGTGGTGATGAGTACGCGCTGTTTGTTCTTGATGCGTGCGGCTACTTCCTGTAACAGATCATCAATCTGTCCTTCGATTGGGCGCACTTCCACCACAGGATCAACAACACCCGTCGGACGGATGATTTGCTGAACAACCTTTGTGCTCACTTCTGCTTCATAGGGGCCTGGCGTGGCGCTGGTGAAGATCACCTGATTCCAACGTTGTCCGATCTCCTCAAATTTAAGCGGGCGATTATCCATCGCGCTCGGCAGACGGAACCCGTAATCAACCAATGTGGACTTGCGCGATTGATCGCCTTTATACATCCCGCGTAATTGGGGGATAGTCATGTGGCTCTCGTCAATTACTAATAGGTGGTCTGCAGGCAGATAGTCGAGCAGGGTATAGGGCGCACTGCCGGCAGGGCGTTGCTCCAGATGGCGTGAGTAGTTTTCAATACCGGATGTGAAACCCACTTCACGAATCATATCAATATCATAATTGACACGCTGTTCGAGACGTTGTGCCTCAACCAGCATATCTTGACTTCTTAAATACTTGAGACGCTCCTCAAGCTCTTGTTGTATGTCGTGAATGGCTTGACGGATGTTCTCATCATCAGAGATATATTCGCGAGATGGGAAAATCGTCACTGAATCATGTTCGTTGAGCAATTCGCCGGTGAGCGGGTCAAACTCGGTGATGCGTTCAATCTCATCGCCGAACATCGCCACACGATAAGCTGTTTCGCTGTAGCCGGGGATTAACTCCAGGGTATCCCCTCTCACACGGAACGAACCGCGTTTGAGCACTTGATCATTACGGCTATACTGAATACGCACGAGATCACGCAGGATTTTATCACGCCGTTTTTCTTCGCCGACTGCTAAGCCCACTGATGCGTTTTGCCAGCTTTGCGGATCTCCTAGACCATAAATGCACGAGACTGAGGCAACAATGATCACATCCCGCCGTGTGAATAAGGATGCTGAGGTCGATAGGCGTAACCGTTCGATTTGATCGTTAATCTGTGTGGACTTCTCAATGAACAGATCAAGACGGGGTACATAGGCTTCTGGTTGATAATAATCATAATAGCTGACAAAATACTCAACAGCATTACTCGGGAACATCTCTTTGAACTCAGCGTAAAGCTGTGCAGCTAGTGTCTTGTTGTGTGCGAGTACAAGTGTCGGACGTTGTGTCGCCTGAATCACCTGTGAGATCGTGAAGGTCTTACCTGTGCCTGTCGCACCAAGCAAGGTCTGATATTTCGCACCATCTTCAAGGTTGGCTACGAGCTTTTCAATTGCTTGGGGTTGATCGCCAGTCGGCGCAAAATCTGAGACCAATCGCAAATCGGGCATCACGCACTCCTGTAGAACGTCAGTTCTTATGTGGGTATTGATTATAGCGTGGAATGACGCATAAATGTATACTCAAAACTGAATCACTCACCGATGACTTTGGATGTTCTTCTCATGATGCATCATGTGTTTTTGAGTTATAGCCGTAAAGATTTGCCGTTCATGAAGCGGATTCAGACTGATCTCCAACGGGCGAAGCTGGCCGTATGGTCAGATGAGCAATTGGAACCGGGCACTACCTCATGGCAATTAGCGATTGAGCAAGCCATACGTAACGCGGGTTGTGTGATGTGTATCTTCTCGCCTGATGCGGCAAATTCTCAATGGGTGCGTGAAGAACTCAACTACGCTCGTATGATGAATATACAAATCATTCCCTTATTAGCACGTGGTGATGCACGTGTGTCGATCCCTTTCGGGTATTCTTCCTTGCAGTGGGTAGATATCCGCAAGCGTGATTTTTATCTGACGAACATGAAAGCGGTGATTCTCGACCTACAAAAACGCTTTGCCAATGTGCCGCTTTCACCTGTGGATGTCAGCACGACGACTGTCACAGTGCCGGGGTTGGGGACGAACTACCCGCAGACCGTCATGCCCAATCGGTTCTTGGAGCTGTTACCGGAACCATTTGAGTGGTGTGAGATTGCATCTGGCGAAACGAGCATTGATGGTGTCAAACAAGATGTTGATTTTTTCTATCTGGCGAAATACCCGATTACCGTTGCCCAGTTTGATACCTTCGTTTGTGCGGAGGATGGGTATCACAATCCAACATGGTGGGATTTCTCCGATGAGGCACAAGACTGGTTTGAGCGGAATCAAGCTCCCACGGATCCGATCTTCAAAGAAACTATGGTGCCCCGCGCTGAGGTCAACTGGTTCGAGGCGATGGCATTTTGCCGCTGGTTAGAACATGTCGGACGCAGTCCGCATACCCTTATCCTGCCTACAGAAGCGCAATGGCAACGTGCCGCACAGGGCGATGATGGGCGCTTGTATCCGTGGGGCGATGAGTACGCCAAGAATCGCTGTAATACCTTGCGCAGTGCGCTCAATCGCCCGACACCTGTCACCACGTATCCGGGTGGGGTGAGTCCGTTCAATGTGTACGACATGTGCGGAAATGTCTCAGAATGGTGTTTGAATGATTACACGATGTTTTCAACCGACATTACTGGTGATGCACCCCGTGTTTTACGGGGTGGTGCGTATGATTCAGGACGTAGTTTTGCACAGGTGATTGTGCGTAACTATGCCAATCCTGATCTACAATCCCAGACCATCGGCTTTCGTATCGCCGCCATACCTGATTGATCGATTGAACTATTATTTTAAAGGGGATACCATGTCCACGAAAAAACATCAGCAGTTTGCAACTACCACACGCGGTCTCAATCGGCACACACCACCTATGCGCCTGTTTGAGAAGGCCAAGAAGTTCGGTATCTGGAATCCGTCTGATATTGATTTCACACAAGATCAGCGAGATTGGAAAGCGCTATCTGCTGATGAACGTGATGTGGTCTTGCGCTTGACCGCGCTCTTTGTCGCTGGCGAAGAAGCCGTCACGCTTGATTTATTACCTTTGATGATGGCAATTGCTAACGAGGGGCGCATCGAAGAAGAAATGTTCTTGACGACGTTCCTGTGGGAAGAAGCTAAACATACCGATTTCTTCCAACGTTTTTTGGAAGAAGTGCTGAAGATCAATCAGCAAGATTTGACCGCCTATCATTCGCCCAGCTATCATCATATCTTTTATAATGCACTACCACAGGCACTTGACCGCCTGATGCACGATCAATCGCCAGAAGCACAGGTGATCGCTTCAGTGACGTATAATATGATCGTTGAAGGCGTACTCGCTGAGACAGGCTATCATAGCTACTATTCGATGTTCAAGAATAACAATATCATGCCGGGAAATCTGGAAGGCATCACCAAGCTCAAGCAGGATGAATCCCGTCATATTGCCTATGGCATCTACTTGATTTCACGCCTGGTTGCTGCTGATCCCACGTTATGGCAGATTGCTCAAGCAAAGATGAACGAATTGCTGATGCCGGCAATAGGGGTTATCACCGAAGCTTTCGCGACTTATGATCCGATTCCTTTTGGTTTGCAAATTGATGATTTTGTCAATTACGCCATGATGCAATTTCAGAAACGCATGGCACGTATCGAACAAGTGCAGGGTGCAACGCTCGATGAGATCAACCGTGTGACTCAACAAGCTATCGATAACGAAGATGCGTGAGCAAACAAAATTTCTGTTGGATTTATCTTAGAATATAAGTCAGCTCTTGACTTTACAATGCCCTATTGATACGATACACAAGCTTCGAAAAAACGGGGCAAATAACAACAAATGGTGCGGGGTAGAGCAGTGGTAGCTCGTCGGGCTCATAACCCGGAGGTCGTAGGTTCGAATCCTGCCCCCGCGACTCTTTCTAATAAGGTGATATAGCTCAGCTGGCCAGAGCGGTCGACTCATAATCGACAGGTCGTGTGTTCAAGTCACACTATCACCACAACAAAAGCCTCATCATGAGGCTTTTTTGTTACCGACTCAATCCAATAACTCATCACGAATCAAATCCTCATAAGTTTCCCGCTTGCGTGCGATGTGCCAATGCTCACCATCTTCTGTAACCACCACTTCTGCCGGCCGCGGCCGCGCATTATAAGAGCTTGCCATCACTGCGCCATACGCACCTGTGGTTAAGATTGCAATGCCATCACCTACTTGCATTGTAGGCAAAGACACATCACGCCCTAACACATCGGTTGTCTCGCAAACTGGTCCTACAATTTGTGTCGGGCGCGTCGGGACGTTTGTTTGTTGCTTGACAGAGACAATCTGATGCTGTGCCTGATAGAGCATCGGGCGGATGAGTTCAGTCATACTGCCGTCAACGATATAGAAATATTGACCTGCTTGTTGCTTGATATATAAGATGCGCGTCATCAAAACGCCAGCATCTGCGATGATACTGCGCCCTGGCTCTAAAATTAGTTGATAGCCATCGACCATAGGCGCAACCGCACGGACGAAGTTTTCTGGAGTGGGTAGGATGTGATCATCGGTATAAGATGCGGGAATGCCTCCACCGATATTGAGCGTGCGTATCTGCGGGTAAGGATGGATGAGCGTCAATGCAGATTCAATGCCACCTGTTGTCGCGTTTGTATCGCCAAGTTGACTGCCAACATGAACATGTAAACCAGCAAAATTGAGTTGTGCCCAATCATCTTGGTTTTGTAAGATATGAGCGATGCTATCCGCTGTTAGCCCGAACTTCGCCCCGCCATGACCGGTCGCAATATACGGGTGTGTGTTAGCCGTCACTTCTGGGTTGAGCCTCAGCGCAACCTTAATGTCAGCACGTCCCATACCTTCGGCGAGCCGATTGATATAATCAAGCTCTTTGATGTTCTCAACGTTGAACCAACCCACACCCTGTTCCAGCCCATAGGTGATCTCGTCAGTGGATTTGCCTACACCCGCAAATACAATTTGTTCAGCTTGAGCGCCTGCCTGTAAGGCTTTGAAGATTTCACCGCCACTGACGCAATCAATGCCTGCGCCTGCCCTGATCAGTGCTTGTAACACCTTGAGGTTAGCGTTGGCTTTAGCGCTGTAGTGGATGTGTGTATCGAGCGTTGCAAAGGCATCACGAATTCGTTGATAATTAGCGAGCGCCCTTGGTAAGCTGTAAATATACGTCGGCGATCCAACATGCGTCACGATGTCCGCCGCCGCGATCTGATCCACGTATAATTGCTGATTGTGATACCGGATTGAGTTGTTCAGTGTCATGCTTTGATGCTCAGCAACTCGTAGGTTTTCACTACGCGCTGAATCCCCTTCATTGGTTGTGAGTCTAGTTCACGCACACGAGCGTGATCCCGGATGTCTTGATAGGTATTGTCGCTGATGTTGATTTGCCCACCGGGCGCGTGACTGCACAGGCGCGAACCTAAGTTCATCACCCGTCCCATTGCAGTGTAATCGGTACGGATCGGAGGGCCAAACTCGCCAGCAATTACTTCACCTGTGCTGATGCCAATACCCATCTCCGGTAATTCTTTACCCTGTGAGCGATAATCTTGCCGTAATTTTTGATGCACCATCTGCATCTCAATGGCGGCTTGTGATGCTTTTAAGGCGTGATCAGGCATTATTGTTGGACTACCAAAGAGCGCGATCACCTCATCACCTACGAATTTATCGAGTGTACCACCATATTTGAAAATGACATCGGTCATCATGCCCAAAAAGGTGTTGAGTGTGCCAACTAATTCTTCCGGATTGGTGCGCTCAACCCATTCGGTACTATCGCGCAAATCAGCGAATAAGACCGATAATACTACCCGTTCACCGGCGAGGATGCTGTCATCAGCGCGTTTGAGAATGGCATCCAGCACCTGTGGATCAACTGAGCGACTGAGCACCTGTCTCATGCGTCGTCGTTCGAGGCGCTCGAACACGGCTGAATCGAGTTGACTGGTGATGGCTTTCAGTAAACGCCCATCATCAACAGTGAAGCCGCGCTGGTTGTTAATTGCTCCGAACACCCCCATGACTTGTTCGTTCAAGATTAGTGGTACCGCGATAATCGATCCGAAAGGATCAGATAAGTGGTTATGCGTCACAATATCTTCTGTATTGAGCGCTTCTGTAGCAGCCTGTTCGATGATCGTGTGATAGGGTGCAGAGCTTTCATCATCCGATAAGGTTGTGCGAATCTCCATCGGTACTTGTTTATCTGCGCTATACAAGACTAGATAACCCAATTGACTCGTTACCACATGGCATAGTTCTAACAGCACTTTGTGCAACATTTGATCAAAATCGTGCTGTTCATCGCGGATCTGGTCAATGCGATAGATAGCCTCTAGCTCACGTGTGCGTTGTATCAATTCGATGGCTGTACGGCTTTTGACGATTGCTGAGTCCATCTGGCTACTCATCGCGACCATCAAGCGCGTATCCCGCACTGCGAACTCGCGCTGTCGTCCGATAACCACTGCACCTAAGCGGTGCCCGGATACGATGAAGGGTGCGGCGAGCAAGTGAATATCGCCGAAATCTTCTGAGATTGGCATCAGGGTTGTGGTTTGGATGTCGCGTGTTAACTCGATGATTTGTTTAGTGAGATACTCACTTAATCCATGCGGATTAATCAGACAACGTATTTCGCGTGAGCGTGTCTCTTTGTTGGCGATGATAATCTGGCAAAATGTGCCACTGAACTGTTGCATCAGTAGTTTGCCGAAGCTGTTGAACAGCATGTCTTCATCGGTGGCATCATCCCGCAGTCGATCAATCTGATAGATTGCCTCTAATTCTTGATTGCGCTCGGCTAAACGCCACATAGTACGCGCTTGAATCACCGCGGAATCGATCTGGCTTTCCGCGAGTTTAAGTAGATCAAGCGCATCTTGCTCGAATGGTATGCCATCGCGTGCCAGCACAATACCGCCCGCAACGGTCTTTTCACGGTCAATGAAGATGCGTAAGCCGAGCGTCTGTTGCCATGCTGTTCGTGGGATCGGTTGTGGTGTCTCGCAGAGCATAGCATCTCTAGCGAGGGTCATGCCCATGTCTTGAGGCATCCCCACTGAGGCGATTAACTCCGTTTCGCCGGTTTTGACATCCACCAGCAATATACTGCATGCATCCGCATCAAAATAGGCTTTCAGCAACTGCACGATGTGACGAAACATCATCATCGGATCGCTGTCTTCGTCGATGCCGTCACGCAAGGCATCCATGGCAATGAGTAAATTGAGTTGTTGGTGCTTCAGAGGGTCAGTCATCGATTCCCACTTTAATGAGTATCTATCAAAAATGGTTTAATATGAGTTCAATGTTGTATCATAAATTGTTTACAGCTATGCTGAATACTAATTTAGTATACTGAATTCGTGGAAATTTGCGGATTTTTCTATTCGATATTTAGCGAACAGGGGACAAATTTGGCTGAAGTTGCTTCGGAACCCAAACTTATCCAGGATTATGAGGCAATCCGTAAGCGTGAGTATGAACTTATCACCAATATGCTGGAGATTTTGCCTCGCATCGATCATATAGACGAACAACGTATCGGACAAGTTCGTGATGCCATGTTTCATGCTGATCACCCATATCTGATGGTACTCGTAGGGCCTTTTAGTTCGGGCAAATCGAGCATTATCAACGCGCTGTTAGGCGAAGATGAGTTTCTCAAGATCGGGCCTGTCCCGACTACAGATCGCATTAGCATCCTTCGCTGGGGTGAAGAAGCTCAGAACATGGGTACGGCGGGTGGCGTTGATACCGTCTTTTATCCATCACCACTCTTGCGCAAAGTGAGCTTTGTCGATACACCGGGCTTAGAATCGATCTTCAAAGACCATGAAGAAACCACACGCAAATTCTTGCATCGTGCGGATGTGGTCTTGCTGGTGATGATTGCGACACAGGTGATGAGCCAACGCAATCTGGAATACTTACAGACTTTCAAAACCTATGGTAAGAAAGTCATCATCATTATCAGTCAGGCCGATCTGCTCAACGAAGAAGAACGCGAGACGGTCAAGGAATACGTGGCAAACCAGAGCAAAGATAAACTCGGCTTTGAACCAGAAATATGGTTAGTCAGTGCCAAGATTGGCTTAGAAGCACGAGAAGGTGGCGTACTCGATGAGGAACGCTGGCAAGCAAGTGGTCTACATAAGGTTGAAGCCTATATCAACAAGCAATTGAACGATGCGGATCGCCTGCGCCAAAAATTACAAACTCCTCTTCAAATCGTGCAGACTGTTCATGCTGGCGCGTTGCAAGCTGTGCGCGATAATCAGACCACTTTTGACCGCTATCGTAATATCAACGACAACATCGATCAGCAGTTAGTCTCACAAAAAAGTGAACAAGAACGCACCGTGCGCGATGTGAATGCCGAAGTCGAAGCGCGCTTTCGTCAAACAGGTGAACGCAGTGCCGATGCCATCCTCGAAATTTTCCAATTCTCACGTGCCCTGAGTTCGTTGGGGCGGGGTATGATGGAGTTATTTGGTTTAGCCCGCCTGTTACGGCGCGATAGCACACCGTCGTATATGGAGGGCGTGTTCAAACGCTACAATGTCTTTGAGCCCATTGACGAACTGCAGGGTGAGGTCAATAAGTTAGCACCACGCCTCGAAGGGCGTGATATGCAAGATCTCGATGATCTGGTCAAATATGGCAAAAAAGAGATTGATAACCTGCCTGTTGATATGGACGATAAGCTCATCGGCAAAATACAAGCGCCTGCCGTGTATGATCGCTCGTTTTTGCAAGATATTCGCCCACAACTTGAGGAAATAGAGCGCGAAGCGAAAACTGTCGAGACCGAAAAGCTGGAGAGTGTGCGCCGTAATACGCTCGTTTATCTTGCTATCTGGGAATTATTCATAGTGATCTTGATGGTTGCGCTGGTGTATAGCTGGAATTTTGTCGATAGTGTCGCAGAGTTTCCACTCGCGATTATCTCGCTGATTGTTTTGTTAGGTGCAGCCTTACTGGGATTTGCAGCCTTGCCATTGCGCGGGCGCATGATCCATACCGAGTATGTTAACCGCTTGCTCAAATTACAGGCAAGCTATACGGATATCTTGACTAAAGCTGCCGATAAACAGATTGAATATGGCATGCAGTTACGGCATGATACCATCAACCCATTGACGCGCCTTGTTGAAGCGCAGGCACGCATTCAGGATGAACAACTGGCGGCATTGAACACTAGTGCACAGGATATCAGCAAGATTGAAGAAGCCTTGAACGCGCTCGGTAAGCGCAAAATCTTCGGCATTATACTGTAGGAAAGTGAGGACATCTTGACCATTCCACCTACCACGACACTTGAAGGCCCGATGGCGGCTCTGCGTGAAAAAGCGATTGAGATCATCGATGATGTTGCCTTGGCGCTGACATCTGATGGCGAACCCCAACAACAAGATGTGAAGAAATTGCGCGATATGGCGAATGACTTGCGTAACATGTTCTTTATGGTCGTCGTGATTGGAGAATTTAACGCAGGTAAATCATCCTTTGTTAACGCGCTCGTTGGTGAAAAACTGTTGCCGATGGGTATCACACCGACCACCGAATTCATCGAATTGATCCGCTACGCAGAAGAAATAGACCGTAACCCAACTGTGAGCGATAACAGCCTGCGTGAATGGGCACACCCCAATACCGGTGCGCCAGGTGTGGCGATTGTCGATACACCTGGTACAGGTTCAGTCTTTCAAAAGCATGAGACCGTCGCCAAAGAATTTTTGCATCGTAGTGATTTAGTGATTTTTTTGTTAAGTGCTAAACGCGCCTTTGCCGATACGGAACGGCTCTACTTAGAGCTGGCAAAAAATTATAACAAAAAGATCATATTAGTCATCAATCAAATTGATTTGTTGAAACCAAACGAACAAGCTGAAGTACGGCGCTTCATCGAGAATCAGGTCAAAGATACGCTAGATTTTGAGCCGTTGATCTTCATGGTTTCGGCAAAAGAGGCGTTGGACAATATCGTAAACGAAACCAACAGTGATCCGGGTAATATCGGTGCGGTCAAAGCACATTTGCGAGGCGTATATGCCGAAGCACCGGTTGCTAAACAAAAACTGCTCTCCCAATTGGATACTGTACTCGGCTTGATCCAGTCGCACCAAAAGAATCTCAAAGAGAACCGTGATGTGGTCAGCAGTGATATTGTAAAGGTTAAAGATGTGCAGAGCGAGCTTGAACAGCAATCACTAGGTTTAGAACAACAGATGAAATCTGCATCCGCTGAGATTGACACTGTATTAGAGAGTGTGCGCTCACGTGGGATCAACTTCATTGAAACCAATCTAACTGTACGTAAGTTGGGGCGTGGTGTTGATAAGAACAAACTGCAAGACGAATTTCAAGAGATGGTGATCGGGCGTTCACTGCGCGATATTAACGATACCGCCGAAGGTTATATCAACGCTGTAGTTGATCAAAGCCGCTTGTACTGGCGTGGAGTGATTGAGCGCCTTAACCGCTTGCAGGATATGATGGAGCAAGAAGCGAGCGGTCTTGATAGTAGTATCTACGCTGAACAACGTGAGGCATTGCAGAACGCTATTCGGATTGCCGAGAGTGAACTCAAGTCTTACTCATCGGGCGAAGTGGTGAACGAACTCAAGCGTACTTTTGATGACAACATGAGTAGTTTTCAAGTATCGTTACTCGCTTCTTTGAGCGGGATTGTCGCATTGATTGCAGCGGTACTCGCGCCGGGCCCACTGATTGGTGGCGCACCCTTCGCTTTACCCATTGCTGTTGTCGGTGGGGCAATCGCGATCATCGCCGGTGTACCTGCCGTGATGTATGTGCGACGTGTATCACGAGATGCCAAGCAACAATTCAACACGCGCATCGATACGTTGATCCGTAATTATCATCAGGCACTGGACGAACTCACCAAAAAAGAGCGTAAACGCCTGACAGAATACGGTAATCAAGTGTTAACGCCAGTCTTTAGCCGTCTGGAAGTATTATCTTTACGCTATGCGGAGCAACAGAACAAATTAGAGCGTTATCAGCGTGAAGTCGTTGATCTGCGCGGACGTATCGAAGATATTGTTTCGTAATTTTTCATCGGTGGATGAGCACGCACTCATCCACCACGATCTACACGCAAAGAAAGTAATGAGCCATGACACTCGACCTGCAAATGCAAATCTTTGGACAAGTGTTACTGACAGCTTTCCTGAGCGCCATGATAGGTTTAGACCGCGAACGGCGCGATAAATCGGCTGGTCTACGCACGCACATGCTCGCGGGGATTGGTGCCTGTGCCTTTGCGGCAATCGGTCTTCATGCTTTCCCTGATAACGCTGATAGCTCTCGTGTTGCGGCGGCCGTAGCATCTGGTATCGGCTTTTTAGGTGCTGGAGTGATCTTCCAAGGGAAAGATCGCGTGCGTGATCTCACGACTGCCGCTAGCATCTGGGTAACGGCATCAGTAGGAGTGGTTGTGGGCACAGGGGCATGGTTCCTCGGTGTTGCGATGACCGTCTCTATCTGGATCACGCTGGCGATCTTGCACCGCTTCGGAAAACGCATTCCTGCGAATCAGGGCAAATCGTGAAGCATCCGTAACTCATTGATGAACGGTTCAATCTCAGGTTCACGGTTTTGTGACGCCCCGTAATAATCGCTGATCTCATCCTCTCTGAGCAGAGCGTGTGCAATATTGCGCATCCCGTGTGCCAGTGCAGGTAGATCATATCCGCCTTCCATCACAAAAATGATCTTCCCACCACAGACTGCTTGCGCCATTTCGATCAGTTGGCGGATGAGCATCGCATAACCGGTGTGTGAGAGTTGCATTGATGCCAGTGGATCAACATGGTGTGCGTCAAACCCTGCCGAGACTAAGATCAGATCAGGCTGAAAGCGCATGATTGCCGGACGCACCACCTGCTCGAATAATTTGACATAGTTGCTATCACCGTGACCAGCACGTAAGGGGATGTTGAGCGTAGTCCCCTCACCCGTGCCACGTCCGATGTCCTTCAACGCACCGGTGCCCGGGTAATATGGGTATTGATGTGTGGAGATGAACAAGACTGTACCGTCTTCGTAGAAAATATCTTGTGTGCCATTCCCATGATGCACATCATAATCGACAATTGCCACGCGCCTTGCTCTGTATATTGCCTGTGCATAGCGTACCCCAACTGCGATATTATTTAACAGGCAAAACCCCATAGCACGTTTGGATGTTGCATGATGCCCCGGTGGACGCACTGCTACCAGTGCATTCTCGGCTGTACCCTCCATGACGGCATCAACCGCACTTACAACACCACCTGCACCTAAGCGTGCCACCTGTGGCGAACTTGGCAAGGCATAGGTATCTTGATCGATCATCACCAACTCATCCTGCTGGCTGATGCGTGTGAGTGTGTCGAGATGTGATTGTGTGTGCACACGCAAAATCTGCTCATCGGTAGCTGGAACAGGCAGATCAGTAGCCATGCGTTTATCCAGTCCAGCATCCTGCAAGACTTGCCACACCTGCTCGATCCGTCCTGGATATTCGGGATGGTTATAGTGGGGCATACGGTGCTCGCGATATTGCTCATGAGTGATATACAGTGTTGTCATGATTTTGCTTTCTGCTGGTGCTAAGTGGCTGATGTTATGATACCCTTGTATGGGTTTTGATCGGTGTATTTCGACAAGTTGCCGATCAACCTAAACGTGATGATAATCAAAAGCAGGCACATCGTCGAGCATAATCTGACTAAGCTCTGTTTGGGTTACCACACATACCAAGGAAGATAGAGAAATTCTGGTTAAGTATGACCTCATCACAATCCAATCGTCGCTCGCGTTCTGCGCGTCGGCGGTCAGGCGGTTTGAACTTTGGATTTCGTAAACCAAAAAGAGATAGCAAAGGTGACGGAATGCGTTATGAACGTCTCGTAGAGTGGGCGGCTCAAGAATGGAAAACCCGTTATGGTAATGCGCCGTATGTCACGATCTGGGCATCACCAGATTGCAGTAACAAAATTGCGCATGATAAAATTAAGTCCAATCGCCGTGTGCGAGGTAAGGCGCGTTACTTAGGTATCACAGATGTTGAGTCTTCCGTTGTGATCCCTATCAGCGATTATGGTGCACGGGGCCGTAAAATGGTGCTGACCAGCACAGCCGGCGCGTTTATTTTTAACTTTAGCGATGATGATGGCGCCATCTTCGATGTGATTTATGCCAGTTCTTACATTGATGATGATGTACAGGATTTGACCGCAATTGCGCTGGTGCCGGAAGATCGGCTTGATACATGGGCAAGCTTTGAGGCGATTTGTTCGCGGGCAGTGCGTCCGCGCATTCGTCGTCGGCGTGATGTATATATCATTGGTGGCACAGAATCCTTCTTTGACCCCAATGTGTCATGGGATGATGTCATCCTTGATGAACGACTCAAAGGCGCGATCATGGATGACATTGAAGCCTTCTTCAATGAGGGTGTTGATATTTACCATAAGCTGAAGCTCACGCCCTTTCGTAAATTGTTGATGGCAGGTGTGCCCGGTACAGGTAAGACGATGCTCTGTGCGGCACTCGCCAAGCACGCACTCAACAAACGCCGCATTGTGGTCTATGTCAGTGGCAGTGATCGCGATGGAGCAACCTTCGAGAAGATGCAACGGGCGTTTCAGGCGGTGGCTTCGGCAAGTTTGCCCACTTTGTTAATTGTTGAAGAAATTGATGCCTATCTGCGTGGCGACGATAAAGCACGGATTCTCAACGTGTTGGATGGTGTCGAAAGCCCGAACAACAGTAAGGGCACACTGATGATCGCTACTACCAATTATCCTGAAGCCATTGATGACCGCGTGTTCAAGCGTCCCGGACGATTGGATCGCATCTTCGTTGTGCCAACTATCCAGAGTGAATCAATTGCCGAGCAGATGTTGCGTCATTACATGTCCGATCAGTGGATTGATGAACACAGCCAGATCACACCAAAATTACTCAAGCAACCGGGCGCTTTTGTGCGTGAGGTCGCACTTCACGCGCGAATGCTCGCCGCTCATGATCGCAAGACAGATGTTTCGCTCGATATGCTCCAATCATCTGTGGATAGCTTACTGCGCCAGATGAAGCTGGACGGTAGTTTCTTACAACAACGCCGTCCACTAGGTTTGAGTTCGCCATCAGGTCGTCAAGCTGGCTTTGGCTTTGACGATGATTATTGATCAATCGGGCGCAATAACTGGTACTCGAAGCCGTTGAGCCTCACTGTCTCATCGATTACATAGTGTTCGCCGACCGCTTCGAGCACGGGTACAGGGTAAAATTGCGCCCGAAAGATAATCAGACCAAAGATCTGGTCGTCAATATCAGCGATTAACTCATCACCATTCCACATGCCATTCAACCATAAATTGCGTAGTTGTGTGGGATTGGTGATGACATCGCGCCCCGCCGCTAGGCTAAAACCGGCTTCTTCGCTCATTACAGGGGTATCGGTCTGATTGATGCGCTCCACGATGTAATCTCCGTTGGTGTGATCTTCTGCTGTGACAAAATGACCGATATTCGCATAACCCTCTACCCTATAACCGGCGCTGTCATAGTGTCGTCCCATCACATTCGGTTCAACGTTCAGCACCGTTGCCACCGTGCCGAATAACCAACCATCAGTGGGCATTTTGAAGGTCATTACACCGTAACCTATGTATAGCAGAGGTATAATCACCAGTGCACCCTGCACGATGACAGTTTGTGGCAGTTGCAACTGTGACCACCATCGACGGTAGCGTGTCTCAACTACCCTTGACCAATCGTGCTGGATCAATTTGGTGAAGAAGATGCCGCTCAAGATGCACATCGCCGCAATGCTAGTGGCGAAGTAGCTATCCCCCGCGCCCCATGTGCCACTGCCGAAGGCCCCGAAGACCGTTGTCACCACAAACCACACACTATAGAGCGATAAGCGCTCAAAATAGAGTTCGTACAGAACCATCAACACTGCCGGTACGATCAACAGCAGATGCAAGCGTAACCATAATGCTGTCAGCCCGAATGTCTGAAATGGGTTGAATTGGTTGACATTGGCGACAATCGCCTGTCGCCACCATTCGCCGTTGGTATCAATGGTGAGCCATAAGAAGATCGCGCCACCGGCTAGCACAAAGCGCGTGATCCAGATGATAGCGTGGTGAGGGTTACGCAAGACCATCCATGCCAGCACAGCTATCGCAGTGAAGGTTGCCAGTTGTTTGGTATATCCCGCGATGATGATGAGCAGTAAACCCAGCAGAATGCTTTTGTTTTGCTGACGGGGTACGGCGCGTGCGAGGATCACTACTGCGATGATCTCAAACATGACCATCATGATATGTTGCCTAAAGAGAGGCGCGATATGATAAACCGTATTTGACGAGAGGAACGCCAGTGCCGATAAACCGGCTAACCAACGATGCTCACCTTCTCGATTGACCACGTAGAAGATTGCCAGTGCGCCGAATAGTGTGGCAATTAAGCTCAGCAAGCGCCCATACCAGTATCCCGCCCCGAACAACCACACAAACGGTACCGCGAGAACGTGATATAGGGGCGGATAATTGCTGGAGTAATAGGGGTAACTATCTGTGTTCTGATACGGGTAACGAAATTCACTGAACATGATGGTATCGACTAACTCAAATCCTTCGCCCTGATCGTAATCATAAGGAAAGGTGATGAGGTTGTAACCATACGCCAGCAGAATCAAGAGTGCAAACAGCAAAATTGCTGTGGCGATGCTCATCAAGCTGATGTGAACGTCGCGGATGGTCATGCCGGTTTATCTCCAAGTGGAATCAGGGATGCGCCCAATAATGCCACCCCTGCCATCACCACCAACGCAGAGGCTTGCGCGGGACCAATTCCGCTCTCACGACCACCTCCGATGAGATCAATGGCCAGAATCGCGATGAAAGCTAATCCACCGATGCTCAATAAGATGATCCCTAATTGCCGTTTAGTGAAGGTGAAGTTCGGCGCTAAGATTTGTTTGATGTTGTGAGTTGTCTCTTGTTGCTCGCTTGTTTGATTCATCATGCTGACTCTTTCTCTGTGTGGTTGCTCGCTAGTTTAGAGTGCCCTGTGCGCTGAGCAAAGGGGCAAATTTGCCCCGTAGTGAAAAACTCCATAGATCAAAGGCGCACATGCTGATATGCTTTGCTTAAACCGTCGCAAATTGTGGAGCCGAGCATGTCAAACGCTGTCGATTATCGCCGTAAACGAGTAGACGACCCTCTGCGCCCGTCGTTCCATTTCACCGCCCCTCAAAACTGGTTGAATGATCCCAACGGATTGGTTTACTGGCGGGGGCAATATCACCTGTTCTATCAACATAATCCCTATGCGCCTCAATGGGGTGCGATGCACTGGGGACACGCGGTTAGCTCGGATCTTGTTCACTGGCAGGATTTGCCAATTGCCCTCGCGCCTACTGCACAAAGCGCCGATGAGCAGGGCGTGTGGTCAGGGTGTTTGGTAGATGATGGTGGTGTAGCAACGATTATCTATACGGGCGTACAGGGCGATCAGCACCAGCATCAAACTGTTTGTATCGCCACCAGCACAGATGATGATCTATGCGATTGGCACAAGTATCCCGATAATCCTCTACAACTGGCGATGCCACCACACCTGACAGGCGCGGGTTTCCGTGATCCGTATGTTTGGCGACAGGATGGTTTGTGGAAGATGGTGGTTGGATCAGGAGCGCTTGGTGGGGCGGATGTAATCTTATTGTACGAAGGCGAGACGCTCTACGAATGGCAATATGTTGATGTGTTGGTCAGCAATGATGCACAGAATGACTTTATCTATGAGTGCCCGAACTTCTTCCCCCTCGGTGATAAGTGGGTGTTGTTGGTTTCGGTGATGCCAACCTCACATGTTGAGTATTTTGTCGGTTTGTTCTGGAATAATCATTTCATTGTGGAGACACATGGCACTCTGGGCAATCATCCATTTTATGCACCGCTAACCTTTGAAGACCCCAGTGGCAGGCGCTTGATGATAGGCTGGTTGCAAGAGACACGCCAAGCCGATGATACACAAGCTGAACATTGGGCAGGCACGATGTCCGTGCCGATGGAACTGATGTTGCTAGAGAACAATCAACTGGCGGTGACCCCTGCCCGCGAGATTTTGGATCATCAGCTAGCGCGTGCTTATCGGCAATTTCATGATGTTCATGCCCATGACCTCGCCGAGATACAGGCTTCGTTACCGTCTAAACGGCTCAAGGTGGTGGCGTCGGATGATCTCAGTAAAGTGATCTTCATCGATGGGTCAGTGATTGAGGTCTTTGATTTTCCTGAGTATGCGGTACGGCGTTATTATCAGGCAGAGGCAGATCTCACCGATTTAGTGGATTGGTTGCGCTTACCACAGAAACGTATCGGCATTTGGGTAATGCCGGATACCCTCTAACTTTGTGCAAGTCGCCCGTTTTGCACTTGGCATAATACCTATTTGAACATTTTATTCAGCGTGTTATGCTTTGATCTACTTTCTTTTCTAATCATTGGTCACACGCAGAGGATGTGTATTGACGCTGTTTGACCTTTTAACGAGCAACAAGGAGCATCAGAACTTATGTTGAAAACGCATACTTGCGGACAACTCCGCTCGGAGCATATCGGACAAATGGTCACGTTGGCAGGGTGGGTCAACCGTCGACGGGATCAAGGCGGGATCATTTTTATTGATTTGCGCGATCGCTGGGGAATTACACAGGTTACTCTTGATCAAAATATTGCCTCTGATGCCCATGCCACCGCTGATAAAACCCGCAACGAATACGTGATTCAAGTTGTGGGGGAAGTGGTTGAGCGTCCGGGTGAGACCAAAAATGATAACTTACCCACTGGACAGATCGAAGTGGTGGCTTCGGCAATCACCATCTTAAATGAAGCTAAAACACCACCCTTTTATATCAACGACGATGAACGCATCGAAAAAGAAGGTTTAGACGAAGCCGTGCGCATGAAGCACCGCTATCTTGACCTGCGCCGCCAGAAGATGCAGAAGAATATTGTATTGCGTCATCGCGCCATCAAGTTCATCCGTGATTATCTAGATCGTCAAGATTTCATCGAAGTTGAGACGCCGATCTTATTTAAAACCACGCCAGAAGGCGCACGTGATTTTCTCGTGCCGAGCCGTTTACAACCGGGTAAATTCTACGCCCTGCCACAATCGCCACAACAGCTCAAACAGATGTTGATGGTTGCTGGTGTTGAGAAATATTTCCAGATTGCGCGGTGCTTCCGCGATGAAGACCTGCGCGGTCAACGTCAACCAGAATTCACCCAGCTTGATCTGGAGATGAGTTTTGTCGAACGCGAAGATGTGATGGCGCTCAACGAGAAGATGATGATCGAGTTGGTGCAGACTGTCGCAACGGATAAGACCATTCAGGCAACGCCTTTCCCCCGTATTCTCTATAAAGATGCGATGGAGTGGTATGGTGTAGATCGTCCGGATATTCGCTATGATATGCGCGCTATCGACATCAGTGAATTAGCTGGCAAGAGTGGTTTTCAGGTATTTGTGAGCAACGTCGAAGCGGGTAAGCCGGTCAAATGTATCCGTGCACCGCGTGCCATCAAAGGTATGAGTAACACTAAACTCAAAGCTTTCACCAAATCTATTGAAGACGAAGCCAAAAAAGCTGGCGCGAAAGGCCTGGCTTGGATGGCATTGCCCACCGAAGAAGAGGGTCAGGTATTGGGGCCGATTGGTAAATTCTTCACCGTTGAGCAAAAGTTAGAATTGTTCGAGTTGATGGGTGCCGAAGGCGGTGACCTCCTGCTGTTCGTCAGCGATAAGCGGGAAGTGTGCTGGGATGTTACCGCTTCTTTGCGTCCCCTTCTGGCGCAGGAACTCGGCTTGCTCGATCCGCATACGCTGGCGTTCTGCTGGGTGATCGATTTTCCGATGTTCCTATGGAACGAGGATGAACAACGCTGGGATCCTTCACAGCATATGTTCACCATGCCCCTGCCAGAAGATGCCCACATGATCGAAGATCAACCGGGTGAGACGCGGGGCAGTCAATACGATATGGTCTGCAACGGGCACGAAGTCGCTGGTGGCAGTATCCGTATCCATGACCGCGAATACCAGAAGAAGATTTTCCCGTTAATCGGGCAAACTATGGAACATGCGATGGAGCAATTCGGGCATATCTTAGAAGCCTTTGAGTATGGCGCACCGCCTCACGGTGGCATTGCGTGGGGATTAGATCGTGTGTGCGCGTTGTTAGCTGGCGAGCCCAACATCCGTGAGGTGATAGCTTTTCCCAAAACGCAGACCGGTGCGGACATTATGGCAGGCGCGCCTTCACGCCCTGAAGAAGGTCAGTTGGAACAATTGAGCATCGCCCTAATTGAGATTGATGAAGATGATGACTGAGCTTCCATCCGAAAAAGCATGCGTGGAATAATCGCACACGAGCGGGCGGAGACTTTAGCTTTGCTCAATCGGATTTAGCCATAAATCATCTTGTTTGGATGACAAAGTGACTTTCTTTGGTTTTTCGGGGTGTCTGGGGTGATTTTCCCTGTTAAGCACTGCTGATTTCTGGTATAACTGATGTAACCTGCAATGTACGTGATGATTTGCACCATATTTTGGGCCAACACTCACGAGAAGGGAACGCGAGTTAGGAACGCTAGACGTGATATGCCTGCGTGGCTGAGACGGAAAGTGTTCGCAGCGTACCCACCTGCAATAGCAGGTCTCAAAATCGGCTATCACACGGCAGAGCAGGTTTGGACTCATTGAAAGCGGTATCGTCAACCCGACGATGCCGCTTTTGTGTGCTTAGGAGTTTTGTCACCGTCACTGATTATAATTGCTGCCGAAAATCTGCGTCATCAGTTCCGGCAAACGAGAGACGTTAGGGATTAATACGGATGCACCTTCCGGCGTTGACCACGATTGTAAGTACCGATAATCCAGCACACCCAACGAGATATTCTCGCGTGGGACATTGCGCACATACAGACCTAGTTGAATGATTTGTTCCAATGATAAGCCTGTGTAAATGTTGTCCTGCCAGGAATTCCACAAGCTCGGCGCTTGTACAATTAAACTGGGAATCATATCTAAATTGAGAATGCGATCTCTCAGGGCCAGTATCACCTGTTGTTGACGTTCAGCACGCTGAATGTCGCTATCACCATGGCGGGTACGCGCAAAACGTAGCGCATCATACCCATTGAGAAAATGCGCTCCAGCTGGCAAATAGAATGGATCATAGCCGTAATTCATGTTGGGGTAGCTCTGATCATTGATCGTATAGCTTGTTTCAATCGATACCCCGCCAACCGCATCGACTAAATCAATGAACGCTTGAAAATCAATAGCCATGTAATCATTAACCGTGATGCCGAAGTTACGCGCGATGGTACGTCGCATCAGTGTTGGCCCATACCCGACTTCTTGCAGTTCACCCAATACCATCGCCGAGTTAATCCGCTGGCGCGAGATATAGCCATCGATCACCACATAAGTATCACGCGGTAAGCTCAAAATGCCGATGCGATTGGTTGCAGGGTCAATGCTGACAAGCATCATCGTGTCAGTGCGAAAAGCAAGCCCGGTTTGCTCCGGACGGCGATCTAAACCAACCAGTACCATTGTGAAACGGGATTCGCCATCCCATGGCTCTAAGCGAATGCTACTGCCATCATCGAGAACCAGTGTTTGATCAACGAGCGATTGACTCTCGAATTCACTTCGCGCGACAACAGCCGTCGGCAAGATGACGTTCGCAGTTGGCAAGGGAATTGTTTCAGTGTTAGTCGCTTGCACAATCACAAATGCGCCAAAACTAACGACCAGCACCACAGCGAATAATGCCCCCGCAACGACGACCCATGCCCACTCTCCCACCGAGTTGTTGCGATTCATTCGCCGTCGGCGTACACGGTCACGTGCCGCCGACGGTTGTATCGGCGGGGGCGGCGGGTTATGGCGTTTAGAACTGTAGTCTTTGGTACTATAAACCGGACGCGGGGATGGGATGGAAGGATCCGGTTTTTCACTTTGACGGTCGTTCTTTGGCTCGTCTATCATGTTATTTTAACCGATCCTTAATCTAATTTTACACCTAGTATAACATC